>NZ_JBFBAT010000002.1:220157-822952 GCF_040682375.1 Streptomyces sp. NPDC051214
CCTCAGTGCCGTCGCCGGTGCGCTGTTCGCCGGGGGCTGGGCACTCGTCGTGGGCACCCGGCGCCTGCGGGCCGCCCGCAGACGCTGAGCGGACAGCAGACAGCAGACAGCAGACAGCGGACAGCGAACAGCGGACAGCGAGCAGCGAACGCCGAACAGTGAACACCCGCCCAGCGCCACACCGCACCCCCGCCTCCCCCTCCGTTCACCTCCCGGTTCACGTACGTCTGCGAACATCCCCGGGTGACCAACCCGAACCCCCCGCACCCTCCCGCGCACCTGCTCGACCAGGCCCCCGGCGCCCCCATCCGCTCCGGCATCCCCGAGCACGGGCGCATCCCGAAGTACTACGCCGTGAAGGCCCGCATCGCCGATCTGACCGAGGAGTTGGGGGACGGGCAGACGCTGCCGACCGAGCGGGATCTCGCCGTCCGGTACGAGGTAGCTCGGGAGACCGTGCGGCAGGCGCTGCGTGAGCTGTTGCTGGAGGGGCGGCTGCGCAGGCAGGGGCGCGGCACCGTCGTCGCGGGCCCGAAGCTGGAGCAGCCGCTGTCCCTCGCCAGCTACACCGAAGGCGTACGGCGACAGGGGCGTACCCCGGGGCGCAATCTCATCTCCCTCGACCGATTCCCCGCCCCCGAAGCCCTCGCCGCCGAGATCGGGGTCGGCCAAGGCGAGCCCGTCTGGCACATGGAGCGCGTCCTCCTCGCCGACGAGGAGAGGGTGGGGCTTGAGAGTACGTACGTCTCCGTGGCCCGAGCCCCCGCCCTCGACCGTGATTTCGAGCCCGACTCCTCCTTCTACGCCTACCTCCGCGACCAGCTCGGCATCTCCTTCGGCGACGCCGACGAACGCATCGAGACCGTCCTCGCCACCCCTCGCGAGGCCCTGCTCATCGGCACCCCTCCCGCGCTGCCCATGCTGCTGATCCACCGCGTCTCTCGAGACACCGCCGGCCACCCCCTGGAGCGGGTCCGCACCCTCTACCGCGGCGACCGGTTCTCCTTCACCACGCATCTGGGGAACAGCGGCACCTATAGCGGCACTCGCAGCGGCGCCTGAACTTCTTGTATGCGAACAGGGACCCGGCAAAAAAGTCACGGAAGCATAACGGGTCTGGTCCAAGCTTGGGTGCCCGTTCACCATCCCGTTGCCGCCCGGCCCTCGGCGGGTCACTCCTCCCCAGGAGCGTTGCCGCCGTGAGAGTCATCGTCGTAGGAGCCGGCGTGGTGGGAACCATGCACGCCTGGCACGCAGTGGAACGCGGCCACGAGGTCGTACAGATCGAGCGCGAGAGCGAGGCCCGCGGGGCGTCGCTGCGCAACTTCGGGCAGATATGGGTGAGCGGCCGTGCCGGGGGCGAGGAGCTGGACACCGCCCTGCGGGCCCGTGAGCTGTGGGAGGAGATAGGCGCGCGGGTGGAGGGCATCGGCTTCCGGGCCAACGGCTCCCTCACCCTCGTGCGCAACGAACGCGAGCGCGCGGTCGCCGAGGCCGCCCTCGCCCGCCCCGACGCGGCGGCCCGCGGCTACAAGCTGCTCGACGCCGACGAGGCCCGCGCCCTCAACCCGGCGCTGCGGGGTGACTTCATCGCCGGGCTGTGGTGCGAGAGGGACGCGGCGGTGGAGCCGCGGACCGCGCAACTCCGGCTGCGCGAGGCCCTTCGCGCCTCTCCCCGCTACACCTTCCTGCCCGGCCGCGAGGTCCGCGAAGTCGTCGGCGAGAACGCGGTGCGGGACGACAACGGAGACGTACACACCGGTGACGTCGTCGTGCTCGCCACCGGCGCCTGGCTCGGCGGTCTCGTACGGGAGCTGGCGGGCCCCGACCTGCCCGTGCGGCGCGTGCGGCTGCAGATGATGCAGACGGAGCCTCTCGGCGAGGCGCTCACCACCTCCGTCGCCGACGCCGACAGCTTCCGCTACTACCCCGCGTACGCCTCGGACGCCCTCGACGCGCTCAACGCCGGGCAGGCGCAGACGCCGACCGCCGCCGAGCACAAGATGCAGCTCCTCATGGTGCAGCGCGAGGACGGCGGCCTGACCATCGGCGACACCCACGAGTACGAGCACCCCTTCGCCTTCGACACCCTCGAAGACCCCTACGACCACCTGACCGAGGTCGTCGAGGGCTTCCTGGGCCGGCCGCTGCCGAAGATCAGGCGGCGCTGGGCCGGGGTGTACGCGCAGTGCGTCGACACGACCCGCGTCGTGCACCGCCAGCAGGTCCGCGACGGCGTGTGGCTGGTCACCGGGCCCGGCGGGCGCGGCATGACGTGTTCGCCCGCGATCGCCGAGAAGACCGCCGACGAGTTGGGATGGTGAGGGAGATGGTGAGGGAGTTGACCCCACGCAGCAGCATTGGCCTCGTCGTGCTCGACATGGCCGGTACGACCGTCGCGGACGGCGGGCTCGTCGAGGAGGCCTTCGCCGCCGCCGCGCTGGAACTCGGCGTCGAGCCGGGCTCGGCCGACCACACCGAGAAGCTCGACTACGTACGCGCCACCATGGGCGAGTCCAAGATCTCCGTCTTCCGGCATCTGTTCGGCGAAGAGGCTCTTGCCCAGCGGGCCAACGTCGCCTTCGAGAAGGCGTACGGGGAGCTGGTCGACGGGGGTCGCATCGCGTCGATCCCCGGCGCGCGGGAAGCCGTCGAGGAGCTCAAGTCGGCTGGTCTGGCGGTGGTGTTGAGCACCGGCTTCGCCCGCGTCACGCAGGACGCCATCCTGGACGCGCTCGGCTGGCGGGACCTGGTCGAGCTGACCCTGTGCCCCGCCGACGCGGGCGGCCGCGGGCGGCCCCACCCGGACATGGTGCTCAGCGCCTTCCTGCGGACGCGGGCCGTGGACGACGTCCGGCAGATCGCCGTCGTGGGCGACACGGCGTACGACATGCTCAGCGGCGTACGATCCGGCGCCTCGGTCGTCGCCGGGGTGCTGACGGGGGCCCACGACGACGCGACGCTGCGGGCCGCGGGGGCCACACACGTCCTGGGATCCGTCGCCGAACTGCCCGCTGTGCTCACGGGTGACGCTGCGCTCAAGGGCGCCTCCGTACTCAGGGGCGCCGCCGTACGCAGGGGTGACGAGGAATGAGCAGCGGCATCCGCTTCGATCGCGTCTCGGTCGCCTACGGAAAGAACACCGTGCTCGACTCGCTCGACCTGACCGTGCAGCCCGGCGAGGTCATGGCGCTGCTCGGCCCTTCGGGCTCGGGCAAGACGACCGCGCTGCGGGCCGTCGCCGGGTTCGTGCGGCCCGCGTCAGGGCGGGTGTTCATCGGGGAGCGCGATGTCACCGGCCTGCCGCCGCATCAGCGGGGGATCGGGATGGTCGTCCAGCAGTACGCCCTCTTCCCGCACATGCGGGTCGCGGACAACGTCGCCTTCGGCATGAAGGCGCGGAAGGTCGCCAAGTCCGAGGTTCCGGGGCGGGTCGCCGAGGCGCTGGAGATGACGGGGATGGCCGCGTACGCCAAGCGGTTCCCCCGGGAGCTTTCCGGTGGGCAGCAGCAACGCGTCGCCATCGCACGGGCGTTGGCCATCCGGCCGGGGGTGCTTCTGCTCGACGAGCCGCTCTCCGCGCTTGATGCGCAGTTGCGGTCGGGGATGCTGGGGGAACTCGCCCGTCTGCACCGTGAGTTGCCGGACGTCTCCATCCTCTACGTCACCCATGACCAGGTGGAGGCCCTGACCCTGGCGGACCGGATCGCCGTCATGGACAGCGCGCGGCTGCGGGACTGCGGGACTCCGCAAGAGCTCTACCGGGCGCCTCGGACGGAGTTCACGGCTTCGTTTGTGGGGAATGCGAATCTCCTCTCGGTACGGGTGGGTTCTGGCACCGTCTCGTTCGGGGGCGCCGACCTGAAGGTCGACACAGCTGATGCGACGCCGGGTGCCACGGCCACGTTGTGCGTGCGGCCGCATCTGGTCGGCCTCGGGGAGGGCCCCAACGCCCTCTCCGGCCGCGTCGCCGAGGTCCAGTGGCGGGGTGCCACCCATCGGCTGTACGTCGATGTCGCTGGGCAGCGGGTCAAGGCTGACCTTCGGGAGCTGCGGACCCCGCCGGGTATCGGTGACGAGGTCACCCTGCACTTCGCGCCGGAAGACGCGGTGTTGCTGTCGGGTGGTGTGACCGATGGCTAGTGCCACGCTGCCGGCGCCCCACGCGCAGAAGGACAAGCCGCCCCGGAAGGTGCCCGGGTGGGTCTGGGCCCTGCCCCCCGTCGCAGCCCTCGCCCTCTTCTTTCTCTACCCCCTCGCCCTCGTCGTCCAGCAGTCCCTTCAGCCCGACACCGGTGGGACCTCCCTGCAGCCCTACTCCGACGTCTTCGCCTCCGCAGCGTTCCGGGAGGCGCTCGGGACCACCGTGTGGCTGGCCGTCGGGTCCACCGTCGGATGTCTCGTGCTCGGGTTCGCGCTCGCGCTGGTCATCGCCTTCGTGCCGTTCCCGGGAGGGAAAGCCGTCGCCAGGTTCATCGACGTTTTCCTCTCCTTTCCGTCCTTCCTCATCACCCTCGCCCTGCTGTTCCTCTACGGCACCAAGGGGATGGCCAACGGGATATGGACGGACGCGACCGGCGCCGCCGAAGGGCCGTTCCAGTTCCTGACCACTCCGTGGGGCGTGCTCCTCGCGGAAATCACGTACTTCACGCCCTTCGTGATGCGCCCGCTGCTCGCCGCGTTCTCACAGATCGACACCGCGCAACTAGAAGTCGCGTCGAGCCTCGGGGCGAAGCCCGGCCGCATCATCCGGCGGGTCATCCTGCCCGAGGCGCTGCCCGCCCTCGCCGCGGGCGGCAGCCTCGTACTCGTCATGTGTCTGAACGAATTCGGGATCGTCCTCTTCACCGGGGCGAAAGGGGTCACGACCCTTCCCATGCTCGTCTACAGCAAGGCGATTCTCGAGTCCGACTATCCGGCGGCCTGTGTCGTCGCCGTGGTCAACATCGCGATATCCGTGGGTCTTTACAGCCTCTACCGGGTGGTGAGCCGTCGTGTTGGTGCATAGCCGCAAGGGGAAATGGGCCACCTGGGTCCTGTTCCTCGTCTTCTTTCTGCCGCTCTTCGCGCTCCCCCTGATGGTGATTCTGGCGGCGTCCTTTTCCTCGCACTGGTCCGGCGCCTTTCCGTCCGGGTTCACCACGGGGCATTACGAGGCCGCCACCCGCGGTGAATCGCTCAAGGCGCTCACCACCAGCCTGGTCACCGCCGTCGGCGCGAGCCTGCTCGCGCTGACCGTCGGGACCTGGGCCGGGCTCGCCGCCGCCTCGCTGAAGAAGGGGGGCAAGCGCCTCCTCGACACCCTCTTCATGCTGCCGGTCGCGGTGCCCTCCGTCGTCGTCGGGCTCGCGGTCCTCGTGGCGTTCAGCAAGCCGCCGATGATCCTCAACGGCACGCGCTGGATCGTGATCCTCGCGCACACCATCCTTGTCACCGCGTTCGCCTACCAGTCGGTTTCGGCTGCCATCGTGCGGCTCGACCCGGCGTACGAACAGGCCGCGGCATCGCTCGGCGCCCGGCCCTCGTACGTGCTGTGGAAGGTGCGGCTGCCGCTGCTGCTGCCGTCGCTCAACGCGGCCGCCGGCCTCTGCTTCGCGCTCTCCATGGGCGAGTTGAGCGCCACGATGATGCTCTATCCGCCGGACTGGATGCCGCTGCCCGTGCAGATCTACGCGGCCACCGACCGCGGCTCCCTCTTCACCGGTGCCGCCGTCGCGGTGGTCCTGATGGCGGCCACGCTGCTCGTCCTCTTCGCCTTCTCCCGCATCCGCACCCGCGCCTCCTACCGCTGAGGCCCGCAAGCTCTCAAGGAGCACGAAACGCCATGTCACGCCTTACCCGAGTCCGTCACGCCCGCACGCTCGCCGCCGTCTCCGGCAGCCTCGTCCTCGCCGGATCGCTCACCGCGTGCGGCGGCGAATCCTCCGCGTCCGACGCGAAGGAGGTCACCGTCTACAGCGCCGACGGCCTCAAGGGGGAGAACGGCGACGGCTGGTACGACCAGGTCTTCGAGGACTTCGAGAAGGAGACCGGCATCAAGGTGAACTACGTGGAGGGCGGCTCCGGCGAGATGGTGCAGCGCGCCGTCCGCGAGAAGTCCAACACCCAGGCGGACGTGATCATCACCCTGCCGCCGTTCATCCAGCAGGCCGACGAGAAGGGGCTGCTGCAGGCCTACAAGCCCGAGGGGTCCGACCAGGTCGACGGCGCCCTCAAGGCCACCGACGGCAAGTGGACCTCCGTGGTGAACAACTACTTCGGCTTCATCTACAACAAGAAGGAGTTGGACGGCGGCAAGGCCCCCAAGACCTGGGAAGACCTCACCGACCCCGCGTACAAGGACAAGGTCCAGTACTCCACGCCTGGCGTCGCGGGCGACGGCACCGCCGTGCTCATCAAGGCGATGCACGACTTCGGCGGCAAGAAGCCCGCCATGGCGTACTTGAAGAAGCTCCAGACCAACAACGTCGGCCCGTCCGCCTCCACCGGCAAGCTCGCGCCCAAGGTCGACAAGGGCGAACTCCTCGCCGCGAACGGCGACGTCCAGATGAACTACGCCCAGTCCAAGGACATGCCGAACCTCGGCATCTGGTTCCCCTCCAAGGAGGGCGGCAAGCGAACCACCTTCGCGCTGCCCTACGCGGCCGGCCTGGTGAACAAGGCCCCGCACTCCGCCAACGCCAAGAAATTCCTGGACCATCTGCTGAGCCAGAAGGCCCAGCAGCAGGTCAGCGCGGTCGGCGGCGGCTTCGCGGCACGCAAGGACATCAAGGCCACGGACGCCGACGCGGTCGCCCTCGACAAGATCATCGACGGGGTCGAGGTCTTCGAGCCGGACTGGGACGACATCTCCGGGAACCTCCGGACGTACGTGGAGGACTGGAAGGCGGCCACCGGCAGCTGACAGGTGATCGGCGGGGTCAAGATCACCGCTTCCTGATTAGGGTGGGGGCGTCGGCACAGCGCTGTCCCGGCGCCCCAGCCAACCCGTACACCGCAGGAGTGCACCCCATGGCAGAGCGCAAGCCCATCGAATCGTGGCTCACCGACATGGACGGCGTGCTCATCCACGAGGGCGTTCCGATCCCCGGCGCGGACGCCTTCATCAAGAGGCTCCGTGAGTCCGGCAAGCCCTTCCTGGTCCTGACGAACAACTCCATCTACACCGCGCGCGACCTCCAGGCCCGGCTGAACCGCATGGGCCTCGAAGTGCCCGTCGAGAACATCTGGACCTCGGCCCTCGCCACCGCGAAGTTCCTGGACGACCAGCGCCCCGGCGGCACGGCGTACGTCATCGGCGAGGCGGGGCTCACCACCGCCCTGCACGACATCGGGTACGTCCTGACCGACCACGCCCCGGACTACGTGGTGCTCGGCGAGACCCGTACGTACTCCTTCGAGGCCATGACCAAGGCCGTACGGCTGATCAACGGCGGGGCCCGCTTCATCTGCACGAACCCGGACGAGACCGGGCCCTCCATGGAAGGCCCCCTGCCCGCGACCGGCGCCGTCGCCGCGCTGATCACCAAGGCCACGGGCCGCAACCCCTACTTCGCGGGCAAGCCGAACCCGCTGATGATGCGGACCGGTCTCAACGCCATCGGGGCGCACTCCGAGACCAGCGCCATGATCGGCGACCGCATGGACACCGACATCCTCGCGGGTCTGGAGGCCGGGATGGAGACCTTCCTGGTCCTCACCGGCCTGACCTCGCGCAAGGACATCGACCAGCACCCCTTCCGGCCGTCCAATGTCGTGGACTCCATCGCTGACCTGGTCGAACGCGTGTGAGACCACCCGTTTGCCGCACACGGGAGGCGTGAGCCGGGAAGGGGCGTGAACCTCGATACAGGAGGTTCACGATGCGTAGAGGCTCACTCACCCTGCGTGGTATAGCCGGGGCCGCTGTCCTCGCCGCGCTCCCCCTTGCCGCCACGGCCCCCGCCCACGCCCACGAAGAGGGCAAGGTGCACGCCACGGTCACGCCGGCCAGCGCCGCGTCCGGGGCCAAGGTGGAGATCAGCGTCACGGGCTGCGAGGGGACGACCGGCTCCGCGGGGTCCGGGGCGTTCTCCGGAGACGCGAAGCTCACCGGCAGGGACGGCGGCAAATACTCGCTGAACGGTTCCGCCACGCTGCGGGACGGCGTCAGCGGCACGTACGACGTGACCGTCGTCTGCGACGGCCACCCCCACCAGGGCGTGGGCACCGTGGACGTCGTCAAGCACCGCACCGAACCCGTCGCGCCGGTCCGCGCGGGCGGCGGCGGCGCCGCGCAGCTCGCCGCGCACGCCCAGGAGGCGGGCCCCGGCACCCGGCACGCGGTGATCGGCCTGGTGCTCGCCGGGGTCGCGGCGGTGGCCGTGGCGCTGCGCAGCGTCCGCCGACGCCGCTCCGAGTGACGGGCGAGGACCGGCATGTCGGGTCATGAGGGGTCGACGGGACACGGGCGCTTCCTCACCGGGGTCGCCTGGGCGCTGGTGCTCGTCGGACTCTGGCTGTGGGGCAGCGAGATCACCGACGTACGGGGTGGTGTCTCCGAGCCCACGAACGGTGACGTGGCGGCGGTCGGCCGGCCGTTCGCCGTCGAACTCCCGGACGCGCACGAGCCGCTGGGCGCCGCAAGGCCGCAGCGCGTCGACGTCCCTTCGCTGAAGGTACGGGCACCCGTGATCACCCGGGGGCTCGACCAGGACGGTGCCATCGATCCGCCGCCCTTCGAGCAGGCGGGCTCCGTCGGCTGGTACGGCGGCGGGACGCGCCCCGGAGCGGCGGGCACGTCCCTGTTCGTGGGCCACGTCGACACCGAGACGCGCCCCGCGGTCTTCTACGACCTCAGCGCGGTGCGTCCGGGCGAGAAGATCCTGGTGTCCCGGGACGACGGCTCGGTCGCCGAGTTCACCGTGGACGACGTCCAGGTCATCAGCAGGAACCGCTTCGACGCGAAGAAGGCGTACGGCGCCCATGAGGAGGGCCGCGCCGAACTCCGTCTGATCACGTGCGGCGGCACCTTCGACCGGGCCAGCAAGACGTACTCGGCGAACGTGGTGGTGTCGGCCTATCTCACCGGAGTGGGCCCGTAGGAGGTGTGGGTGTGTTTGTAGGGGGCGTGGCGGGGCGCGAGCGCACTCCCGCCGCGCTCGCGCCGTGGTGGCGGGGGCCTGGCTTCGGTGCCTTGACAACCCGGCCCGGTCGGCGGCCCGCTCCCCCCGGAGCCGTCGACCGGGCTGGTCCTCGACCGCGCGCGCACGAGCTGCGGGAGTAACCCGGCGCCGGCGCGGGAGGTTCGGTGGCCAACCCCGCAGTGCGGGATGGACGATCAGGCCGGGGGCTTGGGCCGTCAAGACGACTCTAGAACGGATGAGCGCCGGAGCCTAGAGGTGGAATGACGCCAAGTCGTGAACCGCTTCCCCTCTGTGATCACCGCAGGTGGTGATGGTTCCGGTGATGACCTTCACGACGGGTCGGACCAACCGCCCCGCAGCGTCGTGTCGTCGAGCGATCCCTTGATCACCTCGGTGGCGACCACGTCCATGACCAGCCGTTCTCTGCGCGCGTACCGCCGCAGCGCGTCGAAGGCCTCGTCCATCCCGGTGTGCCAGCGCTCGGCAAGGATGCCTTTGGCCTGTTCGATGCGGATACGGCTGGTCAGGGCGCCCTGGAGCTGTGTGGCGAGCGTCCGATACCGCGTGTAGGCACGGTGGTTGTGCAGGCCCACGGCGGCGGCGTCGGCGATCGCCTGCGCGAGCCGCAGCTCACCGTCGGCGCACGGACTCCAGGGGGCCGCCTCGGGCACGAAGACGTTGAGCGCCCCGAGCAGCTTCTCGCGCTGCCGCACCGGAACCGCGTACGTCGCCCCGATCCCGTGGCGTCGCGCCAGCGCGGTGAACTCCGGCCAGCGCGCGGCGGGTTCGTCCTCCGTGAGGCGCACCGGAGGCACGGGACGCCCCGTGCCGAGGCTCTCCACGCAGGGCCCGCCGTTCTGCTGGGCACTGAGCAGGCCGAGCGCGAGGTCATGGGGGTGCCCGCCGACGGCGAACGAGGGGGAGCCTGCGGAGTCGAAGATGACGCCGGTGGCGGACGCGTCGAGCAGCTCCACGCAGTGACCCGCGACGCGGCCCAGGTAGTGCTCCGGGTCGAAGTCGTCGTCCAGCGTGTTCGTGGTCTCCACCAGAACTTGGGCCAGCCGTAGTTCAGAGGTGCGATCCCGCATGATCTCCTCCCCAGGAGCTCGGCCCCGCCCACTGCGCCTACCCCCGCGCGCCGAGCTGTAACAGGTCTCCAACAGGTCTCCTCGGCGGGCGGGCGGGCCTCGTGAGCCGGGAGTGCGTATGTCAGGATTGAGAATCGGACAGTGCACCCAAGGGGGAGTGGATGTACCACAAAGGCACCGGCCGCGGTCATCGGATCGCGGGCCGGGGGGTGAAGGCTGCGGCGGCGTTTGCGGGGGCTGCGCTGCTGTTGTCGGGGTGCTCCTCCGATGACGGCTCGGGCAACGAGGAGTCGTCGGGGCAACCGGTCAAGCAGCAGCCGAAGGGCACCGACCCGTACTGGGTCAACCCCGAGGGCAACGCGGCCAAGCAGGTCACCACGTACGAGAAGGACGGCAAGAAGGACGACGCCGAGCTGATCCGGAAGATCGCCGAGCAGCCGGTCGCCGAATGGATCATCCCGGAGAACGCGGAGGACCAGGCGCGCGGCTTCACCGAGGCCGCCGAGAAGGCCGACCGGGACGCCCTGTTGGTCCTCTACAACATTCCGCACCGCGACTGCGGCCAGTACTCGCAGGGCGGCGCGGCCGACGGCAACGAATACCGCGCGTTCATCGACCAGGTCGCCAAGGGCATCGGCGACCGCAGGGCCACGGTCATCCTGGAGCCGGACGCCGTGCTCCACATGGTCGACAACTGCACGCCGGAGGAGTTCCACGAGGAGCGTTACGACCTCCTCAAGGGCGCCATCGGGAAGCTCAAGTCCCTGAAGAACACCAAGGTGTACCTGGACGCGGGCAACGCGGGCTGGAAGAACCCGGACTCGCTCTGGGAGCCCCTGAAGTGGTCGGGCGTCGAGCAGGCCGACGGCTTCTCGGTCAACGTCTCGAACTTCCAGACCACGGAAGCCAGCACGGAGTTCGGCAAGAAGCTCTCGGCGAAGATCGGGAACAAGCCGTTCGTCATCGACACCGCGCGCAACGGCAACGGCCCGTACACCAAGGGCAAGGACACCTGGTGCAACCCGCCCGGCCGTGCGCTCGGCGAGGCGCCCACCACCAAGACCGGTGACCCGCTCGTCGACGCCTACCTCTGGATCAAGCGGCCCGGAGAGTCGGACGGGACCTGCCGGGGTGGCCCCAAGGCGGGGGAGTGGTGGCCGGAGTACGCGGCGGGCTTGGCGAAGGCGGCCCGATAGGGGCGCGGGGAACTGCGCGAGCAACCACAAAAGAGCCGCAGTCGACGCGACTGCGGCTCTTTTGTGCGTACTGCTAGGGAATGTGAACCCACTGAGCCTTGCTCGGAGTGCCCTGATCGTCCGTCACGAAGAGCATGTACCAGCCGGACTCGACCAGGCTCTTCTCCTTCGGGATCGTCACCGTGACGCCCCCCGCGGACTTCTTCAGGTCGAGTGCGACGGACGTCTGGTCGATGTCCGTGACGTGCGTCGACGCGCTCGGCCTGATCAGGCGGGCCGTCTTGATGGACGAGGCGTGCTGCGTCTTGAAGGTGCCGGAACCGCCCCGCCTGATCTCCTCGGGACCGCCGGTGAGCGTGGGCTGCGAGCCCTGGTACAGGTACGGCGGGGTGTAGATCTCGATGCGCTGCTCGAACTCTCCGGGCTTGGTGTTGGCCTTGTCGGAGTAGAGCGAGTCGGAGCCGAAGAACATCACGCGGCCGTCGGGCAGCAGGATCGAGCCCGAGTGGTAGTTGCGGCCGACCTCGGGGTCCGCGACCCGCCGCATGTTGCCGGTCTTGGCGTCGTAGATCCGGGCCTGCTTGATGTTCGAGTCGCTGCGGCCGCGGTAGTCCTCGGAGCCGCCGGATATCAGCACCGTGTCGTCGGGCAGGGTCGAGGCCTGCGGGTACCGCGTGCCCTTCTCCAGCTCGGGGCCGTCCTCGAACTTCGGGTTGTCCTCCAGGAGGTCGACGATGCGGGTCTTCTTGCTGGACTTCTTGGACTCGCCGACACCGCCGCCACCGATGACCATGTACTTCTGGTCCTGCGCGGGCGGCAGTTCGACCGTGTTGGAGGTCTCCAGGAGATTGGGGTCGCTCATCCCCGGGATCCCCTTCCAGCTGCCCTTCTTCTCCAGGTCCCAGGTGCCGGGCTTGCGGCCGACGTCATCGGGGCCGTAGCCCGCGTTCGAGCCGGAGTAGAAGAGCCTGCCGCTCTGCAGCTGGAACACGGCGGGGTAGGTCGGGAACTGGCGGACCTGCTTGGTGTAGGTCCACTTCTTGGTCTTGGGGTCGTAGACCTCGTTCTTGCCCGGGACCAGCTGGCCGATCTCGTCGAGGCCGGAGAGGCTGAGCACCTTGCCGTCCGAGAGCGTGGTCAGCGTGGGGTACCAGCGGGCCTCGTTCATCGGGTCGACCTTGATGTACTTCTCGGCGACCGGGTCGAACTCGAAGGAGTCCTTGATCCCCTGGAAGTCCTTCTTGTCCAGGGCGAGCTTCTGCGCGATGCCGTACGTGTTGCGGGTCGCGGCGCCCTTGAGGCCCTGCACGCGGTAGTTGTCCTGCGTGCCGGTCTCGTACTTCGTGCCGCTCTGCTGTGCCTCCACGTACACGCGGCCCAGGCCCGGTTCGTTGCGGACGAACGCGCCGGTCTGCTTGTCGAAGACCTTCTTGGCGCGCTCGACGACGACCGGGTCCTTGGAGACGAACGTCTTGCCGTTCTTCTTGCCGGTGAACTTCGTGCCCGCGGGCAGCGTGATCGGCTTGTCCGGGTCCTCG
This sequence comes from Streptomyces sp. NPDC051214, assembly GCF_040682375.1. NCBI lineage: Bacteria > Bacillati > Actinomycetota > Actinomycetes > Kitasatosporales > Streptomycetaceae > Streptomyces > Streptomyces sp. NPDC051214. The sequence continues at coordinate 233,105 of NZ_JBFBAT010000002.1, forward strand.
TTGTGCACCACCATCAGGCCGCCGGCCTTGGTGATGTCGCCCTTGAGCTTCTCGTAGCGCTGGGTGCCGCCTGCGATGAGCAGATTGCCGTTGGCGAGCTGGGTGTGGCCGGTGCAGAAGAGGTCGACGGGCGTCTTGATCTTCTTGATCGTGTTCTTGACCGGGTCCCACAGGCGGGTGTCGAACTTCTTGGCGTCGAAGTTCTTCTGGTTGTTGCCGGAACCGGCGACCAGAAGGATCTTGCCGGTGTGCAGGAGGGCCGCGTGGATCGTGTTCTGGCGGTACTCCTCGGGGAAGTTCACGACCTGCCAGTGGCCGTTGTCGGCCTTGTACTCCGGCTTGTTGATCTTGTAGTCGTGGTACTTCTCCGAACCCACGCGCCACAGCCACGGGCCGTTCATCCCGGCCAGCGCTATGACCACCGCCGCGCCTATCGCGATGCGGCGGGCGCGGCGGCGGCTGGAGCGGTCCTTCATTTCTTACGTCCCCCAAGGGCGATCTGCATGGTCTGGTCGTTCGCTGCCCAACTGGGCTTCTGCTGCGGCGCGTGCGGCGCGTGCGGCGGCTGGTGTGCCTGGGGCAGCTCCGCCGTGGTGTCACGCTGCTGCGGCACCGTCGGGTCCCCGCCGCCCGAAGGCGGCCCCGAAGGTCCGGCTCCGTGCCGGGACTTGCGCTTCTTCTTGTCCTGGCGCATGCCCCACCGCCAGGCGAAGATCGGCGCCGCCGTGATCAGCAGGGCGAACGTGGCCCAGATGATCATCGCCGGGTGGACGTGGTCGAACACGAACGCGGCGGCCATCGAGCCGGCGAAGACCAGGATGAAGAACAGGTGGATGCGGAACGTGCCGAACAGGGTGTCCGGGCTCGCCGAATCGCCCTTGGGGGTCACCACGAACTTGCTCTTGCGGCGCAGCACGGCGTCGAGCAGGGAGCGTGCGTAGACCGGCGCCGAGAGCGCCGACATCACCATGCCCGCGATACCGCCGGAGCCCTCGGGCTCGTGCGGCGAGACGTTGTGGCGGCGGTTCCAGATGTAGAGGCCGATCTGGAGTGCCGAGGCGTTGCCGTACAGCATCAGCCAGATCGTCGGGTCGATGTTCACGCCCGATGCGCCCATGCCGAGGAACAGCGCGCAGGAGAGCGCGGCCAGGATCCAGTTCATGGCGGACATCGGGTAGAAGATGACCATCATCGTGTAGTTGAAGAGCCGGCCGGGCGGCAGCGAGAACGGCGCCTTCCAGAACTGCTTCAGGATGGTCTCGTACGTTCCGCGCGACCACCGCAGCTGCTGCGTGAAGAAGTCCGTCCAGGCGTTGGGGCCCTCACCGACCGCGAGCACGTCCGGGGTGTAGACCGACTTCCACTTCTTGCCGGTCCTCGGGTTCGTGGCCCGGTGGATCTCGAAGCCGGTCGCCATGTCCTCGGTGATCGAGTCGTACAGACCACCGATCTGCTTCAGGGCGCTGATGCGTACGGCGTTGCTCGTGCCGACGAACATGGGGGAGCCGTACGCGTTGCCCGCGCGCTGGATCAGCGCGTGGAAGAGGAACTGCTGGGACTCGGCGGCCTTGGTGATGAAGTTGTCGTAGTTGCCGTAGACCTGCGGGCCGATGACGAAGCCGACGTTCTCGTCGCGGAAGAAGCCGAGCATCCGCTCGAGGTAGTTCGGCATCGGGATGTGGTCGGTGTCGACCGATGCGAAGTAGTCGTAGTCGTCGCCGTGCGCGTCCAGCCAGGCGTTGTAGTTGCCGTGCTTGGTCTTGGCGCGGTGCGGGCCCTTGCTCATGTTCCACTTCGCGATGCCCTTGCGGGAGAAGTGGTGCACGCCGAGCCGCTGGCAGACCTCCTTGACGGCGGGGTCGTCGCCCTCGTCGAGGAGCCAGACGTGCATCAGGCCGCGGTGGCGGATCTTGACCGCCGCCTCCAGCGTCTTCGTCACCATCTCAAGGGGCTCTTTACCGGGCACGAAGGAGGTGAGGAAGGCCACGCGGGTGCCGGTCTCGGGCACCACGGGTATCGGGTCACGTGCGACGAGCGTGGCGTGCGCGTTCGACAGCACGTTCATGCAGCGGAAGAACTCGATCAGGCCGATGGATATGAGCATGATGACGTCGAGCGTCGGCAGCCAGTCGTTGGCGACGTAGTCGCGCTTCGTCCAGTGCGTCGGCTGCAGCAGCCAGGCGAGCAGCACGAGGGAGAGCAGCGGCGCGGCTCCCAGCATCAGCGCGGCCCTGATCCGGTGCGGCTCCTGCGACAGCAGGGAGCGGTACTGCACCTTGTACGGCTTGGTCGGGTCCGGCTGCGTGAGCGGCCCCGCGAGACGGCTGTAGTGCTCGTAGTCGTATCTCGGCAGGGCCTTCTTGATACGCCTGAACCCGCCTGTGCGGTGCGATGGCACCCTCAGCTGGGTCGTCTCTGACGGGTCGTTCGGCCGGGCGCCCGTCGGCGTCGACGTCATGAGTCATCCCCCCGCACGCGGTCGCCCGCGTGTTCGTTGGTCCTTCCGTCCGGCCAGGTCCCCCGACCTTCACGGACGCATCAGTGGCAGGCCACCGTCCCCTTAGACATGGAACAGCTACCTTCCGGTTGCATGATGCCCCCCTCGGCATCCAATCGTGAAAGGGACCCCCGTCCCTCACCCCGCGGGCCTCGGTCTGCCGGACCCCCCAACTGCCCGGCACCGCCAGCCTCATGAGAGCCAATGGCTCCAGCACAAGGTTCTACGCCCCTAGCCATGATCGCAAGAGCGAAACAAGGTGTTTACCGGTCATACGAGGGATTCGAGTGACCTGTTGCGACAGGAGCGCTCAATCGCGTTCGAATATTACCGAAGTGTTCCCGTATCGCCCGCTCGGCCCGGAGCACATCGCCGGACCTGACCGCGTCGAGGATCTCCCGGTGCTGACGGCAGGTGACCTTGGGATCGTGCGGAACGTCGACCAGATCGGTGCGTACCTTGTGGAAGGCGTCCCAGAACGCCTCCAGGACCTCGCCGAGCAGCGGATTGCGCAGGCAGCGGTAGAGAGTGGCGTGAAATGCGCGGTCGGTTTCGGTGTGCACCACGCCCGGCTGACCGCTCCGGCCGTCGTTCTCCGCCGCCTCGGTGTCCATCCGGTCCACGAGGGCGTCGAGTTCGGCCAGATCCGCGGCCGGAATGCGACCCGCGAGGCGCGCGATCAGTCCGGTCTCCACGGCCTCGCGCAGCTCGAGGAGCTGGAGCAGGCTGTCCTCGCCGCGGTAGTGGCCGGCCACCGTGCGGAAGGTGAGTCCCTCGATCATCGGAGCCATCGACATGGGCCCGACATAGGTGCCGAAACCGTGCCGGATTTCCACGATGCCCATCGCCTGCAGCGCCTTGAGGGCTTCTCGCACGGAGTTCCGACTGACGCCGAGGCGTTCCATCAGTTCGGGCTCGGTGGGCAGCGAGGCGCCCGAGGGCAGCCGCTGGTCGATGATGAGCTTCTTGATCCGCTCCTGAATGTCGCGCGCCATGGCGCAACGGTAGCGGTAACCGCGCCGGTGGCGGCACGACGAAAGCCCCCCGCGTGAACGGAGGGCTTTCGCTGTCTGTGCGCCGCCAGGGACTCGAACCCCGGACCCGCTGATTAAGAGTCAGCTGCTCTAACCAACTGAGCTAGCGGCGCCTGCTGACCTGGAGAACTCTACCGGACGCCGACGGGTGCTCCGGACCATCCGGGGTCCCGCGGGCCGGGCCCAGGGGGTGCGCCGGGACGTGAATGCGGGCCCGGTGGGGACGTCAATGCGGGGTGACTCCATCATTCGGACCGTCAACATGCGATATCACCGGACAGTTGAGAAGCTGACGACTGTGCAGATGCGACGCAGGCATTCTTTCCTGGAGTGTGAGGGGAATCGCATGGAGGGAGCTCCGGTATTCGAGGAATTCGAGCCCGAGAGCGACTGCGACTGCCCCGGATGTATTCACCGGCGACGAGCCATGACCCACGCACTCCCCGTACGGCAGGGCGGCCACCCGGCGGCGCACGGCGCGCGCCGCGCCCTGGTCGTCGCCGCGGCGGCGGGCACCGTGCTCGGCGGTGGCCAGGTCCTCCCGGCGGTGGCGGCACCCGGCGCGGGCCATCACCCGGTGGGACCACCGGGCACGGCTCCGGTGCCCCCGGCCGACGAGGACCCCGGTGCCGGGCCGGGCCCCGACAGCCCGCAGGGCGACACGAGCGCGCTGCACGGGGTGCCGGGCAGGCCGGGTTCGCCGGGGCCCACCGCGTCGGCGGTGCGGAACACGACGCGGGCCCAGATCCTCGCCCGCGCCCAGAAGTGGGTCGCGGCGAAGGTGCCGTACAACATGGGCGCGTACTGGTCCGACGGCTACCGGCAGGACTGCTCGGGCTATGTCTCCATGGCCTGGAATCTCGGCCGCAACGAATGGACGGGCAGCCTCGCCCGATACGGGGTCCGTATTACCAAGAACCAGCTTCAGCCCGGCGACATCCTTCTCTTCCATAATCCCGCGAACCCCGAGAAGGGGTCGCACGTCACCCTTTTCGGCGGCTGGGCGAACGCGGCGCACACGCAATACGTCGCGTACGAGCAGACCCGCCCGCACACCCGCAAGCAAACGACCCCTTATGCCTATTGGAGCAATGCGAGCCGCTATCTGGCGTATCGCTACAAAGGGGTCACGGACGGCGCCACCCCCGGCGGTGCCGGGCCCGGCACCGCGACGCGCTACCCCGGGGCGGGGTCCTTCGGTCCGGGGGCGAACAACGAGTACGTCACCCGGCTGGGCAAGGCGCTGGTCGCCCGGGGCGGCGCCCGCTTCTACACGACGGGTCCTGGGCCGCGCTGGAGCGAGGCGGACCGCAGGGCCACGCAGGCGTTCCAGCGGGCGCAGGGCTGGACCGGCGCCGACGCGGACGGTCTGCCGGGCCCCGGGACCTGGTCGTACCTGATGACGGGCAAGGGCAGGGACATCCCGCGCGCCGCGTCGGGCGGCCCGCAGGGCGGTGCTCCGGCGTACCCCGGCCGGGGCGTGTTCCGGCCCGGCCAGTCCAGCCCCTCGGTCGAGCTGCTCGGCAGGCAGCTGGTGAAGAAGGGCTTCGGCCGGCACTACGCGCGGGGCCCGGGGCCGCAGTGGAGCGAGAGCGACCGCCGCAACGTCGAGGCGTTCCAGCGGGCGCAGGGCTGGCGGGGCGCGGCGGCGGACGGCTACCCGGGCCCCGAGACCTGGCGGCGGCTGTTCGCATGAGCCACACGAGTCCCATGAGGGCGGTCTCGGGCCCGGTCAGCCTGAGACGCGGGCAGGAATGTGACCGGGTCACGTATGAGATCGAGGCACGTATGAGCCGGAGGCAAGGATGAGTGCGACAGCGGCATCACGGTCACAGACCCCCCAGCCCGAGGAGCCGCAGACCGCCGGCGCCCCGGACACGACCGCCCGCTCCCCGCGCCTGATCCACAGCGAGGCCACCACCGAGATCCCCATCCATCTGCTCTTCCGCGACGACCCCGCCGACCCCGGCGTCCCCCTGGCGCCCGCCGTGGTGCGGCGCCGCCAGGGAACAGGGGAGCAACCGCGCGCGAACCGGCGACCCCCGGTCCCGGCATCGGCATCGGCATCGGCCTCGGCATCGGCGTCGGCCGTGCGGCCCCTGCCCGTCGTCGACCCCGACCTCGGCGAGCGGACCGCGCGCGTGCTGCCCGGCGCGGTCGGGGTGCTCGGCGGCACCGCGGGAGCCGCCGGGTGCGCGGCCGCGCTGTGGTGGGCGGGAGTGCTGCCCGAGCCGGTGGCGCAGGCGGCCGGACTGTTCGGGGTGGAGGGGATCGGCGGCCACGACGCGTACTCCGGGCTCGGCCTCGCGCAGTGGGCCTCGCTCGCCGGATCGGGCGCCCTCGCGCTGTTCGGGTTCGGCGGCCTGGCGCGGGGCCGGGTCGGTACGGCGTGGGTGCTCACCCTCTTCGGGCGGTACCGCGGCAGCGTCCGCCGCACCGGTCTGATGTGGGTCAACCCGCTCCTCCTGCGCCGCCGTGTCGACGTACGCCTGCGGCACTGGCGCAGCGAGCCGATGCCCGCGGTGGACCGGGGCGGGGTCGCGCTGCGGGTCGTCGTCCTGGTGGTGTGGCGGGTCAAGGACGCGGCGCGGGCGACGCTCGGCGTCGCCGACCACCAGGAGTATCTGCGCGAGTGCGTCGAGGCGGCGACGGCCCGCGTCCTGTCCCGGCTGCCGGCCGACGCCTTCCACGACGACACCGCGACCCTGCGCGACGCGGACGCGGTGGGCGACGCGCTGACCCGGATGCTCGTGGCGGAGGCCGAGCCGGTCGGCATCGAGATCTTCTCGGCCCAGCCGACCCGCATCGAGTACGCCCCCGAGATCGCCGACACCATGCGCCTGCGCCGGGTCGCCGCCCTGGACGCACGGCACCGCGACAGCGTGCTCACCTCGGTGGTGGACTCCGTCGAGGACACGGTGACCCGGCTGACCACCCGCGGCCTGGTCGAGCTCGACGACTACGAGCGCAAGGCCTTGGTCAAGGACCTCACGGTGGCGTTCTATACGGGGCATGGAGACCGCTGACCCCACCCCCACCGCCGGCCCCACCCCGTCCCCCGCCGCCCCCACTCTCCCGGCCTTGGCCAAGGACGCCTGGCAGCTGACCGCCGATCGGCCCCGCACCCTCCTCGGGATCGCGGGGCCGCCCGGCGCCGGCAAGTCGATGTTCGCGCGGGCGCTGGTGGCGGAGATCGGCGAGGGGGCCGCCTATCTCCCGCTGGACGGGTTCCACCTCTCGAACGACCAGCTGGAGCGCCTCTCCCTCACCTCCCGCAAGGGTTCGGAGCCGAGCTTCGACGTCCGGGGGTACGTCGCGCTCCTCACCCGGGTTCTCGACGACACGGGCCACGACATCTACGTACCCGATTACGACCGCACCCTCCACGAGCCGGTGGCCGCCCGGCACCGCGTCCCGGCGACCGCCCGGCTGGTGGTCACCGAGGGGAACTATCTGGCGTGCGATCTGCCCGGCTGGCGCGAGGCGCGGGAGCTGATGGGGGAGTGCTGGTACGTGGGCGCACCTGCGGAGGTACGCCAACAGCGCCTGATCGAGCGGCAGTTGGCGGGCGGTCGGACGGCCGACGGGGCGGCGGCGTGGGTGGCGACGAACGACGGACCCAACGGTGATCTCGTCGAGAAGTCGCGCCACCGCTGCGATCGGATCGTCTCCACTATTGGTATGGACATGTTCAACTACCGCCCATAATCTGGGCTTGGTCTAGACCGCAGTACTCACTGCATTCACTGCGCCCCGCACCCGCGGCGGTGCGGTGCCGCGGCGCGCGCACGGCTCACGGAACCCCCACGTTTCCCCTGGAGCGGCAGCATGCGAAACAAGAAGATGTACGCGGCCATGCTCGGCGCCACCACGGTCGGGGCCCTCGCGCTCTCGTCCGGTGGCGCGAGCGGTCACGGCTACACCGACCTGCCGGCCAGCCGCCAGATCAACTGTGCCAACGGCACGGTGAGCGGCTGTGGTTCCATCCAGTACGAACCCCAGAGCGTCGAGGGCCCCAAGGGCTTCCCGGCGTCCGGTCCCGCCGACGGCAAGATCTGCTCGGCGGGCGTCGGCGGCTTCGACGCGCTCAACCAGCCGAAGGCGCCGGGCGGCGGAGCCTGGCCGACGACCAGTGTCAGCGCAGGACAGAACTACAGCTTCCGCTGGCAGTTCACGGCACGCCACCGCACCACCGACTTCAAGTACTACATCACCAAGCAGGGCTGGGACGAGAGCAAGCCGGTCACGCGGGCCGCCCTCGAGACCACCCCGTTCCTCAACGTCCCCTACAACGGCCAGCAGCCGCCGGCCACGCTCTCGCACTCCGGGACGATCCCCGGCGGCAGGAGCGGACACCATGTGATCGTCGCGGTGTGGACGGTCCACGACACGGCGAACGCGTTCTACGCCTGCTCCGACGTCAAGTTCTGAGCAGGGCTTGAGGCTCCACGGCACTCCCCACGGGTAGGTTCTGCGCACACCGTCCATGACCGGGACGGTGTGCGCGGGGCAGTACCGGCAGCAACCATCGGGGGATGCAGTGGAGTTCTTCTTCTATGCCGTGCCGACATTGATCGGCGCCATCGTGATCGCCATGGCGGTCGCGGTGATCAATCGCCATCTGCGACGGCGTGAGGCATGGGCGAGTGGACTGACGGCCGAGGCGCGTTGTCTGCGCACGTACACCACGACGAGCCGCCACGGCGACGGGCACCACGTCAGCACCACGCTGCACCACGTCTACGAGTTCACCCCGCCCGCGGGCCGGCCCGTACGGTTCGAGGAGGAGAACGGCCCCGGGACGATCATCGAGGGCGACGTCGTCACCGTGTACTACGCGGCCGACCGCCCGGAGGCGGCGACGGTGCACGCGCCGGACCTCGCCAAGAGCACGGCTACCCTGATCGCCGTGCTCTGCTTCTTCGGCGTCATGCTCGCCTTCTGCGTGTTCTTCATGGTGACGGCGAACGACATGTTCGACGCCTCTGAATCGTTCGACTGGGACCCGACGGACCCCGACGTCGGGGCCGACCAGGAGTGGCCGTAACACTCTCCCCATCTGACGGTGCATCAATTATGGTGCGCGGCCATGGAGTCCACCGGGAGCACCGTCGCGGAACTCGTCCAGGCGCGCTGGGGCGACCACCGCCCCGGGCTGCGTTTCGAACAGCAGGAGCTCACCCACCACCAGGTCGCGGCGGGCGCGGCGGCGAGAGCGGCGCTCCTCGCCGACCTGCTGCCCAGAGGAGCCGAGCCGCACGTCGGCGTCCTGCTCGACAACACCCCCGAGTACCCCCTGTGGCTGAGCGCGGCGGCGCTCGCGGGCGCGGCGGTGGCGGGCATCAACCCCACGCGCAGGGGCGCGGAGCTGGCCCGCGACATCGTGCACACCGACTGCCGGGTCCTGATCACGGAACGCGCACACCTCCCCCTCCTCGACGGACTTCAACTCCCCGGCGTGCGCATCTTGGTGACGGACACGGAGGCGTACGGGGAACTGCTGGCCCCATACGCGGACGCGCGCCCGGAGGTGTCACGGGCGGCGACGCCGTCGAGCCGGATGCTGCTCTACTTCACCTCCGGGTCGACGGGCGCGCCCAAGGCCGCGATCTGCAGCCAGGGGCGCCTGGCGGCGGCGGGCCGGTCCCTCGTCGACCACTTCGGACTCGGGCCCGACGGGGTCCACTACATCTGCATGCCCATGTTCCACGGCAACGCGGTGATCGCGGACTGGGCGCCCGCGCTCGCGGGCGGGGCAGGGGTGGCGCTGCGGCGGCGCTTCTCCGCATCGGCGTTCCTGGACGACGTACGGGCGTACGGGGCGACGTACTTCACGTACGTGGGCCGGGCGGTGCAGTACCTCCTGGCGACGCCCGAGCGCCCCGACGACACGGAGAACCCCCTCCTGATGGGGTTCGGCACGGAGGCCGGGGCGGTGGACGCGGGACGCTTCGAGAAGCGGTTCGGCGTGCGGCTCGTGGAGGGCTACGGCTCCTCGGAGGGCGGCGCGGCGATCCAGCGGGTGCCGGGGACTCCGGCCGGGGCGATCGGGCGGGCGGCACCGGGGGACGAGCTCGCGGTGGTGGACGCCGGTACGCGTGCGGAGTGCCCGCCCGCCGTCTTCGCCGCGGACCGGCGGCTGCTGAACGGCCACGCGGCGATAGGGGAGCTGGTCAACAAGGGGCGCTCGCCCTTCGAGGGGTACTGGCGCAACGCGGAGGCGGACGCGGCGCGGCTCCGGGACGGCTGGTACTGGACGGGGGACCTCTTCTACCGCGACACGGAGGGCTTCCTCTACTTCGCGGGGCGTACGGACGACAGGCTCCGTGTGGACAGCGAGAACCTGGCGGCGGCGATGATCGAGAACATCCTCGCGCGCTGGGAGGCGGCTGCGGCGGTCGCCGTGTACGCCGTGCCTGATCCCGTGTCGGGGGATCAGGTGATGGCGGCGATTGCCCCACGGCCGGGCGTGGACTTCGATCCGCTGGCCTTCGCCGAGTTCCTCCTCGCGCAGGATGACCTGGGCACGAAGATGGCGCCCCGTTTCGTACGGGTGGTGGGGCGGATGCCGGTCACCGCAACCAACAAGGTGGCGCGGGCCGCCTTGCGGGGAGAGGGGTTTCGCTGCGGGGACCCTGTGTGGTGGCGGCCCGACCCCGGGGCGGGGGCCTACCGGCGCCTGGTGCCGACGGCCTTGGCCGAACTGCTCGGCCAGTACCGGGCGCAGGGCAGGGAGGGACTGCTGCCAGGTTGATCCGCAGCCCATACCGTGACCCCATGACCGGGGTGAGCGTGTGGGTGGGCGTGCAGGGGCGGGCGTATCTGAGGAGCAGTGCGCCCTGGAGAGGTGTGGCGTACCTGCTGGGAGGTGTGCTGCTCGGGGTCCTGGTCCTCCTCGGTGGCCTTCTCGGCCTCACCCTCGGCCTTGCCCTCGCCCTCGTCCTCGTGGGCATTCCCCTCCTTCCCCTCCTCGCCCTCACCGGCATCCCCATCGCCGCGCTCGAACGCCGCCGTGCCCGCCTCGTCGACCCCGCTTCCCCCACCGTGACCCCCCACCGGACTCCCGAAGCCCCCGGCATCCCCGCCTGGTTCAAGCTGCGGGTCAAGGAGCAGGCCACCTGGCGTGAGCTCGCCTACGCCGTGCTGCTCGCCCTCGTGCTGTGGCCGCTGGACCTTCTGGTGCTCGCCTGCACCATCGGCGCCCCCGCCGTCCTCGTCGCCGCCCCCGCCCAACTCGCCCTGGACGGCGGCGAGATACGTGCCGCCAAGCTCTGGTTGGTCGGCGACTACCCGCACGCCTTCGCCATAGCGCTGCTCGGGCTCGTCCTCCTCGTCCCGCTGCTCTACCCCCTCGGCGCCTACGCCTCCGCCCGCGCCGCCCTCGCCGGCCTCCTCCTCGCGCCCCGCGAGACCGAGTTGGCCACCCAACTGGAGCAAGTGACGCGTTCCCGGGCCCGCCTCGTCGACGCATTCGAGGCCGAACGGCGGCGCATCGAGCGGGACTTGCACGACGGGGCCCAGCAGCGCCTCGTCGCGCTGACCATGACCCTGGGTCTCGCCAGGCTCGACGCCACTCCCGGCAGCCCCCTCGCGGCCCAGCTCGCCACGGCCCACGACGAGGCGGGCAACGTACTCACCGAACTGCGCGAACTCATCCGCGGCATCCACCCCCAGGTCCTCGCCGACTACGGCCTCGCCGCCGCCGTCGAGGACGCCGCCGACCGCTCCCTGATCCCCGTGGACGTCGACCTGGACCTGCCCCGCCTCCCCGAACCCGTCGAATCCGCCGGGTACTTCGCCGTCCGCGAGGCCCTCACCAACATCGCCCGCCACAGCAACGCCTCCCGCGCGCAGATCAGGGCCCGGCACGAGGAGGAGGCTCTGCGCATCGACGTGCGCGACGAGGGTGACGGCGGCGCTGACCCCGCCCGAGGCACCGGCCTGACCGGCCTGGCGGACCGGATCGCGGTGCTCGATGGCACACTGACGGTCGCCAGCCCGCCGGGCGGGCCGACCGTACTGTCCGTGGAGATCCCGTGCCGAGCCCAGCACCCGACCAGCGCCCCGCACTGAGAATCGTCGTCGCCGAGGACAGCGTGCTGCTGCGCGAGGGGCTCGTCGGCCTGCTCGCCCGCTTCGGCCACGAGGTGCCCGCCGCGCTCGGGGACGCCGAAGGGCTGAGCGCCGCCGTCGACGCGCACGAGCCGGACCTCGTCCTCACCGACGTACGCATGCCGCCCGGCTTCAAGGACGAGGGGTTGCGTGCCGCCCTCGCCCTGCGCGCGCGTCGGCCGAAGCTGCCGGTGCTCGTGCTCAGCCAGTACGTGCAACGCTCGTACGCCGCCGAGCTCCTGGACACCGGGGACGGCACCGGCGTCGGCTATCTGCTCAAGGATCGGGTGGGCCAGGTCGAGCAGTTCGCCGACGCGGTGGCGCGGGTCGCGGACGGCGGCACGGTCGTGGACCCGGAGGTCGTACGGCAGCTGATCAGGCGCCGCCGCGACCCCCTCGAACAGCTCACGCCGCGCGAGCGGGAGGTGCTCGGCCTGGTGGCCGAGGGCAGGTCGAACGCGTCGATCGCCGCCGAACTCGTCGTCAGCGAGGCCGCGGTGGGCAAACACATCGGCAACATCCTCGGCAAACTGGACCTGCCCCCGGGGGACGGCACGCACCGCAGGGTCCTCGCGGTCCTGGCGTACCTGCGCTCCTGAGCGGGAAAAGCGTGCACAGCGGAAAAGCATGCACAGGCCACCGGTCGGGTCGATTACGATTCCGAACCATGAGCACGTCAGACCAGATGGGGGCAGGCCGGGCCGGCCTCACGCCGCGCCAGGCCCGGCGCATACGGATCGCCGCGGCCTCGGTGCTGATGGCCGCGGCGGCCGTAGTGCTCGCCGTACGTCTGGCGAGCCGGTCGTCCGTCCTGGTCGTGGGGGTGTACGGGCTGCTGCTCGTGCTCTGCGGCCTGGTGATCGAACTCAGCAGGCGGGGCCGGACCCGGCTCGGCAGCTATCTCCTCGGCGTGGGCCTGGTGGCCGCCCTGGTCATGGACTGGGTGGTCCTTGCCTGACCCGTTGGCCGGCGGACGGAGCCTCCTCGCGGAGCCCGTACCGCTGATGGAGCTTCCGCATCCGCCGCGGCGCCCACCAGGCTCGGCGGCCGAGCAGCGTCATCGTGGCCGGTACGAGGAACATCCGCACCAGGGTCGCGTCGATGAGCACCGCGAGCGTCAGGCCGAGCCCGATCTGCAGGATCGGTGAGAAGCCGCCGGTCATGAAGCCGCCGAAGACGATCGCGAGCAGCAGTGCCGCACAGCTGACGACACGGCCCGAGCGGCGCAGGCCCTCGACGGTGGCGGCGCGGTGGTCGCCGGTCTCCAGCCACGTCTCCCGCATCCGGGACAGAATGAACAGTTCGTAGTCCATCGCGAGTCCGAACGCGATCGCGACGATCAGCGGGGGCGCGGTCAGGCTCAGCGCCCCGAGCCCTTCCCCGCCGAGCAGCCCCGCGAAATGCCCGTCCTGGAACACCCACACCACGACGCCGAGGGCGGCGCCCAGGCTGAGGAGTGTGGTGGCGAGCGTACGCAGGGGGAGCAGCAGCGAGCCGGTGAAGGCGAAGAGCAGGCCGAACAGGGCGACCAGGACCGTGAGCACGGCCCAAGGGGCACGATCGGCGAGCATCGAACGGAAGTCGACGAGGCTCGCGGCGTTGCCGGTGACCTGGATCGGCTCGTCGCCCCGGAGGTCGCGGACCTGTTCCACGAGCCGCGTGGCGGTGGGGCCGTCGACCGATCCCGCCGGGGTCAGCTCGAGCAGGACCGTGCCGTCGGAGAGCCGCTCGCGGTCGGCTGCCCTGATGCCGGGCAGGGCACGGATCTTGTCCTCGCAGTCGGGGTCGGCGCCGGCCCCGATGAGCACCTGGACGGGGTCGGTGTCCGTCCCCGCCGGGTAGTGCTCGCGCACGGTCTCGTACAGCTGCCGGGCCTCGGTGTCGTGCGGGAGCTGCCGTGCGTCGCCGATGTTGATCCGCATGCCGAGGGCGGGCAGCGCGAGCAGGGTGAGTACGGCGACGACGGTGGCGGTCACGGCGACCGGGCGCCGGGCGGAGAAGAGGGCGAGACGGGCGAAGAAGGCACCGGGTTCGGGGGTGGCCTCTGCTTTGCTGTCACGCCGCCAAATCACGTACCAGGCGCGGGACTTAGCGTTGGTGGGGGCGATCTTTCCCCCGAAGAGGGCGAGAAGAGCGGGCAGCAGCGTCAGCGCGGCCAGCATGTCGACGACGACCACCGCGCCGGCCGCGAGGCCCATGCTGCGCAGGAACGGGCTGGGGAACCAGACGAGCCCCGACAGACAGATGGCCACCGTCAGACCGGAGAAGAGGACGGTGCGTCCGGCGCGGGCGACGGTCGCGTGCACGGCCCGCGCCACGTCATCCGTCTTCCCCCGCTCCTCGCGGAAGCGGATCACCATGAGGAGGGCGTAGTCGACGGCGAGGCCGAGGCCGAGCATGGTGACGATCTGGACGGCGTAGACGGAGATCTCCGTGAACTGGCTGAAGCCGTAGAGGGTCAGGAAGGCACCGGCCACGCCGCTCACGGTGACGAGAAGGGGGAGCCCGGCGGCCCGCAGCCCACCGAAGATGAGCAGCAGTACGACAAGGACGGCGGGCAGGGTGATCAACTCGGCTTGGGCGACGTCCTCCTGGGCCCGGCCGCCCATCTGCTCGCCGAGCAGCGGCCCGCCGCTCACCGCGACGTCACCGGCGGTGATCTCGCGGAGCCGGTCGGCCGCGTCGCCGACGGCCTCCTCCTCGGCGTCGTCGTCGAGGCCGCCCTTGAGCACGACGGGAACGATCAGGGCCTTCCCGTCCTCGGCGACGAGGCCGCGGGTGGTGTACGGATCCGGCACCTGGGCGATGCCAGGCTGCTTCCGTACGTCGGCCACCGCGTCGCCGACCTGCGCGCGGATCTGCGGGGTGGTGACGGAGGGAGCGGCCACGACGGCGTTGAAGTCGTCGCCGTCCGGGGTGAGTTCGGCGAGCCGTTCCTCCGCGACGACCGACTCGCTGCCCGGCACGTCCTCCACCGAGGAGGTCAGATCACCGAAGACCCGGGTGCCGAAACCCAGGCCGATGACGAGAAGCAGAAGCCAGACGAGGACGACGGTACGGGGGCGACGTGTCGCGGTACGGGCGAGGGCGGCCAACATGGCTCTGCCTCCTCCAAGGACGGGGTCCGGATACGCCCCTCAGAGTCGCCGCCACCCACCCGCGGCGGATCGCCGCCCCGAGCGGTCTTCCCCCCTCCCTCGCACGGGGTAGGCCTCCGCCGGACGGGGGAGAAGGCGCGGGCGCGGTCACCCCCGAGAGCGGCTCCGGCCGCCTCGCGACGCGCCGCCCGCCGACTGCTCCCAGAACGGCCATCAGACTCCTCGCGCCCGCGGGGCCACCGCGCGATGTTGGCGTGCCCGGCCGGGGTGGTTGCGGGGGCCGGTTGTCGGGCTCTCGCGCTGACAGGCCCCCGCACGCCGCGGCACCACCGTGCGGTTTGCCGTGCCCGGCCCGAGCCGACGGCAGGGCCCAGCCGTCGAGTTCCTCGCGCCCTTGGGCGCCCCGCCCCGCCGTCGTGCGCAACCGGCGCGTCCCGCCCGGATCGCGGCAGGCGCTGGCCGGAGGGCCCTATCCCCCGGGCACCACCAACCCCGTCTCGTACGCGCAGATCACCGCCTGGACCCGGTCCCGCAGGGACAGTTTTGAGAGGACGTTGCTGACGTGGGTTTTCACCGTGTGCTCGCTGACCACGAACGATGCCGCTATCTCCGCGTTGGACAGGCCCCGCGCCAGCAGTCGCAGTGTTTCCTCCTCGCGGGCCGTGAGCACCGCCAGGCGTTCGGCAGGAGAAACGGGGGGTGCGTCGGCGTCCGTGCGGCGGCGTCGGACCACGTCCGCCACCAGGCGCCGCGTCACCGACGGGGCGAGCAGGGAGTCCCCGGCCGCCACGACGCGCACCGCGTGCACCAGGTCGTCCCTGCGGACGTCCTTGAGCAGGAAGCCGCTGGCTCCGGCGTACAGCGCCTCGTACACGTACTCGTCGAGGTCGAAGGTGGTGAGCATGACGATCCGGCAGCTGGACTGCGCGCACACCTGGCGGGCCGCCTCGATGCCGTCCATCCCCGGCATCCGGATGTCCAGGAGGATGACGTCGGGGGAGTGCAGGCGCACCGCCGCCACCGCTTCCGCGCCGTCACCGGCCTCCGCCACCACCTCGATGTCGGGCTGCGCCTCAAGGATCATGGAGAAGCCGCTGCGCACCAGCTCCTGATCGTCGGCCACGGCCACCCGGATGCTCATGCCCCAAGGATGCCGTGGGCAGCCGCGCGGCGACACGGAATCCACCATCGGGCCCGTCCCCGGCCTCGGCCGTGCCCCCGCAGGCGGCGGCCCGTTCCCGGATGCCCAGGAGGCCGTGCCCCGCGCCCGCGTCCTCCGAAGCGCGGAGCCCGACCCCGTCATCCTGGATGCGCAGGATCAACTCCGCATCAGACCACTCCAGTTCTACGCCCACGACACTTGCTCCCGCGTGCTTCACGCAGTTCGTCAGCGCCTCCTGGACGATGCGGTACGCGGCCACCTCCACGTCGGGTGGCAGGGGGCTACGGGGCCCGCCGGTTTCCGTCAACTCGACGCGCAAGCCCGTGTGTTCCAGCAGCGCGGCCAGCTCCGGGAGCGCCGCGAGCGTCGGCTGCGGGACGCGCGCCCCGCCACCCGGGGCCGACGTCTCCCGCAGGACGCCCAGGATCCGCCGCAACTGCACCATCGCGTCGCGCCCCGCGCCCGCGATCGCGTCGAACGCCCCCACCGCGCGGTCCGGATCGCTGCGGACCACCACCGGCCCCGCCTCCGCCTGGACCACCATCAGGCTCACCGCGTGGGCGAGGATGTCGTGCATGTCGCGCGCGATCCTGGCCCGCTCCTGACCGACCGCCCGCGCCGTCTCGGCGGCACGCTCCCGCTCCAGACGCCGGGCCCGCTCCTCCAGGGCCGCGGTGTACGCGCGCTGCACACGGGCGAAGGACCCGAGGGCGTACGCGCTGATGAGGCTGAGCAGGTGGAAGGGGTACTCGTACGGCTCGGCGTGTTCCTTGAAGGTCATCGTGACGGCGGCCCCCGTCAGCCACCCGGCGAGCATGACGCGCCGCTGCAGCGGGGTGCTCAGGGCGGCCACGGTGTAGAGGGCGACCATGCCGCCGATGCAGACGTCGGGCGGCGGCCGGTGGTACAGCGCCATGGCGGGCGTGAAGACGGAGATCACGCTCGCGCAGATCATGGGCGCGCGACGCCGCCAGATCAGCGGCAGCGCGGTGCCCGCGCCGAGCGCGAACCCGGCCGCGCTGAGCGGATCGCCGCCCTCGTCCGGGAAGAGGAACTGGAGTGAGACGGCGAAGAGCACCAGGGCGGCGAGCGCGGTGTCCACGACGTAGGGATGGGCGGTGCGCAGCCGGGCCAGCCGGGACAGCGCGGGGAAGGGACCGTGCATGGGGCGGCTCCTCGGGGCAGGAGGGCCGTGCCAGTATCACCGGGCCCCGGGGGCGCTGTCCTCACCGGTGCGAGGGATATGCGCGGGGGCTGTCCGCCGGGAACTCGCGGGGGCTGTCCGCCAGGAACTTCCGAGAGACGAAAGAAGCCCCCCGCTTCCGCGAGGGGCTTCTCACTGTCTGTGCGCCGCCAGGGACTCGAACCCCGGACCCGCTGATTAAGAGTCAGCTGCTCTAACCAACTGAGCTAGCGGCGCCTGCTGACTCAAAAATAATACCTGGTCCCGGAGGGTGCTCAGGACCGCCCGCGTCCGACCGGCCGCCCGCCCCTAGATCGCCAGCGACAGCAGCACCGGCGCCGCCCTGCGATTGAGCGTCCGGGCCGCTTGCCGGAGCCGGTGGGCGTGCTCCACCGGCAGGGACAGCGCCAGGCAGCCGACCGCCGAGCCCGCGGTGATGGGGACGGCGGCACAGACCGTGCCGACCGCGTACTCCTGGAGGTCGAGGACCGGGACCGTGGCGGGCTGGGCGGCGAGGCGGTTCAACAGGACCCGCTCGTTCGTGATCGTCCGCGAGGTGAGGCGGGCCATCTTGTGCCGGGAGAGATGGTCCCTGCGGCCGTTCAGGTCGAGCTGGGTCAGCAGGCTCTTGCCGACCGCGCTGGCGTGCGCGGAGGAGCGGAAGTCCACCCACTCGTTGACCTTGGGGGTGCGGGGGCCGTCCGCGAAGTCGGTGATCTTGATCTCGCCGTCCTCGTACCGGCTGATGTAGACGGCGGCGCCGATCGAGTCGCGCAGCTCGTCGAGGGTGTCCTTGAGCTTGTCCCGCAGGGCCTGCTCGCGGCGGTGGGCCGAGCCGAGGCGGGCGAGGGACGCACCGGTGACGTACGCGCCGTCGGCGACCTGCTCGACGTACGCCTCGCGGCGCAGCATCCGAAGGAGGGCGGCGAGCTGGGGCGCGGGCAGTTTGGTCTGGCGGGCGAGCTCGGAGTCGGTGACGCCGGCATTGTGCCGGGCGACGATCTCGAGCACGCGCAGCGCGCTCTGCACCGAGTGCTGCGGCGTGGTCGGCTCGTGCTTCAGCGCCACGGCTTCCCCCTGCGTGCAACGGTTCCGGACAGCTGGGCTTCGTCCACGATAGCGGCCAAGGAGTGGATGGGGAGCGGCTGTTGGGGACATTGGTGGCGCGTTCCGGCACTGTCAGCAGGAACGCGCCACCCTGGCATATGCCAGCGTCATCACCCAAGGCCATAGCCTGCGCAATTGTGGTGCGGGGTCACAGCACCGCGCTGAGGAACTCCCGGGTGCGCTCGTGCTCGGGCTCGGTGAAGATCTTCTCCGGCGTCCCGGACTCGATGACCCGGCCGGAGTCGAACATCAGGACCTGGTCCGAGATGTCACGGGCGAAGTTCATCTCGTGGGTCACGCAGAGCATCGTGATGTCCGTGGTGTGCGCGATGTCCCGCAGGACGTCGAGGACGCCCGCCACCAGCTCGGGGTCGAGCGCGGACGTGACCTCGTCCAGGAGCAGCACCTGCGGACGCATGGCCAGGGCGCGCGCGATGGCGACGCGCTGCTGCTGACCGCCGGAGAGCTGGTTCGGGTACTTGTCGATGTGCTCGGTGAGCCCGACCAGCTCCAGCAGGCCGCGGGCACGCTCCTCGGCCTCGTCCTTGGACAGGCCGAGCACCTGGACCGGCGCCTCGGTGATGTTGCGCAGGACCTTCATGTTCGGGAAGAGGTTGAACTGCTGGAACACCATCCCGATGTTCTTGCGGACCTCGCGGATGTACTTCTCGCCCGCGGGCACGAGCTTGCCGTTCTTCTCCTCGTGCGTGAGGTAGCGCCCGCCGACCTTGATGGTGCCCTCCTCGGGCTTCATCAGGGTCATGAGCAGCCGCAGGATCGTGGTCTTGCCGGAGCCCGACGGCCCGATCAGCGTGACGTGCTTGCCCGAGTCCACGGAGAAGTCGAGCTCGTCCAGGACGGTGTTCGACCCGAACCTCTTGGTGACCTTGTCGAAGCGGATCAGCTCGCTGCCGTCGACCGCCGGGTTGACCGTTTCCTTGGGGGTGGTTTCAGACGACAAGACGACGCTCCAGGGCTCGGAGGAGGAGGGAGGACGGGTAGGCGATGACGATGAAGGCGATGCCGACGACGGTCAGGGCCTCGGTGTACTGGAAGGTCTCCGCAGCCTGGAGCCGCGAGCGCTGCAGCAGCTCGAGGACGCCGATGCTGGCGAGCAGCGGGGTGTCCTTCAGCATCGCGATGACGTAGTTGCCGAGCGCCGGGATCACGCGGCGGATGGCCTGCGGCAGGATCACCGCTGTCCACGTGTGGCGGTAGGGCAGGCTCAGGGCCGTGGCCGCCTCCCACTGGCCGACGGGCACGGCCTCGATGCCGGCGCGGTAGACCTGCGCGGTGTACGTCGAGTAGTGCAGGCCGATCGCGATGATGCCGGTCGTCAGCGCGGAGAACTGGATGTCCCACTCCGGCAGGACGAAGAAGAAGAAGAACAGCTGCACGAGCAACGGAGTGTTGCGGATGAACTCGGTGATGATGCCGACCGGCCACCGCACGAAACGGCTGGGCGCGCGGAACAGGAGCGCCCACACCAGGCCGAGCGAGAACGAGATCAGCGAACCCAGGGCGAGGATCTGCAGGGTGGTGAGGACACCGTCCCAGAAGTGCGGCATGAAGTCGGAGACGGCGCCCCAGTCCCACTTGTCAGCAGCGATGATCATGCGCCGGTGCCTCCGCCCTTCGGAATCTGTGCAACTTCCATCTCCTGACGCCAGTTGAGCTTGGACATCAGGCCACGGGACTCGGTCTTCTGCCCGATGCCCGCCTTGGTCTTACGCTCCAGGGAGCGCATCCCGCGGGTGAGCAGGAACGCGATCACGAAGTAGATGACCAGGGTGATCGTGTAGATCTCGGCGCTCTCCGTGGTCGCGAGGCGCACCAGGTTCGCGGCGAAGGACACGTCGCCGATGCCGAGCAGCGAGACCAGGGCGGTGCCCTTGAGCAGCTCGACGAGCAGGTTCGAGAACGGCGGGATCATCTCCGGGATGGCCTGCGGCAGCAGGATCAGCCGCATCCGCTGTGCCGGACTGAAGCTCAACGCGACCCCCGCCTCGCGCTGTGCCGGTGTCACGGAGTTGAGCGATCCGCGCACGATCTCGGCGCCGTACGCACCGTAGGAGAGCCCGAGGGCGAGCACGGCCGCCCACATCGGGACCAGCGCCCAGCCGACCAGCTGCGGCAGGACGAAGAAGATCCAGAACATCAGCACCAGCGATGAGGTGCCGCGGAAGACCTCGGTGTAGAAACCGGCCAGGAAGCGCACGGTGCGCAGCCGGTGGGTGCGCGCCATGCCGACGCCGAAGGCGACGACGGTCGCGAGAGCCGCGCTGTAGAGCGTCAGCTGGATGGTGATCCAGATACCGGGAAGAACCCAGTGTTCCCACAGTCCCGCTGTCATTTGCACAGCTCCTCTGCGGTCAGCTTGGTCATCTCGTCCTTCGTGAAGCCGAACGGCTTGAGGATCCGGAAGAGCTCACCGCTCTTCTTCATCTTGTGGATCTCCACGTTGAAGGCATCGCGCAGCTCCGTGTCGGTCGGCCGGAAGGTGAAACCGCCGCCGTCGATCTGCTTCTCGCCGTCGACGATGGGCGCGAAGGCCTCGGTCACCTCCGCCTTCGTGCTCTTGCGGACCACGCCGCGGCCGGTCAGGGCGGTGCCGGCGAAGAAGTCGATGCGGCCCGCCTCGACGGCGTTCATGCCTGCGACCGGGTCCGGGAAGATCGAGATGTCCTCCCGCTTGTAGCCCGCGGCGATGCCGTAGTCGATCTCCGCGTAGGCGGGGCCCGTGCCCATCTTCGCCTTGGCCTTGAAGGCGTCCTGGTAGTTGAAGAGCTTCTTCGGGTTGCCCTTGCGGACGATGAAGGAGTCCAGCATCTGGTACTCGGGGTCCGAGAAGATGACCTGCTGACAGCGGTCCTTGTTGATGTACATCCCGGCCGAGACCACATCGAACTGCTGGGTGTTCAGGCCAGGGATGAGCGAACCGAACTCGGTCGCGACGGGCTGCACCTTGGGCACACCCAGGCGCCCGAAGATCTCCTTCGCGAGCTCCACCGCCTCACCGGTGAACCCGCCGTCCTCATCGATGTATCCGTACGGCGCCTCTCCCGCGATCCCCAGCCGTACGGTCCCCTGCGACTTCAGCCGCGCCAGCGTGTCCCCCGTGGGCACCTTGCTGCAGCCCGCGGCGCCGAGCGCGGCCACGGCACCCGCCGCGCCCGCGCCGAACAGGAGTGATCGTCGGCGGATCCCGATGTTCCTGGGTGCCGCACTCGGTCCCGGGCCGTCGGCCCGGGAGCTCTCTGTCTCATTGCTCTCTGGGTTGTTCCAAAGTGGTGGAGCCATGGGCGCGCGGCTACCCGACTCGACGCGGAATATGCGGGCCAATTTCAGCCCCTGATGCAATCGTTGTGGTCTTGACCCAGGGAGGAGCATGGGACACATGGCAGACCGATTCATCGAAGTCTCCCTCGCCAAGCGGGGAGTTCAGTGCACCGCCAAGCTGCTCGACGACCGGGCCCCGTTGACCTGCGAGGCGGTGTGGGAGGCGCTTCCGCTCAGCGAGGACGTCTATCACGCGAAGTACGCCCGCAATGAGATCTACGCCCTCTTTCCGGCTTTCGCGGACCGCGAGCCGCCCCTGGAGAATCCGACAGTCACCCCCATTCCCGGCGACCTCTGCTATTTCTCGTTCAACGGGACGCAGTTGGGCACACAGTCCTATGGGTACGAACCGGCCGCGGACGTCAAGGCCGGCGCCACGGTCGTGGACCTCGCCCTCTTCTACGAACGCAACAACCTGCTGCTCAACGGCGACGTCGGCTGGGTCCCCGGCATCGTCTGGGGGCAGGTGGTCGACGGCCTCGACCGGATGGCCGAGGCCTGCAACGACCTGTGGCGCGCGGGCGCGCAGGGCGAGACGCTGAACTTCCGCAGAGCGTAGGCCGCGGGCTCGCAGGTTCAGTCAAGGGCGGGCGGCGCGATTCCCGCGCTGCCCGCTTCGTACAACGTGTGCGCGGCCCGCAGGACGACCGCGTCCGCGTGCCGCGCCCCCACGATCTGGACGCCGACGGGCAGTCCCTCCCTGTCCACGCCGCACGGGACGGTCGCGGCGGGCTGCTGCGTCAAGTTGAAGGGGTACGTGAAAGGGGTCCATCCGGTCCACCTGCGATGGCCGGAACCTTTCGGTACCTCCGCCCCCGCCTCGAACGCGGTGATCGGCAGCGTCGGAGTGACCAGGAGGTCGTACGTCTGGTGGAAGCGGCCCATGCGACGGCCGAGCTCCATGCGTACGTCGACTGCCGCTAGGTAGTCGAGCGCGCTGTACCGGGCGCCCTGCGCACAGATCTCGCGCAGCCCCGGATCAAGCAACTCCCGCCGGTCGGGCGGCAGATGCTGGGTCACCCGGGCGGCGCCGCTGAACCACAGCGTGTGGAAGGCCTCCACCGGGTCCGTGAAGTCGGGGTCCGTCTCCTCGACGTACGCGCCCTGGGCCGCCAGGGACTCCACCGCCCGGCGCACGGCGGCGGCGACCGCCGGCCGCACCGCGACCTGACCGCCGAGCGAGGGCGAGTACGCGATGCGCAGGCCGCGTACGCCGCCTTCGATACCCGCGCTGAAGCTGTCCGCCACCGGCCCGAGCTGCGACCAGTCGCGCGGGTCGGGGCCGCTGATGACGTCCATCAGGAGCGCCGCGTCCGCCGCGTCCCGCGTCATGGGGCCGACGTGCGCGAGCGTGCCGAACGCGGACGCGGGGTACAGCGGCACCCGTCCGTACGTCGGCTTCAGCGCGAAGATGCCGCAGAAGGCGCCCGGGATGCGCACCGAGCCACCGCCGTCCGTGCCCAGTGACACGGGCGCCGCGCCGAGAGCCACGGCCGCCGCGCTGCCGCCGCTGGAGCCGCCCGCGGTGCGCGAGGTGTCGTATGGATTGCGCGTGATCCCGCTCTGCGGGCTGTCCGTGACGCCCTTCCAGCCGAACTCGGGCGTCGTCGTCTTGCCGATGAACACCGCGCCGTGCTCGCGCAGCCGCGCCACCGAGGGCGCGTCCTCGTCCCAAGCCCTTTCCGCGCGCACGGTCTTCGAGCCCCGCAGTGTCGGCGCGCCGCGCTGCAGCAGGATGTCCTTGATCGACACCGGCACCCCGTCGAGGAGGCCCCGCGGCTCACCGCGACGCCACCGCCCGGCGCTCTCCTCGGCCTGCGCCAGGGCCTGTTCGCCGTCCACGCGCACGAAGGCGTTCACCGCGGGCTGCACTTCTTCGGCCCTGCGCAGCGCCGCCCGTGTCGCGTCGACCGGACTCAAGTCGCCCTTGCGATAGGCCTCGACGAGTTGTACCGCGGTGAGATCCGTGAGCTCGGTCATGCACGCTCCTCAAGGGTGATCAATTCCCGGGTACATACCCACGTTTTTTGTCGACCACGTTGGAGAGGGGCCGCCCGGCCGCCCACTCCTCGTACAACTCCACGAACTGCGCGCCCAGTTCATCGCGCCAGCCCACCGTGTCGCCGCTCATGTGCGGGGACACCAGGAGCCCCGGTGCCGTCCACAGCGGGCTGTCCGCGGGCAGCGGCTCGTGCTCGAAGACGTCCAGGGCGGCGCCCGCGATCCACCGCTTCGTCAGGGCGGCCGCGAGATCGTCCTCGACGACCAGCGCGCCGCGCCCGATGTTGATGAAGCGGGCCGACGGCTGCATCATCCCGAAGCGCCGCGCGTCGAACATGCCGCGCGTGTCGTCCGTGAGCGGCGCCGCGCACACCACCCAGTCGGCGCGCGCCATCAGCCGGTCGAGCTCGTCCGGTCCGTGCACGCCGTTCCGCGCGCTGCGCCCCACCAGGGCGGTGATGATCCCCAGGCCCTTGAGCATCCGGACGATGGCGTGTCCGATCGGCCCGGAGCCCACGACGCAGGCGCGCGTCCGCGCGACACGCTGGGTCTCGCGGTGCTGCCAGGTGCGCTCGTCCTGGAGCCGGAGGGTGCGCGGCAGGTCCTTGGCCATGGCGAGGACGAGCGCCGCCACGTACTCGGCGATGGGCTGGTCGAAGACGCCGCGGGCGTTGGTGACCAGCGTGTCGGACGCGGCGAGCTCCGGGCACATGAGGCGGTCCACGCCGGCGCTCGCGGTGTGCACCCAGCGCGGCCGCGGGCCCGCGCCCGGCCACGCGAGCCGTACCGCGTCCGAGAGGAAGTCCCACACCAGCAGCACGTCGGCGTGGGGAAGTTGCTCCGCCAGGGTGTCGGCGTCCGCGTGCAGGATGCGGGCGCGGCCCGTGAGGCTGCCGAGGCGGGGCGGCGGGGCGGGAGAGGGGGCGTCGAGGACCAGAACGGTTGTTTCGGACATCGGATCAGACGCTGAATCGGACGTTGATTCGGACATCGAGGAGAAACCGTTTCGCAATGAGAGTCCGCTTCCCTGAGTGGTGTCGGCCAGAGCCGTCTGAGATGCGCGGATTGACCACGCTCGCACCTGAAACTACCTTCGTCAACAGAGGTGCTCTATCACAAGCACCCCACGACTGAGTACGCTCCGTATGAGGTCATAGCACGCTCTGTAGCGCATTCTTCGCGCCTTCTGCCCCATCCCGACGTCCCGGCGCGTCGCCGGTTCCGCATCTCCCGGCCCCCGGCCGGTCCCTCCATTGCACGCACGCACGAACTTGGGGCCTGCTCATGGACGTCTCCTTCCTCGGCGGACCACACCCTCAACGCGGTGTAGGTGTCGTCGCCCCTTTCGACTTCGCCCTCGACCGGGAGCTCTGGCGCTGGGTGCCGGACGAGGTCTCCCTCCATCTGACCCGCACTCCGTACGTGCCCGTCGAGGTAAGCCTTGACCTGGCACGACTCGTCAGCGAGCACGAGACGCTCGGCGAGGCGGTGCGGGCGCTGAGCGCCGCCGAACCCGAAGTCCTCGCGTACGCCTGCACGTCGGGCAGCTTCGTCGGCGGCATCGCCGGCGAGCGCGCGATGTGCGAGGCCATGACCCGCGAGGGCGCGGTCTCCTCCGTCACGACCTCCGGCGCGCTGCTCGAAGCGCTGGCCGACCTGGGCGCGCGGCGCATCGCGCTCGTCACGCCCTACACCTGGTCGGTGACGCAGTCCCTCGAGCACTATCTGGCCGAATCCGGTGTGTCCGTCACCGGCCGCGCCTACCTGGGCCTGACCCGGCACATCTGGAAGGTGCCGTACAAGGACGTGGCGGACATGGCGCGCCGGGCGGTGCTCGGCGGGGCCGACGCGCTCTTCATCAGCTGCACCAACCTCGCGACGTACGACGTCATCCCGCAACTGGAGGCCGAGCTGCGGATGCCGGTGATCTCCGCGAACCAGGTGACGATGTGGTCCGCGCTGCGCCGTCTGGGTACGCATGCGGTAGGGCCCTACCAGGCGCTGATCAATCCGAGCGCGAGGCCGGGCGCGGGCCCGGTCTCGGCACCGGGCGAACTGCCAGGTGTACTACCGCTCGATCCGGGTCAGGGTCTGCCCGAAGGACCACCAACGCTGCCTTGAAGGAGGCTGGAAGTGACCGCACTTGGTTTCCTCTATCCGGGTCACTCGGCTGAGGACGACTACCCCCGCATGGAGCAGATGCTGGGGAGCGATGTCCGGCTCCAGGTCGTCCACACCGACATCGGCGAGGACGCGCACCGGGTCGACGCCCTCCTGGAGATGGGGTCGCCGAAACGGCTCGCCGCCGGGGTCGAGGAGTTGCGCCTCTCCGGGGCGGAGGCGGTGGTGTGGGCCTGCACCAGCGCGAGCTTCGTCTTCGGCTGGGAGGGCGCGCACGACCAGGTGCGCACCCTGGCCCGGTCGGCGGGTCTCCCGGCGTCCAGCACGTCCTTCGCGTTCGCCCACGCGGTACGAGAGGTGGGGGCGGGGCGGGTCGCTGTCGCGGCGACGTATCCCGAGGACGTGGCCGGGCTCTTCGCCTCGTTCCTCAAGGCGTCCGGCGTGGAGGTCGTGTCCACGCAGGGCAACGGCATCATCACGGCGGCGGAGGTCGGCACGTGGGGTTGGGACGAGGTGCGAGCCATGGCCCGCGCGGGCGACCACCCCGACGCGGAGGCGCTCCTCCTGCCCGATACGGCCCTGCACACGGCGGCGTACATCCATGACCTGGAGCAGGACCTCGGCAAGCCGGTCCTGACGGCGAACCAGGTGACGGTCTGGGAGGCCCTGCGCCTGGCCACCCGCAGGGTGAACGCCCCGAGCCTGGGCGCACTGTTCACGAAGGAGCCGGTGGTGCAGGTGAAGGGGTAAGCGAAACCCGCCCGGCGGCCCGGGGAATAAAGCGGAGTCCACCTCCTGTTAAGTCTGCGAAGCAGTACGCACCGGACAAGCACGCGCAGCAGGAGGCAGGACCCCCGTGACAGTGGACCCGAGCGACGACATCCGCGGCGAGCGGCACGGCAGCGCGCCGGCACCGCTCTCCGTGCTCGACCTGGTGACCGTGGGGGCGGGACGGACCGCCACCGACGCCCTGCGCAAGAGCGTGGACATCGCCAGGCTGGCGGAGGGCCGCGGCTACCACCGCTACTGGGTGGCCGAGCACCACTCCATGCCGGGCGTGGCCTCCTCGTCCCCGGCGGTCATCCTCGCCCACCTCGCCGCCCACACCGAGCGGATCCGCCTGGGCTCGGGCGGCGTCATGCTGCCCAACCACGCCCCCCTCGTCATCGCGGAGCAGTTCGGCACCCTGGAGGCCATGGCCCCGGGCCGGATCGACCTGGGCCTGGGGCGGGCCCCGGGCACGGACGGCGCGACCGCCGCCGCACTGCGCAGGACGGATCGCCTGAACGAAGGCGCCGACGACTTCCCGCAGCAGCTCGCCGAGCTCACCCGTTTCCTGGACGACGACTTCCCCGACGGCCACCCGTACAGCCGTATCCACGCCGTCCCCGGCCCTGTCCAGGCCACCTCACCCGGCGGCGTCCAGTCCCCGCACCGTCCGCCCCTGTGGCTGCTGGGCTCCTCCGGGTTCAGCGCACGCCTCGCCGGGGTCCTCGGCCTGCCCTTCGCCTTCGCGCACCACTTCTCCGCGCAGAACACCATCCCGGCGCTCGACCTCTACCGGGAGTCGTTCAAGCCGTCCGCGGTGCTCGACGCCCCGTACGCCCTGATCGGCGTGTCGGCGCTCGCGACCGACCACGAGAAGGAGGCTCAGCGGCAGGTCCTCGCGGCCGCGCTGAACATGGTCCGCCTCCGGACCGGGAAGCCGGGGCTCGTCCCGACCCCCGAGGAGGCCGAGGCGTACGAGTTCAACGAGATGGAGCGGGACTTCATCAACAGCTGGAACTCCAACGTCATCCACGGCACCGCCGACCAGGTCCGCACCGGCCTCGACGACCTCGCCAAGCGCACCGGCGCCGACGAGCTGATGATCACCGCCAACGCCCACAGCGGCGAAGTGCGCCTGCGCTCGTACGAGTTGATCGCGGACGCCTACGGACTGCCCACCGTCTGACCGGCGGAGCAGCCCTCAACCCGCCGCCAGCAAGGCGGAGATACGATCCGGCGCCACCGGGCGGGAGTACAGCCACCCCTGCCCGGTGTCGCAGCCGATCCGCCGCAGCCGCGCCGCCTGTGACGTGGTCTCCACGCACTCCGCGGTGACGGTCAGGCCCAGCCGGTGGGCGAGTTGCACCAAGGCCTCGACGATGACCTCGTCCGCGGGGTTGATGTGCGCCTCGCCCGCTTCGGCGTCGTACTGGAAGCCGCGCACGAAGGAGCCGTCCAGTTTGAGGACGGACACCGGGAGCCGGCTCAGATACGCCAGGTTCGAGTAGCCCGTGCCGAAGTCGTCGATGGCGATGCGCACCCCCATGTCGCTGAGCGACTGCAGAGCCTGCAGCGGGCGGCCCGTCGAGCCCATCACCGCCGACTCGGTGAGCTCCAACTGGAGCAGTTCGGGGGCCAGTCCGGTCTCGGCGAGGATCTCCGCGACATCGGCCACCAGATCCGAGTCCCACACCTGGCGCACCGCGACATTGACGCTCACGAAGACCGGCGGCCGCTCCGGGTGGTCCAGCTGCCACTGGCGGGCCTGACGGCACGCCGTCCGCAGCACCCAGCGGCCCAGCTGCACGATCGAACCGTCCTCCTCGGCCAGTCCGATGAACCGATTCGGCGTAAGGAGTCCGAAGCGCGGATGCTGCCACCGCACCAGCGCCTCGACCCCGCGCACACCGCCGTCCTCCAGGCGCACCAACGGCTGGTAGTCGAGCAGGAATTCACCGCGCTCGACGGCCGGACGCAGTGAACTCGACAGGGTCTGGCGGGTCATGCGGTGGGCGTTGCGCTCGGGGTCGAAGAGCGTCCAGCGTGCCTTGCCGTCCGACTTCGCCCAGTAGAGCGTCGTGTCGGCCGCCTGCATCAGACAGGTCGCCGTGGTCCCCGCGGCGCGCCGCTCCACGACCCCGATCGAGGCGGAGACGGAGAGCCGTTGGCCGGCCAGGTCGAAGGGCTCCTGCAGCGCCTTGAGCGCCGTCCCGGCGAGATCGGCCAACTGGTCCGTGCCCGTGGAGTCCTCCACGAGCAGCGCGAACTCGTCGCCCCCGAGCCGCGCCACCAGCGGCGGCGCCGTCCGGCCGTGGCCCGCCTCGTCGGCGCACCGCGTGAGCCGCTCCGCGACGGCGGCGAGCAGCCGGTCGCCCACCCGGTGGCCGAGCGTGTCGTTGACCGCCTTGAACCCGTCGAGGTCCAGGTAGCAGAGACCGATCCGGCCGGTGCCCGTGTCGTCGTACGCACCCGCTTCGAGCGCGGCGGCGAGCCGCTCGAAGAACAGGCTGCGGTTGGGCAGCCGGGTCACCGGGTCGTGCATCTGCAGATGCCGGAGGCGGGCCTGGAGCTCGCGGCGCGCGCTGATGTCGGTGGCGGCGAGCAGCACCGTACGCCCGCCGGGCATCGGCGAGACCGTGACCTGGACCCACAGCGAGTGCCCGTCGGGGTGTTTCAGGCGCCGGGTACAGCGCAGCTTCGCCTGGCGGCCGCGGAGCACCTCGCGGTACGCGTGCCAGGTGCGGGCGTCCGACGCCAGGTCCACCAGATCGGCGGCCAGACGTCCCGCGAGTTGGTCGGGGGACGCGCCGAGCAGCTCGGCGAGCGCGTCGTTGGCATCGATGACGAGACCGTCGCCGTCCACGACGCCGAGGGCGAGCGGGGCGGCGGCGAAAGCTGCTCGGTGGTCGGGCCGCGGCCCTGGATGGCGACGCTCCGTGATGGGCGCCCAGGCGAGGTCGGGTGCTGTGACCGCTGGGGGCGCTTGGCCTTCAGACGTTCCGTTCACCACTTGCTCCCGCAGTGCAGTTGTTCGGCGAGGCCGGGCCCGCGCAGGAAAGTGTGCCGATCATAGGGGCTGGCCCGAGGGCGCATCCAGCCACGGAGCGGTGCCGCGTGGCGGCCGCGCAGGGCATAGGACAGGCGCATGCCCGGCGCGGATGTGGCACCTGCCCGGCGACAGATCGTTTCTGCTCGCCCGTGTACTGCTTCCTTTACGCCTCCATCAGCCCGCCGACAACTTGTGACGTTCCGTGAGCGCTCCGGGAGTGGCGCGTCACCCGGCTGGCCCAGACAAACAGGGCACACCAGAAAAAAGCTGCACAGGGTGGGTGGGATGCCCCGTAACCCGCATCCGGAGGTGGACGTGCCGCGTCAGCTACCCCCCTGGGGACTCACCCGTGGAGGGGAGAGACCCCGGTTGCGCAGCACGGCCGCCGTCCTTACGTCCCTGACCGCACTGGCCGCCACGGGGCTCGTCGCGGGCCCCGCGAGCGCCCGGACCTCGGCGGTCCCCTGTGCGCTGCAGCGCACCCCGGCGCATCACTCGGAGGGCCTCGACACCTGGAACGGCGCCTATACGCGCCCCGACCGGGCCCTCGACGCCGTGATGGTCTTCCTCTCCTTCCCCGACTCCCCGCCCCAGCTCGCCACCGAAGACCTGACGGCCGACTATTTCCCCGCCACCAGCCAGTTCTTCGAGCGCGCCTCCTACGGCAAGTTCGCCCTGCGCCCGCACCCGCGGCGCGAGTGGGTGGAGATGCCGGACGCCTCCACCTCGTACGCCATACAGCGCGACTGGAACGCCTCCCGGCGCAGCGCCTATCTGCGGGACGCGGTGGCCGCCTCCGATCCGCACGTCGACTTCTCGCGGTACGACGTCGTCTACTTCGTCGCCGACCCGGACGCCCCCGGCGTCGACTCGGACGCGACGAAGGTCGTCAACTTCGACCAGCCCATGCGGGCCGACGGCGCCGACATCAAGCGCATCGTCACGGTCTTCGAGCGCCATCCGCCGGACCGCAACGTCCTCGCCCACGAGACCGGCCACGTCTTCGACCTGCCCGACCTCTACCACCGGCCGACGGACGGCGGCGGCGACTGGGACACGCATGTCGGCGACTGGGACGTCATGGGTAGCCAGTTCGGGCTCTCTCCCGACCTCTTCGCCTGGCACAAGTGGAAGCTCGGCTGGCTGGACCGGCGCCAGGTGGAGTGCGTGGAGGGCGAGGGCCGGCGGCTGACCCTGGAGCCGCTGTCGACGCGGCCCACACGCGGGGGCATCGGCGGCACCAAGCTGGCGGTCGTCCGCACGGGCCGCGGCAGCGCGATCGCCTTCGAGGCACGGGACGCGGCGGGCAACGACAGCGCCACGTGCAGCGAGGGGGTGCTTGTCTACCGCGTACGCAACGAGGCGCCGTCCGGCGGCGGCCCGGTCGAGGTGCTCGACGCCCACCCGGACTCGGAGGCCTGCTGGAACGACTCGGTGTACCCGCCGCTCGCGGACGCGCCGGTGTCGACGGGGGAGAGCTTCACGGTGCCGGACGAGGGGGTGCGCATCGAGGTGGAGGGGCGTACGGCGTCGGGGGCGTGGAACGTGAAGGTGTCGGTGGGCTGAGGGGCGCTGACCCCATGGTTCGTACCGGGCATGAAAGAAGCCCCCCGCTTGCGCGAGGGGCTTCTTTCTGTCTGTGCGCCGCCAGGGACTCGAACCCCGGACCCGCTGATTAAGAGTCAGCTGCTCTAACCAACTGAGCTAGCGGCGCCTGCTGACGTCGTAGACCTTAGCACCCTGATCGCCGCCAGGAAAAATCGATATACGGACCGCGGAGCCGGCCGCCGCGCGTGCCGCGCGGACGCACGCCCAGAGCATGACCTCGGGGCCGGGAAGCCAGGGGTGGCGGGCGTCGGGGGCCACCAGCCAGCGCGATTCGAGGTGCCCCTCGAGGCGGCCGGACGGCGGGCCGGAGGGCGCCGTGGCCCGGGTCTCCGGGGTGACCGGCGGCACCGTCACCGCGTCCCCCATGCCGTGGCAGAGGATGCCGGGCACGGCGCGGCCCCACTCCTCCCACTCCAGGAGCGAGGGCAGCCGCTGGGCGGTGCCCGGGGCGGCGAAGAGCAGCATGCGGCCGCGGTGCGCGGCGACGGGGCCCGAGCCGGGGCCGTCCTCCCACAAGCGGTCGAGCATGCGCCTGCCGAAGACGGCGGGAACGCTCACCACGTCGAAGACGGTGCCGCAGGGGAGGACCGCGGGGGCGGCGGGGCGGCTGCGCCAGTGGGCGAGCGCGCTGCGCGGATACGTTTCCGCGGAGGCGAGCCAGGCGGCTCCCTCGGTCGTGACGTCGGAGCTGTCCTGGACGCGGGCGGGGTCGGGGCCCGGGTGGAGACGTGTGCTGCTCATGGCAACTACATCTACCGGTAGTGAGTGTTCCGATTCCGGGAGTTACCAGAAATGGGGACAGCGGCGGGTGCGGAG
This sequence comes from Streptomyces sp. NPDC051214, assembly GCF_040682375.1. NCBI lineage: Bacteria > Bacillati > Actinomycetota > Actinomycetes > Kitasatosporales > Streptomycetaceae > Streptomyces > Streptomyces sp. NPDC051214. Next base: position 265,000 of record NZ_JBFBAT010000002.1, read on the forward strand.
GAGTACCTTGCCCCCCTCTTGGCATATGCCCGTGATCTTTTGAGCGTCGCTTTCAGGCCTCCGGGCCGCCGCCGCCCGGACCGGCCGCGCGCAGCAGATCCCGGCCGAACTCGACCATCTTCTTCGCGTAGTCCTCGGTCCACTGGGCGCGCTCGGCGATCGCGGCGGGCGTCAGCCGGTCGAAGCGCCGGGGGTCGGCGAGCTGGGCCGCGGCGATGGCCTGGAACTCCACCGAGCGGTCCGTCGCGGCACGGAAGGCGTGCGTCAGCTCGGTGGCACGGGCCAGCAGCTCCCGGGGGTCCTCCATCGACTCCAGGTCGAAGAAGTGCTCCGGGTCGGCGGTGGCTTCCGCGGGCTCGAAGAGCAGGGGCCCGGGTCGAAGTCGCTGCTCGGTCCGGGGCCGCTCGGGCTCCGCCATGGTTCTCCTCCTCGTACGGTTTCCGGCCGTGGGGCCACCTCCCATTCTCCCTTGCCGCGCAAGGGGGCCCTGGGGGCTGGGGTCAGGGCTGCCGCCATGGCACGCGGTGTTCTGCCAGGCGGGCGAGTACCGCGTGGTTCGCCTCCCAGCCGTCCGGGGCTGTTTCCTTTGGCCGCCTGCGGCGGCGTGCCGGACTCCGTCCGGCGAGTAGGGGGCGTCTTCATGGTCGCCATGGGACGCGGTGTTCTGCCAGGCGGGCGAGTACCGCGTGGTTCGCTTCCCAGCCGTCCGGGAACTTCACCGTGACGCCCAGTTGGACCGGTTCCGTGGACGGGTGGTCGTCGAGCAGTTCGCTGACGCCCGCGCGGCAGATCACGATGCAGGCGTGCCGGTGGCGGGAGGCGAGGACGCACAGGCGGCCCGTCTCCAGGTGGAACGCGGTGGCGTCCGGGCGGCCGGAGAGCGGGTGCAGGACCACCGTCACGTCGTACTCGCGGCCCTGGAGACGGTTCGCGGTGTCCACCGTGACGTCCGCGACGCCGAGCTCCGCGAGGGCCGCGCGTACCGCCGCCGCCTGGTCGCGGTGGGCGGTGCCGACGGCGATCCGGTCGGCCGTCAGGGGCGTGGGGTCGGGGCCGCGCTCCGAGGTGGCCGCGCCGCCGCGGTCCAGGAGGCGCCGGACGACCTGAGCCACCGCGCGTACGGCCTCGGGGTCGGTGCGCGGCGTGTTCCGCGCGGGCAGTTCGAGCAGGCCCCAGCCCGACTCGGCGGCCTCGTCGATCACCCGGTCGGGGGCCGAACCGTCCGACGGCACACCGAAGGTGAGCGCCCTGTCGCCGTGGTCGGTCCCGCTGCGGAAGGGCGTGTACGGGTAGAACGCCGCCGAGACCAGCGGAGCCGCCGACGCCGGGAGCCGCCAGGACACCGGGAGGCGGTGCTGCGGCAGCTCGGGGTTGTGCGCGAGCAGCGTCGTCACCGCGCTTGCCGAAGGGTCGTACGCGAGGCCTGCCCACTGCTCGGCGCCCACGATCGAGAACGGGTCGAGCTGCCCGGGATCACCCACGAACAGGGCCCGCTCGAAGAGCCCGGCCACGGCGAGCAGCGCGTCCGACCGCATCTGATACGCCTCGTCCACGATCGCGTGCCGCCAGGGCTCCACGTCCTTGACGTGCGCCCACTTCGCGGCGGTCGACACCACGACGTCGAGCCCGGCGAGGTCGGCGGCCTTCGTCGACGTACGGACGAAGGGCAGGTCGTCCAGCGCCTTGTCGTACGCGTCCGGGTCGCTGCTGTGCAGACGGCCGACCGGCAGCTCCGGGTCCTTCTCGGCGAGGCGCAGGACCAGGTCGTCGACCTGCGCGTTCGTCTGTGCGATCACCATCAAGGGGCGGCCCGCCGCGGCCAGTTCGCGGGCCGCGCGCACGACCAGGGTCGACTTGCCCGCGCCGGGCGGCGAGTCGACGACGACGCCGCGGTGCGCGCCGTGCAGCGTGTCGTGCAGGATCGCGTCCGTGGCGCGGCCGGCCGCGGCGCCGGGGTCGAAGGAGGCGCGGTCGAAGGGGGCGGTCGGACTCACAGGGTGTCCTCCGGCGTCACGGGGTCAGGGCGCTCGGCGGCCTCGCCCGGCGGGCCGCCGTGGGTCCAGGGAGTCGCCTCGGGGTCGGGGAGCTTGGGTCCGCCACGCTGCTCGTGCTCGAAGAGCGTCCAGCAGATCCGGTCACCCTTCTCCGGCACGGAGCCCGGCTCGGGCTCCTTGCCGCGGCCCATCTTGTCGGTGATGCGCAGCACGACGGAAGCGGCGCCGCCCTCGCTCTCGTACGTCACGAACTCGGCCGACTGCGGCTTGCCCTGGAGCGAGCGGTACACCTTCGCGCGCTCGGCCAGGTGCGGGCGGTCGTCCGTGCGGACGGTGACCAGGGGGCGCGGGCTCGGGCGCTTGCTCTCGCTGTACGCCATGACCACCTCGGTCACCTCACCGGCGAACGCCTCGCCCGCGAGTCGGCGGCCCGCCATCACCAGGGGGTCGTCCAACGCTTCCTGCGCCTCTAGCCTGGCCTGCTCGCGCTCGCGCGTGGCGAGCTTGTTCGCCGCCGTCACCGCGTCGTCGACGCGCGGCTGCGGGGGTTCGCCCGCCGTCACGCGGTCCCGGTGGCCCGTGAACGACCAGCGGTCGCGGGTCCAGCGGTCGGCGGCGTGCGGGGCCTCGGGCAGTGTGCAGAGCGCGTCGAGTCCGCGCCACACCGCGTCCCAGGTGGGGCGGGTCCTGCTCTCGATCAGGGAGCGGATCTCCCGCTCGGCCGCGGTCAGTTCGGCGAGGCGGGCGTCCGCCTGGACGCCGTCCTGCGCGGTGGCGAGGACGCCACGCGCGCGGTCGTACCGCTCGATGGCCGGGGCGAGCAGGCGGTTGTCGAACGCCGGGTCCGTGGCGGGGCCCGCGGGCGGGCAGAGCAACTGGCCGTCCTTGTCCCGCGCCAGCTCGGCGCGGAGCGCGGCGTCGGCGCCCGAGGTGCCTTCCGGGGCCTCGATCCAGGCGAGCAGGGCGCCCAGATGCTGGTCTTCGAGACTGCTCTGCCCGGTGGCCCAGTGCCGGGAGAGCAGGTCGGTCATGGCGACGAGGAGGGAGGAGCCCGGCACGCGGGCGCGCTCCCCGAAGTGGGTCAGCCAGCGGCCGAGGAGGGGGACGCGGGGCGGCGCGGGATACGGGGTCTCCGGGTCCTGCTCGGCGGTGCGGCGGAAGCGGGTTGAGCGGCCGATGAGCCGTACGAAGTCGATGCCGGCGCGGCTCGGGACGATCAACTGCGGTGCGTCCGTGCAGAGTTCGACCTCCACCTTGACGCGCTTGCCGGTCTCGGGGTCCGTCTCGCTGCGTTCCGCCGCTTCGACGTCGTCCGTGAACGAGTCGACGTAGTCCAGGACGGTGTCGGCGAGTTGGGCCAGGAAGGTGAAGCGCAGGTCGCGGTCGCGGGGCTGGGGCACGACGAGGACGCGGGGCGAGGTGCGCTCCGTCCCGACGAGCGCGCCGAGCGGGGCGCCGGCCTCACCGGCGGTGATGAGGGGGACGAGGACGAGGGGGCGCTGGGTGAGGTGGCGGTGCCGTACGGTCGCGCGTGGCTGGGCGCGGCCGCTGGTGACAGCCTCCAACCGGGCGAGGTCATCGATGAGCGACATCAGGCCGTCCCCCCTTGCGGGTCCGCTGCGCGGGGCTCTGACGGCGCACTGTCCGCCGTCGCCTGCGGGCCACCCTGCACTACCCCGCCGCTGCGCGGCGAGCTTCCCCCACCCACCCACCCGATCACCCGGCGACCTCCACCAACCGAAGGACCGATCGACGAGCGGCCGGACCGGATATGAACTGCCGCCACACGAAGCCGACACACGCCGCGCGAGCAGTGCGCGGTCACCGGGTGGTTCCGGAGGGTGGGGGTGAGTGGGGAAGTCTCGCCCGCCGCGGAGCGCCGTGCCGGGGCGGGCCGGGGCTGGCGGGCCTGTGTCTCTGCCGTGTGGCTGTACATGCGGTGTGTGGGCGCTGGGAAGTTCCGGAGCGCGTGGGTGGTCAGGGAAGTACCGTCCTCTGCGGGGCGTCGCGCCGGTCCAGGCCGAGTCCGGCGGGCCCGTGCTTCTGCCGTGCAGCCGTGCACGCGGTGTGCGGGCGCCGGAATGTTTCGGAGCGAGCGGGTGGTCAGGGAAACGCCACTCGCCGCGGGGTGCCGTGCCGGGGCGGGCTGTGGGCTGTGGGTTCGGGGCTTTGCCTTGTGGTCGTGCAGGTCGTGCAGGTCGGCGGGGTGTGCGTCGTGTCGCAGGGCTGCGTAGGGGGTCAGCACTTCTGACCCCCCGTCCCGCCCGAGGCGCCCACGCCAGACGACGCGCCCGCGCCAGAAAGCGCCTCCGACCGCAGCGCCGCCGCTCTCCGCAGCGCCGCCACCGTCGGGTCCGTCGGGTCGCCCGAGGTTCCGTCGGCCGCGGAGAGGACGGCGCCGATCGTCGTCAGGCCGCCCAACTCCCCCCGCAGCGAGCGGCCCAGGGCCGTCACCTCGCCCTCGTCGCGGGAGCGCTCGCGGCAGTGGAAGGCCAGCTCGCAGGCGGCCAGGCACTCGGGGGCGTACGTCGCCGGGACCGATTCGACCGCTGCCGTCAGGTCGGCAGCGGGGCGGTTCACGTCGAAGGTGGTGCCCTCGGGGAGCGCGTCCGCGATGTCCTCGATGCGGGTCAGGCGCGCCAACTGGCGCCGGGTCACGGAGATCTGCTTGCGCACGTCGATCGCCGACGCCGTGGGGAGGTTCGAGAAGTCCTTGGGGCAGACCAGGAGCACGTGGTGGCGGACGCGGGGCGCGGGGTCCATGCGGTCCGCCACCCGCTCCAGGGCGAGCGCGTACACCGCGGACTGGCGGGCCGCCGCGCCCACCTTCGCGGCGTCCGCCGAGCCGTCGATCATCGGGAAGGACTTGATCTCGACGACCGTCCAGCTGCCGTCCGGATGGACCACCACCGCGTCCGGTTCGAGGAAGGCGGGCGTCCCCGCGACGTCGAGGGCGAGCATGGGGTGGTCCAGGAGGGTCCAGCCCTCCGTCGCCGTGGCCTCGCGCAGCGCGAGCGAGGTACGGGCCGCGCGTCCCTCGGGACCCACCGCGGCGAGGTCGGGGACCGATGATTCGCCCGGCACCGGTTCCGGGCCGCCACCGAGCCTGCCGTGCACAAGCCGCAACAGCTCCGCGCCGCCGTCCGCCTTGACCTTCGCCTCGAAGGCGTTGCCCCGCATGAACGCGAACTGCGACTGACCGAAGGGTGCGGGGGAGCCGAGGGACTGCGCGAGCGTCGCCTTGTTCACGCCCGCGCCGTCGAGCAGCGCACGCCGTCGGCAGCCCGGGTTCGCGGCGAGGGCCGCGAGCGCGCGGGCGTCGAGCGGCGACGCGGGGACGTCAGGACCGCGCAGCTCAGCGAGCCGCTGTCGGAGTGCTGTCCCCCGCTTCGGCGGGTCGGGCACTGGGCTCGGCGCCTGGCTCGGCAGGCCGCTTGCGCGGCCGGGGAATTCGCTCACCCACGGAAGTCTGGCACCCGCCACTGACAATCGAGGACTCTGGGGCGGACGAGACGGACGACGAGCCCGCACGGGACCCCGCACCGGCCCCGCCCACGACCCCCGGAGAAGGCCGCGCGGCATCGAACGGCAGTTTGACCCTGGCCTTCACGCGGTCCGCGATCCGCAGCACGGGCCGGGCGAGCAGCAGCCCGAGGCCCATCACCGCGGCGCCCGCGACCGCGTCGAGGAAGTAGTGGTTGGCGGTGCCCATCACGACGATCGTGGTGATCAGCGGGTAGGCCACCGCCGCGGTCTTGACCAGCGGCGAACGGCCCTGCCGCCACAGCACGACCCCGCACCACAGCGCCCACCCCACGTGCAGGCTGGGCATCGCCGCGTACTGGTTGGTCATGCCGCCGAGCCCGCGCGGCGCACTCGCCTCGCCGCCCCACCAGCCGAAGTCGCTGTACTGCGCCATGGTGTCGACGAAGCCGTACCCCTCGCTCAGCAGGCGGGGCGGGCAGGTCGGCAGGAGCGTGAAGCCGACCAGGCCGATCATGGTGGAGGTCATCAGCCACGCGCGCGCCGCGCGGTAGTGGACCGCGCGGCTGCGGAAGAGCCAGACGAGGACCAGGGGCGTGACCAGGTAGTGCAGGGACGCGTACCAGAAGTCGGCGGGGACACCTATCCAGGAATGGTCGGTGAAGAGACGGTTCAGCGGGTGCTCGGCGTTGAGATGAAGGAACTGCTCGACGCGCAGGATGCTCAGGCCGTTGTCGACCGCGCCCGCCACATCGCCGCGGGCCAGCAGGCGTCCCGCCGAGTACGCGGCGTACACCAGCACGATCAGCGGCAACTCCGTCCACCAGCGGAGCCGAAGCCCGCTGATGCCCCCGGTGCCCGGAGCGTCAGTCTGCGGCATCCGGTAGGTCCCCCATCTGTCTTTGGTCATGCGGTGTTCAACGGCGCCTCACCTTACGGCGTACGCGAAAGGACGCTGCGGCGGTCCCCGGTCGTCTTAGACGCAGAGATCGACGACCGGGTTGCTCCTCACGGGCAGGAGTGATCGCGACATGGCACGTGAGTGATGATGGAGGGTACGGACAGCTGTCTGTCCACAGAATTCGCTCGATGACAGCTGATGGTCCACCGTCGGCCGTCGGCTCGGAAAGGCTCGACATGGCACCGCGCATCCTGCTGGCCCGGCACGGACAGACGGAGTGGTCCCTGTCCGGGAAGCACACCGGCAGGACGGACGTCCCGCTCCTGGAAGAGGGCCGCGACGGCGCGAAGCTCCTGGGCGAGCGGCTGCACCGCGCGCCCTTCGACGGCCTCAAGGACGTCGAGGTGCGCACCAGCCCCCTCGCGCGGGCGCGCGAGACGTGCGAGATCGCCGGCTTCGGGGACCGCGCCACCACCTGGGACACCCTCATGGAGTGGGACTACGGCTCCTACGAGGGGATGACCCCGGCCGACATCCAGGGCGTGCGCCCCGGCTGGTTCATCTGGCGCGACGGCGTCCCCCGGGGCGAGACCCTGGAGCAGATCACCGCCCGCGCGGACGAGGTGGTGGCCTGGGCGCGCGGCGCGGACCGTGACGTCCTGGTCTTCGCGCACGGGCACATCCTGCGCTCCATCGGCGCGCGCTGGCTCGGTCTCGGCATCGACTTCGCCGCCCGCATCCGCCTCAACCCGACCTCGATCTCCACCCTGGGCTGGGCCTACGGCGAACCGGCCATCGAGTCGTGGAACGACACCGGACACCTGGCCTAGGCCGGCTACACGGCCCGCGGCAGTGACGCGTGCCGCTCCAGGAAGCCGCACACCCCCGAGGCCCGCCGGTGCGGAAGCAGCACCCGGGCCGTCGTGGCGAGCATCGCCTGGATGCGCGACGACTGCACCTCGTCGAGGAGCCCGAGCACCCGCATGCCCGCCGTCGCGGCCTCGTCGGGACGGCCCGCGCGGGCCAGGTCGTCGGCGAGCTCCGCGGTGTAGAGGGCGATGTTGCGGGTGAACTGCGGGGTCTGCGCCGACGCGATGCCCGCCGCGCGCCGCGCGTGCCGGGCCGCCCGCTCCCAGTCGCCGAGCGCCGACCAGCACTGCGCCTCAAGAACCTCCAGCTCGGCGGGCCCGTAGAAGGTCATCCACTCCGGGTCGCAGTCCGAGGGGCCCCGGTCGAACAGGGCGTGGGCGCGGACCAGCGACCGCTCGCAGCCGGCCCGGTCCCCGAGCCCCGCCCAGCCGCCGCCCTCCCGCAGCGCCAGGAGCGAGAGCAGCCGCGGTGACGCGAGCTGTCGGGCGGCCCGCGTCGCCGCCTGGGACGCCCGCACCGCCTCCCGGGGCCGCCCCGCATCGCGCGCGAGGAAGGCCGTGTTGCAGAAGGCGTGCGCCTCCAGGGCCGGGTCGCCGGCCATGCGGGCCGTCGCGAGCGCCTCCGCGTAGTGCGAGCGGGCGTCGTCGAAGCGGCCCGAGTCGTGCGCCAACCACCCCACGGAGATGGACAGTTCCCCCGCCCCCGTGTAGAGCCGGTCGGCCATCGTCTGGCGGGTCGTGCCCGCGTCGAGGAGGGCGTACGCGGTCCGCAGCGGGGCGGCGGCGCGTCGGTAGAGGCCGTCGGCGCCGTGCCGGTCGTCGAGCAGCCGGATCCTGCGCACGGCCTCCTCGACCGCGGTCGCCTCGGCCTCGCCGGGCCGGCCGCCGCGCTGTGCGGTGGCCTGGGCCGGACTCGGGTCGGTGAGCCCGAAGGGCCCCAGTGAGGCGGCGGCCACCGTGGCCGTACCGCTCATGAATGCGCGACGCCGCACGTCGATCTCCTCGTGACTCTGGATCTCGTACGGGTCGCACTCGTGCAGTTCGGGGCTCAGCGGCCCGGACGGGGGAGACTCATACAGCTGGATCGTGGTGTGTGATGCGGGCGCCCCGGACTTGGCGCGCGCCCCCCGCCCGCGCACGGTGGAGCGGGGTGCGAACCCCAGATCCGTCAGTGTCCGGCCGGGGAACATGTGCAGGAACACCCGCTCGTAGGCGTAGTTGGGACAGCGGATCTCGCCTGCCTCGACGCGTCCGATGTAACGGGCGTCGCAGCTGACCCGCTCACCGATCTCGCGAGCGGCACGCCTGATCAAGGCGGCGAACTCGCCCGGAGAGCGCTGTCCGCGCAGCTGCCTGAAGCGAAGATTCGGTCGTGGGGACGGAGTTGACGATGCCATCGGTGACGACGCCATGGCCTGACCCTCTCGTACGGATCGTGCCGGATTGTGCCGAATCCCGCGGATTCAGCAATACTGCCCCTGTTCCGGCGGAGCACGAACGTACCCGCTGTCATGGGCCCGGCACGCAGAGTTTGGCTACAAACCGGATATCTCACCCACGATCCGCCATGAAGTGCCATCCTTTGCGGCGGCATTGCGCCGTAGCCGTTGACGTCCTCCCGCGTTGAACCATGCGGAGAGGGAGCGACGCGGCTTCCGCCCTTGCGAGGAGGGGTCCCCTTGTTGGAGATCGGCGTGCAGAACGGCGAATCGAGGGCGTCGCTGACCACGGCGCGGCATCTGCCCTCCCAGGAGCGCAGCGCACCACCGCAGCAAGGCGCACGACCCCCCGAGCCCGCCGACTTCTGCGATCTCGTCACCGTGCCGGCCCGCCAGGGCCTCGAAGCGGTCGACATCCTGCGCCGCGGGGCGGGCGACGACGCGGTCGGCCCCGTCCTGCACGACGGGAGCTGCGACACCCTCGGCTTCCTGGTGCCGCCCGGCACCGCCGAGTGCTGGGACCTGCCGGGCAGCGCGTGTACGCAGACCTTCGGCCGCGGCATCCGCGCGCACGCCGAGCCGGCGCCCGTCCCCCCGCCGCCCCCGGTCGCGGGCACCGGCTGGCTGCTGCCCCCCGACGAGACCGACCCCGTCACCGACCCCGCCGTCCTGCGCGAGGCGCTCGGCAAGGCGGCCCGCACCATCGAAGCCGCCGACAACTGCCGCTGAGCCCGGAAGAAGCGGTTCTCCAAGGTCATCGGGCCGCGCACGGGGCGTACGCCGATAATGGTCCGATGGCAAGGAACAGGCGGACCCGGGAAGAGGCGCAAGCCGTCGTCGAGGAGGTGGACGGGGGGCTCGCCGAGCTGATGCCCGACCGGGACAGGCCGCGCGCGTGGACGCTGCTCGTGGACGGCGCCCCGCAGTCCCATGTCGACCTCGACGACCCGGCGTATCTCGACTTCGAGTACCAGCGCAGGCTCGGTCACGTCGCCGACCTGGTCGCGCCGCCCGGCAAGCCGATCCAGGCCCTGCACCTCGGCGGCGGCGCCTTCACCCTCGCCCGCTACATAGCCGCGACCCGCCCCCGCTCCACCCAGCAGATCATCGAGCGTGACACGGCCCTCATCCAACTCGTGCGCCGCGAGCTGCCGTTGGACCCGCAGGCCCGGGTCAGGGTGCGCGGCACCGACGCCCGCGAAGGGCTCGCGAAGATCGCGGACGGCTGGGCGGACCTCGTCATCGCCGACGTCTTCAGCGGCGCCCGCACCCCCGCCCACCTCACCAGCGCCGAGTTCCTCGGTGACGTACGCAGGGTCCTGAAGCCCGGCGGGTTCTACGCGGCGAACCTCGCCGACGGCCCGCCGCTGGCGCATCTGCGCGGCCAGCTCGCCACCGCCGCCACCCTCTTCCCGGAACTCGCGCTCATCGCCGACCCGGCTGTGCTGCGCGGCAAGCGCTTCGGCAACGCGGTGCTCGTCGCGTCCGACCGGCCGCTGCCGATCGCCGAGCTGACCCGGCGCAGCGCGGGGGACTCCCATCCGGCCCGGGTCGAGCACGGCAGGGCGCTCATCGACTTCAGCGGGGGAGCGGCGGCGGTCACGGACGCGAGCGCGGTGGCGTCACCGGCGCCGCCGCCCTCGGTGTTCCGCTGAGGCCGCGGCGGTGAACCGGCCGGTCAGTACTCGTTGATCTCGACCGCCGGGGCATGGTCGTGCCACGTGCAGAACACCGAGACCTTGTCGGCGCCCGACGTGAACTCCACCCGGATCCAGGTGTCCTGCTTCCACACCTGCACCGACCAGCCCGCCGCCGGGGTCGCCGACACCAGCGTCGCCGAGTCCGTGCCGAGGTCGAAGACGACCCGGCCGCCCTCGGAGGAGTAGCTCTTCACGTTGCCCGGTGCGGCGGTGGGGGTGGAGGGGGTGCTCGGCTTGCTCGACCTCGTCTTCGACGGCTTGCTCTCGGGGGGCTTCGACGACTTCGAGGACTGCGGGGGCTTCTTCGACTTCGAGGGCGACGGGGTCGGAGCCGGGTCAGGGCGGTGCGTGGAGGAGGAGAGCGGCTCGGCGCGGTCGCCGTCGGCGGCCAGCGGCACGGCACGCGGCGGGTCGTAGGCGGTGCCCGCCATGACCGTGTGGACACCCCACCAGGAGAGCGTGACCGCCGCGCCCGTGGCGAGCGACCAAGCCATTGCGTGTATGAGTCCTCTGCGCATCGCGAGCCATACTGCACCACCGGGCGCCTCGGCGTCCCAGGAGGACCGGGGTCACTCATATGGCGTACGGTGCCGCCCATGGCAAGTGTGCTCGTCGTCGAGGATGACCAGTTCGTACGCTCCGCTCTCATCCGGCATCTGACCGAGGCATCGCACACCGTGCGCAGCGTCGGCACGGCCCTCGAGGCGCTGCGCGAGGTGGCCCATTTCCGGTTCGACGTGGTGATCCTGGACCTCGGACTGCCCGATCTGGACGGTTCCGAGGCATTGAAGATGCTGCGGGGGATCACCGACGTCCCCGTGATCATCGCGACCGCGCGCGACGACGAGACCGAGATCGTCAGGCTCCTGAACGACGGCGCCGACGACTACCTGACCAAGCCGTTCTCCGTCGAGCACCTCTCGGCGCGGATGGCCGCCGTGCTGCGCCGCTCGCGCGTCCCGGCGGGCGAGGTCCCGCCGAGCCGGGAGATACGCGTCGGCGGGCTCGCCATAGACCCGCTGCGGCGCCAGGCCGAGCTGGACGGGGCGCGGCTCGACCTGACTCGCCGCGAGTTCGACCTGCTGGCCTTCCTCGCCGGGCGGCCCGGTGTCGTCGTACCCCGTAAAGAGCTGCTCGCCGAGGTGTGGCAGCAGAGTTACGGGGACGACCAGACCATCGACGTACATCTGTCGTGGCTGCGCAGGAAGCTGGGCGAAACGGCCGCGCGGCCGCGTTATCTGCACACGCTGCGGGGTGTCGGCGTCAAGCTGGAGCCACCGCTGTGAGGTGGGCGCTCGTCAAGGTGTGCCTGGCCGTCACGACGATGGTCGTGGTCGCCTTCGCGGTGCCGCTCGGCCTGGTCATCCAGGAGATGGCGCGGGACAGGGCCTTCTCGAACGCGGAGCGGCACGCGGCCGGCATGGGCCCCACGCTCTCCATCACCACCGACAAGGATCAGCTGACGCGGGCCGTCGCCACGTCCGAGGCGGGCGGTGAGGGGCGGATGGCCGTGTACGTACCGGCCGTCGGCGACGCGCCCGCCCTGGAGATCGGCGACCGGCGGGCGGACGCGCACGCGGTGGAGACCACGCGCAAGGAGGGCCGGGCCCGGACGACGACGGTCGAGGGTGGCTTCGCGCTGCTCCAGCCGACGGCCCTGAGCTCCACCCAGATCGCCGTGGTCGAGATCTTCGTGCCCGAGGGCGACGTCAGCAACGGTGTGACCACGGCCTGGCTGGTGCTCGCGGGCGTCGGCGTCGCGCTGATCATCGGGTCCGTGGCGGTGGCCGACCGGCTCGGCGTACGCATGGTGCAGCCCGCCAAGCGGCTCGTGGGCGCCACGCAGTCCCTCGGTGAGGGAAAGCTGGGGGCGAGGGTCCCTGAGGAGGGGCCGAAGGAACTTCGCCTGGCCGCCGTGGCGTTCAACTCGATGGCCGATCAGGTGGTCCAACTTCTCGCCAACGAACGTGAGTTGGCGGCGGACCTGTCGCACCGCCTGCGTACTCCGCTGACCGTGCTCCGACTCAACGCGGCCTCGCTGGGGGACGGCCCCGCGGCCGAGCAGACCCGTATCGCGGTGGAGAAGCTGGAGCGCGAGGTCGACACGATCATCCGCACCGCACGCGACGCCAAGCCGCAGACCGCCGCGGTCGGGCCCGGCGCGGGCTGTGACGCGTCCGAGGTGATCCGGGAGCGCATGGCCTTCTGGTCGGCGCTCGCGGAGGACGAGGGGCGCGAGGTGCGGGTCGCGGGGGTGGAGCGGCCGGTGTGGATCCCGGTGGCGCGCCCCGAACTGGTCGCCTCCCTGGACGCGTTGCTCGGCAACGTCTTCCGGCACACGCGGGAGGGGGCGGCGTTCGCGGTGGACGTGCACAGTGGCGAGGACGCGGTGATCGTCCTGGTGTCGGACGCGGGGGCGGGGATCGCCGATCCCGAGGCCGCGTTGGCGCGGGGCGCGGGGTCGGGGGCCGATGGGTCCACTGGCCTGGGGCTGGACATCGTGCGGCAGTTGGCGGAGTCCACGGGGGGAGATGTCCGTATCGGGCGGTCCGTGCTTGGTGGGACCGAGGTGCGGATTTGGATTCAGCTGGACGGGCGTCGTCCCGTGGCCGGGGGGCGGGGGCACGGGGGTTCTGTACGTCGGCGTAAGCGTGCCCCCAGCGTGCGCTAGCCCCCTGAACCGCCGCTTCGCGGCGGATTTTCCCCGCCCACCCACCCGTTTACCCCGCATCCGACTGTGAACGGAGCGCAGGTAGTTCCCGTCCAAGGGCTGACTCCGGGTGCCGGGTGGGTGGGCGGGACAAATCCGCGCGAAGCGCGGGAAGGCCTCCACGGCTCGCACCCGGGAGCACCCCGGAGCCCACCATTAACCGCCCCCCATCGCTCCCTTAAGCGCACCCTAAGATCCAGTGCAGAGCCCCAATTGCCCGCTATGTCGCGCCCCCGCGAGGCTAAGTTGCTGCACGCACCCCCACCCCCCGCACAGCTAAGGCAGGCACGCGATGAGCAGTACGCATCGGCGCACGGTGAGCACCAGGTCCAAGGTCATAGGCGGGCTCGTGGCCGCCGGCCTCGTCGGCGGCGGCGCTTTCCTCTTCTCCGGGACGGCCCTCGCGACCAAGGCTCCCGCGGAGAAGACCCCCGCCAAGGCCGCCGCCCAGGCCAAGTTCGCTCCCTTCGTGGACACGTCGCTCGCTCCCGCGTACGACCTCGTCGACACCGCGGAGAAGACCGGCGTCAAGGAGTTCACCCTCGCCTTCATCACCTCCGGCGGCAGCTGCGAGCCCCTCTGGGGCGGCACCACCGGGCTCGACGACGACAAGGTCGCCTCGCAGATCGAAGCCCTGCGGGCCAAGGGCGGCGACGTACGCGTGTCCTTCGGTGGCGCCGCGGGCTCCGAGCTGGGCCTCAAGTGCGACAGCGCCGACGCGCTGGCCAAGGCGTACGGCAAGGTCATCGACACGTACAAGCTGACCAAGGTCGATTTCGACATCGAGGGCGCGGCCCTCCCCGAGACCGCCGCCAACACCCGCCGCGCCCAGGCCATCGCGCAGCTGCAGAAGGACCACGAGGGCCTGGACGTCTCGTTCACGCTGCCCGTCATGCCCGAGGGCCTGACCCAGCCGGGCGTCGACCTCGTCGCCGACGCCAAGAAGAACGGCGTGAAGGTCTCCGCCGTCAACATCATGGCGATGGACTACGGGCCGTCCTACAGCGGCGACATGGGCCAGTACGCCATCGACGCGGCGACCGCCACGCAGAAGCAGATCAAGGGCGCCCTGGACCTGTCCGACGAGGCGGCGTGGAAGACCGTCGCGGTCACCCCGATGATCGGCGTCAACGACGTCACCACCGAGATCTTCAAGGTCGACGACGCCACGCAACTGGTGAAGTTCGCCGAGGAGAAGGGCCTCGGCTGGCTTGCGATGTGGTCCTCGACCCGCGACAAGGCCTGCGAGGGCGGCGCCAACAACGGTGCGCAGCCGACCTGTTCGTCGATCGAGCAGGAGCCGCTCGCCTTCACGAAGGCGTTCGCCGCCTACAAGTAGGCCCGAAGCACCCCAGCCCAATAGCTGCCACCCCCCCCACGGCGCCTCGACCGGCATCCCCCCACCCGGTCGGGGCGCCACTCATGTTCAGGCCTGAGGTCTGAAGCCTCAGAACTCAGCTCTTGCTCGCCTGCCACTCCGCCGCGTAGTCCTGGAAGATCGCCCGCAGGTGGTGGCCGATCTTCAGGTAGTCGAGGTCGTCCAGGTTGGCGAGCGACACCCGTACCGACCACTCGGGGCCCTCGAAACCGCCCCCGTTCAGCAGGACCACGTGGGTCTGCTCGGCGAGGCGGAACAGCGGGTCGACCGGCTCGTAGTTCTTCTCCAGGAAGTCGGCGAAGTCCTTGCCGTGGACGCGTTCCGCCTCGGCGAGCAGATCGAGTTCGATGTAGTAACCGGCCCGGTGCGGATCGTCCGCGATCTTCATCTCGGCGCCCTCAAGCAGGAGTTCGAGCCGCTGCTGCACGATCGCGCGGATGCGCCGCTTGTACGCCTGCCCCTCCTCCAGCATGTCGAAGAGGGAGAACAGGACCATCATCATCTGCTGGGGGAGCGAGAGCCCCGAGGTGTGGTTCAGCGCCACCTGGCGCGAGTCGGCGACGAGCCGGTCGATGAACCTGATCTCCTCCGGGTGCAGCGTCAGCGTCCCGTACCGCTTGGCGAGCCGGTCCTTCTCGGCCTGCGGCAGCGCCGCGACCAGCTCGTCGATGACGTTGTCGTCGTGCAGCCCGATGACGCCGAGCCGCCAGCCGGTGGCGCCGTAGTGCTTGGAGTACGAGTACACGAGCAGCGTGTTGCGCGGCAGGTCGGCGGCGATGGAGCGGAAGCCCTCGACGAACGTCCCGTACACGTCGTCCGTCACGATCAGCAGGTTCGGGTTCGACGTGGCGACGATCTGCTTGATCTGGTCCGCGACCCGCTGACTCAGCGCGAGCGAGGGCGGGTTGGAGGGATTGACCAGGCAGACCATCTTGATGTCGGGGTCGGCGAGCTTCGCCACCTCCTCCTCCGGATAGCGCCACTCCCGCACGCCCTCCTCGGCGAACTTGCCGGCCTCGACGTACGTCACGTCGAACTCGTACGTGTCGAGCTCGGGGATCTCGATGTACGGCGTGAACACCGGCACCATCAGGGCGATCTTGTCGCCCTTGTGCAGGATGCCGTTCTTCATGAGCGAGTCGAAGATGTAGCACATCGCCGCCGTGCCGCCCTCGGTGGCGAAGAGCGACAGGTTGTCCGCGGGCGGCCTCTTGTCGAACATCTCGTCGGCCAGATAGCCGCGCACGATCTGCTCCGCGTGCTTCAGCATCCGGTCCGGCACCGGGTAGTTGTCGCCGACCGAGCTGTCCGTCAGCTCGTGGACGAACTCGTCCTTGTCGAACCCGAACCGCTCGACGGCGTGCTCCACGCACTTCTGGAGCAGGTCGATGCCGGGCAGGTCCGGGTGCTGACGTACGAAGGTGTCGAAGCGGGCGCCGGAGCCCGCCTTCTCCGGCATGCCGCCGAGGTTGTCCGCGGTCCAGACGCGGCGGGACTCGGAGAGGGCGAAATAGCCGAGCGCGTAGAAGGCCTCGCGGGGGCCCGTGGCGATCCAGTTGGGGTTGCCGCGTCCGGCGTTGAGCATCTGGACGCTGGAGGTCTCCTTCTGCCCCGGCTTGTCGGCCTGCACCGCCTGGGCGATCTGGATGAACTTGTCCTTCAGCTCGAACGGGCTGAGCTGGGCGAACGACTGGATTTCCGCGCGGGTGAAGGTGGTCTTGGGCACGGCTCGTTCCTCACGTGGGGGAGCGGGGGGTCAGTGGTGGAGCAGGACGATGACGGCGCCCCAGATGGTCAGGAGCACGTTTCCGACGGCGTACGGGATCGTGTAGCCGAGCGTGGGGATCTGGGACCGCGACGATTCGTTGATCGCGCCGATCGCCGCGGTGGTCGTCTGGCCGCCCGCGAGGACGCCCATCAGGATCGGGAAGCGGATCTTCTGGACGTAGTGGCCGAAGAGGAAGCCGACGATCAGCGGGATCACCGTGGCGACCGCCCCGAACAGGAGCAGCCCCCAGCCCGCCGTCGAAAGGCCGGAGGTGAAGCTGGGCCCGGCGTTGATGCCGACGACGGCGACGAAGAGACAGAGCCCGAGGGTGTCCATGAACCACTGGGCACCGGGCGGGACATTGCCGTACGTCGGGTACTTGCCGCGGATCCACCCGAAGACGAGCCCCATGATCAGCGCGCCGCCGGACGTGGAGAGCGAGATCGGCACCCCGCCCGCGGTGAGCGCCGGGATGCCGATGCAGCCGCCGAGGAAGATGCCGAGCCCCACCCAGATCATGTCGGTGGCGAAGGAGGTCGGCACGGGCTTGCCGAGCTCCTTGCCCGCCGGGTCCACCAGGCGTTTGGGGCCGGTGAGGATCAGGGTGTCGCCACGCTCCAGCTTTGTGGTGAGGCGGTAGGGGAACTCGGCGCCGGAGCGGTACAGCTTGTCGACGTAGACCCCGACCATGAACGGTTCGCGTCGCAACTCGGCGATGGTCTTGCCGAGCTGGCTCTTCTCCGAGGCCACCACGTGCAGCGACTCGGTCTGGTAGCCGAGGAGTTCGACGTCGTCGGTCTCTGCGCCGATGTGCGTACGGGGATCGAACTCGACGAGAGAGCCGCGCAGCGCGCTCAGCGCGACGACGTCACCCTCGCGCAAGGCGGTCCGCTGGTCGTGGTCGAGGATGTTCCCCTCTCTGCGTACGCGGGTGATGTAGACCCGGCGGCCCAGCTCGCGCTGCTGGTTCTCAAAGTCCTCGATGGTGCGTCCCGCGAGGTCGGGGCGCTGGAGGGTGTAGGCGCGCAGGACGACCTCGTAGTAGCCCTCGGCCAGGTCGGGATTGTCGCCGGGCGCGTCCAACTCGCGGGCCAGGGCCGCCGATTCGGCCGCGAGGTCGCGCCGGTAGAGCTTGGGCAGCACGTTGGCGAGCAGCATCGCGCAGAGGATCGTGCCGAGCGGATAGGTCACGGCGTACCCGATGGCGACCAGGTTCGCCTCGCTCTTGGCCTGCGCGGAGCTGAGCCCCGGCAGATTGGAGATCGCGTCGCCCGCGACACCGATGACGGCGGACTGCGTGAGCGCCCCGCCGAGCAGCCCCGCCGAGAGCCCGGGGCCATAGCCGAGCATCGCGGCGAAGGCCCAGCAGACGAGGAGGCCGGTCACACAGACGACGACCGCGTTGAAGACCTGCGGGAGGCCGTCCTTCTTCAGGCCGCGGAAGAACTGCGGGCCGACCTTGTAGCCGAGGGCGAAGAGGAACATCGTGAAGAAGAGGTTCTTCACCGTCCCGTCGATCTCCACCTTGAACTGCGCCCCGAGCAGAAGCCCCGCGATGAGACAGCCGGTGACGGCGCCGAGTCCGATGGCCTTGTAGCGCAGCTTCCCGAAGAGGAAGCCGATGGCCACGGTGATGAAGACGAGCAGCTCGGGGTGGGGCTGGAAGATGTTCCGGTTGAGAAAGTCGATCATTTTCTACCCTCCGGTGCGCCGGGTCAGGCGCCGAGAACGCCGACGAGGATCGGTCCGGTCAGGGGGAGCAGGAAGTTCGAGAGGGCGTAGGTGATCGTGTAGCCGAGCAGCGGGACCGAGCTCTGGGCCACTTGGGTGACGGAGGTGATCGCCGGGGTCGAGCACTGCTGGCCCGCGATGGCGCCGATCAGGAGCGGTTTCTCGATCTTCAGGAGCTTGCGGCCCACGATCAGCGAGATCGTCGCGGGCACCAGGACCATCGCGATCCCGGCGAACGGAAGCAGCGCCCCGTACTGCTTGAGCAGCGGCCAGGCCTGCGGCCCCGAGACGAGCCCCGTACAGGCGATGAAGATGGCCAGGCCCATGTCCTTGAGGGTGTTCGCGGCCTGCGGAGGGAACGCCCCGAAGGTCTGCTTGCGGGAGCGGAACCAGCCGAAGAGCAGCCCGGAGATCAGACAGCCGCCGCCGGTGCCGAGCGACATGGGTACGTCGCCGAAGTGCACGACGACCTGCCCGAGCAGGGAGCCCGCCGCGATGCCGAGACCCAGATAGATGAAGTCGGTGGCGTCGTTCTTGACGACCGCGCCGATCCTGGCGACCAGCTTGTTCAGGCCCGAGCGCGCGCCCACCAGGGTGAGCACGTCACCGCGGCGCACGGTGGTGCCGCCGGCCGCGGGCAGGTGCTGATCGCCGCGCAGTACGTCGGTGACGTAGACCCCGTCCTTGATGAACTCGGGATGCGCGCGCTGCAACTCGTCCACGCTCATGCCGTCCGACGCCTTCTCGGTGACGGCGACCTGCGCGGTGGCCAGCGGGGTGTCGACGCCCGGGATGCCGGGGGTCTCGGGGCCGATGAGGTGCCCGGACTCGATGACGTTGGCGCGGCGGCCGACCACCAGGACCAGGTCGGAGAGGGTGAGCGCCAGGCCGGGCGCGGGCGTGAGCTGCTTGCTGCCGCGCTTGACCGCCTCGACGGTGACCCGTCCGTCGAGCTCCGCCTCCAGGTCGCCGACGGTCCTGCCGTCGCCCGTGGTCACCAGATAGGTGCGGCCGACCATGCCCGGCAGCGCCTGGCGCTCGTCGGACTCCAGGCCGCCGCCCGAGCCGCGCATCTTCTCCCACAGCTCGCGCGAGGCGTCCCGCAGGTTGATCCGCAGCATCATCGGCATGATCTGGCTGGTGTAGAGCACGATGGTGATCAGGCCGAAGAGGTAGCAGACCGTGTACGCGGTGGCCACGTGCCCCTGGTACTGGGTGATCTGGTCCGGGGTGAGGCCGTCCAGCTTGCCGATGGCCTCGGTCGCCGTGCCGACGACGGCCGACTCGGTGGCCGCGCCCGCCAGGATGCCCGCGGCCGTGCCGACGTCCAGGTCGAAGGCCTTGGCCAGGCCGAGCGCGATGCCCAGGACGCAGACGAGCTCGATGCCGCAGAGCGCGAAGAAGCGCAGGCTCTCGCGGTTGAGGTTGGAGAAGAACTGCGGGCCCGCGAGATAGCCGAGGGCGAAGATGAAGAGCGCGAAGAAGATCGTCTTGACGTCGTCGGAGACGACGACCTTGGCCCAGGCACCGAGCAGCAGCGAGACGATCAAGGTGCCGCAGATGCCGCCCAGGGTGATGGGACCGACGCGTACCTTGCCCACGAGGTAGCCCAGGGCGAGGCAGACGAACAGCGCCAGCTCGGGGTGGTCACGGAGTACGCCCATCGGCGCTCACCGTGCCTGTTCTCTTGCGTTATGTGGCATATCGGCAACCTAAGGAGCCGAGTGGCGCGGTGCCACTCGACCCCTCGGGCTGCCGACCCCTCGGGCCGCCGACCCCTTGGGCCGCCCACCCCGCGGGTCAGCCCGCGACGTGCTCCCGCGGCAGCTCACCGCTGGACGCGATGCCCGCGTACCAGTGGGCGCTGGACTTGGGGGTGCGGGCCTGCGTCTCGTAGTCGACGTACACCGCGCCGAAGCGCTTGCTGTAGCCGTAGGACCATTCGAAGTTGTCCAGCAGGGACCACAGGTAGTAGCCGCGGACATCGGCGCCGTCCGTGATGGCCCGGCGCACGGCGGCCAAGTGCCCGTGCAGATAGGCGATGCGCTCGGGGTCGTGGACGCGGCCCTCCGGGTCGGGCTTGTCGTCGTAGGCCGCGCCGTTCTCCGTGACGTACAGCGGCAGGCCAGGAGCCTCCCGGGAGTAGCGCATGATCAGGTCGTGCAGGCCCGTCGGGTCGATGGTCCAGCCCATCTCGGTGCGGTCGCCCGGCGTCTGGTGGAAGGCCACGTCGTCGGATCCCGGCCACGGCGAGTGATCGCTGGCACCGTGTCCGTCGTTGCGCGCGTTCGCCGGGTCGTTCTGAGCGGCCGAGACCAGCGCGGGCGTGTAGTAGTTCAGGCCGAGCGCGTCCAGCGGCTGGTGCGCGGCGGCCAGGTCGCCGTCCTGCACGAAGGACCAGTCGGTGATCCGGGCGGTGTCCGTGAGGAGATCCGCCGGGTAGGCGCCGTGCAGCATCGGGCCGTGGAAGACGCCGTTGGCGAGGTTGTCGATGCGGCGGCGGGCGTCCTGGTCCTCCGGGCTGTCCGAAACCGCCCTGACCACCGAGGAGTTGAGGCTCACCGCGACCTGGGCGCGCGCCGGGAGCGCGGCCCGCAACGCCTGGGTGCCCAGGCCGTGCGCGAGGTTGAGGTGGTGCGCGGCCTGCAGTGCGGCCGCCGGGTCGGTGCGGCCGGGCGCGTGCACGCCGGAGCCGTAGCCGAGGAAGGCGCTGCACCACGGCTCGTTGAGCGTGATCCAGGACTCGACGCGGTCACCGAGCGCCTCGGCCACGAAGCCCGCGTACTCGGCGAACCGGTACGCGGTCTCGCGTGCGGGCCAGCCGCCCGCGTCCTCCAGCTCCTGGGGCAGATCCCAGTGGTAGAGGGTCAGGGCGGGCTTGATGCCCTTGGCGAGCAGCTCGTCGACGAGCCGCCGGTAGAAGTCGAGGCCGCGCTGGACGGCGGGGCCGCGTCCGGTGGGCTGCACCCGCGACCACGAGACGGAGAAGCGGTAGGCGTTCAGGCCGAGGTCCGCCATGAGCGCCACGTCGTCGCGGTAGCGGTGGTAGTGCTCGACGGCCACATCACCGGTGTCGCCGCCGGCCGTCCTGCCGGGCGTGTGGCTGAAGGTGTCCCAGATGGATGGGGTGCGGCCGTCTTCACGTACGGCGCCCTCGATCTGGTACGCGGACGTGGCGGCGCCCCAGAGGAAGTCGGCCGGAAAGGCAAGGGATTCAGGCATGGAAGCGCTCCCATGGAAAGGGGGAAACGGGAAAAGGACAAGGGGGAAGAGGGGTGGGGCGGTTGGGCGGATGACCAGGGCCGAGGTGGCGGCGGCTCGGCCCTGGCGAAGGGAGGATTCGGCGGGCGGCCGGGCCTCAGCCCTTGACGGCGCCCTGCATGATGCCGCTCACGATCTGCTTGCCGAAGAGGATGAACGCCAGGAGCAGCGGCAAGGTGCCGAGCAGGGCACCCGCCATGATCACCGCCCGGTCCGGGATGTAGCCCGTACCAAGGGAGTTGAGCGCCACCTGCACGGTGGGGTTCGACTGGTTCAGCGCGATGATCGGCCACAGGAAGTCGTTCCAGGCCATCACGAACGTCAGCAGGCCGAGCACCGCCATCGCGGGCCGTGCCGCCGGGAACACCACGTGCCAGATGATCCGCAGGCTGCTCGCCCCGTCCATCCGCGCCGCCTCGATGAGCTCGCTCGGCAGCGCCTGCAGCAGGTACTGCCGCATGAAGAACACCCCGAAGGCGCTCACGAACGTCGGCAGGATCACCGCCTGGAGCTGATTGGTCCACTGCAGGTCGGCGACCCACAAATAGAGCGGTACGACACTCAGCTGCGGCGGCACCATCATCGTGCCGATCGTGAGCAGCAGGAGCAAGCCGCTGAACTTGAACTTCAGCTTGGCGAAGGCGAATCCGGCGATCGTTGAGAACAGGACGGTGCCGATGGTGATGCTGCCCGCCACGATCGTGGTGTTCAGCATCGCGTCACCCAGGCTCGCCTCCTCCCAGGCCCGCTCCAGGTTCTTGAAGAGGTTCCCGCCGAACCACAGGGGCGGCGGTGTCTGGGCGAGCCGCCCGCTCGTACGGGACGCCGCGATCGCCGTCCAGATCAGCGGGGCCAGCGACACGGCCGTGAACAGCGCGAGCACGAGGTAGGTCCACGGACCCGCGTGCATCGTGCGCCCGGCCTTGAGCCCCAGCGGGCGGCCCGACTTCGGGCGCGGCGCGGGAGCGGCCTTCGGGCTGGTGATCACGTCGGTCGGCGGGTCCGACGCGACGTCCGTCGTCGGGCCCGAGGTGCGGGACTTCATTGGGCCTTCCTCAGACGTCGGGCGATCAGCAGATTGACCGCGGCGATGAGCAGCAGGATCACGAGCATCAGCCAGGCCACAGCCGAGGCCCGGCCGAGATGGCCGTTGATCCAGCCCTGGTCGTACAGATAGAGGCCAAGGGTCTGGAACTGGTGGTCCGCGCCGCCCTTGGAACCGGCGGTGCCGCCGAACAGCAGCGGCTCACCGAAGAGCTGGGTCGCCCCGATGGTCGACACGACCACCGTGAACAGGATCGTCGGCCGCAGCATCGGGATGGTGACGTGCCGGAACTGCTGCCAGCGCGAGGCACCGTCCAGGGACGCCGACTCGTACAGGTCGTGCGGCACGGCCTGCATCGCCGCCAGATAGATCAGCGCGTTGTAACCGGTCCACCGCCAGATGACGATCGACGACACCGCGAACTGCGAACCCCACGAGGACTCACGCCAGTTGATCGGGTCCACGCCGATCGACCCGATGATCCAGTTGACCATGCCGCCGTCCCACGCGAAGAGCAGCGTGAAGACCAGCGAGGCACTGGCCACCGACGTGGCGTACGGGGCGAGCATCGCCACGCGCCACAGGGTGGAGCCGCGCAACTTGTAGTTGAGCAGGTGCGCGATGCCGAGCGCGACGCAGAGCTGCGGGACGGTGGAGATGACGCCGATGGTGAAGGTGTTGCCGAGCGCGTTCCAGAAGTACTCGCTCTGCAGCAGGTTGGTGTAGTTCTCCAGGCCGATCCACGTGCTGTCGTCGAGATTGGTCAGCGACAGGCGGTGCATCGACGCCCAGCCCGTGTAGAGCAGCGGGAAGAGCCCGAAGGCACCGAAGAAGAGGAAGAACGGGGCGACGAAGACGTACGGCGACGCCTTTATGTCCCAGCGGTACAGGCGGCTGCGCCACGTGGACGTGGGGGAGGACGTGCGCCTCCCGGACGCGGCCGGGGCCGCGCCCCCCTCTTCGGGGGACGCGGTCTCGGCGTACTCAGCGGTCTCGGACATGCGCGTCACTGTCCCAGAACATCCTTGATCTCCTTCTGCGCGGCTTCCCAGCCCTGCGCGGGAGACTTGCCCTGTTGCTCCACCTGGAGCACGCCGATGTCCGTGATGGACTGGCCGATCTGGGCGTCCTTCAGGCCGTAGATGGCCGAGGGGGTGTTCTTCGCGATGTCGGCGAAGATCTCCGTGATGGGCGCGTCATTGAAGTACGCCTTGGTCGCCGGGGACGGCTTCAGCGTGTCGTACGCCGACGGGGTGGAGGGGAAGCTGGCCTGCTTGGCGAAGACCTTGGCGAGCTGCTCGGGCTGCGTCAGCCAGACGGCGAGCTCGGTCGCCTCCTTCTTGTGCTTGCCCGCGCTCGGCACGCCGAGGAAGGTGCCGCCCCAGTTGCCGTCGGTGGGCGCCTTGGCCATGTCCCACTGGCCCTTGCCCTCCGGGCCCGTCTTCTCCTGGATGTAGCCGGCCATCCACGCGGGGCAGGCCACCGTGGCGAACTTGGCGTTGGCGAAGCCCTGGTCCCACGTCGGGTCGAACTGCTTGAGCTTGGACGACATGTCGCCCTGCGCGACCTTCATCGCCGCGTCCCAGGCGTCCTTGCGGCCCTGGCTCTTCTCGTAGATCTCCTTGCCGCTCTTGTCGTAGTACCGCTCGGTGGCACCGGCGAAGACCGCGTTATACACGCTGGACGCGGAGTCGACGAACTTGGTGTCCTTCGGCGCCTTCTTCATGTACTTCTCGCCGAGCGCGACGTACTTGTCCCAGTCGCCGGACCACTCCTTGGCGAGTTCCTCGCGATCGGTGGGCAGACCGGCCTTCTTGAAGAGGTCCTTGCGGTAACAGAGCGCCGTCGGGCCGATGTCGACGCCGAGGCCGATCGTCTTGCCGTCCTCGGTCGTGGCCTGCTTCCACTTCCAGTCGAGGTAGGTGGACTTGTCCACGCCCTCGGCCTTGCTCAGGTCCTCGAACTTGGCACCCTGGGTCTGCACGACCTCGGTGATGTTGCTGACCTCGATGGCGGCGACGTCATTGACACCCGCGCCGGACTGCAGCTGGGTGAGGAGCTTCGGATAGTAGGCGTCGTTCCGCTCGATGACGTTCTCTTTGATCTTGATGTTCGGGTGCGACTTCTCGTACTCGGCGTAGAGACCGGCCTGCTTCAGACCAAGCACACCGAACGTGCCCACATTGAGCGTGACCTTGCCGTCGCCGCCCTCCGAGCTGCTGTCGTCATCGCTGGAACAACCGGCCAGCAGGCTGCCGGCCAGCGCGGTCACGGCCGCGAAGGCCACCAGCCGACCGGGTCGGCGGGAACTCGTGCGCATTACGTCCTCCTGTTGCCTGACGTGCCGACCCCCCGGCCAACTGCACTTCTTGCCCCGTTGCTTGACTCTTCGGCTCGGGCGGGGAACGTGCGGGATGTGTACGTGTCAGGTACTGTGGGAGCGCTCCCACAAGTGATGAGTTGAAGAGTCGTGGCTCGGAGCGGGGGTGTCAAGGGACCGGACATAGAGATATGTCTTCAGTTATCGGGCTGTTACGAGAAGGCCCGCACGAGCAGCCGATCCGATCGGCGAAGATCAGGCTGTTACATTCCTCTACATTCCTCGCCCGGGGGAAGTGCGACGGGAGGCGGACAATGCCAGCTCACGGACCGCGCGGCCGCAGCGGCGGACGACCGACCCTCGAGGAGGTCGCCGCGAGGGCGGGAGTGGGCCGCGGGACGGTCTCCCGGGTGATCAACGGCTCGCCGCGGGTGAGCGAGGCGACCCGGACGGCCGTCGAGGCCGCCGTCGCCGAGCTCGGTTACGTCCCGAACACGGCGGCCCGCGCCCTGGCCGCCAACCGCACCGACGCCATCGCCCTGGTCGTGCCCGAGCCCGAGACCCGCTTCTTCGCCGAGCCGTACTTCTCCGACGTCCTGCGCGGGGTCGGCGCGGAGCTCAGCGAGACGGAGATGCAGCTCCTGCTGATCTTCGCCGGGAACGACCGCAGGCGCCAGCGCCTGGCCCAGTACCTCGCGGCCCACCGCGTCGACGGAGTCCTGCTCGTCTCGGTGCACGCCGACGACCCGCTGCCGGACCTCCTTGCCCAGCTGGAGATCCCCGCGGTGATCAGCGGCCGCCGCTCGGCGGACGAGCAGCTGCCCTCGGTCGACTCCGACAACTTCGCCGGGGCGCACTCCGCGGTCGAACACCTCCTGTCGCGCGGCCGCACGCGGATAGCCACCATCACGGGCCGCCTGGACGTCTACGGCGCCCAGCGCCGCCTCGACGGCTACCGCGCGGCGCTGTCGGACGCGGGCCGGCCCGTGGACGAGCGGCTGATCGCGCCGGGCGATTTCACGGAGGAGGGCGGCCGCAGGGCGATGACGGAGCTGCTCGCGGCCTTCCCGGACGTGGACGCGGTCTTCGCGGGCTCCGACGTGATGGCGGCCGGCGCCCGCCAGGTCCTGCGCGAGGCCGGGCGCCGCATACCCGACGACGTGGCGCTGGTCGGCTTCGACGACTCGGCGATCGCCCGCCACATGGACCCGCCCCTGACGAGCGTGCGCCAGCCGATCGAGGAGATGGGCCGCGCGATGATCGATCTGCTGCTCGCCGAGATCGCCGACGACCGCCCGGCATCGGCCCGCCGCCTGGATCACCGCCAGCTGGTCCTGCCCACGGAACTGGTGCAGCGGGCGTCGTCCTGAGCGCCCGCGGGTGAGACCGAGACACGAAGAAGGCCCGGTCCGCTTGCGCGGACCGGGCCTTGATCATTCAGGGTGAGTGACGGGACTTGAACCCGCGGCCACCTGGACCACAACCAGGTGCTCTACCAACTGAGCTACACCCACCATGTCCGGTCGTCCTGCGTTCTTCTGACCGGCCGAGAAAAAGTGTACAGGGTCCGAAGGGGTGCTCGCGCACGCGTATTCCGGACCCCGTACGAGGGGCGGTCGCGGGGGCTACTCCGCGGGCAGCACGTACTTCGCCGCGATCGTCTTCGCGGTTTCCGAGTCCGGTCCAGGCTGCGGCACGAAGATCGCCTCGCGGTAGTAACGCAGCTCGGCGATGGACTCGCGGATGTCCGCGAGTGCCCGGTGGTTGCCGTTCTTGTCCGGGCTGTTGAAGTAGGCCCGGGGGTACCACCGCCGGGCGAGCTCCTTGATGGAGGACACGTCGACGATGCGGTAGTGGAGGAACTCCTCCAGCGTCCCCATGTCGCGCAGCAGGAAGCCGCGGTCGGTGCCGACCGAGTTGCCGCAGAGCGGCGCCTTCCGCGGCTCCTTGACGTGCTCACGTACGTACGCCAGGACCTGCTCCTCGGCGTCCGCCAGCGTCGTGCCCGCTGCCAGCTCGTCGAGGAGCCCCGAGGTGGTGTGCATTTTGCGCACCACCTCGGGCATGGTCTCCAGCGCCGCGTCCGGCGGGCGGATCACGATGTCCACACCTTCGCCGAGCACGTTCAGTTCCGAGTCGGTGACCAGTGCGGCCACCTCGATAAGTGCGTCATCCGTCAGCGAGAGCCCGGTCATCTCGCAGTCGATCCACACCATGCGATCGTTCATGCGTCTTACCCTACGGCGCACTCCTCTGGCCGGGCAGTGGCGGACGTCCTGGCGCGTACACATCCGAGTTCGGCTTCCCCGGCTCCGCGGTCAGCGAGGCCGACGGGCCGATGGCACTCGCCGCCGCCGTACGCCGGGTCTGCGAGGGCACGGGTCCCGTGCTCTCCGCGTTCACCGTCGCCGTGGCGGGCACGGGCGGCGCCGATTCAAGGAGTGCCCGCTCACCCCCCTGCGGCCTGCGGGCGCGGTAAGCGGCCCGGTAGGCGGCGGGCGACGAGCCCAGCTGGCGCCGGAAGTGGCCGCGCAGGGCCACGGGCGAGCGGAAGCCGCAGCGGCCCGCGACCTCGTCGACGGAGTAGTCGGAGGTCTCGAGCAGCCGCTGTGCCTGCAGCACGCGCTGCGTGATCAGCCACTGCAGGGGAGCGCTCCCGGTGAGCGAGCGGAACCTGCGGTCGAAGGTGCGCCTGCTCATGTACGCGCGCGCGGCCAGGGTCTCCACGTCGAACT
Source organism: Streptomyces sp. NPDC051214 (assembly GCF_040682375.1). NCBI lineage: Bacteria > Bacillati > Actinomycetota > Actinomycetes > Kitasatosporales > Streptomycetaceae > Streptomyces > Streptomyces sp. NPDC051214. The sequence continues at coordinate 292,334 of NZ_JBFBAT010000002.1, forward strand.
GCTCGTGGAGATGCTCCAGGGCCCAGGCGACGACCTCGGCGAGCGGGTCGGCGCCGATCTCCTCAGGTAAAGACCTGTCGAGATAGCGCTCCTGGCCGCCGGCCCGGCGCGGAGGCACGACGAGCCTGCGGGCGAGCGCGCCCGCCGCCTCGTTGCCATGATCCGTGCGCACGATGTGCAGGCACAGATCAATTCCGGCCGCGGTCCCCGCGCTCGTGAGCACGTCCCCGTCGTCGACGAAGAGCTCACGTGGGTCCACGTGGACGGACGGATATCGCTTGGCCAGCGTCGGTGCGTACATCCAGTGCGTGGTCGCCGGACGGCCGTCGAGCAGACCGGCCGCGGCGAGCACGAACGCCCCGGTGCACAGGCCCACGATGCGGGCGCCCTCTTCGTGCGCGCGGCGCAGCGCGTCCAGGGCCTCCGGCGGCGGCGGTGAGGTGATCGACCGCCAGGCCGGCACCACGACGGTGCCCGCACGCCCTATCGCCTCCAGGCCATGTGGCGCGGTGAGTTCGAGCCCCCCGGTCGTACGCAGCGGTCCCTCTTCACCGGCGCAGACAAGCAGCCGGTAGCGGGGGACCCCGGCGTCCTGCCGGTCGATCCCGAACACGGAGAGCGGTATGGAACTCTCGAAGATGGGGCCACCGCTGAACAGCAGCACCGCGACAATCTCCCTGCGGCGGCGTCCGGAGAGTTTCCGCGACGCGGCTTCTTGCACGGCAGTGGAGTCGTGGCTCATGGTGCTAAGCCCCCCTCGGTCGTCGCGGCTCCCTGTTCTTGGCGTGCTCTGTCTCTGCGTGTCCTGCGTTCTCGGCGCTCTTGGCGTTCCTGTCGGACCTGTCGCTCCTGCACGTTTCCCCTCGGTCCTCCACCAGTCCCCCGCCGTAATACAGTCATGATCGAATCTACTGCGTCCCGTGCTGCCGGGGTGACCAGTTAAGGACCCGGCACTATGTCGACATGGCAACTTGGCGTGAAGCAGTCGATCACGAAGCGTTGCACTCACGGGCGTTGCTGGGAAGTGCGCCTCAGCTCCGTGGCCGGTCCCCGTAGGGTTCAGGCGCCCTCCGCATGCCTTTCAGCCCTGGTGGGACCGGGGTTGAGTGCCCCTTCGGCCAAGGAATGCATGGCCATAGGAAGTTGGCTGAAAAGTTACGGGTAGGTGCGCGCGAATCGGTCAGTCCACCGGCGCTGACCCACCAGCATGCCGACCGCCCCTGCGCGCCCCCGGAGCCGTCCGTCCGTGCCGCCCGCGACGCTCGTCCGCCGGCTCGTCGCGCCGCTCGTCGGCCAGCCGCGCCGCGCCCCGCTCGGACTGCCGCAGAAGCAGCCGGCAGACCCCTGTCACGGCGAGCAGGCCGAGGGCCGAGCCCGCGGCTCCCGCCAGCGAGGTCCCGTACCCCACGAGGACGACGGGAACCAGGACACAGCTGAATGCCGCCCAGCGCACGACGTCGCTCGCGGAGTCCTGCAAGGGGGTGGGCGGCGTCTGATCGGCGCGCGGCGCCGGGACGCCCCCGCGCGGGCGCTCACGCGCCCCCTCGGGTGGGCGCCGGTGGCCCTGCGCCGTGACGCGTGGGGGCGTCGTGGCTCGTGAGGTCGTCGTGACGCGTGAGGACACTGGCGGCGGTCCAGGCACGGCGGGCTCCCTGTGGCGGTGGCGTACCGAGGTTCAACGCGTGGTCGCGCGGCCGGTCACTGGCGTGATCCTTGTGGCCGACGACAGCCCCCCGCGTGGGTGCCCAAACCGCCTGTACAAGGCAGCAACCATTGCCATACGGGCGCCGCTCATGCATGCTCCGGTGAACGCCGTGAGGCTCCCGCAGGGCCGGTAGCGAGCTCTGGGCAGGAGAGGAGTGTCGCCGTACCCTTGGGGGTATGGGTTGGGGAAGATGATTCCCGGACACAGCTCCGGTGGTCGCCGCCCCTCCTCGTCCCTGCCCGATCTTGTCCGCACTTGTCCGATCCGCTCCACACCGCGTCGCACGACCCGAACAGAGCCGACCCTCCCACAGAGGACTCCTTCGCCGAGACACCCATGGCCGGTCACGAATTCTCCGAACCAGCGGACCGCAAGCGGCAGGTCGCCGATTCCACGGCGACCCCCCAGGCGGCGGAACAACCACGTCATTCCTGCGATCCGGCCTTCCGGCACGGGGTCGTCGTCGGATTCGACGGCTCGACCTCCAGTGAACGCGCTCTCTCGTACGCGATCGGGATGGCCCATCGCTCGGGCTCGGGCCTGATCATCGTGCATGTCGCCAACCGGCTCCCCACCACGGTGTGGGCGGGCTGCGAGCCCCCGGTCTTCGTCGACGTGCCGGATCACCGCACCGAAGTGCTCGGTCTGGAGCTGGCCTGTGCGGACTACCTGGCCGAGGTGCCGTGGATCCTGGTCGAGCGCGGCGGCGACATCTGCCACGAGCTCGAAGAGGTCGGCCGGGAGTACTCCGCGGACGCCATCGTCGTCGGATCGACGCACGGGATCGTGGGGCGCATCTTCGGCTCGGTCGCGGGCCGGCTCGCGCGCCGTGCGCAACGCCCCGTCGTGGTCATCCCGTAACGGCTCTGCGTCCCAGGTGGGATGAGGGTGGCGAGGCGTCAACTCCCTTGCTATGTAGATAAATCTACTCGCGCGTAGAGGTGCTTTGCGTCCCTGTGAAGGGTACGTACAGGGGCACGACCCCCTGCCGACCGGGGAGTGACGGCTACCGGCTTGGGCAGGCGTGGGTCGGGGGAATGGGCGCCCCTGGCCCCTGAAGAACGACCCCTCGCACGCTTGGTGGCACGCGCGAGGGGTCGTTCATGTGCGGGTGTGCGATGGCCCCGCGGCGGGACTACTCGACGGTGACCGACTTGGCCAGGTTGCGCGGCTTGTCGATGTCGCGGCCCAGGGCCAACGCCGTGTGATAGGCGAGGAGTTGGAGCGGGATGCCCATCAGGATCGGGTCAAGCTCGTCCTCGTTCTTCGGGACGAGGATCGTCTGGTCGGCCTTCTCCTGCTCCTGGTGCGCGACCGCGAGGATCTTGCCGCTGCGGGCCTTGATCTCCTCCAGGGCGGCGCGGTTCTTCTCCAGGAGGTCGTCGTTCGGGACGATCGCGACCGTGGGGAGCGCGGGCTCGATGAGCGCGAGGGGGCCGTGCTTGAGCTCGGAGGCGGGGTAGGCCTCGGCGTGGATGTACGAGACCTCCTTGAGCTTGAGGGAGGCCTCGCGGGCGACGGGGTAGCCGCGTACGCGCCCGATGAAGAGCATCGAACGGGCGTCCGCGTACTGCTTGGCGATCTTCTTGATCTCGTCCTCCTGCTTGAGGATCTCCGAGATCTGGCCGGGCAGCTTGCGCAGGCCCTCGATGATCCGCTTGCCGTCGGAGACCGACAGGTCACGGATGCGGCCCAGGTGCAGGGCGAGCAGGCCGAAGGCGACCGTGGTGTTCGTGAAGCACTTGGTGGAGACCACGCAGACCTCCGGGCCAGCGTGGACGTAGACGCCCGCGTCGGCCTCACGGGCGATCGCCGAGCCGACGACGTTCACGACGCCGAGGACGCGGGCGCCCTTGCGCTTCAGCTCCTGGACGGCGGCAAGCACGTCGTACGTCTCGCCGGACTGGGAGACCGCGATGTAGAGGGTGTCGGGGTCCACGACCGCGTTGCGGTAGCGGAACTCGGACGCGGGCTCCGCGTCGGCGGGGATGCGGGCCAGCTCCTCGATCATCTGGGCGCCGATCATGCCCGCGTGGTACGAGGTGCCGCAGCCGAGGATCTTGACGCGGCGCACCTTGCGGGCGTCGTGCGCGTCCAGGTTCAGGCCGCCGAGGTGCACGGTGGAGAAGCGGTCGTCGATGCGGCCGCGCAGGACGCGGTCCACGGCGTCGGGCTGCTCGAAGATCTCCTTGTGCATGTACGTGTCGTGGCCGCCCATGTCGTACGACTCGGCCTCCCACTCCACGGTGGTCGGCGAGGCGGTCGTGCGGGAGCCCTCGGTGGTGTACGTGCGGTAGTCGTCGGCCTTGATGGTGGCCATCTCGCCGTCGTCGAGGGTGACGACCTGGCGGGTGTGCGAGACGAGCGCGGCGACGTCCGAGGCGACGAACATCTCCTTCTCGCCGATGCCGAGGACCACGGGGGAGCCGTTGCGGGCGACGACGATGCGGTCGTTGAAGTCGGCGTGCAGGACGGCGATGCCGTACGTGCCCTCGACGTGGCGCAGGGCCTCGCGGACCTTGTCCTCCAGCTTGTCCGCCTGGGCGCGGGCGATGAGGTGGGTGAGGACCTCGGTGTCCGTCTCGGAGAGGAACTCGACTCCGTCGGCGGTGAGCTTGGCGCGCAGCTCGGAGGCGTTGTCGATGATGCCGTTGTGGACGACGGCGACCTTGTTGTCGCCCGACATGTGCGGGTGGGCGTTCTCGTCGGACGGGGCGCCGTGGGTGGCCCAGCGGGTGTGGGCGATGCCGGTGGTGCCCTTGAAGCGGGCGGGCACCTTCGCCTCGAGGTCACGGACGCGGCCCTTGGCCTTGACCATCTTCAGGCCGGTGGCCTTGGGGCTGGTGATGACGACGCCCGCGGAGTCGTAGCCGCGGTACTCCAGGCGCTGGAGGCCTTCGAGGAGGAGGGGGGCCACGTCACGCTTGCCGATATAACCGACGATTCCGCACATAGAGGGTGTCCTAGCCGTAGATGATGCGACGCAGCTGCCGGAGGGTGAGCTCGGGCGGCGCGACCGCGCGGTATGTGAGATCCGCCGAGATCTGTTCGAAGATCGCCGCGTTCAGCAGGCCCTGACCTTGCAGTTCGCGGTGGCGGCGACGGACGAAGTCTTCGGTCGTCTCGTCGAAGTAGGCGAGCACGTCCTGGATGACCCGCAGTGCTTCGCCCCGCTGGAGCGGGGTGCTGCGGGTCAGGTGATCCACCAGGTCGTCGTGCATTCGTTGATCCTGAAGGAAGAGCCCTGCGCGTGCAACAATCCTGCCCGATTCCGGGCAGGGGCGCGTCGAAAACTGGCCCCGACGGCTCACATGCGTTTCAGGATCGCCTGCTTGGCGAGGGAGAACTCCTCGTCCGTGAGTATCCCGGCCTGGTGAAGCTCTCCCAGCTCACGGAGCCGCCGCAGCAACGCGTCGTGATCGTCCTCCGCCGGGGCGGCCGAGGGCACGGCAGGCGCAGCCAGGGCAGGAGGAGCCTCCGAGGGCTCTGCCGAAGCCGCCGGATGAGGCAACCGCACCTGCACGGCGGCGGCGACCAGCGCCATCAGCGGGTCCTTCTTGAAGCCCCACAGCTCGACCGAGTTCGGGTCGTACTTCGGCGGGGCCTTGGTCGGCGCGTGCCGGACGGTGAAGCGGAGGTAGCCGTTCTCCAGGCCCACCGCGGGCTGCCACTCCACCCCCGCGACCTCGGAGAGGGACAGCGTGCGCGTACCGGACGCCGACTTCGCCTCCTCCGTCTTCCAGTTCCACTCCAGGCGGATGGTCTCGCCGTCGAAGCTCGCCGTGCCGTCCCCCGCCGACACCGACAGCGGCACCGGGGGGCCCGGCAGCAGATAGCTGTCGCAGGGCACGGTCGGCACCTGCTCGAGCAGCAGCGCGTTGCGGACCTCGTCCACGACGTACTCCGCGACCCCGTACCGGTCCGAGTCCACCGCGAGCTGGTACGGGTCGGCGGCGTCCCCGAGTTTGCCCCCCGCAGCCTGCAGCAACGGGTCCGCGCCGTCCCGCAGCCGCAGCCTCAGCCGCCCCGACTTCTTGCCCTGTTCGAAGGCGATGCCCGCCAACGCGCCCAGCGGCACGGCCAGTTCTCCCAGCGTCTTGCGCAGCAGAGACACGTTCTTGTCGCGCCCCGGCACCAGGCGCAGCGTCTCTCCGTCGAAGGTCCAGGTCCCGTCGCGCTGGATGATTTCCGCCATGGGAGGATTCTTCCATTGGCGGGCGGCCGAAGTGGTCTACACCCTTGACCCACCCCGGGGCGCAAGGTACCCATGGTGACCGTTCGATTGCGATGCACCACAGTGATGGCCCGTCGAAGGGACCCGCTCGTGAGACAGCACCAAAGATCGACCCGTCTGTTCGGCTCGTTGCTGCTCGTCGCCGCGGCCGGCCTCTCCTCCGTGGCCGCCGCGCCCGTAGGTGACAGCGCGGCGCGGGAGGCGGCCGCCGCCGGCACGCCGACCCCGCTCGGCCAGGTGATCCCGGCCCCCGCGTCCGCCGACCCGGGCGGATCCCCGTACGAGATCACCGCGAAGACCCGCATCCGGGTCGACGACTCACGTGACGCGCGCGCGGTCGGCGGCCAACTGGCGGACGCCCTGCGCCCCGCCACCGGTTACCCCCTCAAGGTCACCGACGACGAGGGCCGCGACGGCATCCGGCTCCGGCTGAGCTCCAAGGACAAGTCCCTGGGCAACGAGGGCTACCGGCTCGAGTCCAAGAGGGGCTCGCTCACCATCACGGCCCGCAAGCCCGCCGGGCTCTTCTACGGCGTGCAGACGCTGCGGCAGCAACTGCCGGCGGCCGCCGAGAAGAAGACGAAGCAGAAGGGCCCCTGGCTGGTCGCGGGCGGCACCATCAAGGACGCGCCCCGCTATGCGCACCGCAGCGCGATGCTCGACGTGTCGCGGCACTTCTTCTCGGTCGACAAGGTCAAGCGCTACATCGACCAGATGTCGCTCTACAAGGTCAACAAGCTGCACCTGCACCTGAGCGACGATCAGGGCTGGCGCATCGCCATCGACTCCTGGCCCAGGCTCGCGACGTACGGCGGCTCCACGCAGGTCGGCGGCGGCAAGGGCGGCTACTACACGAAGGCCCAGTACAAGGACATCGTCCGGTACGCGGCGTCGCGGCAGCTCGAGGTGGTCCCCGAGATCGACATGCCGGGCCACACGAACGCGGCCCTCGCCTCGTACGCCGAGCTGAACTGCGACGGCGTCGCGCCCCCGCTCTACACCGGCACCGAGGTCGGCTTCAGCTCGCTGTGCGCCAAGAAGGCCGTCACGTACGACTTCGTGGACGACGTCATCCGCGAGATCGCCGCGCTGACCCCCGGCAAGTACATCCACATCGGCGGCGACGAGGCGCACTCCACGAGCCACGAGGACTACGTGGAGTTCATGAACAAGGTGCAGCCGGTGGTCGCCAAGTACGGCAAGACCGTCATGGGCTGGCATCAGCTGACCGGCGCGACGCCCGCCAAGGGCGCCGTCGCGCAGTACTGGGGTTATGACGCCACCGGCGCCGCCGAGCGCGAGCAGGTCGTGAACGCCGCGAAGAACGGCACCAAGCTGCTCCTCTCGCCGGCCGACCGCTCCTACCTCGACATGAAGTACAACAAGGACACCCCGCTCGGCCTCTCCTGGGCGGGCCTGGTCTCGGTGCAGCGCAGCTACGACTGGGACCCGGCGACGTACCTGAAGGGCGCGCCCGCCGACTCGATCCTGGGCGTCGAGGCGCCGCTGTGGTCGGAGACGCTCTCGACCTCGCAGCACATCGAGTTCATGGCGTTCCCGCGCCTGCCCGGCATCGCCGAGCTCGGCTGGTCGCCCGCCTCGACGCACGACTGGGACACGTACAAGGTGCGGCTCGCCCGGCAGGGGCCGCGCTGGGACGCGATGGGCATGGACTACTACAAGGCCCCCGAGGTGCCCTGGCCCGGCAAGTGATCACGTAGGCCGATGAGAGCGGGCTCCTGGGGACCGTCCCGGGAGCCCACTCGGCTTATGAGGGTGTGTCTACGCGATCGGGTTCTTCAGCGTCCCGACCAACTGGAGCGCGCCCGCCGGGTCGGCGAGGTCCACCATCTGTTCGTTGTCCCGCAGCTGGAGCCGGTTCAGGCAGGAGCGCGCGAACTCCGGGGCGAACATGTCGTACTGCTTGAACTTGTCGGCCAGCTGGGGTGTGGCCTCCTGGTACGTCGTCACGCACTCGGCGACGGCGCCCCAGAACGTCTCCTCGTCGACCAGGCCCTCGGTGACGAGGTTCGCCGACAGGAAGCGCAGGAAGCAGTCGAAGACGTCCGTGAAGATCGACAGGAGTTTCTGGTCGTCGGGGACCTCGACCCGCAGCCGCTCGACCGCGGGCGGAAGGACCGCGTCCGGGTCCATGACCGCGATCTCCTCGGCGATGTCCTTGAAGATCGCCCGCTGTACGACGCCGTCCTTGAGGACCAGGATGACGTTCTCGCCGTGCGGCATGTAGACGAGGTCGTACATGTAGAAGCTGTGCAGGAGCGGCGTCAGGTAGGCGTGCAGGTAGCCGCGCAGCCACTCGGCGGGGGTGAGCCCGGAGCGCTCGATGAGGGCGCCCGCGAAGGACGCGCCCTCCAGGTCGGTGTGGAGCAGCGAGGCCATCGTGGCCAGTTGCTCGCCCTCCGCGAGGGACGGCACGGGGCTCTCGCGCCACAGGGCCGCGAGCATCTTGCGGTACGGGGAGTAGCGGTCGGTGGCGGCCTCGTACTCCAGGTGGCGATAGCCGACGGCCGCGCGCTCGCGGATGATCGTCAGGCCGGTCGACTTCAGGGTCTCGTCGGTGTCGATGAGGTTCGCGAGCCAGTCGTTGATCGCCGGGGTCGCCTCCATGTACGCGGCCGAGAGCCCGCGCATGAAGCCCATGTTGATGACCGAGAGGGCCGTTTTGACGTAGTGCTTGGCCGGGTCGCTCTGGTTGAAGAACGTACGGATCGACTGCTGGGCCAGGTACTCGTCGTCGCCCTCGCCCAGGCACACCAGGTGCCGCTGCGCGACCTCCGCCGCGAAGGTCACCGACAGCTTGTTCCACCACTGCCAGGGGTGCGCCGGGATCAACAGGTAGTCGTCCGGGCCAAGGCCCTGCTCACGCAGTTTGCGGTCGAAGCGGTCCAGGGTCTCCTGGCCCAGCTCGGCCCGCAGGAACGACTCGTACTCGATACCGGCGCCCGCCGTGAACGCGGCCCGCTCCTTGCTCGCGGCCAGCCACACGAGCCGTACGGGGCTCGCGGTCTCGGGGGCGTACGAGAGGTACTCGTGGACGCCGAAGCCGAGCCGGCCGTTGTTGGCGACGAAGCAGGGGTGGCCCTCGGTCATGCCCGTCTCGATCTCCTGGAAGCCGGAGCGGGAGAGCTCGGCGGCCGGGATCGCGGGCTTGGTGAGCTTGTAGCAGGTGCCGGAGAGGGTGGAGGAGATCTCCTCCAGGTAGACCGGCAGGATCTCGTCGCTCAGGCCGAGCGCCGTACGCAGCTCGATGAAGAAGTCGAGTGCGTTCAGCGGGAGTTCGGTGCCGTCGCGGTGCCGGGAGATCGAGTCGGCGTCGACCTGCCAGTGGTCCAGGCGCAGCCGCTTGGCGGTGAAGCGGTAGCGGGTCAGGGCGTCGTCGCTGCGGATGACGTATTTGTCCTCGCCCAGTGGCTCCGGGGTGAAGAGCCGCTCGTGGGAGAACTCGGCGATGGCTTTGCGGATGAGGAGGCGGTTGGCCTGCTCCCAGCGCTCGGGGGAGAGGTGCGCCGTTGCGTCGGACAGGGTCATATCGCCGTTTCCCTTTCGCGTACTGCTGTGTCGAACTGTTCCCGGGTGCAGAAGCTCAGCAGGGCCTTCTTCTCCGGCTTCTGGATGACCTCGGCCGGCCGGAACCCGACGGCTTCGTTGAGGGCGTGCACGGCCTTGTTGTCGACGTCGGGCTCGACCACGACGCGCTCGGTCGCCGGGTCCTCGAAGAGCGTCGCCATGACCTTGGTGATCACGTCCCGGGTGAAGCCGGGGATGCGGACGTCGGAGGGCGCGGTCAGGAAGTGCATGCCCACGTCGCCGGGCTGCGGCTCGTAGAGGCCGACGAGCTCGACGTACCGGGGGTCGTAGCGCTCCATCAGGAAGGCGGGGACGCCTTTGTGCAGGCCGATGAACGCGTCGTGGTGCTCGTGGGCGGCGATGGCCATGTACTCGCGCTCGACGTCCGGCAGCGTCGCGTCCTGCATCATCCAGAACGAGGCCTTGGGGTGGGTGACCCAGCCGTGCAGGAGCTCGGCGTCCTTCAGGGGGTCGAGGGGGCGCAGGGTGAGGTCTGGATTCGTGCTCGGGTTGTTCATACGGCGAACTCCTGGAACGCGATGGACTTCTCGACGGGGTAGTACTCGGCGCCGAGCAGCTCACCGATGATGTACGCGTTGCGGTACGGGCCCATGCCCAGGTCGGGGCTGGTCAGCGAGTGGGTGTGCACGGCGCCGTTCTGCAGGAAGATGCCGCGGCCCGTGGTGTCGATGGAGTAGTTGCGGGCGACGTCGAAGCGGCCGCGGCCGTCCCAGCGGATGCGGTCGCGCACGGGCTCCAGGAAGTCGGGCGTGACGTACTGGTAGCCGGTGGCCAGGATCAGGCCCTCGGACTCCAGCTCGAAGTCCTTGCCCTGCTCGTCCTGGTGCAGGCCGAGGGTGTACGTGCCGTTCTCGTGGCGCGCGCTCAGCAGCGAGGAGTTGGTGAGCAGCCGCGTCGGCACCGGGCCGCCGAGGTTCTTCTGGTAGAGCAGGTCGAATATCTCGTTGATCAGGTCGCCGTCGATGCCCTTGAAGAGCGTCTTCTGCTGTTCCTGGAGGCGGTAGCGGGTCGCTTCCGGCAGCGCGTGGAAGTAGTCCACGTACTCCGGGGAGGTCATCTCCAGGGTCAGCTTGGTGTACTCCAGGGGGAAGAAGCGCGGGGAGCGCGTGACCCAGTTGAGCTGGTAGCCGTGGACGTCGATCTCGCTCAGGAGGTCGTGGTAGATCTCGGCGGCGGACTGGCCGCTGCCGACGAGCGTGATCGACTTCTTCTTCTGGAGCTCCTGCTTGGACTGCAGATAGCGGGAGTTGTGGATGAAGTCGCCGCCGAGGCCCGCGCACGACTCGGGGATGTGCGGCGGGGTGCCGGTCCCGAGGACGAGGTGGCGGGCGCGGAAGGTGTCGCCGGTCGTGGTGTGGACGACGTACAGGTCGTCCTCGTACGTCACCTCGGTCACCGTCGTGCTGAAGCGGACGGACGAGAGTTTCGCGGCGGCCCAGCGGCAGTAGTCGTTGTACTCGGTGCGCAGCGGATAGAAGTTCTCGCGGATGTAGAAGGAGTACAACCGCCCCGCTTCCTTGAGGTAGTTGAGGAAGGAGTAGGGGGACGTGGGGTCCGCGAGGGTGACGAGGTCCGACATGAACGGGGTCTGGAGATGAGCGCCCTCCAGGAACATGCCCGAGTGCCACTCGAAGTCCGGCTTGGACTCCAGGAAGAGGCCGCTGAGCTCGTCGATGGGTTCGGTCAGGCAGGCGAGGCCGAGGTTGAAGGGGCCAAGACCGATGCCGATGAAGTCCAGTGGTTCCGTCGGTTCCAGTGGCTGTCGGTGATCAGGAAGCGCGGTCAAGGGTCTCTCCCAGGTACTGCTCGGCGTGGCCGGCGATCAGATCGAGGACGGCCGTGATGTCGGCGACCGTGGTCTCGGGATTGAGCAGGGTGAACTTGAGGTACTGGCGTTCGCCGACCTTGGTGCCCGCGACGACGGCGTCACCGGAGGCGAACAGCGCCTTGCGGGCGTACAGGTTGGCGCGGTCGATGGCGGACGGGTCGCAGATCGAGGCGGGGATGTAGCGGAAGACGAGCGTGGAGAGCTGGGGCTCCACGACGACGTCGTAGCGGGGGTCGGCGGCGAGCAGCTGCCAGCCCTCGTCCGCCATGTCGCAGACGGAGTCGAAGAGCTCGCCGATGGCGTCGGCGCCCATCACGCGCAGCGTCATCCACAGCTTGAGGGCGTCGAAGCGGCGTGTGGTCTGCAGGGACTTGTCGACCTGGTTGGGGATGCGCTCCTGCACCATGCGGCGCGGGTTGAGGTACTCCGCGTGGTACGTCGCGTGGCTCAGCGTCGTGCGGTCCCGGACCAGGACGGCGGAGGAACTCACCGGCTGGAAGAAGGACTTGTGGTAGTCGACGGTCACGGAGTCGGCGCGGTCGATGCCGTCGATGAGGTGACGGTTCTTGCGCGAGGCGAGCAGACCGCAGCCGTACGCCGCGTCGACGTGCATCCAGGTGCCGTACTGCTCGCAGATCTCGGCGATCTCGGGGAGCGGGTCGATGGAGCCGAAGTCGGTGGTGCCGGCGGTGGCGACGACCGCCATGGGGGTGAGGCCGTTCTCGCGGCAGCGTTCCAGCTCGCGGGCGAGCGCCACGGTCTGCATGCGCTTGTTGTGATCGGTGGGGACGACGATCACGGCGTCCTCGCCGAGGCCGAGCAGCGTCGCGGCTTTCTGGATGCTGAAGTGGCCGACCTCGGAGGCGAAGATGCGCAGGTCGGCGGCGGGCTTTCCGGCCTTGGCGGCTTCCTCGCGGGCGAGCAGCATGGCCTGGAGGTTGGACTGCGAGCCGCCGCTGGTGAACACGCCGTCGGCGGCCGGGCCGAGCCCGATGCGTTCGGCTGTCCAGTCGATGAGACGGCGCTCGATCAGTGTGCCGCCTGCGGACTGATCCCACGTGTCGAGGGAAGAGTTGACCGCGGAGAGCACCGCCTCGCCGAGCACGGCCGGGATGACGACCGGGCAGTTGAGGTGCGCGAGGTAGCGGGGATGGTGGAAGTACACGGCGTCGCGCAGGTAGAGCTCGTCGAGCTCGTCCAGGGCGGCGATGGTGTCGTGCAGGGGTTCGTCCAGGTCGACGGCCTCGATGCGGGGCGCGAGGTCGTCGACGGAGACGCCGGTAAAGGGGCGTGAGGTGGTGGCGATTCTGGCCGCCACCCGCTCGACTCCTTCGGTCACGGAGCTGCGGTAACGCTCCGCGGTGGTGTCGTTGAGCAGGTGCGAGCGCATGAACTTCCTCTGGGTGAGGGGACTTGGGGGAAGTGAGGTAAGCCTAACCTAACTACCCCTGTGGTTAAACCCAGGGGGTCCCTGCGGTCACAAGGAGCCAGAAAAACGGAACAGCCCTCTCCGGAATGCGGAGAGGGCTGTGGTGTTGCGCGGCGTCCGGGGTCAGCTGACCTTCTTCGCCTTCTCGATCGCGTCGGCGAGGTCCTCGAGGATCGGGGCGCACTTGTCGTACGAGTAAATGGGCTCGGTGACGCGGGGAATGACCTGTCCGGCCTTGACCGCGGGCAGCTTGGCCCAGGTCGGCTTCTCGATGTCGGCGGGCTGGATGGTGGCCGTGCGGTTGTCCATCATGATGATGTCCGCGTCGTGCTTGTTGACGTTCTCCCAGCTCAGGTTCTCGAACCAGCCGCCGCTCGCCTTCTTGGCGGCCACGGACGGCTCGACGAAGTTCACGCCGAGGGACTTGAAGTACTCCAGGTCCGCGGAGAGGTTCGTCCCGGAGACGTAGAAGATGTCCTGGCTCGCCGAGCCGACGAGGACCTTGATGTCCTTGTTCGCCTTGGCGACCTTGCGCAGCCGCTCGGCCGCGGCCTCGAAGCGCTTCTTCGCCTTGACGACCTTCTCGGCCTTCACGTCCGCGCCGAGCGACTCGGCGAGGGCGAGCAGGCGCTGGAGGGGCTCGGTCATCTTGCGGTCGTAGACGCTGATGCCGACGCTCGGGGCGAGCTTGAGGATCTTGTCCTTGCTCTCCTCGGGGACGGACCAGAGGGTGCCCGCGTCGTCGAACATCGTGGAGACGAGAAGGTCGGGGGCGAGGCCCGCGTACTTCTCGATGTTGAACTTGCCCCATTCGTTGCCGAGGATCGTCACCTTGCTGACGTCCATGTCGCCGGCCTGGACGTCGGCCTTGCCGTCCGTGGTCTTCGTCGGGCCGAAGACGCCCTTGACCTCGATGCCGTAGTCGAAGAGGGCTGCGGCGACGCCGGTGAAGGCGACGATGTTCTTCGGGGTGCCCTTGGCCTTGGCGGTCGTGCCGCGGTCGTCCTTGAAGCTCCAGGGGCCGGAGTCGCCGGAGTCCGCAGCGCCCGAGTTGTCCTTCTTCTCGTCTCCGCAGGCTGCCAGCAGGGCCGTCAGGCCGAGGGCTCCGCCGGCGGCGAGGATGCCGCGACGGGAGGGCTGGGGGAGGCGGGAGTGGGGCATGAGGGTCTCTGCTTTCGTGAGGACGGCGGCACGGTGGGGCCACTGGCCGGAACTAGCGCTTAGGTTAACCTAACCTAAGGTGCTGTCCAGTGGCCCCCGCGGGCGCCTTCCCCGACGCGGGGGTGGTTATCCCGCGAATCCCAGCTCCCTGGCGATCAGCATGCGCTGCACCTCGCTGGTGCCCTCGCCGATCTCCAGGATCTTGGAGTCCCGCCACATGCGGGCCACCGGATACTCGTTCATGAAGCCGTACCCCCCGTGGATCTGGGTGGCCTCGCGTGCGTTGTCGACGGCGACCGTGGAGGAGTAGAGCTTCGCGATCGCCGCCTCCTTCTTGAAGGACTCGCCGCCGACGAGCCGGGAGGCCGCGTCCCGCCAGCCGACGCGGGCCATGTGCGCCCGCATCTCCATGTCGGCGATCTTGAACTGGATCGCTTGGTTCGCCCCGATCGGCTTGCCGAAGGCGTGCCGCTCCTTGGCGTACTTCACGGACTCGTCCACGCAGCCCTGGGCGAGGCCCGTCGCGAGCGCGGAGATCGCGACCCGGCCCTCGTCGAGGATGCGGAGGAACTGGGCGTACCCGCGGCCCTCTGCGCCGAGGAGGTTCGCCGCGGGTACGCGGACGTCCGCGAAGGACAACTCGCGGGTGTCCGAGGCGTTCCAGCCGACCTTCGAGTACGGAGCGGCGACCGTGAACCCGGGCGTCCCGGACGGCACGATGATCGAGGAGATGAGCGGACGGCCGTCCGGCTTGCGGCCGGTGACGGCGGTGACCGTGACCAGACCCGTGATGTCCGTGCCGGAGTTGGTGATGAAGCACTTGGAGCCGTTGATCACCCACTCGTCGCCGTCGAGGACCGCGGTCGTGCGGGTGCCGCCCGCGTCCGAGCCGCCGTCCGGCTCGGTCAGGCCGAAGGCGCCCAGGAGTTCACCGGAGCAGAGCCGCGGCAGCCACTCCTGCTTCTGCTCGTCCGTGCCGAAGAGGTGGATCGGCATGGCGCCGAGCGAGACACCCGCCTCCAGGGTGATCGCCACCGAGGAGTCGACCCGCGCCAGCTCTTCGAGCGCGATGCCGAGGGCGAGATAGTCGCCGCCCATGCCGCCGTACTCCTCGGGGAAGGGCAGGCCGAACAGGCCCATGCGGCCCATCTCACGGACGATCTCGTACGGAAACTCGTGCCGCTCGTACAGGTCGCCGATCTTCGGGGCGACCACCTCGTGCGCGAACTCCTCGACGGTGCGGCGGAGCTCCTCGTGCTCGGGGGACAGACGGTGGTCCATCGTTCTTCACTGCTCCTGGTGGGAGGTGCCCGTCAGGGCACGGACGGTGCGGGAGGGGCTGGGTCGGCCCAGTTGTTCGGCCATCCACGCGCTGGTGGCGGTGAGCTTGCCGAGATCGACGCCGGTCTCGATGCCGAGGCCGTCGAGCATCCATACGAGGTCTTCGGTGGCGAGATTGCCGGTGGCGCTCTTCGCGTACGGACAGCCGCCGAGGCCGCCCGCCGAGGAGTCGACCGTGCGCACGCCGTGCTGCAGGGCGACCAGAGTGTTCGAGAGCGCCTGGCCGTACGTGTCGTGGAAGTGCACGCCGATGCGGTCGGTCGGCACACCCACCGCGTTCAACTCGGCGAGGAGGGCCAGGACATGGCCGGGGGTGGCCACGCCGATGGTGTCGCCGAGGCTCAGCTCGTCGCAGCCCATGTCGATCAGGGCCTTCGCGGTGCGGGCGACCTGGGCGACGGGCACCGGGCCCTCCCACGGGTCGCCGAAGCACATGGAGAGATAGCCGCGCACCCGCACCCCCTGCTCGCGGGCGCGGGCCACGACCGGCTCCGACATGGCGAGCGCCTCGGCCATCGTGCGGTTCAGATTGGCCTTGGCGAAGGACTCCGTGGCGCTGACGAAGACGGCGATGCCGCGGACGCCGAGGGCCAGCGCGCGGTCGAGTCCCCGGTCGTTCGGCACCAGGACCGGGAGCTGTGCCACCCCGTCCCGTTCGAGGTCGCCCACCAGGGGGAACAGCTGCTCGGAGTCGGCCAGTTGGGGCACCCATCTGGGGTGCACGAAGCTGGTCGCCTCGACCGTCGTGAGGCCCGCCGCGGCGAGGCGGCGGATGAACTCCGCCTTGATCTCGGTGGGGACGACCGCTTTCTCGTTCTGCAGGCCGTCCCGCGCGCCCACCTCGTAGATACGGACACTGGGCGGCAGGGCGTGGGCGGGGACGGTCATGGGGAGGCCGCCCGGCCGTGCGTCGGTGGTCATTCCGTGTCTCCCTCGGCCTCGTCGGGGATCACCACGGCCAGGATCTGGTCCATGGCGACGGTCGAGCCCGGTGTGACGTCGAGCTCGCTGACGGTGCCCGCGTGCGGGGCGGAGATGACGTGCTCCATCTTCATCGCCTCCACCACCAGGAGGCTCTGCCCCTGGGTCACGTGATCGCCGGTGGACACCTTGACGACCGTGACCGTGCCGGGCATGGGGGCGGTGAGGGCGTCGGCCCCGCTGTGGGCGGCGCCGGTGAGGCTGGCCGCCACGGGGTCGTGGTCCTGGACGTGCCAGGCGTCGCCGTCCCTGCCGAGCCAGTCGGCGGCGCGGTGGAAGGTGTGGGCGACGCCGTCCACATGGACCGTGACGCGGCCGGGCTCCACGGTGCGCGGGCCCTCGCCCGCGCCGTGCGCCACGGGCTCGTGTCCCGGCACGCGCAGATGGTGCGTCAGCGGGGCGGGAGTGCCGCCGAGGCGCCAGCTGGTCGGGGCCGAGAAGGGGTCCCGCCAGCCGTCACCGGTCGGTTCGAGGGCGGCGGTGCGGACGGCTGCCGCAGCCTCGTACACCTCGTCGGGCACCCCTTCGGGGACGAGGCCGTCCGCCTCGCGCTCCACGAGGCCGGTGTCCAGCTCTCCGGACACCACCGCCGGGTGTGCGAGGAGGCGCCGCAGGAACCCCGCGTTGGTCGGGACGCCCAGGGTGACCGTCTCCGCGAGCGCGGCCCGCAGCTTGCGCAGGGCGGTGGAGCGGTCGGGGCCGTACGCGATGACCTTCGACAGCATCGGGTCGTACAGACTCCCGACCTCCGTGCCCTCGCTCAGGCCGGAGTCGGTCCGCACCCCGTCACCCTGCGGCTCGTGCAGCGCGAGGACGGTCCCGCCGGACGGCAGGAACCCGCGCGAGGGGTCTTCCGCGCAGACGCGGGCCTCGATCGCGTGGCCCGTCAGCGTGATGTCCTGCTGACCGAACGGGAGTTCCTCGCCGGCGGCGACCCGCAGCTGCCACTCCACCAGGTCGAGGCCGGTGATCAGCTCCGTCACCGGGTGCTCCACCTGGAGGCGGGTGTTCATCTCCATGAAGTAGTACGACGCCGGGTCCTTGCCCGGGACGATGAACTCCACCGTGCCCGCGCCCGCGTAGCCGCAGGAGCGTGCCGCCTGGACCGCCGCCTCGCCCATCGACGCGCGCGTGGCCTCGTCGAGCAGGACGCTGGGGGCCTCCTCGATGATCTTCTGATGGCGGCGCTGGAGCGAGCACTCGCGCTCGCCGAGGTGGATCACGTTCCCGTGGCCGTCCGCGAGGACCTGGATCTCGATGTGCCGGGGGCGGTCGATCCAGCGCTCCACGAGCAGCGTGTCGTCACCGAAGGAGGACCGCGCCTCGCGCCGCGCGGCGGCGATCTCGTCCGCGAGCAGCGAGGCGTCCCGCACGAGCCGCATGCCCTTGCCGCCGCCGCCCGCCGACGGCTTGAGCAGCACCGGCATGCCGATCTCGCGCGCGGCGTCCGCCAGTTGGGCGTCGGTCAGGCCGCTCCCCGAGGAGCCGGGGACCACCGGGACCCCGGCCGCCTTGACCGTCTCCTTGGCGCGGATCTTGTCGCCCATCAGGTCGATCGCCGATGCGGGCGGACCGATGAAGACGAGGCCCGCGTCCGTGCAGGCCCGCGCGAACTGCGCGTTCTCGGCGAGGAAGCCGTACCCCGGGTGGACGGCCTGGGCGCCGCTGCGGGACGCCGCATCCAGGAGCCGCTCGGCCGAGAGATAACTCTCGGAGGCCGGAGCCGGGCCCAGGCGCACCGCCGTGTCCGCCTCCCGCACATGCCGGGCGTCCGTGTCCGCGTCGCTGAAGACGGCGACGGAGCGCACGCCGAGGGCGCGCAGCGTCCGGATGACGCGGACCGCGATCTCGCCCCTGTTGGCGACCAGAACCGTGTCGAACATCGTCCCTCTCCCCGGGATGGTCCCTTGCTGGATGTCGCTCATCGTCCGCCCCTCACATCCGGAAGACGCCGAAGCCGGGCTCGCCCAGCGGCGCCTCGGCGCAGGCGGTCAGGGCGAGGCCGAGGACCTGCCGGGTCTCCATGGGGTCGATCACGCCGTCGTCCCACAGCCGTGCCGTGGCGTAATAGGCGCTGCCCTGTTCCTCGTACTGAGCGCGGACCGGGGCCTTGAAGGCCTCCTCGTCCTGCGCCGACCACTCCTCGCCCCGCGCCTCCAACTGGTCGCGCTTGACGGTCGCGAGGACCGACGCGGCCTGCTCGCCGCCCATCACGGAGATCTTGGCGTTCGGCCACATCCACAGGAAGCGGGGGGAGTAGGCCCGGCCGCACATCGAGTAGTTCCCCGCGCCGTACGAACCGCCGATGACGACCGTCAGCTTCGGCACGCGCGTGCAGGCCACCGCCGTCACCATCTTGGCGCCGTGCTTGGCGATGCCGCCCGCCTCATAGTCCCGGCCGACCATGAAGCCGGAGATGTTCTGCAGGAAGACGAGGGGGATGCCGCGCTGGTCGCACAGCTCGATGAAGTGGGCGCCCTTCTGGGCGGACTCGGAGAACAGGATGCCGTTGTTCGCGATGATGCCGACCGGGTGGCCGTGCACGTGGGCGAAGCCGGTGACGAGCGTCTGGCCGTACTCCGCCTTGAACTCGGCGAAGCGCGAGCCGTCGACCACGCGCGCGATGACCTCGCGGACGTCATAGGGGGTGCGGGAGTCCGTCGGCACCGCCCCGTAGAGCCCGAGGGGGTCGACCTTCGGCTCCTCGACCGGCCGGACCGACCACGGGAGTTCGCCGCGCTCGGGGAGCGTGGAGACGATCGTGCGCACGATCCGCAGCGCGTGCGCGTCGTCCTCGGCGAGGTGGTCCGTCACGCCGGAGACCCGGGAGTGGACCTCGCCGCCGCCCAGCTCCTCGGCCGTCACGACCTCGCCGGTCGCGGCCTTCACCAGGGGCGGCCCGCCGAGGAAGATCGTCCCCTGATTGCGGACGATCACCGCTTCGTCGCTCATCGCGGGGACGTACGCCCCGCCCGCCGTGCACGAGCCGAGGACGGCCGCGATCTGCGGGACGCCCGCCCCGGACATCCGCGCCTGGTTGTAGAAGATCCGCCCGAAGTGCTCGCGGTCCGGGAAGACGTCGTCCTGCATGGGCAGGAAGGCGCCGCCCGAGTCCACCAGATACAGACAGGGCAGGCGGTTCTCCAGCGCGACCTCCTGGGCGCGCAGGTGCTTCTTCACCGTCATGGGGTAATACGTGCCGCCCTTGACGGTGGCGTCGTTGGCGACGATCACGCAGGTGCGCCCGGAGACCCGTCCGATGCCGGCGATGACCCCGGCGGCCGGCGCGTCCCCGCCGTACAGCCCGTCGGCCGCGAGCGGGGCCAGCTCCAGGAAGGGCGAGCCGGGGTCGAGCAGGGCGTCCACGCGGTCGCGGGGCAGCAGCTTGCCGCGCGCGACATGGCGGGCACGGGCCCGCTCGCCGCCGCCGAGCCGTGCCGCCGCGAGCTTGGCCCGCAGGTCGTCGACGAGGGCGGTGTGCGCCGCCTCGTTCGTCCGCCATGCCTCGGACGCGGGATCAGCCGCGCTCGTCAGCACCGGTGCCTGCAGCATCAGTCGAGCCCCCTTGCTCGGTTAATGAGCGTTAACGCGTTTCCATTAGGTTAACGACCGCTAACCGCCCTGTCTAGAATTGATTCCATGGCCACCAGAACCGACGCCCCCACCCGTCGCGAGCAGATCCTCAGGGAAGCCGCCAGGCTCTTCGCCGAGCGCGGCTTCCACGGAGTCGGAGTGGACGAGATAGGGGCTGCCGTCGGCATCAGCGGGCCCGGTCTCTACCGCCACTTCGCGGGCAAGGACGCGATGCTCGCCGAGCTGCTCGTCGGCATCAGCGGACAGCTCCTGACCGGCGGCAAGCGGTGTGTCGCCGACACGGAAGGACCGCCGGAGCGGGTGCTCGACGCGCTCATCGAGGGGCACAT
Source organism: Streptomyces sp. NPDC051214 (assembly GCF_040682375.1). NCBI lineage: Bacteria > Bacillati > Actinomycetota > Actinomycetes > Kitasatosporales > Streptomycetaceae > Streptomyces > Streptomyces sp. NPDC051214. Next base: position 312,545 of record NZ_JBFBAT010000002.1, read on the forward strand.
CGACTTCGCCCTCGACGACCGCTCCCTGATCACGCTGCACGACCGCGAGCTCGACCGCCTGCGGGACACCGACCGCAAGCTGGTCCGCCAGCTCCAGCGGCAGTACGTGGAGATCTGGGTCGACGTCGTGCGCAAGGTCTATCCGGACCTCGCGGAGAACGCCGCGCGCGTCTGCGTGCACGCGGTCTTCGGGCTGCTCAACTCCACGCCGCACCTGAGCCGCCGCGACGCGCTGCCGAGCCGCAGCGCCATGGCCCAGCTGCTGCACGGCCTCGCGCGGGGAGCCTTCGCGGCGGCGGTGGCGTGACGGGAGCGACAGGGCTTCTCTCTGGACGGTCCGGTGACCGGCGGGTAACGTTGTTCTGAGCAAGCGCTTAGTCCGTGCTTGGACCACAGTGAGCCGCTGGGGCCGTCGTAGCAGAGGGAGTTTTCCGTGCGCCGTACCGTTTTCAATGAGGACCACGAGGCGTTCCGGGAGACCCTGCGCGCCTTCATCGAGGCCGAGGTCGTCCCGGTCCACGAGGAGTGGTTCGCCGCGGGTCAGGTGCCGCGCGAGTTCTACTACAAGCTGGCCGAGCTCGGCCTGTTCGGCATCAACGTCCCCGAGGAGTTCGGCGGCGCGGGCCTGGACACCCACAAGTTCGAGGCCATCCAGTACGAGGAGACCGCCCGCGCGGGCGTCACCTTCGGCGGCTCCGGCGTCCACGTTCTGCTCGCCCTGCCCTACATCAAGGCGCTCGCCACCGACGAGCAGAAGAAGCGCTACCTGGAGAAGTTCGTCTCCGCCGAGGAGATGTGGGCCCTCGCGATGACCGAGCCGGGCACCGGCTCCGACCTCGCGGGCATGAAGAGCACGGCCAAGCTCTCCGAGGACGGCACGCACTACGTCCTGAACGGCTCCAAGACCTTCATCACCGGCGGCGTGCACGCCGACCGCGTGATCGTCTGCGCCCGTACGTCGGCGCCCACCGCCGAGGACCGCCGCTACGGCATCTCCCTCTTCGCCGTGGACACCAAGTCCGAGGGCTACTCCATCGGCCGCAAGCTCGACAAGCTCGGCCTGAAGACCTCCGACACCGCCGAGCTCGCGTTCGTCGACGTCAAGGTCCCCGTCGAGGACCTCCTCGGCGAGGAGAACAAGGGCTTCTACTACCTCGGAAGCAACCTCCCCTCAGAGCGCTGGGGCATCGCCTACGGCGCGTACGCGCAGGCCAAGGCCGCCGTCCGGTTCGCCAAGGAGTACGTCAAGGACCGCACGGTCTTCGGCAAGACGGTCGCCTCCTTCCAGAACACGAAGTTCGAGCTGGCCGCCTGCCAGGCCGAGGTGGACGCCGCCGAGGCCGTCGCCGACCGCGCCCTGGAGGCCCTGGATGCGGGTGAGCTGACCGCCGCCGAGGCCGCGTCCGCGAAGCTCTTCAACACCGAGGTCGCGCACCGCGTCATCGACAAGTGCCTCCAGCTGCACGGTGGCTACGGCTTCATGAACGAGTACCCCATCGCCCGCCTGTACGCGGACAACCGCGTCAACCGCATCTACGGCGGCACCAGCGAGGTCATGAAGATGATCATCGCCAAGAACATGGGCCTGTAAAGAACGCCCTGTAGAACTTCAACCATGAACAAGGCACTTGAGTCCCTCCTCGATCTGCTCGACCTGGAGCAGATCGAGGAGGACATATTCCGGGGCGTGAGCCGCTCGGCGCTCGTCCCGCGCGTCTTCGGCGGCCAGGTGGCCGCCCAGGCGCTGGTGGCGGCAGGACGCACGGTCCCCGCCGACCGCCCCGCCCACTCCCTGCACGCGTACTTCCTACGCGCGGGGGACCCCGGCGCGCCGATCGTCTACACCGTCGACCGCATCCGCGACGGCCGCTCCTTCACCACGCGCCGCGTCGTCGCCGTCCAGCACGGGCAGCCGATATTCCACCTCTCCGCGTCCTTCCAGACGGACGAGGAAGGCCTGGAGCACCAGACGGGCATGCCGCCGGCCCCGGACCCGGAGACCCTCCCCACCGCCGCGAAGATGCTGCCGCGCCACCTGCCGTCGCACGTCGCCGAGCGCCTGATCGAGGCCCGCGCGGCCGTCGACCTGCGCTACGTGGACGCGCCGCCCTGGGCCACGGTCGGGCAGCCGCGCGAGCCGCGCTCCCAGGTGTGGTTCCGCACGAACGGCAAGCTCGACAGCGCTGTCGACGCGTCCTTGCTGCACGTCTGCCTCGCCACGTACGTCTCCGACATGACGCTGCTCGACTCGGTGCTGCTCGCGCACGGCCGTGGCGGCTGGGCGGTCGGCGACGTCGTCGGCGCCTCGCTCGACCACGCGATGTGGTTCCACCGCCCCTTCAGGGCCGACGAATGGCTCCTGTACGACCAGGAGTCGCCCTCGGCGTCCGGCGGGCGCGGACTCGGCCAGGCGCGAATCTGGACCCAGGACGGGCAGCTCGCGGTGACGGTGATTCAGGAAGGCGTCGTTCGCGTTCCCCGCTGATCGGACATACCGTCCGATACATGACTGAGCTACCGTCAGAGGGCGGGGACGAGAACGGCGAAAGCACCTTCACCGTCATCGTCGCCGCCGTCGCCAACCTCGGGATCGCCGTCGCCAAGGCCGTCGCCGGTGTCATCAGCGGATCGAGCGCGATGCTCTCCGAGGCGGCGCACTCGCTGGCCGACACCGTCACCGAGGTGCTGCTCCTCACCGCCCTGAAGCGGAGCGAGAAGCCCGCCGACGAGGACCACCCGCTGGGGTACGGCCCCGAGCGCTACATCTGGGCGATGCTCGCGGCCGTCGCCACCTTCGTCGGCGGCGCCGTCTTCTCGATCTACGACGGCATCCACACCCTGGTGGCGGGCGAGGAACTCGGCGACCCGCTCATCTCGTACATCGTGCTCGCCGTCGCCTTCCTCCTGGAGGGCTACTCGCTGCGCACCGGCGTCAAGCAGGCCCGCGGTGAGGCGGCACGCTTCGGGGCGTCCTTCGGGCGCTACCTGCGCCACACGCCCGACACCGCCGTGAAGGCCGTCGTCCTGGAGGACTCCGCCGCCCTGGCCGGGCTCGTGCTCGCCGCGGGCGGACTGCTCGGCGGGCAGCTCACCGGGTCCGGGGTGTGGGACGGCGTGGCCTCGCTCTGCATCGGCGCGCTGCTCCTGTACGTCGCCTGGGTGCTCGGACGCAGCAACGCCCAGCTCCTCATCGGGCGGCCGCTGCCGAAGCCGATGCGCGAGGAGATCCGCGAGGTGCTGCTCGCCTCCGAGCACATCGAGGCCGTGCTCGAGCTGACGACCCTGCTCCAGGGGCCGCGCGAGGCGCTGGTCGCCGCCAAGGTCGACTTCCGGGACGCCTCCACGGCGGCACAGATCGAGTGGGCCTGCGAACAGGCCGAACGACGGCTGCGTGAGCGCTTTCCCGGCGTACGACGGGTCTATCTCGACCCCACGCCGGGGTTCGCCCAGCGGCGCACGGAGGGGCTCAACCCGTGGCCGTGACTCAGGCTGTCGGGGTGAGGCCGGCGGCATCCAGCAGGTAGGCCGTCATGGGGTCGTAGAAACGCGGGCTCGTGACGTGGTCGTCCAGCGGGACCGTCACCTGGACGGTGCCCTCGGCCTCGCCGATGAACAGCGCCGGGTCGTTGCAGTCCGCGTACCCGACGGAGTCGACGCCGCGCTGGCCCGCGCGTCCGGCCCACCCGTGGTCGGCGACGACCAGGTCGGGCAGCGGGCGCCCCTCGCGCTCCAGGCCGTCCAGGATCGCGTTCATCGGCTCGGGGGAGTGCGTGTGCCAGAGGGTCGCGCCACGCTCCAGCATCGCCACGTCCGCGAACTGGAAGACCATGCCCTCGTCGGCGGTGAGGCCCTCCGGGATGACCACGATCTCGCAGCCCGCCGCGCGCAGGGCCGCCGCTGTCGCGCGGTGCACGTCGAGCAGGCCCCCGGGGTGGCCGGTGGCGAAAAGGACCCTCTCCTTGCCGGCCGCGGCCTTACGGAGGCGCGCCGCCATCCGCTCCAGGGCGTCGACGGTCAGCTCGGGGTCGATGGTGTCCTGCCCGTGCCGGTACTCGGCGTCGTCGATCACACCGCACCGCTCGGCCATCACCGCGAGGACGTCCTGCTCGTCGGTCCAGCGGTCACCGAGCTCCAGGCCGAGCCAGTAGTGACGGTCGCCGTTCGCGAGCTTCCTGTAGTGGCTGAGGTTGTTCTCGCGTGGCGTGGCGACATCGCCCGCGATGCGGGAGCGTACGAGGTGATCGACGAGCGCGGGACGGCTGGGTATCGGCATGGGGCCCATTCTGCCGTCGGCAACCGGATGGTGGCGGGCAGTCCCGAAGCCTGGACCTGTGAGTTGCACCCCTCCGGAGGCCTGCGTCACCTCTCGCGGCCCAGCGCGAACCAAAGTTCCATGCGGACATCAGGGTCGTCCAGGTCCGCCCCCAGGAGCGTCCCGCACCGCGTGATCCGCTGTCTGACCGTGTTGCGGTGGACGCCCAGGGCCGTGGCCGTGCGGTCCCAACTGCCATGCAGGGAGAGCCAGGTGCGCAGGGTCTCCGTGAGCGCCTCGCCGGCGCCGAGCGGGGCGAGCAGCACGCGCGCGTGGGCCGCGGCCTCGGCGGGCGACACCAGTGCCGCGATGCCGCCTTCCCGGTGCCGGACGAGCGGCGTACGGGTGGCCTCGGCGCGGCGCAGGGCGCGGTCCGCCTGGGCGTCGGCGGCGGCCAGGTTCCCGGGGGTGGCGGGGGCGGAGGCGCCCAGGGTCCAGCCCGGCTCGGCGGCGAGCGCACGGCCGGCGGGGAGCAGCAGCCGTACGAGGCCCTGCCCGGCGTCCGCGTCCACCAGGCCGCTGCCCAGCGCGGCGGCCAGCGCGGAGGCGGCGACGGCGTGCGCCACCGGGTCGTCGCCGACGTCCCCGCGCGCGTGCACCACGGTCCACGCGTCGGCGCCCAGGAGAGGCGCGACATCGTCCACCGCCGAGCCGAGCAGCAGCCGTACGAGAGCCGCCGACCGCACGGAGTCGGCGGCGCCCTGGTGCTTGCCGGTCAGGAGCGAGAGGAGGACGACCGCGACCCCGGTGATCGTGTGGTCCCCCGGCTCGCGCTGCTCGGCGGCGACCCCGAGCGCGAACCCCTGGCCCCCGCCCAGCGCGTACGCGGCGAGGTGGGCCCCGCCCACGGAGTCGGTGGCGGAGGCGGGCGCGGGGCCGGGCCGCCCCGAGGGACGTACGACTTCGGAGAGGTCGCGCACCGCCTGCCGCGCCCCTGCTCCCGGCGCTGTGCCCGCCGTATGGAGCACCGTGCCGTCCGGGGCGTAGAGCGCCGCCCAGCCGCCCAGGCGCACCGCGAGCTGGCGCAGGACCGCGGGCACCGGGTCCGGGCGCGCAGCGGCCGTGGCGAGGCCCTGCTGTGCCTCCGTCACGCGGCGCAGCTCGGCGTGCCTGGCCTCCGCCACGAGGCGCCACACCGCGCGGGCGACGCCGCTGAACGTCGTGCGCGGCGGTACTTCGAGGAGCGGCAGGCCGTAGCGGTCGCACGCCGTCACCAGGGCCCGCGGCACCGTGTCGTGCACGGGCGCGACGCCGAAGCCGAGGGCCGCGCCACCCGCCTCGACGATCCGCGCCACGTAGTCGTCGAGGTACACGCCCGCGCCCACCGGGTCGGTGATGTGGACGCCCGCCGTCAACAGAAGCTCGCCGCCCAGGAGGTACGGATACGGGTCCGCCATCTCCGAGGTGTGCACCCACTGGACGGCCGCCCCGCTCTCCCCGGCGTCGGGGCCCGCGATCTGGCGCAGGCCCAGATCCTCCCGGGCCAGGAGCGCCGTCAGGGGGACGGGCGGGGTCGGGGGAGCCGGGGAGGGGGCTGAAGGGGCGAGCGGGTCCGGCACGGTGGATGTTCCATCCAGTTCGATCACGGGGAGTGGATGAAACGTACACTTCAGCGTTGCTTTCCGGCCACCTAAGGTCGTGCCGACCCCAGGCCGCGGGTACGGGCGGATGTCCCCGCGGCTGGTTGCCACCCCCCCATCTGGCATCACCCCCATCTGCACGACACGCCACCGAGGTGCGCGAAGGAGGGCCCTATGGCCGTCGACTACACAGTGATCGTCGTCTATCTCGCCGGCATGCTCGCCATGGGCTGGTGGGGCATGCGCCGCGCCAAGTCCAAGAGCGAGTTCCTGGTCGCGGGACGCCGCCTCGGACCGTGGATGTACTCCGGGACCATGGCCGCCATCGTCCTCGGCGGCGCGTCCACCATCGGCGGCGTCGGCCTCGGCTACCAGTACGGGCTCTCCGGCGCCTGGATGGTCTTCACGATCGGCCTCGGGCTGCTCGCGCTGAGCGTCTTCTTCTCGGCGCGCATCGCCCGCCTGAAGGTCTACACCGTCTCCGAGATGCTCGACCTGCGCTACGGCGGGCGCGCGGGCGTCATCTCCGGGGTCGTCATGTGGGCGTACACGCTGATGCTCGCGGTCACCTCGACCATCGCGTACGCCACGATCTTCGACGTCCTGTTCGACATGAACCGCACGATCGCGATCATCCTCGGCGGCTCGATCGTCGTCGCGTACTCGACGCTCGGCGGCATGTGGTCCATCACGCTCACCGACATGGTGCAGTTCGTGGTGAAGACCATCGGCGTGCTGCTCCTGCTCCTTCCCATCGCGGTCGTCAAGGCCGGCGGCTTCAGTGAGATGAAGGCCAAGCTGCCCACCGAGTACTTCGACCCGCTGGGCATCGGCGGCGAGACGATCTTCACGTACGTCCTGATCTACACGTTCGGCATGCTCATCGGGCAGGACATCTGGCAGCGCGTGTTCACCGCGCGCAGCGACAAGGTCGCCCGCTACGGCGGCACCGTCGCCGGTACGTACTGCCTCGTCTACGCCATCGCGGGCGCCGTCATCGGCACGGCGGCCAAGGTCATGTACCCGAAGCTGCCGAGCGCGGACGCGGCCTTCGCGACCATCGTCAAGGACGAACTGCCCATGGGCGTACGGGGTCTCGTGCTCGCCGCGGCGCTCGCCGCCGTGATGTCCACGTCCTCCGGGGCGCTGATCGCCTGCGCGACCGTGGCCAACAACGACATCTGGTCGCGGCTGCGGGGCGCCGTGAAGCCCGGCGGAGAGGGCGAGGAGCCGCACGACGAGGTGAAGGGCAACCGCCTCTTCATCCTGATCATGGGCATCGCCGTCGTCTGTATCGCCATCGCCCTCAACGACGTCGTCCAGGCGCTCACCGTCGCCTACAACCTGCTCGTCGCCGGTCTGCTCGTGCCGATCCTCGGCGGGCTGCTGTGGAAGCGCGGCACCGCGCCCGGCGCCCTCGCGGCCGTCGCCGCCGGTGGGCTCTCGGTGATCGGGCTCATGTGGGGGTACGGAATCCTCGCCAACGAGCCGGTCTACTACGGCCTGTTGATCTCCCTGGCCGTGTACGTCGTCGTCTCCCTCGCCACGAAGCCGACCGACGCGGCCGTGCTCGCCGCCTGGCGCGAGCGGCTCGCGGGCCGGGGGTCCGAAGAAGCGGAACCGGAGACGCCGGTAACCGTCTAGTCCTGCGCGCGGCCCACTGCCGACGTCACTGTCAGTGGGCCGCGCGACACTTGTCCCAGCAGCAACGCAGTACTCGTACCAGCAGGAGGAAACCGACCATGAGCAGCGCCGAGACCCCGACCCCCCGCGGCCCGGTCGATTCCTCCCGCGTGCCGCGGTACGCGGGCCCGGCGACCTACGCCCGGCTGCCCCGCCTCGACGAGGTGGGCGGCAAGACCGACATCGCCGTGGTCGGCGTGCCCTTCGACACCGGTGTCTCGTACCGCCCCGGCGCCCGCTTCGGCGGCAACGCGATCCGCGAGGCCTCGCGCCTCCTGCGTCCGTACAACCCCGCGCAGGACGCCTCGCCCTTCGCGCTCGCGCAGGTCGCGGACGCGGGCGACATAGCCGCGAACCCGTTCAACATCAACGAGGCGGTCGAGACGATCGAGGCCGCCGCGGACGACCTGCTCGGCTCGGGCGCCCGCATGATGACGCTCGGCGGCGACCACACCATCGCCCTGCCGCTGCTCCGTTCGGTCGCCAAGAAGCACGGCCCGGTCGCCCTGCTTCACTTCGACGCGCACCTGGACACCTGGGACACCTACTTCGGCGCCGAGTACACCCACGGCACGCCGTTCCGCCGGGCCGTCGAGGAGGGCATCCTCGACACCGAGGCGCTCTCCCACGTCGGCACGCGCGGCCCGCTCTACGGCAAGCAGGACCTCACGGACGACGAGAAGATGGGCTTCGGCATCGTCACCTCGGCGGACATCTACCGCCGCGGCGCCGACGAGGTCGCCGACCAGCTGCGCCAGCGCATCGGCGACCGCCCGCTGTACATCTCCATCGACATCGACTGCCTGGACCCGGCCCACGCGCCCGGCACGGGCACCCCGGAGGCGGGTGGCATGACGTCGCGCGAGCTCCTGGAGATCCTGCGGGGCCTGTCCTCCTGCAACCTCGTCTCCGCGGACGTCGTCGAGGTCGCCCCCGCCTACGACCACGCGGAGATCACGGCCGTCGCCGCCTCGCACACCGCGTACGAGCTGACGACGATCATGTCCCGCCAGATCGCGGAGGCCCGCCGGTCCACCGAGGGGAGCGCGGCCAAGTGACGCACGACCACGACGTAGTCCTGCGGCCCACCGAGGCCCAGACGGAGGCGGCCCTGAATCCGCCTGCGGGGCGCAACGGCGGCGACCTCGTCGTGGAGACCCTCCAGGGCCTCGGCGCGACGACGGTCTTCGGCCTGCCCGGCCAGCACGCGCTCGGCATGTTCGACGCCCTGCGGCGCTCCTCCCTGTCGTACGTCGGCCTGCGCGTGGAGAACAACACGGGCTTCGCCGCCGACGCGTACGGCCGGATCACCGGTGAGGTGGCCCCGCTGCTGCTCTCCACCGGGCCCGGCGCGCTCACCTCGCTCGCCGCGCTCCAGGAGGCGGCGGCCGGGTCCTCGCCCGTGCTCGCAATCGGCAGCCAGATCCCGGTGGCGGGGCTCGGCGGCGGCCGGCACGGCTACCTCCACGAGCTGCGCGACCAGCAGGCCTCGTTCCGCGACATCGTGAAGTCCGTCCACACGGTCCGCACGGCCTCGCAGATCCCCTCCGCGATCGCGGCGGCCTGGGAGTCGGCGCTGACCGCCCCGCACGGCCCGGTGTGGGTGGAGATCCCGCAGGACGTCCTGCTCGCGGAGACGACGCTGCCCGTCGTCACGGCCATGGACGCGACCCCGGACGAGGTCGTCCCGCGCCCCGAGCTGACCGCGGTCGCGGCCGACCTGCTTTCGCGGGCCGAGCGCCCCGCGATCATCGCGGGCGGCGGAGTCGTGCGCTCGGACGCCTCCAAGAAGCTCCTCGCGCTGGCCGAGCTGGTGAACGCGCCCGTCGTCACGACCTTCGGCGGCAAGGGCGCCTTCCCCTGGGAGCACCCGCTGTCACTCCAGTCCTGGCTGGAGGACCGGTACACCACGGACTTCCTGGAGGACGCGGACGTCCTCCTGGTGGTTGGCTCGGGCCTGGGCGAGCTCTCCTCGAACTACCACACGTTCAAGCCGCGCGGCCGGGTCATCCAGATCGAGGCCGACGCGGGGAAGCTGGAGTCCAACCACCCGGCGCTCGGCATCCACGCGGACGCGCGGCTCGCGCTGTCGGCGCTCCTGGAGACGATCGACGCTCCGAGGGAGGACTCCGAGGCCCCGGAGCGGGTCCGGACGGTCCTGGCCAAGGTCAAGGACCGGATCGCCGCCCAGGAGCTCACCCTGGAGCAGCAGGTGCTCGCGTCGGTGCGGGAAGCCCTGCCGGACGCCTCGCCGTCCTTCTGGGACATGACGATCCTCGCCTACTGGGCCTGGTCCGCCTTCGACGCGCGGCGCCCGAACACGATGCACTCGGCGCAGGGCGCGGGCGGCCTCGGGTACGGCTTCCCGGCAGCCCTCGGAGCGGCGGCCGCCGACCCCTCGACGCCGGTGCTCGCCGTGTCGGGCGACGGCGGCGCGATGTACTCCATCGCGGAACTGGCCTCCGCCAAGCAGCACGGCCTGCCGGTCACCTGGCTGATCGTGGACGACGGGGGCTACGGAATCCTCCGGGAGTACATGGCGGACGCGTTCGGCGAGCCCACGGCCACGGAGCTCTCCCGCCCCGACTTCGTCGCCCTCGCGCAGTCCTTCGGGGTGCCGGGTGTCCGGTCGACCCCGGAGACCCTGCGCGACGACCTGACGAAGGCGCTCGCGGAGCCGGGGCCCTCGGTGGTCGTGCTGCCGGCGGTGCTGCGGATGTTCGAGCCGACGCACCTCTGAGATCCGTCCGCGAGCGGCGGGCGCCATGACACGGACTGGTTACAGATAGGTCATCTGTTCCCAAACTCGTGCATCCATGTACGGGTACCGGTGAGTCATCTGGGGTGAGTGCGCCGGGGGGCGCGCTTGTACGGGCCCCGAGGGTCTTGTACGGACCCAAGGGGATGGGGAAACTCCATGACTCACCCGGTATCCGGGACGACCAGGCGTGCCCGCGTGCTCGCGGCGGGCCTCGCCGCCGGCGTACTCGTGCCGCTCGGTACAGCCGCGACCGCCACGCCTGCCGCCGCCGCGACGCCGCCGAAGGTCACCTGCACCTCCGCGCAGGCCGGCCTGGCCGCCAAGCTCACGAAGGACATCACGGCGGCCCTGAAGAACCGCAAGGGCACCATCGCGGTCGGTCTCCACGACCGCTCCACGGGCACCACCTGCACCCTGCGCTCCACCACCTCGTTCGACTCGGCGAGCGTCGTCAAGACGACCGTCCTCGCGGCGCTGCTGTGGGACGCGAAGAAGACCGACCGCAAGCTCTCGGCCCGTGAGTCGGACCTCGCGTACGCCATGATCACCAAGTCGGACAACGCGGCGACGAGCAAGCTCTGGCGTCAGCTCGGCACGGGGAAGATCAACGGCTTCCTCAGGGCCGCCAAGATGACGAAGACCGTGCCGGGGTCCGGCGGCTACTGGGGCCTGACCCGGATCAACGCGGCCGACGAGCAGAAGCTCCTCGCGCTGATCACCGCCAAGAACGCCGTCCTGAGCGACAACGCGCGCGCCTACATCCTCAAGCTGATGAACAAGGTCGTCGCCTCGCAGCGCTGGGGCACCCCGGCGGGCGCGCCGTCCGGCGTCAAGATCCACGTCAAGAACGGCTGGCTGCAGCGGTCGACCCACGGCTGGCGGGTGCACAGCATCGGCGCGTTCAAGGGCGGCGGCCACGACTACACGATGTCCGTGCTCACCCACGGCAACAGCAGCATGAACTACGGCGTCGCCACCATCCAGGGCGTGGCCAAGGCCATCCACAAGGACCTGGCGCCCAGGGCCTCCGCGGCCGGGCGTTACGCCCCCACGGCCACCCCGCGCGAGGCGTTCGTGGCGGTCCCCGGCAACTGACGGGGTCCTAGGACCTCAGACCCCTCTTTGTTGCGGCGGGATGAAATCCGCATCCCGCCGCGTTGGGCCTCTCGGCAGGTCAGGTCGACGGGAGGCAGCACGTGACGGAGCAACGGGGCGGGGTCGAGCCGGAGAAATCCGGGGGTGCCGAGGCGGAGACATCCGGATGGGCGAAACGGCTCACCGGGTACGCGTGGCGGTACCCCAAGGACGTCCTGCTCGCGCTCGGCTCCTCGCTCGCCGGCATGGCCGTCATGGCGCTCGTCCCGCTGATCACCAAGGTGATCATCGACGACGTCATCGGGGACAAGTCCCGCGACATGGGCCCCTGGGTCGGCGCTCTCCTCGGCGCCGCCGTCCTCGTCTACGTCTTCACCTACATCCGCCGCTACTACGGCGGCCGTCTCGCCCTCGACGTCCAGCACGACCTGCGGACCGAGATGTACAGGACGATCACCGGGCTCGACGGGCGGCGGCAGGACGAGCTGTCCACCGGGCAGGTCGTCGGGCGCGCGACCAGCGACCTCCAGCTCATCCAGGGCCTGCTCTTCATGCTGCCGATGACCATCGGCAACATCCTGCTCTTCGTGATCTCCCTCGTGATCATGGCGTGGCTCTCCCTGCCCCTGACCGCCGTCGCGCTCGCCGTGGCCCCCACCCTCTGGTTCATCGCCAAGCGCAGTCGGGGCCGCCTGCACCCCTCCACCTGGTACGCGCAGGCCCAGGCCGCCGCCGTCGCCGGGGTCGTGGACGGCTCCGTCTCCGGCGTACGCGTCGTGAAGGGCTTCGGCCAGGAGGACCAGGAGACCGGGAAGCTCCGGGAGGTCGGCCGCAAGCTCTTCGCGGGCCGCCTGCGCACCATCCGCCTCAACTCCAAGTACACGCCCGCCCTGCAGGCGGTGCCCGCGCTCGGGCAGGTCGCGATGCTCGCGCTCGGCGGCTGGCTCGCGGTGCGCGGACAGATCACGCTCGGCACGTTCGTCGCCTTCTCCAGCTATCTCGCCCAGCTCGTCGGACCCGTGCGGATGCTCGCCATGGTCCTCACCGTCGGCCAGCAGGCCCGCGCGGGCGCCGAGCGCGTCCTCGAGCTCATCGACACCGAGCCGACGCTGACGGACGGCACGAAGGAACTGCCCGCCGACGCCCCGGCCACCGTCGAGTTCGACGACGTCTCCTTCGCCTACGAGGACAGCCGCCCCGTCCTCGACGGCCTCTCCTTCGAGATCCGGCCCGGCGAGACCCTCGCCGTGGTCGGCACCTCCGGCAGCGGCAAGTCCACCGTCTCGCTGCTGCTGCCCCGCTTCTACGACGTGACGCACGGCGCCGTCCTCATCGGCGGCCACGACGTGCGCGAGCTGACCACCGATTCGCTGCGGGCCGCGATCGGCCTCGTGCCCGAGGACTCCTTCCTCTTCTCCGACACCATCCGCGCCAACATCGCGTACGGAAAGCCGGACGCCACCCAGGAGGAGATCGAGACCGCGGCCCGCGCCGCCCAGGCCGACCGCTTCATAGCCGAGCTGCCCGACGGGTACGACACCACGGTCGGCGAGCACGGCCTGACGCTCTCCGGCGGCCAGCGCCAGCGCGTCGCCCTCGCCCGCGCCATCCTCACCGACCCCCGCCTGCTCGTCCTCGACGACGCGACGTCCGCGGTGGACGCACGGGTCGAGCACGAGATCCACGAGGCGCTGCGCGGCGTCATGGCGGGCCGCACCACCCTCCTCATCGCCCACCGCCGCTCCACCCTGAACCTCGCCGACCGCATCGCCGTCCTGGACGGCGGACGCCTCGCGGCCATCGGCACGCACGAGGAGCTGACCGAGCGATCGGCGCTCTACCGGCGCCTGTTGACCGACCCGGACGAGCTCGGCGGCGTCTCGCCGGGCCGCACGGTCCCGGTCGAGATCCCCGAGGACACCTCCGTACGCGACGAACTCGACGCCGAGTTCGACGCCGAGCGCGGCATCACCCCGCAGCTATGGGTGGGCGACCGGGAGCCGAAGGACACCGCGATGGCCGGGATGCCCGCCACGCCGGAGCTCCTCGCCCAGGTCGACGCGCTGCCCCCGGCCACCGACACCCCCCGCATCGACGAGGCACGCGCGGTCACCCCGGAGGAGTCGTACGGCCTGCGCCGCCTGCTCGCCGGATTCGGGAAGCCGCTGCTCCTGGCCCTGCTGCTGGTCGCGATCGACGCGGGCATGGGCCTGCTGCTTCCGGTGCTGATCCGGCACGGCATCGACGAGGGCGTCTCGCAGCTCGCGCTCGGCGCCGTCTGGGTGGCCGCCGGGCTTGCGCTGCTCGCCGTGCTCGCCCAGTGGGTGGCCCAGATCGGCGAGACGCGGATGACGGGGCGGACGGGCGAGCGCGTCCTCTACGCCCTGCGCCTGAAGATCTTCGCCCAGCTCCAGCGGCTCGGACTCGACTACTACGAGCGGGAGTTGACCGGGCGCATCATGACCCGGATGACCACGGACGTGGACGCCCTGTCCACCTTCCTGCAGACCGGACTCGTCACCGCCTTCGTCTCCGTCGTCACCTTCTTCGGCATCATGGTCGCGCTCGTCGTCATCGACGTGGAGCTCGCGCTCGTCGTCTTCGCGACGCTGCCGCCGCTGATCATCGGCACGGTCTTCTTCCGCCGCTCCAGCGTCAAGGCGTACGAGCTGGCGCGTGAGCGCGTCTCGGTGGTCAACGCCGACCTCCAGGAGTCCGTCGCCGGGCTGCGCATCGTGCAGGCCTTCCGGCGCGAGCGCTCCGGCGGCGAGAAGTTCGAGCGGGCCAGCGCCGACTACCGCAGCGCCCGTATCCGCGGGCAGTGGCTGATCTCGGTCTACTTCCCGTTCGTGCAGTTGCTCTCGGCGGTCGCTGCCGCCGCGGTCCTGATGGTCGGCGCGGGGCGCGTGGAGGCGGGCACGCTGACGACCGGCGCCCTGGTCGCCTACCTCCTCTACATCGACCTGTTCTTCGCCCCCGTCCAGCAGCTCTCCCAGGTCTTCGACGGCTACCAGCAGGCCACCGTCTCGCTCGGCCGCATCCAGGAGCTGCTCCGCGAGCCGACCTCCACCGAGTCCGCGGACGAGCCGCTCGACGTGCTCTCCCTGCGCGGCGAGATCGCCTTCGAGGGCGTCGACTTCGCGTACGGGTCCGCCGACGAACCGGAGGAGGCGCTGAGCGACGTACGCCTGCACATCCCCGCGGGCCAGACCGTCGCCTTCGTGGGCGAGACCGGCGCGGGCAAGTCGACGCTCGTCAAGCTCGTCGCCCGGTTCTACGACCCGACCGGCGGCCGGGTGACGGTGGACGGCACGGACCTGAGGTCCCTGGACCTGACCTCGTACCGCCACCGGCTCGGCGTCGTCCCGCAGGAGGCCTACCTCTTCGCGGGTACGGTGCGCGACGCGATCGCCTACGGGCGGCCCGACGCCACCGACGCCGAGGTGGAGGCCGCGGCCCGCGCGGTCGGCGCGCACGACATGATCGCCACCCTGGACGGCGGGTACCTGCACGAGGTCTCCGAGCGTGGCCGCAACCTCTCGGCAGGGCAGCGCCAGCTGATCGCCCTGGCCCGCGCCGAGCTCGTCGACCCGGACATCCTGCTCCTCGACGAGGCGACCGCGGCCCTCGACCTCGCCACGGAAGCGCAGGTCAACCAGGCCACCGACCGCATCGCGGGCAAGCGCACCACCCTGGTCGTCGCCCACCGCCTCACCACGGCGGCCCGCGCGGACCGCGTGATCCTGATGGACCACGGCCGGGTCGCGGAGGACGGCACGCACGAGGAGCTGCTGGCGCTCGACGGGCGGTACGCGACGCTGTGGCGGACGTTCGTGGGCGAGGCGGAGCCGACGGCCGCCTGACCCGGAGAACAAATGGACCGTGGGGCGCAACCGGGCGCCCCACGGTCCGCGTCCGTACATCAGTACGCTGATGCGGAAGTGTCGGGAGGGAAACTGGTGAGCAGTGGTCGAATACGGCGGAGCCTCGCGCTCGGCGCCGTCGTCCTTGCGGCTGCCGTCCTGCTCGGTGTCGCGGGCGCGGGTGCCGCGCAGGCGCAGGCGTCGGCCGGACGCTGCGCCGGGCACAAGGTGCGCACCCTCTCCTTCAGCACCGGCAAGGTCGTCGTCTACAAGAGCCGTGGCTACATCTGCGCCGTCACGGTCGCCAAGCGCCCCGGCGCCCGCAAGACCATGTCTGTCAGCGTCCAGGCGCGCGGCAACCGCCCGGCCAGGGACAAGGGCCGCTACACGCATCACGCGGGGCCGGTGACGGTGCACGCGGGGCAGCGCTGTGTGTGGGTGAAGGGCAGGGTCGGCGGGGGGAGCACCAGCTCGGGCTGGATCCTGTGCTGACGGCTCACTGATCGCATGGTGCACGTTGTGCGCCAATTTGTGTCGTACTGCGTCCTGACGTGACGCAAGAGCCCCTAGTGGTGAGCGAGTTGCTCCGATAAGTTCCGGCGGACGCAATCGCGAACTTAGGGGAGAGTGCATGCGCAAGGCGCTCAGATGGCTGCTGTCGCTCGTGGTGCTGATAGGCATCGGCACCGCGGGCACAGTGAGTGCGGCAGGGGCGGCCACCGCCGCGAAGCCGCAGGCCACCGACATCAAGGACCGGCTCCTGGCGATACCGGGCATGAGCCTGGTCGAGGAGAAGCCGTACACCGGCTACCGCTACTTCGTCCTCAACTACACCCAGCCGATCGACCACCGGCACCCCTCCAAGGGCACCTTCAAGCAGCGCCTGACGGTCCTGCACAAGGACACCGCCCGGCCCACGGCCTTCTTCACCAGCGGCTACAACGTCTCGACGAACCCCAGCCGCAGCGAGCCGACGCGGATCATCGACGGCAACCAGGTCTCCATGGAGTACCGCTTCTTCACGCCGTCCCGCCCCGAACCGGCAGACTGGTCCAAGCTCGACATCTGGCAGGCCGCGAGCGACCAGCACCGCATCTTCAAGGCCCTGAAGCCGATCTACGACAAGAAGTGGGTGGCGACCGGCGGCTCGAAGGGCGGCATGACCGCCACGTACTACGAGCGCTTCTACCCGCGTGACATGGACGGCGTCGTCGCGTACGTCGCCCCGAACGACGTGGTGAACAAGGAGGACTCGCGCTACGACGAGTTCTTCGAGACGGTCGGCACCAAGGAGTGCCGCGCCGCGCTGGAGGGCGTGCAGCGTGAGGCGCTCGTGCGCCGCGAGCCGCTGGAGAAGAAGTACGCGGAGTTCGCCGAGGCCGGCAACTACACCTTCAAGACCGTCGGCAACCTGGACAAGGCCTACGAGGCCGTCGTCCTCGACATGGTGTGGGGCTTCTGGCAGTACCAGCCGGAGTCCGCGTGCGCCGATGTCCCCGACGCCAAGTCCGCGTCGGACCAGGTGCTCTTCGACTACATCGACCAGGTGGGCGGCTGGACCTCCTACACGGACCAGGGCCTGACCCCGTACACGCCGTACTACTACCAGGCCGGCACGCAGCTGGGCTCGCCCGACATCAAGCAGCCCTGGCTCGGTGACCTGAGCCGCTACGGCTACCAGCCGCCGCGGAACTTCGTGCCGCGCGAGATCCCGATGAAGTTCCAGTCGGGTGCCATGAAGGACGTGGACCGCTGGGTGCGTCACAACGCGCAGCGGATGATGTACGTCTACGGCGAGAACGACCCGTGGGGTGCCGAGCCGTTCCGTCCCGCCAGGGGCGCGAAGCACGACTCCCACGTCTTCACCGCGCCGGGCGCCAACCATGGGGCGAACGTGGCCGGGCTCGTCGCGGCGGACAAGGCGAAGGCGACGGAACGAATCCAGGCCTGGGCCGGGGTGTCCACTACGGCTTCCCCGAAGCCGCTGGCTCCTTACGACGCGAAGCTTGACCGCAAGGACGCGGACCGGAAGCAGAGTCTGCGGCCGTAGGGGCATTCCCTGCGGGGCATTCCCCAATCCCACCCCTTCCCGAACTGGGGCTCCGCCCCAGACCCCGTACAAGATGTCCTCAAACGCCGGACGGGCTGAATCTTTCAGCCGTCCGGCGTTTGAGGACGCCCCGGCGCAGCCGGTTTTCGGGAAGGGGCGGGGTTGGGGATAATTCACCGCTCATACCCGCACCGCACACCCCACCGGCTTCCCGCCCTCCAGCGACACGTACAGCTGAGTCGCGGCGGGACACGCGTCACGTGACGGGACCGCCGAAGTCACCCGGTACTCAGGGGCCCTCGCGCCAGACCCGTCGCACGCCGTCTCCCGCACCTCCCCCTCGCCCGCCCCGTACACACAGTCCCCGACAACCGTCCGAGGACCACCCCCGCCCCCGGGATCCCCGGGATGCGGCAGCTCCAGGTTCCGCATGCAGGCGTAACCCCGCGGCACCTCGCCGTTCCCGTCCTCGTCCACCGTGGGGCGGTTCTCGCTGATGTGGAGCACGAAGTCCGTGCGGGCGGGGCACGCAGGGCCATCGGCGACCGAGGCGTCGTGACGGGCGATGACCCGCGCCGCCGCACGCTCACTCGTGCACGACACCTCGGTGAACGTCTCGCGCCCCCGCGAACTGCACTCGTCCACCGCGAGGAAGACCGCTCCGTGCCCGGAAGGCGCCGCCGAGGACGACCGCCGGCCGGACGCGTCCGATCCCGGGTCCGAGGAGTCCTGGCAGCCGGCCACACCGACGCACGCGACCAGAAGCAGCACCCCCGCACACCGCCGCCCAAGCATGACAAGCACGACAAGCATGGCGAACCCCCGATATGTGGACCCAGCGTGGCCCGCGGGGGCGGGCGCACGCCAGGTGCGCGGGGTGCTTTGGGCCAGGTGGAGGTGGCGCGCCGCCGCCCCGGCGTACGGATCAGTACGTCAGGCCGTGCCCGACCGGGTACAGCACCTGCGCCGGATCATCCGCACGCTGCACCGGCACGGGCAGCTTCCCGCTCGGCTCGGCGCGCCCCGCGATCACCCGTACCGCGGCGCGCAGTTCGACGTCCGTCCAGCAGTACGCGGCAAGGGACGCGCCCACGCCTTGCAGCCGCGCCACGTCGTACGGATTGCGGATCGCGAGGGCGACCACCGGGACGCCGGTCGCCACCAGCGCCTCCACCAGGGCGATCTGAGCGCTTCCCGCCCCCACGTTGTACGTGCCCACGAGCACCGCGTCCTTGCCCGCGGCCGCCGCGACCGCCTCGGCGATCTTGGCGGCGGAGGGGGCCGTGCCCGTCGGCAGCACCGTCGGCGTGAAGCCGAGGTCCGTCAGCTCGCGCCCGATGACGGTCGTCGGCGGCCCCGTCGTCCCCGACGGCGACGCCGGATCGGCGCCCACGACGAGCACGTCACGCTGCGTGCGCCGGGAGAGCGGAAGCAGCCCGTCCGCGTTGATCAGCAGCGTCGTCGTCTCCTCCGCGATCCGGTCGGCGGCGGCGAGATGCGCGCGCGTGCCGACGGCCCTGTCGACGCCGCGCGACGTGACATACGGGTCGGAGAAGAGGTCGAGCTTCGCCTTGAGGCGCAGGATCCGCAGGATCGATTCGTCGAGCCGGGCCTCCGTCAGCTCACCGTCCCGCACGGCCTGGAGCACCGCGTTCCAGGCGACCTCCGGCTTCGGCGGGTTCAGGAGCTGGTCGACGCCCGCCTTCAGCGCGAGCACCGGCACGCGGTCGTCGCCGTACTTCGTGCGCACGCCCTGCATGCCGAGCGAGTCCGTCACCACGACCCCGTCGTAGCCGAGTTCCTCGCGCAGGATGCCGGTGAGGATGGGGCGGGAGAGCGTGGCCGGGTCCTCCGCCGGGTCGAGGGCCGGGACCACGATGTGCGCGGTCATGATCGAGTCGATGTCCGCGGCCACCGCCGCCCGGAACGGCGGGGCGTCCAGGGTCTCCCACTGCTCACGCGTGTGGTGGATGTACGGCAGCTTGGAGTGACTGTCGTCCTTGGTGTCGCCGTGCCCGGGGAAGTGCTTGGACGTCGAGGCGATGTCCGCTCCCTGGTAGCCCTTGACCTGCGCGGCGACCAGATCGGCGACCGCTTCGGGGTCCGAGCCGAAGGACCGTACGCCGATGACGGGGTTGGCGGGGTTGACGTTCACGTCGGCGACCGGGGCGTAGTTCTGCCGGATGCCGAGCGCGCGCAGTTCGGTGCCCGCGATGCGGGCCGCCTTGCGCGCCAGGGACTGCGAGCCCGCGGCGCCCAGGGCCATCGCGCCGGGCAGGAGCGTGGCGGGGACGCCGACGCGCGCGACGGCCCCGTGCTCCTGGTCGGTGGAGATGAGCAGCGGGATGCGGGCGGTGGGGGACTGCTCCGGGGCGTCCGGGGTGAGGGCGGCGCGCTGGATGCCGTTCGAGAGGCCGGCGATCTGCTGCGGGGCGCGGGTGTTGTGGGCCCAGCCGAAGTAGATGATGCCGCCGAGGTGGTACTTGGCGACCGCCTCCGCGGCGGTGCGCACGCCGAGCTCCTTGAGGTTGGCGTCGATGTCGGCCTGGTCGGGCTCGGTGGCGGAGTGGCCGTACACATGCATCACGAAGAGCTGGCCGACCTTCTCCTCGAGGCTCATGCGGGAGATGAGCCCTCGCAGCTTCCGGTCGCGGCCGCGGTCGCCGCTGCCGGCCGCGTGGGCGGCGGAGGGCGCGGCCAGGGCCGTCGCCGCGACGGCCGTGGCGGTGAGCAGGGTGCGTCTGGAGGCGTTGCGGTGGGTCATGTGCGCTCCTTCGGGGACGTCCTCGGGGACGGATGCCGGACCGGAGCCGGACTGGGGGAACCGGCTGAAGGAAACTTTCCGAGTGCCACGGATATCCCGAAGATTTCTGCCGGTCAAGGGAATCGGCAGCCACTGTGGAGGAGAGGGGCCGTCACCGGCGCTGGTGGAGGGGGCGCACCGGTGACGGCATGCTGCCGGCCACGGGCGGCAGAGAGGGTGGTCAGCGTTCGCAGCCAGCAGCGATGCCGACACCGCCTCGCGGAGACTCACCCGGCAGCACGGCGGTTTGACGGGGGGCGGTCCGAGCGGGTTCCCCCGCGGCGGGCGTTTTCCGGAAAGTGGTGCGCAGGGGGATTCTGGTGCTCAGGAGTCTGAGGCGCGGGAGACCTTCGCCTTCCTTCCGGGCGCCGCCTCCGCCCAGTGGCTCTGCAGCGTCCGTACCGTCTCCGCGATCGCGGGCCGGCGCGACGCGCCGGTCCGCCACAGCGCGTACAGCCTTCGCACCGGCAGCGGATCGAGCCGCACGGTGACCGCGCCGTCCGGGACGGGGCCGCGGCCGAGGCGCGGGATGAGCGCGATGCCGAGCCCTGCCGCGACCAGGGCGACCAGGGTGGGGTTCTCCTCCGCCGTGTGCGCGATGTCCGGCTCGCAGCCCGCCTCGCGCAGGGTGCGGACCAGCCACTCGTGGCAGACGAGCCCCGGCGGCTGGGTGATCCACCGCTCGCCCTTGAGGTCCTCGCGGCGTACGGAGACCTGCCCCGCGAGCGGGTGCGCCGCGGGCACCACGAGATCGCAGAAGTCGTCCCCGATGACGGCCTGTTCGACGCCGGGAGGCGTCGGCAGCGGCGCGATGTCCCAGTCGTGCACGACCGCCATGTCCACCGCGCCCTTGGCCACCAGGTCGATGGAGAGATGCGGGTCGATCTCCGACATCCGGGCGTCGAGCGCGGGGTGCCGCCGCGCCAGGTCCGCGAGGACGCCGGGCAGCAGGCCGCGCGCCGCGGAGGCGAACGCGGCGACGGTCAGCCGTCCCGCGGGCAGCCCGCGCCGCTCCTCCAGCTCCGTCTCGGCGCGTTCCACGATGGCCATCAACTCCTGTGCGGTGGAGGCGAGATGGCGTGCCTCCTCGGTGAGGGCCACGCCCCTGCCCTGCCGTTCGAGGAGGGTCGTGCGGGTCTCGCGCTCCAGCTTGGCGATCTGCTGGGACACGGCGGAGGGGGTGTAGCCGAGTGCGGTGGCGGCGGCGCCGACCGTGCCGTGCACGGAGACGGCGTGCAGGGCGCGGAGCCGGGCGAGATCGAGCACGGGAGGCCCTTCCCATGGGGCGGCGACGTCCGTCGGCGCGTCGGATTCATTAGCGTTGCTTCATCCCATCATGCAGAGATCCGCGCTGGTCCTACATGGTCGGAGCGGGTGATCCTCGACGCATGCGTCCCGCCCATGTCCTCCTCGCCGTCCTCGTCGCCGCCGTCTGGGGCGTCAACTTCGTCGTCATCGAGGTGGGCCTCGACCACTTCCCGCCGCTGCTGTTCTCCGCCCTGCGGTTCCTGGTGGCGGCGCTGCCCGCGGTGTTCTTCGTGGGGCCGCCGAAGGTCGCGTGGAAGTGGATCGTGGGGGTCGGACTCGTCCTGGGGGTCGCCAAGTTCGGACTGCTGTTCATCGGCATGGACGCGGGGATGCCCGCCGGGATGTCCTCCCTCGTCCTGCAGATCCAGGCGGTGTTCACGGCCCTCTTCGCCTTCGTGGCCCTCGGCGAACGGCCCGGCCGCGTACGCGTCCTCGGCATGGTCATCGCGCTCGCGGGCATCGGCGTCGCCGCGGTCGACGAGGGGGAGGGCGGGCCGCTGACGGCCTTCGCGCTGCTGATCGGCGCCGCGGCCTGCTGGGGCGCGTCGAACGTCCTGACCCGCAAGGCGTCCCCGCCCGACTCCCTCAACTTCATGGTGTGGGTGAGCACGGTCCCGGTCCTGCCGCTGCTCGGGCTCTCGCTGCTGTTCGAGGGTCCGACCGCGGACCGGGACGCCCTGGCCGCACTGGACTGGCAGGGCGTCGGCATCATCGTCTACGTCGCCTGGATCACGACGGTCTTCGGCTTCGGCGCCTGGGGTTACCTGCTGCGCCGCCACCCCGCGTCGACCGTCGCGCCCTTCTCGCTCCTGGTCCCGGTGTCCGGGATGTCCGCCGCCGGACTCGTCCTCGGCGAGTCGGTGAGCGCCCTCGGGTGGTGCGCGGCGGCGCTCCTGGTCGGCGGGGTGGGCCTGGCGTCCCTTGCGGGGGCCGGGCGTGGCGGTGCGGCAGGTTCCAAGGCGGGCCTCAGGGCTGGCGGTTCAGGAGCCGTGACAGGAAGTCCCGGCCCTGGCCGAGAAGTTCGGGAAGCGGCTTCGCCTCCTCGTACCACCGCTTCTCGTACTCCCAGCACAGCCAGCCGTCCCGGTGCTCCCCGCTGAGCAGCACGTCCACGCACTCGGCGAGCGGCAGGACACCCTCGCCGAGGCCCAGCGGCGTCGTGTCGTCGGCCGACGCGATGTCCTTCACCTGGACGTAGCCGAGGTACGGGGAGAGCGCCGCGTGACTCTCGGCGGGGGTCTCGCCGCCGAGCCAGGTGTGCATCACGTCCCACAGGGCGCCCGCGTTCCGGTGGCCGACCGCGCCGAGCACGCGGGTCGCCGCGGCGCCGGTGCGGTGCGAGTCGTGGGTCTCCAGAAGGATGCGTACGCCGAAGTCCGCGGCGGACTCGGCTGCCGTGCCGAGCCGCCGTGCGGCTGTCGCGTCGGCCTCGTCCGCGCTCTGCTCGGTGCCGCCGCCGGGGAAGACGCGGATGAAGGGGGCGCCCAGGTCGCGGGCGAGGGTGAGCAGGGAACGTATCTCTTCGAGCACGGGCCCGTCGTCGCCCGGCTCGGCCACGCGCGCGTACCCGGAGATGCCGAGGATCTCGATGCCCGCGGCCTTGAACCGCGCGGCCACATCGGCCCGTTCGGCGAGGTCGAGCCCCGGGTGGACCGGCTCCTCGGGGTGCGCGCGCAGCTCGATCCCGTGATAGCCGTGGGTGGTGGCCAGGTGCAGCACGTCGGCGAGGGGGAAGCCGGGCACGCCGAGGGTGGAGAAGGCGAGTTTCATGTAGCAGACCCTAGGTGCAGTTGCCAGTCCTGCCCCACGAGGTCGACGCCGAAGGAGCGGTGCGGCTTCTCGTCGACGAGGACGAAACCGTGCCTCTGGTAGAGGGAGCGGGCGGCGCCGAGGATGTCGTTGGTCCACAGGACCATCTCCCGATAGCCCACGCCGCGCGCGAACTCGACGCAGGCGCCGACCAGTTGATCTCCGATGCCGTGGCCCCGCGCGTCGGGCTCGACGAGCAGGAGCCGCAGCCGGGCGGTCCCCGGCGCGTCGTCGCGCACGCACATCACGCAGCCCACGGGCCGCCCGTCGAGCTCGGCGATCCACGTCCGCTCCAGATGCGGGTCGTGATCCTCGGCGTAGTCGGCGATGATCCGGGCGACCAGGCCCTCGTAGTCGGTGTTGAAGCCGTACTCCGCCGCGTACAGGGCGGCGTTGCGCTGCACGATCCACCCGAGGTCACCGGCCCCGGGCTCGCGCAAGAAAGGGCGCGGAGGCTCCTTTCCCTCACGGTCGGCCAGGATCTCCCGGACGGTGCGCAGGGCGTCCGCGAGGCGGGGCCGCTCGCGGGCCGGGACGGTGGACAGCAGGTTCCCCATGGCCTCGTTGGACCGCTCGTCCAGCAGCCCCGCGGTCTCGCGCCCCCGCTGGGTGAGCGTGATGCGCTGGCGCCGCGGATCGCGCTCGGAGGGGGAGCGCTCGATGAGCCCCGCCTTCTCGAATTTGCCGAGGAGACGGCTCAAGTACCCGGCGTCCAGCGTGAGTTCGGCGCGCAGGTCGGCGGCGTCGGGACGGGACGAGTGGGCGATCTCGTAGAGGACCCGGGACTCGGTGAGGGTGTACGGGACGTACAGCTGGCGGCTGTAGTCGAGGGCGCCGATGAGGTTCGTGTAGAAGCGGTTGAAGGCGCGGATCTCATGGATCGGCGTCTCGGAGGAGTGTGACATGACCGTTCCCTCCCCGGGCGGCCAAGCGAGCCACCCTTGACTGAGTCAACGGTACGCCGCCCCGCCCATGACCGCCATGCCCTGGGCCTCACCGACGCGGCGGCGCCGTGGACCCCCGCACCATCAGCTCCGCCCCGATCGTCGCCACGCCCCCGGGCGGTGCCTCCTCCGCGCCCGTGGCCAGGCGGCCCGCGCGGGCGCCCGCCTCGTGCAGCGGCAGGCGTACGGTCGTCAGGGCGGGGACGGCGTCGATCGAGAAGGGCAGGTCGTCGAAGCCGGCCACCGAGATGTCCGCGGGGATGCGCAGGCCCTGGTCGCGCAGGGCGGCCGAGGCGCCCAGGGCGACCGTGTCGTTGGCGGCCACGACGGCCGTCAGGTCCGGGTCGCGGCGCAAAAGTTCGAGCGTCGCCTCGTAGCCGGACCGGCGGGTGTAGGGGCCGTGGACCGTGAGCGCGTCCGGGTCGCCCTTGTCCGCGCCCGACGCCGCGAGCGCGTCCCGGTGGCCTTCGAGGCGGTGCCGGGTGGTCGTGCGCTCCATCGGGCCCGCCACGTACCCGATCCTGCGGTGGCCAAGGGTCAGCAGATGCTCCGTGAGCCGCCGCCCGCCGCTGCGGTTGTCGAAGGTGAGCGTGGCCGCCACCGCGTCCGAGTCCTCGAGGGGCGGCCTGCCGCACAGCACGATCCGGGTGCCCGCGTCCGCGAGGCGCGCCAGCTTCGCGGACATCGCGGCGGCGTGCGCGGGGTCCTCCAGGGCGCCGCCGGTCAGGATGACCGCGGCCGCGCGCTGACGCTGCAGCAGGGTCAGATAGGTCAGCTCGCGCTCCGGTGAGCCGCCGGTGTTGCAGACCACGGCCATCCGCTCGCCGCCGGCGCGCCCGCCGGGGCCGCCGATCTCGGACTGGACGGCGCCCGCCATGATCCCGAAGAAGGGGTCGGCGATGTCGTTCACCAGGATGCCGACGAGGTCGGACGTGGCGGCGGCGAGGGAGCTCGCGGGCCCGTTGAGGACGTAGTCGAGGTCGTTCACGGCCCGCAGGACGCGCTCCCGGGTGGCCGCGGCCACGGGGTAGTTGCCGTTCAGCACGCGGGAGACGGTCGCGGGGGAGACCTGGGCGCGGGCCGCCACATCGGCCAGGGTCACGGTCATCTCGTCGTCCTCCGGTCACGGCTCTGGTCCGAAGCCCTTGTCCGAACCTTGTGCGGCAGGCTAGCTTCTTCTCGTATAGAAAGCGCTTGCTATACGCTTACCTGCGTACGGAGGGACCCCTGTGACTCGCAAGACGGTGCGCATCGCCATGAACGGTGTGACGGGACGGATGGGCTACCGCCAGCACCTCGTCCGCTCGCTGCTCGCCCTGCGCGAGCAGGGCGGACTCGCCCTCGGCGACGCCGACAACACGGTGCTGTGGCCCGAGCCGGTCCTGGTGGGCCGCAGGGAACACGCCCTGCGGGAGATCGCCGAGCGCCACGGACTTGACGCCGAGAAGGCCGTCTCGACCGACCTGGACGCGGTCCTCGCCGACCCCACCATCGACATCTACTTCGACGCGCAGGTCACCTCCGCGCGCGAGGAGGCCATCAAGCGGGCCATCGCCGCGGGCAAGCACGTCTACACCGAGAAGCCGTCCGCGACGGGCCTGGCCGGAGCCCTCGAACTGGCCCGCCTCGCCCAGTCCGCCGGCATCAAGCACGGCGTGGTCCAGGACAAGCTCTTTCTGCCGGGACTGCTCAAGCTCAAGCGCCTCATCGACGGCGGCTTCTTCGGCAAGATCCTGTCCGTCCGCGGCGAGTTCGGCTACTGGGTCTTCGAGGGCGACTGGCAGAGCGCCCAGCGCCCCTCCTGGAACTACCGCGCGGAGGACGGCGGCGGCATCGTCGTCGACATGTTCCCGCACTGGGAGTACGTCCTGCACGAGCTGTTCGGCCGCGTACGCAGCGTCCAGGCGCTCGCCGCGACGCACGTGCCGCAGCGCTGGGACGAGCGGGACAAGCCCTACGACGCGACGGCGGACGACGCCGCGTACGGCATCTTCGAGCTCGACGGCGGCGTGATCGCCCAGATCAACTCCTCCTGGGCGGTCCGCGTCAACCGCGACGAACTCGTCGAGTTCCAGGTGGACGGCACGGAGGGCTCGGCGGTCGCTGGCCTGCGCAACTGCCGCGTACAGCACCGGAGCAACACCCCCAAGCCGGTCTGGAACCCGGACCTGCCCGTCACCCACTCGTTCCGCGAACAGTGGCAGGAGGTCCCCGACAACCAGGAGTTCGACAACGGCTTCAAGGCGCAGTGGGAGCTGTTCCTGCGGCACGTGTACGCGGACGCGCCCTACCACTGGGACCTGCACGCGGGCGCGCGCGGCGTACAGCTCGCCGAACTGGGCCTGAAGTCTTCGGCCGAGGGCCGCCGCATCGAGGTGCCGGAGATCGCCCAGTGACGCTTCAGCTGCCGCGGCCGGACGGCACGACGTACGCGTACGAGCCGTGCCGCACCCCCCTGTCCGCCGACGCCGGAACCTCCCCCCTCACCTCCCGCACGGTCTTCTCGGCGGCCCACGTGGTCGCGGACCCCTTCGCCGACGTGTCCCCGGACTCCCCGGCGGCCGTCGACTGGGACGCGACCCTCGCCTTCCGCCGCCACCTGTGGGCGCAGGGCCTGGGCGTGGCCGAGGCGATGGACACGGCACAGCGGGGGATGGGCCTGGACTTCAAGGGCGCGGCGGAACTGATCACGCGTTCCGCGGCGGAGGCGAAGTCGGTGGGCGGCGCGATCGCCTGCGGCGCGGGCACGGACCAACTGACCGGCCCCGCGGACCTCCTGACGGTCCGCGGGGCCTACGAGGAGCAGCTGGCCCTGGTCGAGTCGAGCGGCGCCCAGGTGATCCTGATGGCGTCCCGGGCGCTCGCGGCGGCGGCGAAGTCGCCGGACGACTACCTGGAGACGTACGGCCACCTCCTGCGTCAGGCGAGCGAGCCGGTGATCCTGCACTGGCTCGGCCCGATGTTCGACCCGGCGCTGACCGGCTACTGGGGCAGCGAGAACCTGGACGCGGCGACCGACACCTTCCTGGAGGTCATCGCCGCGCACCCGGACAAGGTCGACGGCATCAAGATCTCCCTGCTCGACCCGGGGCGTGAGATCGCCCTGCGCCGCCGCCTCCCGGACGGCGTGCGCTGCTACACGGGCGACGACTTCAACTACCCCGAACTGATCGCGGGCGACGACCGGGGCTTCAGCCACGCCCTGCTCGGCATCTTCGACCCGCTGGCGCCGCTGGCCGCGCGGGCGGTGCGCCTGCTGGACACCGGTGACACGAAGGGGTTCCGCGCCTGTCTCGACCCTACGGTCGAACTGTCCCGCCACCTCTTCCAGGCCCCCACCCGCTTCTACAAGACGGGTGTGGTCTTCCTGGCGTGGCTGGCGGGCCACCAGAGCCACTTCACGATGGTGGGCGGCCTGCAGTCGGCACGTTCGCTGCCGCACCTGACCCGCGCCTACGAACTGGCGGACGGGCTCGGCCTGTTCCCGGACCCGGCCCTGGCCGAATCCCGTATGAAGTCCCTGCTCACCACGTACGGAGTCCAGCAATGAGCGTGTTCGGGAGCGGGGACCTGGCGCGGTTCTCCATCAACCAGATGACCGTCAAGCAACTGTCCCTGCCGGAACTGGCGCAATCCTGCACGGACTTGGGCGTCTCGGGGGTCGGCCTCTGGCGTGAGCCGGTCCAGGCCCACGGCCTCGAGGCGACCGCCAAGCTGATGCGTGACGCGGGCCTGACGGTGACCACGCTCTGCCGCGGCGGTTTCCTGACGGCCGTCGAGGCGCACGCGCGCGTGGCGGCCGTCGACGACAACAAGGCGGCGATCGACGAGGCCGCCGCCCTCGGCACGGACACGCTGGTCCTGGTCTCCGGCGGTCTGCCCGCCGGCAGCAAGGACCTGCACGGGGCGCGCTCACGGATCGCCGATGCGCTGGCGGAGCTCGCCCCGTACGCGGCTTCGCGGGGCGTCCGTCTGGCGATCGAGCCCCTGCACCCCATGTTCGCCTCGGACCGCTGCGTGGTTTCCACGCTGGCCCAGGCCCTGGACCTGGCGGAGCGGTTCCCGGCCTCGCAGGTCGGGGTCTGCGTCGACACCTACCACGTGTGGTGGGACGACACGGCTCCCGCACAGATCGACCGCGCGGGACGGGGCGGACGCCTGCACGCGTTCCAACTGGCGGACTGGGTCACCCCGTTGCCGGAGGGCGTCCTGAACGGGCGTGGCCAACTGGGGGAGGGGTCGGTCGACCTGCGGGCGTGGCGCGCCCTGGTGGAGAGGGCGGGATACGAGGGCCCCATCGAGGTGGAGCTCTTCAACGACACCCTGTGGGCACGTCCGGGCAAGGAACTCCTGGCCGAGACGGCCACGGCCTACACCGAGCACGCCTGCTGACCTCCCGCCCGCTGCCGGGCGTCCCGGCAGTGGCAGGGCTACCGCTTCTTGCCGCCCAGGATCTGGTTCAGGAGGTCGCCGATGCCGCCGCCCCCGGGGGAAGCCGTGGCGCCCGGCTTCGACGACGTCCGGGCCCGCTTCGTCAGGACCGTCAGAAGCACCGGGATCAGGAGTTCGATCACCCGGGTCACGGAGGCCGCGGGCAACCCCGTCTTCTTCGCCACCGCGGCCGCCACCGGCCTGCTCATCTTCGCAAGGACACCGGACAGCATCCCGCCCGCCGCGAGACCGCCGAACCCCCCGAACCCGGCGACCCCCTGCAAAGGAGGCTCGGCGGGCGCGGTCTCGGCGAGCGCCTGCTCGACCTCCGCCGCCTCCGCGGGGTCCTCCGCCTTCTCCTGAAGGTTCCCCGAGAGCGCGGTCACCGTGGTGCCCACCACGTCCTGGGCCCCCGCGGCGTCCGTGCCGAGGAGCCCCGCGATCTCCTCGAGCCTGTCGTCGCCGAGTTCGTCGAGGACGTCCTTCTCCAGCGAGGTCTCGGGCGTGGGGTTTTCGGGAAATTCTTCGCTCATGCGTTAAAAGTTACGTCTGCCCGAGTTCGTCGGCACCCCGAAAATTCTTCGCCTTGCCCGTGCAACCCTTCCCGCCCGACGCGGGTCGTACTGTGCGTCGGGACTTCCGTGGGGGGAGATCTGGGGGGATCAGCGGAGCTCCGGCAGGGGAGGGGAGACCCGAGGGGGCCCGGTCGAAAGACCGGGCCCCCTCGAAGTTGTCCACAGGCTTCCCGCGTTGTCGGCGCCGGGCGATAGCGTCGGCCCATGTCGAGTCCAGCCAGAGCAGCGGCCGCTTCGGCGGTGGTCGAGGGGGTCCTGGAGCGGATCACCTACGCGAACGAGGAGAACGGGTACACGGTCGCCCGCGTGGACACCGGACGCGGCGGCGGCGACCTCCTCACCGTCGTGGGCGCACTGCTCGGCGCCCAGGTCGGAGAGTCCCTGCGCATGGAGGGCCGCTGGGGCTCCCATGCCCAGTACGGCAAGCAGTTCACGGTGGAGAACTACACCACCATCCTCCCCGCCACCATCCAGGGCATCCGCCGCTATCTCGGCTCGGGCCTCATCAAGGGGATCGGCCCCGTCATGGCCGACCGCATCACCACCCACTTCGGCGTGGACACCCTCGACATCATCGAGCAGGAGCCGAAGCGCCTCGTCGAGGTCCCCGGTCTCGGCCCCAAACGGACCAAGATGATCGCGGCGGCCTGGGAGGAACAGAAGGCCATCAAGGAAGTCATGGTCTTCCTGCAGGGCGTGGGCGTCTCCACCTCCATCGCCGTCCGCATCTACAAGAAGTACGCGGACGCCTCCATCTCGATAGTGCGGAACGAGCCCTACCGCCTGGCCGCCGACGTCTGGGGCATCGGCTTCCTCACCGCGGACCGCATCGCCCAGTCCGTCGGCATCCCGCACGACAGCCCGGAACGCGTCAAGGCGGGCCTGCAGTACGCCCTCTCCCAGTCCACCGACCAGGGCAACTGCTTCCTCCCGGAGGACCGCCTCATCGCCGACGCGGTGAAGCTGCTCCAGGTGGACACGGGCCTGGTCATCGACTGCCTGGCGGAGCTGGCGAAGGAAGAGGAGGGCGTCGTACGCGAAAAGGTCCCCGGCCCCGACGGAGAGGAGGACGTCACAGCGGTCTATCTGGTCCCCTTCCACCGCGCGGAACTCTCCCTCTCCGCCCAGCTCCTGCGCCTCCTGAGGGCCCCGGAGGACCGCATGCCGGCCTTCCGGGACGTGGCCTGGGACAAGGCCCTGTCCTGGCTGGCCACCCGTACGGGCGCCGACCTCGCCCCGGAGCAGGAGGAAGCGGTCAGGCTCGCGCTGACGCAGAAGGTCGCAGTCCTCACCGGAGGCCCCGGCTGCGGCAAGTCCTTCACGGTCCGCTCCATCGTGGAGCTGGCCCGCGCCAAGAAGGCCAAGGTCGTCCTCGCCGCCCCCACGGGCCGCGCCGCCAAACGCCTCGCCGAGCTCACCGGAGCCAAGGCCTCCACGGTCCACCGCCTCCTGGAGCTGAAGCCGGGAGGAGACGCCGCCTACGACAAGGACCGCCCGCTCGACGCCGACCTCGTCGTGGTCGACGAGGCGTCCATGCTGGACCTGCTCCTGGCCAACAAGCTGGTGAAGGCCGTCGCCCCCGGCGCCCACCTCCTGTTCGTCGGAGACGTGGACCAGCTGCCGAGCGTCGGCGCCGGCGAGGTGCTGCGGGACATGCTCAGCGAGCAGAGCCCCGTCCCCGCGGTCCGGCTCACCCACATCTTCCGCCAGGCCCAGCAGTCCGGCGTCGTCACCAACGCCCACCGCATCAACTCCGGGGTGCCGCCCATCACCCAGGGGCTCTCGGACTTCTTCCTCTTCGTGGAGGACGAGACCGAGGACGCGGGCCGGGTCACGGTGGACGTGGCCGCGCGCCGCATCCCGGCGAAGTTCGGCCTCGACCCGCGCCGCGACGTCCAGGTGCTCGCGCCCATGCACCGCGGCCCCGCGGGCGCGGGCAACCTGAACGGCCTGCTCCAGCAGGCCATCACCCCCAGCAGACCCGACGTACCGGAGAAGCGTTTCGGCGGCCGGGTGTTCCGCGTCGGCGACAAGGTCACCCAGATCCGCAACAACTACGAGAAGGGGCAGAACGGCGTCTTCAATGGCACCGTCGGAGTAGTCACCTCGCTCGACTCCGACGAGCAGCGGCTCACGGTCCTTACGGACGAGGACGAGGAGATTGCGTACGACTTCGACGAACTGGACGAACTGGCGCACGCGTACGCGGTCACGATCCACCGCTCCCAGGGCAGCGAGTACCCGGCGGTGGTGATCCCCGTGACCACGGGCGCGTGGATGATGCTCCAGCGGAATCTGCTCTACACCGCGGTCACCCGCGCCAAGAAGCTGGTCGTCCTGGTCGGTTCGCGCAAGGCTCTGGGGCAAGCGGTGCGCACGGTCTCCGCGGGCAGACGCTGTACGGCCCTGGATTTCCGGCTCGCCGGAGGCCGTGGAAAGTTTTGATCGATCAAACGAGTAGGAAAGGTCACAGAGCACTTCCGCAACCGGGGCACAGGGGGCAGGATGAGTAGGTTGGCGGCACTCAGTGCCGCCAATAGGCCCAATGGTCGACCCCGAGTGCACTCTCCAGGGCCAAATGGGGGATGGTAGAGACAGTCAGGGCACCTCGAAGAAGAGGCACAACGTCGGTGAGGGATGACGTGAGCGACAACTCTGTAGTACTGCGGTACGGCGATGGCGACGAGTACACCTACCCGGTGATCGACTCAACTGTCGGCGACAAGGGCTTCGACATCGGGAAGCTCCGCGCCCAGACCGGTCTGGTGACCCTGGACAGCGGCTATGGCAACACCGCCGCCTATAAATCCGCCATCACCTACCTCGACGGCGAGCAGGGCATCCTCCGGTACCGCGGGTACCCGATCGAGCAGCTGGCCGAGCGCTCCACCTTCACCGAGGTGGCGTACCTGCTGATCAACGGCGAACTGCCGAAGGTCGACGAGCTCGCCAGCTTCAAGAACGACATCACGCAGCACACGCTGCTGCACGAGGACGTCAAGCGGTTCTACGACGGCTTCCCGCGTGACGCCCACCCGATGGCGATGCTGTCGTCCGTGGTCAGCGCGCTGTCGACGTTCTACCAGGACAGCCACAACCCGTTCGACGAGGAACAGCGCGACCTCTCGACGATCCGCCTGCTCGCCAAGCTTCCGACGATCGCGGCGTACGCCTACAAGAAGTCCGTGGGCCACCCGGTCGTCTACCCGCGCAACGACCTCGGCTACGTCGAGAACTTCCTGCGCATGACCTTCTCGGTGCCGGCCGCCGAGTACGACCTGGACCCGGTCGTCGTCTCCGCGCTGGACAAGCTCCTGATCCTGCACGCGGACCACGAGCAGAACTGTTCGACCTCCACCGTGCGTCTGGTGGGCTCGTCGCAGGCGAACATGTTCGCCTCGATCTCCGCCGGCATCTCGGCCCTGTGGGGCCCGCTGCACGGTGGCGCCAACCAGTCCGTCCTGGAGATGCTCGAGGGCATCAAGCAGGACGGCGGCGACGTCGACAACTTCATCCGCAAGGTGAAGAACAAGGAAGACGGCGTGAAGCTCATGGGCTTCGGGCACCGCGTCTACAAGAACTTCGACCCCCGGGCGAAGATCATCAAGGCGGCGGCGCACGACGTCCTCTCGGCTCTCGGCAAGGACGACGAGCTGCTGGACATCGCGCTCAAGCTCGAGGAGCACGCGCTGGCCGACGACTACTTCGTCGAGCGCAAGCTCTACCCGAACGTGGACTTCTACACGGGTCTCATCTACCGCGCGATGGGCTTCCCGACCGAGATGTTCACGGTCCTCTTCGCGCTGGGCCGCCTGCCGGGCTGGATCGCCCAGTGGCACGAGATGATCAAGGAGCCCGGATCCCGCATCGGGCGCCCGCGCCAGATCTACACCGGCGAGGTTCTCCGGGACTTCGTCCCGGTCGAGGGCCGCTGACCTTCGAGGCCGCCGGGCCAAGCGAAAAGCGCCCCGCCGTCGATCCCCCCACGGGTCGACGGTCGGGGCGCTTTCCTGTTTCCCGGTGCGGATTCCCCCCACGGGATCCGGCCGGGCGTCTGTGGTGGCAGCGCGCCAGTCGTACTGCGATCTGCCGGGACCCGTACGTACCGGGAGGGCCGCTCAAAGCTCCCCGGTGCACGTGTCCCGGCCAACGCATTCCTAGGAACATCCCCCAAGATGTCCCCGATGTCTAGAGACGTCCCCCAAGACGTCCCTGGCATCGTCCTCTTAGACTCGCGAGCCCCCCGAATGGTTACGTTGGGATCGCTGTGATCTGCGTCTCCTGCATATGTCCTGTACATGCGCAAGAGGCCCGATATGCCGATCGAGACTCAGGCGTGAGAATGCTGCGACCAAGATGTGAAGAGCTTATGTGAAGTTCCTGAGACGGAGGCTATTGGTGACAACAAAGACCGAGGAAAATGCCATCGCGGCTCCGGCGATCATCGGATTCAGGAGCCCGGCGGCGGCGAGCGGCAGCGCGGCGACGTTGTAACCGAAGGCCCAGAAGAGATTGCCCTTGATCGTGGCGAGGGTCTTCCGGGAGAGCCTGATCGCGTCGGCGGCTCCGCGCAAGTCCCCGCGCACCAGCGTCAGATCGCTCGCCTCGATGGCCGCGTCCGTGCCGGTGCCCATCGCGAGGCCCAGATCGGCGGTGGCCAGCGCGGCGGCGTCGTTGACCCCGTCCCCGACCATCGCGACGACCTTGCCCTCGTCCCGCAGCCGCCGCACGACGTCGACCTTGTCCTCGGGGAGCACCTCGGCGTACACGGCGTCCGCCCCGATGCCCACGGACTTTGCCACCGCTCGGGCCACGGCGCGGTTGTCGCCGGTGAGCAGCACCGGCGTCAGCCCCAGGGCACGCAGCTCGCGCACCGCGTCGGCGCTGGTGTCCTTGACGGTGTCGGCGACGGTCAGGACACCGCGGGCCACGCCGTCCCAGGCCACCAGGACGGCCGTACGGCCCGCCTCCTCGGCCCGCGCCCTGAGTGAGGCCACCGAGGCGAGTCCCTCGACTCCCGCGTCCGCCAGGAGCCGTTCACGGCCCGCGAGCACCAAGTGCCCTTCCACCGTGCCGCGCACGCCCGACCCCGCGATGTTCTCGAAGCCCCGCACGGCGGGCAGCGCGCCCACCGAGAGCCCCGACTGCGCGGCGGCGCCCGCGGCGACCGCTCGTGCCACGGGATGCTCGGAGGCGTGCTCCAGGGCCCCCGCGAGCCGCAGCAACTCCTTCTCCTCGGTCTCCCCGACGGCGTACACCTCCCGCAGGGTCATCCGCCCCGTCGTCACCGTCCCGGTCTTGTCCAGGACGATCGTGTCCACCCGCCGCGTGGACTCCAGGACTTCGGGGCCCTTGATGAGGATGCCGAGCTGCGCGCCCCGCCCCGTGCCGACCATCAGGGCGGTCGGGGTCGCGAGGCCGAGGGCGCACGGGCAGGCGATGATCAGGACCGCGACGGCCGCGGTGAAGGCGGCGGTCACGTCGCCGGTGGCGCCGAGCCAGCCGCCGAGCGTCGCGGTGGCGATCATCAGGACCACCGGCACGAAGACCCCGGCTATCCGGTCGGCCAGGCGCTGCACCTGGGCCTTGCCGGTCTGCGCGTCCTCGACGAGCCTGGCCATCCTGGCCAGTTGGGTGTCGGAGCCGACGCGCGTCGCCTCGACGACGAGCCGCCCCGATACGTTCGTGGTCGCCCCGGTCACCGCGTCGCCCGCGGCCACGTCCTGCGGGACGGACTCGCCGGTCAGCATCGAGACGTCGACCGCGGACGCGCCGTCGACGACGGTGCCGTCGGTCGCGACGGTCTCCCCGGGGCGTACGACGAACCGGTCGCCGACCACGAGCCGTGCGACCGGTGTGCGGACCTCCGTGCCGTCGCGCAGCACGGCCGCGTCCTTGGCGCCCAGTTCGAGCAGCGTGCGCAGGGCCGCGCCCGCCTTCCGCTTCGAGCGGGCCTCCAGCCAGCGGCCGAGCAGGATGAACGTGATGACGCCCGCGGCGACTTCCAGGTAGAGGGTCGAGGCGGCGTCGGCGCGCGAGACGGTGAACTCGAAGCCGTGCCGCATCCCCGGCATCCCCGCGTCGCCGAGGAAGAGCGCCCACAGCGACCAGCCGAACGCGGCGAGCGTGCCCACCGACACCAGCGTGTCCATGGTCGCGGCGCCGTGCCGCAGGTTCGTGAACGCCGCACGGTGGAAGGGGTGTCCGCCCCAGACGACGACCGGCGCGGCCAGCGTCAGCGAGAGCCACTGCCAGTTGTCGAACTGCAGGGACGGGACCATCGCGAGCAGGACGACCGGCAGCGAGAGCAGCGCCGAGCCGATGAGCCGCTGCCGCAGGGTGTCCGGCTCGGTGATGTCGGCGGTGGTCGCGGGGGCCTGTGGCTCGGGGGGTGCCGGGACGATCTCCGCCGCGCTGTAGCCCAGCTTCTCGACCGTCGCGATCAGCTGCGCGACCTCGACCCCTTGCGCGTACGAGACCTTCGCCTTCTCCGTGGCGAGATTGACCGACGCGGTCACGCCCTCCACGCGGTTCAGCTTCTTCTCGATGCGGGCGGAGCAGGAGGCGCAGGTCATTCCGCCGACGGCGAGTTCGACTTCGTTCATGGCTCTTTCATGCGGCTGGGGTGAAGCGGCTGCGGGCCCTGTGACGGTGTCACAGGGCCCGGGGTACCCGGCAGGGGGTGGGTCAGGCCTTGCTGACACCGGCGAGCTCGTAGCCCGCCTCGTCGACCGCGGCGCGGACCGCGGCCTCGTCGAGCGGGGCCTCGGAGACCACGGTCACCAGGCCGGTGGCGGCCACCGCCTTGACGGAGCTGACGCCGGCGATCTCCGAGATCTCCTCGCTGACGGCACCCTCGCAGTGACCACAGGTCATGCCGGTCACCTCGTACACGGTCGTCACGGCGCCCTGCGGCGTCCCGGCGGCGCCGTCGGAGTGGCAGGAACCGCTGGGGGAGCAGCAGGAGCCGGTGGTCTCGGCCTGCGGGAGCTCGGTCTGGGCGCTCATGTCGTTCTCCTCGATGAGGGTGCGGCGTGTGTGCGTGCCTGTATATGCGTCGTAATGTGCAGGAGTGGTCCCGGTGTTCCCGGAGACCTCCTGACACTCACCACTGTATACCCCTAGGGGGTACTCCTCAAGGTCAGTCTCTGCGCCCGCGGTTGCGGGGCCTCGCGGCGACCCAGGCCCGGATGGTGTCCGCGTACCAGTAGGGCTTCCCGGACTCCACGTGGTCGGGGTCGGGGAGCAGGCCGTGCTTGCGGTAGGAGCGCACGGTGTCGGGCTGCACCCGGATGTGTGCGGCGATGTCCTTGTAGGACCAGAGCTTGCGGTCGGTCATCAGTGGCACCTCCCTGCGATCGCCGCAGGGGCGGCTCGGGAAGAGCCGTCGGGGGAGCTGCGGCGTGACGCTGGCGATCAACTCAGCCTGTTCCCGGAGAACGACGCGGAGTGACCACCGGAGGGCGGCTGTCGACCGGCTGTGACGAGGAGCCCGCGTATACGGGACATGTGTGACAGAAAGAGGTTCTTTGTGACGCGTGTGATGCGAAAGCGGGCCGGAGGAGGCGAACCGGAGGAAGCGGGAACTAGGCGCCGCAGGAACGCAGATAGGAGCGGGTGCGCCGGGCGATGGGCAGCGGCTTGTCCGGCGGGCACGGGTACATGTCCTGCTCGACGATGGCGAACAGGTCGACGCCCAGCTTCTGGGCCGCTGCGAGGACCGGCTCGATCGCGGGTACCCCGGTCGGCGGCTCGCACATCACGCCACGGGCCACGGCGGGCCCGAACGGCATCTCCTGCGCGCGCACTTCGGCCAGGACGGCCGGGTCGACCTGCTTGAGGTGCAGATAGCCGATGCGCTCGCCGTACGTCTCGATCAGCTTGACGTTGTCGCCGCCGCAGTAGGCGTAGTGGCCCGTGTCCAGGCAGAGCGAGACGAGGTCGGGGTCGGTCGCGTCGAGGAAGCGGGTGACGTTGGCCTCGTCGTCGATGTGCGTGTCGGCGTGCGGATGGACGACCACGCGCAGGCCGTACCGCTCGCGCACCTCGTGCGCCAACCGCTCGGTCTGGCGCGTGAGCTGACGCCACTGCTCCGGGGTGAGCGTGCGGTCCTCCAGGACCTCGCCGGTCTTGTCGTCGCGCCAGAAGGAAGGGATGACGACGAGATGCTCGGCGCCCATCGCCTGGGTGAGCGCGGCGTTCTCGGCCACATGCGCCCACGTCTTGTCCCAGACGGCGGGGCCGTGGTGCAGGCCCGTGAAGACCGTCCCGGCCGACACCTTCAGGCCACGTTTGTGGGTCTCGGCCGTCAGCACGGCCGGATCGCTCGGCAGATAGCCGTACGGCCCGAGCTCGATCCACTCGTACCCGGAGTCCGCCACCTCGTCGAGGAAGCGGCTCCAGGGGACCTGGCCCGGGTCCTCGGGGAACCACACCCCCCACGAGTCGGGTGCCGAACCGATCCGGATGCGTGACAGCGTCGTCATGTCTTCAAGCTTTCAGGCCGCCGCGGAACGGTGTCAAGGAGTGGTCCGAATGTAAGGACAATGTGTTGACAGGGGTGATGGGGCGGAATAGACCTAGGGGTGGCCTCAAGGGGGCGATGTCGAGAGGGAGTGCAGGGTGACCGATCCGTACGACGTCAGCGATCCGCGCGGCGTCAGCGATCCGTACGACGTGATCACGATGGGCCGGATCGGGGTGGATCTGTATCCCCTGCAGGCCGGGGTGGCCCTCGCCGACGTCAGCACGTTCGGCAAGTTTCTGGGCGGCTCCGCGACCAACGTCGCCGTCGCCGCGTCCCGGCTCGGCCGCCGCGTCGCGCTGGTCACCCGCACCGGCGCCGACCCCTTCGGGGACTATCTGCACCGGGAGCTGCGGGAGTTCGGTGTCGACGACCGGTGGGTGAGCCCGGTCGCCGGACTGCCGACCCCGGTGACCTTCTGCGAGGTCTTCCCGCCGGACGACTTCCCGCTCTACTTCTACCGGCAGCCCAAGGCGCCCGACCTGGAGATGTACGACAAGGAGCTCGACCTGGACGCGATCGCGTCCGCCCGGGTGTTCTGGATGACGGGCACGGGGCTCTGCGCGGAGCCCAGCAGGTCGACGACGCTGGCCGCGCTGCGCCACCGGGCGAAGGCGGGACTCACCGTCTTCGACCTCGACTGGCGGCCGATGTTCTGGGAGCGGGCCGAGGAGGCGCGGGGCTTCTACGCCCAGGCGCTCGCGCAGGCCACCGTCGCGGTCGGCAACCTGGACGAGGTCGAGGTCGCCACGGGCGTGCGGGAACCGGAAGCCGCCGCCCACGCGTTGCTGGACTCCGGCGTCGAACTCGCCGTCGTCAAGCAAGGCCCCGCGGGGGTCCTGGCGATGAACCGCGCGGGCGAGCGCGCGCAGGTGCCGCCGCTGCCCGTGACGGTGCTCAACGGCCTCGGCGCCGGGGACGCCTTCGGCGGGGCGCTGTGCCACGGGCTGCTCGCGGGCTGGGAGTTGGAGCGGATCATGCGGTACGCGAACGCGGCGGGGGCGATCGTCGCCTCCCGGCTCGAGTGCTCCTCCGCGATGCCGTTCCCTGACGAGGTCGAGGCGGCCCTCGCGGCGGGAGCCGTGGCGCATGATTGACCTCGCCGAACTCATCCGCGTCAGGGCGGCGCACCCCGAGGCCATAGCCGAGGCCGCCGCCCGGCGCGTCCGGCGTCCGCTGCTCGGCGACAGCGGGCGGCTCATGATCATCGCCGCTGACCATCCCGCCCGGGGCGCCCTCTCCGTGGGCGGGGACCGGCTGGCCATGGCGCACCGCGGGGACCTGCTCGAACGGCTCTGTCTCGCGCTCTCGCGGCCCCGCGTGGACGGCGTGCTCGCCACCGCCGACATCCTCGAGGACCTCCTGCTGCTCGGCGTCCTCGACGGCAAGGTCGTCATGGGGTCGATGAACCGGGGCGGGCTCGCGGGAGCCTCGTTCGAGCTGGACGACCGGTTCACGGGCTACCGGGCCGAGGACATCGACCGGCTCGGGTTCGACGCCGGCAAGCTCCTGCTGCGGGTCGACTACGAGGACTCCGGGTCGCTCGACACGCTGCACTCCAGCGCCCGCGCCGTCGACGCCATGGCCGCCCGCAAGCTGCCCGTCTTCGTCGAGCCGTTCCTCTGCCGCCGCGCCCCCGAGGGCGGGCCGCCGCGCAACGACCTGAGCGCCGAGGCCGTCACCACGTCCATCGCCATTGCCTCGGGGCTCGCCGGGACATCGGCGTACACCTGGCTGAAGGTCCCGGTGACCGAGAATCCGGACGACATGGCGCGCGTCATGGAGACCTCGACCCTGCCCGCCGTCCTCCTGGGAGGTGACCTCGGTGACGACAGCGACGCCGCGTACGAGAAGTGGCGCGGGGCGCTGCAACTGCCCACCGTGCACGGCCTCGTCGCGGGGCGCACGCTGCTGTACCCGGCGGACGGCGACGTGGCGGGCGCCGTCGACACCGCTGTCGGACTGCTGTAGGAGGGCCACATGACGTACGTACCGAAGGGCAGTGCGGCCGATGGGCCGTACGCCGTCGAACTCGACCCGAAGCGGTCCGGTCTGGTCTATTCCGCGCTGCGCGTGGTCGACATCGAACCCGGCGCCACCCACTCCTTCGCCACCGGGGAGAGTGAATGGATCGTGCTCCCGCTGACCGGCGGCTGTACGGTGCACGCAGAAGGCGAGATCATTGAACTGCTGGGCCGTCGGAGTGTGTTCAGCGGGGTGAGCGACTTCGCCTACGTGCCTCGTGACGCCCAGATCCAGATCGCCTCCGGCGCGGGAGGCCGCTTCGCCCTGGCAGGAGCGAAGTGCGAGCGTCGACTCCCCGCCCGCTACGGCTCCGCGCCGGAGGTTTCCGTCGAGCACCGCGGCAGCGGCACCTGCGCCCGCGAGGTCCGCAACTTCGCGTCCGCCGACGCCTTCGACTGCGACCGCCTCATCGCCGTCGAGGTGATCACGCCCGGCGGCAACTGGTCCTCGTACCCGCCGCACAAGCACGACGAGCACCGTCCCGGTGTCGAGGCCGAGCTCGAAGAGATCTACTACTTCGAGATCGAGCCCGGGGAAGAGGGACAGGAAGGCTTCGGCTACCAGCGGGTCTTCCCCTCCCGCCCCGGCGGCACCGACGTCCTGGCCGAGGTCCGGACGGGGGACGCCGTGCTCGTCCCCGACGGCTGGCACGGCCCGTCGATCGCCCAGCCGGGGCACAGCATGTACTACCTGAACGTGATGGCCGGTCCCGGCGAGGAGCGGGAGTGGCGGATCTGCTTCCACCCCGACCACACGGAGGGATACCGATGACAGTGGAGGCCAAGCGATGACCACGAACAGGCTGACCACCGCGCAGGCCCTGGTCCGCTTCCTGTCCCGGCAGTTCACCGAGCGCGACGGCGAGCGGCAGCGGCTGATCGGCGCCACCTGGGGCATCTTCGGGCACGGCAACGTGGCGGGCATCGGCCAGGCGCTCGTCGAGTACGCCGACGACATGCCCTTCCACCAGGGGCGCAACGAACAGGCCATGGTGCACGCCGCCGTCGGGTACGCCCGCCAGTCCGGCCGTCTGTCCACGCACGCCGTCACCACCTCCATCGGGCCCGGCGCCACCAACCTGGTGACCGGCGCCGCGCTCGCGACCATCAACCACCTGCCCGTCCTCCTCCTGCCGGGCGACATCTTCGCGACCCGCCCCGCCGACCCGGTGCTCCAGCAGCTCGAAGTGCCGTACGCGGGCGACGTGTCGGTGAACGACTGCCTGCGCCCGGTGTCGAAGTACTTCGACCGCGTGACCCGCCCCGAGGCCCTGATCCCGGCCGCGCTCGCCGCGATGCGCGTCCTGACGGACCCGGCGGACACCGGCGCGGTCACGCTCGCGCTTCCGCAGGACGTGCAGGCGGAGGCGTACGACTGGCCGCAGGAGTTCTTCGCGGAGCGGGTGTGGGGCGTACGCCGTCAGGCACCCGATCCGCGCGAGCTGGACGCCGCCGCACGGGCCGTGCGCGCGGCGCGGCGCCCGCTGATCGTCGCGGGGGGCGGAGTCCACCACAGCGCGGCCGAGGAGGCGCTGCGGGGCCTCGCGGACGCGACCGGCATCCCCGTCGCCTCCACCCAGGCCGGGAAGGGCTCCCTGCGGTTCGACCACCCCGCGGACGTCGGCGGCATCGGGCACACGGGCACGCCCACGGCCGACGAACTCGCCCGCACCGCCGACCTGGTGATCGGCGTCGGCACCCGCTACAGCGACTTCACCACCGCGTCCCACACCCTCTTCACCGAGCCCGCCGTGCGCTTCCTGAACCTCAACATCACCGCGTACGACGGCCACAAGATGGCGGGCACGCCCCTGATCGCCGACGCGCGCGCCGGCCTGCAGGCGCTGACCGGAGCCCTGGAGGGGTGGCGCGTGCCGCCCGCCTACGTCGCCGAGTACACCGAGGACAAGGCCCGCTGGGAGCATCGCGTCGACGCGGCGTACGCGGCCGACGAACCCGACGTACGGCCCACGCAGCTCCAAGTGCTCGGCCTCCTTGACGAGTTGGTCACGGACGAGGACGTGCTCATCAACGCGGCGGGCTCGCTCCCCGGAGATCTCCACAAGCTGTGGAGGACGCGCTCGCCCCGGCAGTACCACGTCGAGTACGGCTACTCCTGCATGGGATACGAGATCCCCGCCTCGATCGGCGTCGCGCTCGCGGCGCCGGGCCGCCCGGTCTGGGCGCTGGTGGGCGACGGGACGTATCTGATGATGCCCACCGAAATCGTCACGGCCGTCCAGGAGAACATTCCGGTCAAGGTCGTGATCCTGCAGAACCACGGGTACGCGTCCATCGGCGGGCTCTCCGAGTCCGTGGGCGCCGAGCGGTTCGGCACGGCCTACCGCTACCGGGAGGCGGACGGCACGTACACCGGCGCCCCCCTGCCGGTGGATCTCGCGGCCAACGCGGCCTCGCTCGGGATGCGGGTGATCCGCGCCAGAACAGTGGCTGACCTGCGGGATGCCCTCGCGGACGCGCGGGCGGCCGACGGCCCCACATGTGTCTACGTGGAGACGGAAACGGCAGACACAGTGTCGCCCCCGCCCCCGGCGCAGGCGTGGTGGGATGTGCCCGTGGCTGAGACCGCGGACCGACCGTCGGCGGTCAAGGCCAGGAAAGAGTACGACCGGCACGTCTCAGCCCGACGCCGCCACCTGTGAGATGTGAGAGTAGGGATGCTTGTCATGACGAAGACCGTCAACCACTGGATCGGTGGCAAGACTGTCGAGGGCGCGTCGGGTACGTACGGTCAGGTGACCGACCCGGCGACCGGCGCCGTCACCACGCAGGTCGCCTTCGCCGACGTGGACGAGGTGGACGCCGCCGTCGCCTCCGCGCGCGAGGCCTACGCCACGTGGGGCAAGTCGTCGCTCGCCAAGCGCACCTCGGTCCTCTTCGCCTTCCGCGCGCTCCTGGACGCCAACCGTGACGCGATCGCCGAGCTGATCACCGCCGAGCACGGCAAGGTGCACTCGGACGCGCTCGGCGAGGTCGCCCGTGGCCTGGAGATCGTGGACCTCGCCTGCGGGATCACGGTCCAGCTCAAGGGCGAGCTGTCGACGGAGGTTGCCTCGCGCGTGGACGTGTCGTCCATCCGCCAGCCGCTCGGTGTCGTCGCGGGCATCACGCCGTTCAACTTCCCGGCCATGGTGCCGATGT
Source organism: Streptomyces sp. NPDC051214 (assembly GCF_040682375.1). Classification (NCBI taxonomy): domain Bacteria; kingdom Bacillati; phylum Actinomycetota; class Actinomycetes; order Kitasatosporales; family Streptomycetaceae; genus Streptomyces; species Streptomyces sp. NPDC051214. The sequence goes on from NZ_JBFBAT010000002.1 coordinate 355,469, forward strand.
GGATGTTCCCGCTGGCCATCGCGTGCGGCAACACCTTCGTGCTGAAGCCCTCGGAGAAGGACCCCTCGGCCGCGCTGAAGATCGCGGAGCTGCTGAGCGAGGCCGGCCTGCCGGACGGCGTCTTCAACGTCGTGCACGGCGACAAGGTGGCCGTCGACCGCCTCCTGGAGCACCCGGACGTGGCGGCCGTCTCCTTCGTCGGCTCCACGCCGATCGCCCGCCACATCCACACCACCGCGACCGCCAACGGCAAGCGCGTCCAGGCGCTCGGCGGCGCCAAGAACCACATGCTGGTCCTGCCGGACGCGGACCTCGACGCGGCGGCCGACGCGGCCGTCTCGGCGGCGTACGGCTCGGCGGGCGAGCGCTGCATGGCCATCTCGGCCGTCGTGGCGGTCGGCTCCATCGGTGACGAGCTGGTCGCGAAGATCAAGGAGCGGGCCGAGAAGATCAAGATCGGCCCCGGCAACGACCCGACGTCGGAGATGGGCCCGCTGATCACCGCCGCCCACCGCGACAAGGTCGCCTCGTACGTCACCGGGGCCGCGGCCGAGGGCTGCGAGGTCGTCCTCGACGGCACGGGCCACACGGTCGAGGGCTTCGAGGACGGCCACTGGATCGGCCTCTCGCTCCTGGACCGCGTGCCGGTGACGGCCGCCGCGTACAAGGACGAGATCTTCGGCCCCGTCCTGTGCGTCCTGCGCGTCGACACGTACGAGGAGGGTGTGGCGCTGATGAACGCCTCGCCCTTCGGCAACGGCACCGCGATCTTCACGCGGGACGGCGGCGCCGCGCGGCGCTTCCAGCTGGAGATCGAGGCGGGCATGGTCGGCGTGAACGTCCCGATCCCGGTGCCGGTCGGCTACCACTCCTTCGGTGGCTGGAAGGACTCCCTGTTCGGAGATCACCACATCTACGGAAATGACGGGACGCACTTCTACACCCGCGGCAAGGTCGTCACGACCCGCTGGCCGGACCCGTCGGACGCGCCGGAGGGCGTGGACCTGGGGTTCCCGCGGAACCACTGAGGGCGGGGCGGCCGGCCATGGGGGTCCCCCCTGCTCCTTGAGAGCTTGGGGGAGTTTGAGGACATCCGTGCGGGGCACGAGGGCCTGCCGTACCGCATCCGTGGTACGGCTCGCTCGTGTCCTACTCCTCAGGTAGGCAAGCGGGTTCAGACCACCGGCTGCCTCGTATGTCAGCCCTCGCCCGTACGGTTGACACATGGATCTACGACTGCCCAGGCGCAGACTGCTTGCCGCCGCGGCCGCCCTCGCCATCCTGGCGGGGGCCGGCACGTGGACGGCGGCGGCCTCGGACGACGGGCCCGCCGTGCACCGTGAGGACCGCCTCATGGAGATGCCCGGCGTGGACAAAACGGGCGGCGCGAAGATCGACACCTCGTACTTCACCGCGGGCGACCCGGACACGAGGCGCCCCGCCGTCCTCATCGGCCACGGCTTCGGCGGCAGCAAGAACGACCTGCGCGCCCAGGCCGAGGACCTGGCCGAAAAGGGATACGCGGTCCTGACCTGGTCGGCCCGCGGCTTCGGCAAGTCCACCGGCAAGATCGGCCTGAACGACCCGAAGGGCGAGGTCGCCGACGCCCGCCGCCTGATCGACTGGCTGGCGAAGCGCCCCGAGGTGCAGCTGGACAAGAAGGGCGACCCCCGCGTCGGCATGACCGGCGCCTCGTACGGCGGCGCGGTCTCCCTCCTGGCCGCCGGGTACGACGACCGGGTGGACGCCATCGCCCCCCAGATCACGTACTGGAATCTGAGCGACGCGCTCTTCCCGAACGGCGTCTTCAAGAAGCTGTGGGCCGGGCTCTTCATCAACACCGGCGGCGGCTGCGAGCGCTTCGAGAAGCAGCTGTGTGAGATGTACAACCGCGTCGCGGAGGCCGGGAAGCCGGACGCCGCCGCGCAGAAGCTCCTCACCGCCCGCAGCCCCGAGGCCGTCGGCGACCGCATCGACGTGCCCGCCCTGCTCTTCCAGGGGCAGACCGACTCCCTCTTCCCGCTCGGCCAGGCCGACCGCATCTCCCGGGCCATCCGCGGCAACCACGCGCCCGTGTCCGTCGACTGGATCTCGGGCGGCCACGACGGCGGCGACCGCGAGACGGGCCGGGTGGAGGCCCGCATCGGCTCCTGGTTCGACCGCTACCTGAAGGACGACAAGGGCGCCGACACCGGCCCCGCCTTCCGCGTGACCCGCACCGGAGGCATCGACTCCACCGACGGCGCCGCGCAACTGCGCGGCGCGAGCGGCGACCGGTACCCCGGCCTGGAGAGCGGGCAGCGGAAGATCGCGCTCAGCGGGCGCGACCCGCAGCGCGTCGAGAACCCCGCGGGCGCCGCGCCGCCCGCCATCTCCGCGCTCCCCGGCGCGGGCGGCGGCGGCCTCAACCAGCTCTCCTCGCTCGGCGTCGGCGTCTCCCTCGACTTCCCCGGCCAGCACGCCGCGTTCCAGTCGGCGCCCTTCAAGGACGACCTGCGGATCACCGGATCACCGAAGGTGCGGGTGCACGTCAAGTCCGACAGCGAGGACGCCGTGCTCTTCGGCAAGGTGTACGACGTCGGGCCCGGCGGCGGCCAGAAGGTGCTGCCCTCGCAACTGGTCTCGCCGATTCGCGTGGAGGGCGCGAAGGCGGGCAAGGACGTCACCCTCACCCTGCCCGCCGTCGACCACGACGTGCAGAAGGGCCACCGCCTGCGCCTCGTCCTCGCCTCGACGGACCTGGGCTACGCCTCCCCGGCGAAGCCCGCCACGTACACGGTGTCCGTGAAGAGCGACCTGGCGGTCCCGACGGCGCCCGGCGTGAAGACGGCGGCGGCCCCGCTGCCCGCCTGGGTGTGGTGGCTCCCCGCGGCCGCAGCGGTCATCGCGGTACTGCTCCTGGTCACCGCCAGGCGCCGCACGTCGGCACCGGCACCGGACCCGCAGCTCGCCGAAGTCCCCCTGGTCATCACGGACTTGAGCAAGCGCTACGCCAAGTCGACCGACCGTTACGCGGTCCGTGACCTCTCCTTCGGCGTCGAGAAGGGCCAGGTGCTCGGCCTCCTCGGCCCGAACGGCGCGGGCAAGACGACCACCCTGCGCATGCTCATGGGCCTGATCCGGCCCGACGCGGGCGAGATCCGCGTCTTCGGCCAGGCGATCAGGCCCGGTGCCCCGGTCCTCTCCCGGGTCGGCGCGTTCGTCGAGGGCGCGGGCTTCCTGCCGCACCTCTCAGGCCGCGAGAACCTGGAGCTGTACTGGAAGGCCACCGGGCGCCCCGCCGAAGACGCCCGCATGGACGAGGCGCTGGAGATCGCCGGGCTCGGCGACGCGCTCGCCCGCGCGGTGCGCACGTACTCGCAGGGTATGCGGCAGCGGCTCGCCATCGCCCAGGCGATGCTCGGCATGCCGGACCTGCTGATCCTCGACGAACCGACCAACGGCCTCGACCCGCCACAGATCCGCGAGATGCGCGAGGTGATGATCCGGTACGCGCGAGGCGGCCGCACGGTCATCGTCTCCAGCCATCTCCTCGCCGAGGTCGAGCAGTCCTGCACCCACCTGGTGGTCATGGACCGCGGCCGGCTGATCCAGGCCGGCCCGGTCGCCGAGATCGTCGGCTCCGGGGACACGCTCCTGGTGGGCCTCGCGGACGCCGTCTCCGACCCCATGGTCGACAAGGTGGCCGCCCTGCCCGGCGTCGCGTCGGCGGTCCGCGCGGACGGCGGCCTCCTCGTACGCCTGGACGGCACGGAGGCAGGCAGCGCGGCACGGCTGCTGCCCGAACTGGTGCGCCTGGAGCTGCCGGTGGAGTCCATGGGCCCGCACCGGCGCCTCGAGGACGCGTTCCTGACCCTGATCGACGGAGGCACCGCATGAGCGCCACAGCCACGGGGCCCGGCACGGAGCCGGGCATGCATCCGGGCACGCAGCGCGCCACGGCTCCCGGCTACCGCCCCGGCCGCACGCTGCCGCTGCGGGTCGAGGCGGTGCGCCAACTGAAGCGGCGCAGGACCTTGGTCATGGCGGGGGTAATGACCCTGCTGCCTTTCGTGCTCGTCGCGGCGTTCGCCATCGCCGGTTCGCCGGAGTCCCGGAGCGGCCGGGTGACGCTGATGGACACGGCCACGGCCTCCGGCGGGAACTTCGCGGCGACGTGCCTGTTCGTCTCCGCCGGTTTCCTCCTGGTCATCCCCGTCGCGCTGTTCTGCGGGGACACGGTGGCCTCGGAGGCAAGCTGGTCGTCCCTGCGCTACCTGCTGGCGGCTCCCGTCCCACGGGCCCGCCTCCTGTGGTCGAAGCTGGCCGTAGCGCTCGGCCTCAGCGCGGCGGCGATGATCCTGCTCCCACTGGTCGCCCTCGCGGTCGGGACGGTGGCCTACGGCTGGGGCCCACTGGAGATCCCGACCGGCGGCACCCTGCCCGCCGGTACGGCAGCGCAGCGCCTGGTGATCGTCGTGGCGTACATCTTCGTCTCCCAACTGGTCACGGCCGCCCTCGCGTTCTGGCTCTCGACGAAGACGGACGCGCCCCTGGGCGCGGTGGGCGGCGCGGTCGGCCTGACCATCGTCGGCAACGTCCTGGACGCGGTGACGGCACTGGGCGCCTGGCGCGACTTCCTCCCCGCGCACTGGCAGTTCGCCTGGGCGGACGCGATCCAGCCGAAGATGGAGTGGAACGGAATGATCCAGGGCTCCGCAGTCTCGGTGGCGTACGCACTGGTCCTGTTCGCGTTGGCGTTCCGCGGGTTCGCGCGGAAGGACGTGGTGTCGTGAGGGAGCTCTGACGGCCCCTCACCCTCCGGCCGCGTGGCGAACTACAGCCAGACCGGAGGTCTTTCAGCCCGTCCGGCGTTTGAGGACGAACTCGGCGGAGCCGGTGACCGAGGCGGCCAAGGCCCAGGGGCCCGTTCCCGCATTGAGACTCTTCCGCAATCCTCCCGAGCGAGCGTTCACCCCACCCCCCGCGTCACAGTCATGTGAACCGACGACGCGAGGGGGCCGGGATGCGGGTGCGGATGCGGATGCGGACCTGGAAAGTACGGCGGGGGCTGCTCGCCGCAGCCGTGGCGGGCGGGATCCTGCTCACCGGCTGCAGCTCCGGCGCCGAGAACACGGACGGGGCCGCCGACAAGAGCGGAAGGGAGCGGCGAGGCACGGCTCCGCTGCCCGCGCCGGGCCCCGCCTCGCCCGGCACCGGCGACGCGGCCACCCCCGGAGAGCAACAGGACGAAAAGGGGCGCGGTTTCACCCCGCGCCCCGACTACCTCTCCACGTTCGCCCTGGACGTGGACACCGCCTCCTACGGCTACGCCCGCCGCACCCTCGCCGAAGGCCGCCTCCCGGACCCGGCGACCGTACGCCCCGAGGAGTTCGTCAACAGCTTCCGCCAGGACTATCCGCGCCCCGACGGCGACGGTTTCTCGGTGAACGTGGACGGCGCCCGTACCGAGGACGACGACTGGTCCCTGATGCGGGTGGGCCTCGCCACCCGCGGCGACACGTCGGACGGTGAACGCCCGCCCGCCGCCCTCACCTTCGTGATCGACGTCTCCGGTTCGATGGCGGAGCCCGGCCGGCTCGACCTGGTCAAGGAATCGCTCGCGATCATGACCGACGAGCTCCGCGCCGACGACTCCGTCGCGCTCGTCACCTTCAGCGACAGCGCGGAGACCATGCTGCCCATGACCCGCCTCGGCGACCACCGCGGCAAGGTGCACTCGGCCATCAGCGCCATGGAACCCACCCAGTCCACCAACCTGGAGGCGGGCGTCCGCACGGGGTACGACACCGCGGTGGGCGGAAGGCGCGACGGCGCGACCAACCGCGTGGTGCTCCTCTCCGACGCCCTCGCCAACACCGGAGAGACCAGCGCCGACGCCATCCTGGAGCGCATCTCCGACGCCCGCCGCGAACACGGCATCACCCTCTTCGGGGTCGGCGTCGGCAGCGACTACGGCGACGCCCTGATGGAACGCCTCGCCGACAAGGGCGACGGCCACACCACGTACGTGTCCGACTCCGAGGAGGCCCGCAAGGTCTTCTGCGAGCAGCTCCCCGCCCACATCGAGCTGCGGGCCCGCGACGCGAAGGCGCAGGTCGCCTTCGACCCGCGGACCGTCAAGCAGTTCCGGCTCATCGGCTACGACAACCGCGCGGTCGCCGACGACGACTTCCGCGACGACAGCGTGGACGGCGGCGAGGTCGGTCCCGGACATACGGTGACCGCGCTGTATGCCGTACGGATGAGGCCGGGCGAGTCCGGGCATGTGGCGACGGCCAGCGTCCGCTGGCTCGACCCCGACAGCCGTGTCCCGCACGAGGAGTCGAACGAGATCGAGTCCGGGGACATGGAAGGCGGCCTGTGGGACGCCGACCGCGGCCTGCGCACCGCGGCGGTCGCCGCCTACTTCGCGGACGGGCTGCGGCACGGCACCGGCACGACGGGCGACGCCCCCGAGCCGCTGTCCACCTCCACCGGTTCACCCTCCCGGGAGCCCCTGCCGGGCGCGCGCTCCCTGGCCGAACTGGCAGGCAAAGCAGATGAGTTGTCATCGGACACCGACGGCGACAAGTCCCTGCGTGACCTCGCGACCGCCGTCCGCCAGGCGGACCGCCTGACCGGCGGCTCCGGCCACGGCGGCGGAGAAGAGGACGACGGCGAGATCACCGGCGGCCTCTAGGGTCAGCGGGACCCTAGCGCCGACCGCAGAGCTGACGCTCGGCCCGCACTGGGTCGTTGGGGAAGCGGAACGAGGTGCGCTCCCAGACGCCGGTGACGTTGCGCAGGAACCTGCCGGGCGTCATCGGGTCCCGCGTCGCCGCCCGCAGCTCGGCCAGCGGACCGCAGTCGAGCGCACGCCGGGCGGCGGCCACACCCGCCGGGTCGAGGCCCTCGGGGAAGGGGCCACGGCCACGGTCGGCGAAGATCCACGTGTCCGGCAGCCGCTTGTCGTGGCCCACCCGGCCGTCGATGCGCTCGGAGTGCGCGGCCAGCGGATAGGCGAGCCCGATCGGGTCGAGGGCGGCGCCGTCCAGGGGCACCACGGTCCCGCTGAAGCCGAGGGTGCTGTAGACGCCGGTGATCGTGGGGGAGTTGGCGCCGGCGGGGGTCCTGGCGAGGAACAGGGCGGGCGTGCCCGCACGGTCGGCCTCGCGGACGAGACGGGCGTACGCGACGTTGCTCGGGTAGCCCGCGAAGTCGTGGTGGAGGGGGTGGGCCGCCGCGTTCTGCTGGACGTACACACCGCGCTCGTCCGCGACGCCGCCGGGCCCGATCCGCCCCTCGTACGGAATCCGCAGCCAGCTCGCGCAGGCCACGGCCCAGATCCCGACGCCCACCGTGGCGATGGTCCACGCGCGCGTGCAGGGCACCAGGAAGACCGGCAGGAGCATGAGGAGCAGCCCCGGCAGGAACATCCGGCCGTGCATGAAGTCGCCGCCCACCTTGATGACGTAGGCCCAGCAGAGGAGCCCCGCGACGACGGGCGCGAGCGCGGGGACGAGGGAGGCGGCGTCCCGCCGGACGGCCGTGGCGGGTAGCAGCGCGGCGAGCAGGAACAGCGCGGGCACCCAGAGGAGATACGGCCCGGCGAAGTCCGCGAGATAGTCGAACCCGCGCCCCCACAGGCTCTGCGAGGCCTCCTTGGTCACCCCGGGCAGCGGCATCAGCTGCCCGTAGTACCCGATCCGGAAGATCTCGTACGCGACCGGCAGCGCGAGGGCCGCTCCCAGACCGCCGAAGGCGGCCCGCCGCGAGGGCCGCGCCATCAGCCACTGCGCACCGAGGAAGACGGCGGACACGAGCGCCAGGTCGGGCCGCACGAGAGGGCCGAGACCCAGGACCACGCACGTGCCGAGCGACCGGGCCCGGGTCACCAGGAGGAGCCAGGCGCCCGCGATCCAGCAGGTGGCGAGCCCCGTCTCCAGGCCCGATGTGGCGAAGTCCCAGACGGGCGGCAGCGCGAGCAGGACGAGGCAGCCGAGGGGAAGGACCGCCTGGGTCGTGTTGGTCGTGCCGTTCGCGTGGCGTGCGTACAACCGCAGCGCCCCGAGCGAGGCGAGCGCGAACCCGGCCGCGGTCAGCAGCAGCCCGCCGTACATCGCGGCCCTGGCGATGTCGAGGCCCGGCAGCCCCGCGAGCACGAGCAGCCACTGCCAGAGGGTGCCGGTGGAGGACTCGGCGCGTTCGCCCGCGTTGAAGACGGGGCCGTTGCCGGCCAGGATCTGCCGGACCGTGCGGACGTAGATGTGCCCGTCGTCGGACATCCAGCGCCGCTGGAACCCGGCGAACGCGACGACACAGGCCGGCAGCAGACAGAGGACGCCGCGCCAGAGCCTGCGCCCGGCGTCGCTTCGGCTGTTGATCAGCCCGAGGACGGCGTCGGGCTCACGGAGGGAGAGGTGCGTCGACGTCATGATCTTTTCATCGGCGCAGCTCAGGTGAGGCTTGAGGGATTTTCAGCCTGTCCGGCGTTTGAGGACGAACTCGGCGGAGCCGGTGATCCGTGGGGCGCGAGGCTTCGGGCCCGCGGCTTGCTCACCGCACGCCGCGTCAGCGAATCCGCCGCCCCCCCTCAGCGGATCTGCCGCCCCGAGATGGCCCGTGCGATCACCAGACGCTGGATCTCGCTCGTCCCCTCGAAGATCGTGTAGATCTTCGCGTCCCGGTACATCCGCTCCACCGGATGCTCCCTGCTGTACCCCGCGCCCCCCAGCACCTGCACCGCCTTCTCGGTCGCCGAAACGGCCAGCTCACCGGCCCGCAGCTTGGACATCGAGCCCTGCCCCGCGTCGAACGCCTTGTCGTTGCGCGCCATCCACGACGCCTGCCAGATCAGCAGCCGCACGGCCTCGATCTCGGTCCGCAGGTCGGCGAGCGCGAAGGCGATGGACTGGTTCTCGATGATGGGGCGGCCGAAGGCGACCCGGGAGCCCGCGTAGTCGAGTGCGTACTCGTACGCGGCCCGCGCGATGCCCAGCGCCTGCGCCCCCACCGTCGGGCGGCTCACCTCGAAGGTCGCCATGGCGGCCTGCGCGCGGCCTCCGGAACCGGATGTGGTCCCCTCACGGGCCCGCGCGAGCCGGGCGTCGAGGCGCTCCTTGCCGCCGAGCAGACAGTGCCCGGGAACGCGTACGTCGTCCAGGAAGACATCCGCGGTGTGCGAGGCCCTGAGCCCCAACTTCTTGATCTTCTTGGCACCTTCGAGACCGCGTGTGCCGGGCGGCACGATGAAGGCCGCCTGCCCCCGCGAGCCCAGCGAGGGGTCGACGGAGGCGACCACCACATGGACGTTCGCGATGCCGCCGTTCGTGATCCACGCCTTCTGGCCCGACAGGGTCCACTCGTCGCGTGCCTCGTCGTACGTCGCGCGCGTCCGCATCGCCGACACGTCCGAGCCCGCGTCGGGCTCGGAGACGCAGAACGCCGCGACCTTGGGGTCGTCCTCGTCGCCGAAGCACTGCGGCACCCACTCGGCGAGCTGATCGGGCGTGCCCGCCGAGAAGATCCCGGCGACCGCGAGCGACGTGCCGAACAGAGCCATCCCGATGCCCGCGTCGCCCCAGAACAGCTCCTCGTTGGCGATCTGCAGCGAGAGCCCGCTGGGGTCGCCGAACAGGTCGGCCAGGGACTCGAATCCGTACAGGCCGATCTTCGCGGCCTCCTGGATGACGGGCCAGGGCGTCTCCTCGCGCTCGTCCCACTCGGCGGCCGCCGGCCGCACCACGTCGGCGGCGAAGCCGTGCACCCAGCCGCGCAGATCCCGCTGTTCCTCGGTCAGTTCGAGCGAGAAGGCCATGCTGTGCTCCCTTCAGGGGGTCGGTCCAGACGTACGGGGTCAGGCCTTCGGGATGTCGAAGTAGCGGGTCAGACCGGCGGCGAACGCCACATCGCCCACGATCTTGAGCTTGCGCATCATGAACATCGTCACGGGGCTCGCGTTGCCGGAGACCAGCTTGAGGAACTCGGCGTCGGCCATCACGAGCGTGACGCGCGGCTCGGCGTCCGAACGGCCCTCGCGGACGGCGCAGGTGCCCCGGGAGATCTCCGTCTCGTAGACGGCCTCGTCGACCCCGGTGATCTTCCAGCGGATGAGCGCCTCGACGGTGCCCGCGGCCTCCGGCTTGAACTGCCGGCCCATCCGCCCGAACACCTCCTCCAGGACGCGGGCGCGCAGTTCGGCGTCCTGGGCGATCGCGGTGATCTCCTTGCCGGAGAGCCCCTTCACGATCTTCGCGAACTCCTCGGGGGTGACGCTCGCGAAGTCCAGTCCGGCCAGGCCCTCGGGGCCGCCGATGCCGTCCGCCATGGCGATCTCCTTACTCAAGAGTAAACTTACTAAAGGGTAAGGTAGCTCCGAGTCTGGGAGGCTGCAAGGGTGACGGTCAACGGGAGAACTGAGGGACGACGAAAGCGCGTTCCGCGCCAGGAGCGCGAGCAGCAGATCATCGATGTGGCGGTGACGGTCTTCGCCAAGCGCGGCTACCACGCCGCGTCCGTGGACGAGATCGCCGAACTGGCCGGGATCTCCAAGCCGATGGTCTATCTCTATCTCGACTCCAAGGAGGGGCTTTTCCTCGCCTGCCTGCGGCGCGAGGCCGACCGCCTGGTCGCCGCGTTCCAGGATGCGGCACGGGCCGGCGGCGAAGCGCCCGAACTGCGCCTGCACGCGGGTCTTTCGGCGTTCTTCGCCTTCGTCGCCGAGCATCGCGACAGCTGGGTCGTGCTGCACCGCCAGGCGTCGGAGCTGAGCGAGGCGATCGCGTCCGCCGTCGCCGACGCCCGGCGTGCGGTGATGGCGGAGGTCGCGGGCCTGGTCTGGGACGGCATCGCGCAGAATCCGGGCGGGTCCCAACTGGACGACGAGGACGCCGACTTCGTGGCGCACGCGCTGGTCGGCGCGGCGGACTCGCTCACCGACTGGATGGGCGGCCATCCCGGGCAGTCGCCGGAGGGGGTCACCCTGCGGCTGATGAACATGGTGTGGGTGGGGATGGGGCGGGTCCTCGAGGGGGAGGTGTGGGTGCCGGGGGGCGGCTCCTCCTCGGGGTGAGCGCTCCCCTCTCCCCGGTTCTTGTCATCCGGGTGCGGGTGGCTCGCTGATTTCTCTGCCGCCCAACCCATTGAACTTTCCCTACGCGTGGGTAAGTTGACCTCCCAGTAAGTACGCACCGCATCACCTCTGCACGTCAGTCGCCAGGCACGTCAGTTGCTAGGCACGTCAGTCGGTAGCCGGGAGCCGGGAGTCGTCATGGGCGTACGCAAGGATCTGAAACGGGCGCAACGCCACCGTGGCCTCGCGGAGCGCGCCACGGTGGCGATCGTCCGGGACGAGCACGGCACCGTGCGCGAGGCACGCACCGCCCCGCTCGCGGCCAGGCCCACCGCGGGCAGCACCGCCGACATCCCCTTCACCAACGCCGCCGAGGCGCCCGGCGCCATCGTCCTGCGCCGCAAGCAGGGCGACCAGTGGCGTCCGGTCACCGCGGCGGCCTTCGCGCAGGAAGTCACCGCCACGGCGAAGGGGCTGATCGCGGCCGGGCTCCAGCCGGGCGGCCGGGTCGCGCTGATGTCCCGTACGCGCTACGAGTGGGCCGTACTGGACTTCGCGATCTGGGCGGCGGGCGGGCAGACCGTGCCCGTGTACGCCACATCGGCGGCGGAACAGATCGAGTGGATCGTGCGGGACTCCGGCGCGACGCTGCTGATCGCGGAGACAGCGGAGAACGTCGCGACGGCCCAGGCGGCGGCCGCGGATCTCCCCGACCCGCCGCGCCTTCTCTGCGTCGACGACGGCGCCCTGCGCGAACTGGCGGACATGGGCGCGGAGTTGTCCGACGAGGAAGTGACCAAGCGCAGGTCCGCCCTCACCCCGGACTCGATCGCCACCCTCTGCTACACGTCCGGCACGACCGGCAAGCCCAAGGGCTGCGTCCTGACCCACGCCAACCTGCACGCCGAGGCCGCGAACACCGTCGACCTGCTGCATCCCATCTTCAAGGAGATCACGGGACAGGTCGCCTCCACGCTCCTCTTCCTGCCGCTCGCCCACATCCTGGGCCGCACCATCCAGATCGCGTGCATGCTCGCCCGCATCGAACTTGGCCACTGCCCGAGCATCAAGCCGGACGAACTGCGGCCCGAACTGCGTTCGTTCAGGCCGACGTTCGTCGTCGGCGTCCCGTACCTCTTCGAGAAGATCCACGACACGGGGCGCGCGACCGCGGAGAAGATCGGGCGCGGCGCGTCCTTCGACCGGGCCGAGGGGATCGCGGTGCGGTTCGGGGAGGCGTACCTGAACAAGTTCCTCGACGCGGGGGCGGGCGAGGGGCAGGGGGAGGGCGAGGCACAGGGGAAGGGCGAGGAGCAGGTAAAGGCGAAGGGGAAAGGCACGCGTGCCCCCGGCCCTTCCCTCGGGCTCTACCTCGGCTGGGCGCTGTACGAACTGCTGGTCTACCGCCGCATCCGCAAGGAGGTCGGCGGCAGGCTGCGCTACGCCATCAGCGGCGGCTCGCCCCTCGACCGGCGCCTGAACCTCTTCTTCTACGCCGCCGGAATCATCATCTACGAGGGGTACGGCCTGACGGAGACCACGGCCGCCGCGACCATCACGCCACCGCTCAAGCCACGGCCCGGGACGGTGGGCCTTCCGGTGCCGGGCACCGCCATCCGCATCGCGGACGACGGGGAGGTGCTCATCAAGGGCGGCATCGTCTTCGGCTCGTACTGGAACAACCCGGCCGCGACGGACGCCGTGCTGCGGGACGAGTGGTTCGCCACCGGTGACCTGGGTGCGCTCGACGGCGACGGCTACCTGACGATCACCGGCCGCAAGAAGGACATCATCGTCACGTCCGGGGGCAAGAACGTCTCCCCGGCGATCCTGGAGGACCGGCTGCGCAGCAGGGCGCCGGTCGGACAGTGCATCGTCGTCGGCGACAACCGTTCGTACGTCGCCGCGCTCATCACCCTGGACCCGGAGGCCGTCGAGCACTGGCTCGCCGTGCGCAAGCGCCCGAAGGACACCCCGCTCGCCGAACTGTGCCGGGACCCGAAGATGATCGCGGAGATCCAGAAGGCCGTGGACTACGCGAACGAGGCGGTGTCGCGGGCCGAGTCGATCCGCAAGTTCTCCCTCGTCGAGGGCGAGTTCACGGAGGACAACGGCCTGCTCACCCCCTCCCTGAAGATCAAACGGCACGCGGTGGCGGCGGCGTACAAGGACGAGATCGAGGCGCTCTACGGCGAGTCCGCACGGTGAGCGGCGAGCCTGACGGGGGTGAGGGCGCCTTCGACTTCGACGTACTGGTGGTCGGTTCGGGCTTCGGCGGTTCGGTGGCCGCCCTGCGCCTGACCGAGAAGGGCTACCGGGTCGGCGTCCTGGAGGCGGGGCGCCGCTTCACCCGCGACTCGCTGCCCCGGCACTCCTGGGACCTGCGGAACTACCTCTGGGCTCCGGCCCTCGGTCTCTACGGCCTCCAGCGCATCCACCTCCTGCGCAACGTCATGGTCCTCGCGGGCGCCGGGGTGGGCGGCGGCTCGCTGAACTACGCGAACACCCTCTACGTACAGCCGCCCGCCTTCTTCCGGGACAAACAGTGGGCGGGCATCACCGACTGGCAGGCGGAACTCGCCCCGTACTACGACCAGGCCCGGCGCATGCTCGGCGTACGCCAGAACCCGACCATGACCGAGGCGGACGAGCACCTGCGGGCCGCGGCGGACCGGATGGGCGTGGCGGACACCTTCCGGCTGACGCCTGTGGGCGTGTTCTTCGGCGACGGGGCGGACGCGGGCGGCTGTGGGGCGGCCGGGGCGGCTGGGGTCAGTGGCGGTACCGGCGGCGCCACCGGCTCCAGTCCTTCAACGGCCGGGGCGCGCACGGAAGTTCCCGATCCGTACTTCGGCGGGGCCGGACCCTCGAGGGCGGCCTGCACCGAGTGCGGATCGTGCATGACGGGCTGCAAGGTAGGCGCCAAGAACACGCTCACCGAGAACTACCTGTACCTGGCAGAGCGAGCGGGCGCGGAGATCCGCGCGATGACGACGGTGGTCTCGGTGCGGGAGGTGGCGGGGGGCCACGAGGTGGTGACGGTCCCCACGAACAGGCGCCGCAGAGGTGGCCGCACCGTGCTGCGGGCCCGCCACGTCGTCCTCGCGGCGGGCACGTACGGCACCCAGACCCTCCTGCACCGCATGAAGGACGAGGGGCTGCTGCCGGGCCTCTCCGACCGCCTCGGCAGACTCACCCGCACCAACTCCGAGGCGCTGGTGGGCGCGGTCACCTTCCCGCGCCGCTACCGCAAGAAACACGGCGCCGGCCGCCCCCTGGACTTCACGCGAGGCGTCGCCATCACCTCGTCGATCCACCCGAACCCCACCACCCACATCGAGAACGTCCGCTACGGCAAGGGCTCCAACCTGATGGCGCTGATCTGCGTCCCGCAGTACAGCCGGAACCTCCCCAAGCCGCTGGCCGCCGTCCTCGCCTTCCTCACCCACCCCGTGCTCGTGGCGCGCGTGGCGTCGACGCACCGCTGGTCGGAGCGCACGATCATCGGCCTCGTCATGCAGACCCACGACAACTCCCTCACCACCCGCCTGGGACGCCGCCGCCTGCTGACGGCCGAACAGGGGCACGGCGCGCCCAACCCCGTGCACATCGCGGAGGGCTGGGAGGCGGCGGGCCTGGTGGCGGAACGCATCAACGGCTTCGCGGGAACGAACCTGGGCGAGCTCCTCGACAAACCCCTGACGGCACACTTCCTGGGCGGCTGCCCGATCGGCGCATCACCGGACGAAGGCGTCATCGACCCGTACCACCGCCTCTACGGCCACCCGGGGATCTCCGTGGTCGACGGCTCGGCGATCTCCGCGAACCTGGGAGTGAACCCCTCCCTGACGATCACAGCCCAGGCAGAACGAGCCATGGCCCACTGGCCCAACAAGGACACCCCGGACACCCGCCCACCCCCAGGCACGCGGTACGCGCGCGTGCGGGCCGTAACCCCACAAAGCCCCACGGTCCCAAAGGGGGCTTTCGGGGAGCTGCGACTACCGGAGTGAGCCCCCCGGGTCAGGCGGGGCGCCGGTTGCCGTCGGAGTCGCAGGGCAGGTCGGCGGCGTCGTGGCGGGCCAGGAAGTCGCGGGTGGCCTGCCGTTCGACCTCGGCGATCGCGGTGGGTTTGACGTCGATGATGCCGCCGAAGGGCCGGTCGACGTCACGGATGATGCACAGCGTGGCCGTCAGGAGCGCGGTGATCACGGTGAGCACGACGATCTGGCCCCGCTTGTTCCTGCGGGGCAGACAGACGGCGAGTGCCACGACGGTGATGGTGAGGGTGGCGAGCAGGAACCAGAAGATGGCACTGGGGATGCTGGCCGTGGCCTGGGTGAGGCGTTCCTCGCGTTCGTCGGACCGCTTGTTGTCGGCGGCGACCAGCATGCCGAAGACGGGCTTGCCCTCCAGGGTGCGGAAGGAGCGGCGGACATCGGTGGACCATGTGCTGGGCGCGGCGGACCCCTTGCCGTCGGCCATGGCGGGCCACTCCTGCTTGCGGACGGCGCGGGCATAGCAGACGGCGTCCGCCTGGATGCGCTGCAGTTCGCCGGCGGGCGCGTACTCGGCGATCTCGGTGAGCTGGTCGAGCGCACGGGCCTCGCCGCGGGCGGCGACCTCGGCCTTCCCGTAGGAGCCGGAAGCGGTGACCAGCACGAAGGCCAGCAGGAGGACGGTCAGCGTCAGCAACGGCCCGACAAGATCCTTGACGGCCATCCCGGCATCGTCATCACCCATCAACCGAGGCCGCAACCACCGATTGGCAGCCAGCCCCGCGAGCAGGGCCAGCACGGCGACGGTGATGACGAGAAGCACGGCAACCTCCAGATCAAAAGCGAGGCCCCCAGCTCCGAGAAACCCCGCATGATCATGAACCGCCCACACACCCCACAAAGCCGCGAAACGCCCCCACCCGCCGCCACGCCTCCGAACGAGCGAACAACTTCCCCCGACCAGCAAAAAGGCCCTCCCAAGGGGAGGGCCGAACAGGACTCACATGAAGCGCCCCCGGCAGGACTCGAACCTGCGGCCAAGCGCTTAGAAGGCGCCTGCTCTATCCACTGAGCTACGGGGGCCGGATGGTGGCCGGTGGCCTGGAGCCCGGGTGAAGGGACGAGCCGTGACCTTGCCGGGGACAAGGATAGGGCTCCCGGGTCCTTGTCCCTGGTGCTTCGCCTCCGCGGCACTATGTGGAGGTTCAGTGAAGCGGTCCTGATAATCGCAGGCAGGTGCGAATCTCGCACCGCTTTTGGCGTCTCACGCCCCGGGTGTTGTGCACTCGTTATGCCTGCGCCCCAGTCGCCCCTTCCATCCCATGTGTCCGATCGGCGCGCAGGGGTGCCCATATGCTTCAGAAAGCCGCCAAAATTGGGCATTCTTCGCATGTGGTGACCTTGGACGTACGGCCTCAACTGCTCGACGCACTCTCCGCCCTGCGCGAGCGTGTCGCCGCCGCACGCTTTCCGCTCCCCTTGGCGGGGGCGCCACGCGCGCGTGCCAACCGGGTCGAGCTCCTTGCCCAGCTCGACGACTATCTGGTGCCCCGCCTGCGGGCCCCCGAAGCGCCCCTGCTCGCCGTGATCGGGGGTTCCACCGGGGCGGGCAAGTCCACCCTGGTGAACTCCCTCGTCGGGCGGCAGGTCAGCGAGGCGGGGGTGCTGCGGCCGACGACCCGCACCCCGGTACTCGTATGCCATCCGGAGGATCAGCACTGGTTCGCCGGCATGCGCGTACTGCCCGACCTCACGCGCGTGTGGGTGCCGCGTCCGGAGCCTTCGGCCGGCCGGGACGAGGACGACGACGGCAACGACGACCTGCTGCCGCTCGCGCCCGACGGCGAGCGCGCGCTGCGCATCGAGACCGCGGAGACCCTGCCCCAGGGGCTCGCGCTCCTGGACGCCCCCGACGTGGACTCCCTCATCTCCGACAACCGGATCCTCGCCGCCGAACTGATCTCCGCGGCCGACGTCTGGGTCATGGTGACCACCGCGTCCCGGTACGCGGACGCCGTGCCCTGGCACCTGCTGCGTACCGCCAAGGAGCACGACGCGACCCTCGTCACCGTCCTCGACCGGGTCCCGCACCAGCTGGTGGCAGAGGTGTCGCGGCAGTACGGGGCGCTGCTGCTCAAGGCGGGCCTCGGCGACGTACCGCGCTTCACCGTTCCCGAGCTGCCCGAGTCCACGGGCGGCGGCGGGCTGCTCCCCGCCACCGCCGTCGCGCCGCTACGGGCCTGGCTCACCCACCGCTCCCAGGAACCCACGGCCCGCGCGGAGGCCATCGCGCGCACGGCCCACGGCGTCATCCAGTCCCTCAACGTGCGGGTCCCGGAGCTCGCGGGCGCCGTCGCCACCCAGTACGCGGCCGCACTACGGCTCACCTCAGCCGTCGACGAGGCCTACGGACACGAGCACGCGCGCGTGCGGGAGCGTTTGCAGGCGGGCGCCGTCCTCGCGGGCGACGCCCTGAAGCGGTGGCGCAGCTATCCGCTGGACTGCGGCGCGGGCGAACTCCTCGACGCCGTCGCCGAGAGCCTGGAGGCGCTGCTGCTCTGCGCCGTGACCGCCGCCGACGAGCGGATCGACGAGGCGTGGCGGCGTGAGCCGGGCGCCGCGGCACCCGAGCTCGGCGGCCGCGACCGGTCCGTCCAGAACGGCGAGAGCGCCGAGAGCGCCGAGCACCGCATCGGGATGGCCGTACGACGCTGGCGACGCATCCTGGAGGAGTACGCGGAGGACGAGGTCCGCCAGCTCGACCGGATCGAGAAGAACCTCATGCCCGACCCCGAGATGGTGGCCGCCCTGCTCGCCACGGCCCTGCTCGGCGGGGACCGCGGACGCTCGGCGGGAGAGACGCTCGCCGAGCGGATCGGCGCCCAAGGAGCGCTCCGGCTGCGGGACCGCGGCGGACGCCTGCTCACCACCTACCTGGACAACGTCCTGGACGCGGAGCGCGAACGGCGCCTCGCCCCCCTCGACAGCCTCGACGTGAACCCCGAACCCCAGGCCGACCTGATCGCCGCGCTGTCCGTACTGCAGAAGGAGAGGTGACCGCGGTGACTGCCGTCACTGATCACACCGAGCACGAGCGCGACGAGCCCCCCGAGGAGCCGACGCCGACGGACCACGGAGGCGCCGCCGGGGAGGCCCGCGGTGACTCCGAAGTCGTCTGGGACGACGGGCTGATCGCGCGGCGCGGCGGAGCCACGCGCAAGGGCTCCGCGCAGGGGGCGGCGGGCGGCGCCGACGCGTACGCCTCCGCGGAAACCAGGTCCGCGGCATCCTCCGGCGCGCCTTCCCTTCCGCCTTCCGTTGCGCCATCCGGTGCTCATTCCGGTACGTCGTCCGAAACTTCCGCCGGAACGTCGACCAGTACGGCATCCGGTACGTCGTCCAGTACGTCGTCCGGCGTTTCGACCGCCTACGAAGGGCCCCTGCGCGCCCGGCTCGACGCCCTGCGGGAACTCGTGGGGCTCTCCCGCACCCGGCTGGACAGCGCCACGCTCGCCGAGGCGGGCAGGGTCCTGGACGAGGCCGCGGCCCGGCGCAGGCTCTCCGGCCGGCACACCGTCGTCGCCATCGCGGGCGCCACGGGGAGCGGCAAATCGACGCTCTTCAACGCCCTGGCCGGCGTGACGATCTCGGACACGGGCGTCCGCAGGCCCACCACGGCGGCCCCCATCGGGTGCAGCTGGACGGATGGCGCGGCCGGGCTCCTCGACCGGCTCGGCATCCCGGGGCGGCTGCGCAGGCGCCCGCTCCAGGGACCGGACCTGAACACCCTGGAGGGGCTCGTACTGATCGACCTGCCCGACCACGACTCGGCGGTCGGGGAGCACCGCGCGCACGTGGACCGCATCCTCACGCTCGTCGACGCGGTCATCTGGGTCGTCGACCCCGAGAAGTACGCCGACGCGATGCTCCATGAGCGCTACCTGCGGCCCATGGCCGGGCACGCCGAGGTCATGTTCGTGGTGCTCAACCAGGTGGACCGCCTTCCGGGCGACGCCGCCGACCAGGTGCTCGACGACCTGCGACGGCTGCTCGACGAGGACGGCGTCGCACTCGGCGAACACGGCGAACCCGGCGCCACCGTGCTCGCCCTGTCCGCGCTGACCGGCGACGGGGTCGACGAACTCCGGGAGACCCTCGGCCAGTTCACCAAGGAGCGAGGCGCCGCCGCCCGGCGGATCGCGGCCGACCTGGACGCCACCGCCGACCAGCTCTGGCCCGTGTACGCGGCCGGGGCCGGAGCCACGTCGCACGGCGGCCGGGGTCGCACGTGGATCGGGCTCAGCGAGGAGGCGCGCGAGGAGTTCGCCGACCGGCTCGCGGACGCGGTGGGCGCGGCCGCGGCCGGGCAGGCCGCGGAACGGGCCTGGCGGCGCAACGCGGGCAAGGCGTGCGGGACGCCGTGGCTGCGGCTGTGGCGCTGGTACGAGGCCCAGCGCTCGCCGCGTGGCATCGGCTGGCCCGTGGCGCAGGCGCCCGCGGACGAGGAGGCCACAGCCCGCCAGCGCGTCGAGCAGGCGGTGCGCACGGTGGCCGACGAGGCCGCCTGGGGGCTGCCGCAGCCCTGGGGGCAGGCGGTGCGGGAGGCCGCGGTGCGTGGCTCGGACGGGCTGCCCGAGGCACTCGACGAGCTGACGGCATCGGCCGGGGTGCCGGAGGGGAAGCCGCCGCGGCCCGGATGGTGGCCGGTCGCGGTCTTCGCCCAAGCGGCGATGACGCTGCTCCAAGTCGTGGGCGGGCTCTGGCTGGTGGCGCAGATCATCGGGATCGCCGTGCCGAACCTGGGCGTGCCGGTGCTGCTGATGCTGGTCGGCATCGTGGGTGGCCCCTGCGTGGAGTGGGCGAGCCGGATGGCGGCACGGGGGCCTGCGCGGCGCTATGGCCTGGACGCGGAACGGCGGTTGCGGGAGGCGGCCGCCGGGTGCGGGCGCGCGAGGGTCCTGGATCCGGTGGCGGCGGAGCTGCTGCGGTATCTGGAGGTACGGGAGCAGTACGTGCGGGTGACGGGGGCGGCGGTCGGCTGAGTCCTGTCCCAACGCCCTCTCTCGCCGACCCGCTCCTCGCCGCCCCCCCGGCCGACCCCCTCGTACGGGTGAGGGGGTTTTCCACAACTGCCCGGTAGACCACAGGGCTCAGCGGGGCCGGCCCGATCGGTCCACTCTGAGATCGAAGCCGCGGGAGCGATCACCGCGGCGGCGGAAGCGGAGTGGGACGAGTGGACGAGGGAGGGGTTCGACATGAACGAGACCTTGGTGACGGTGGTGGGGAACGTGGCGACGACGCCGGTGTTCCGGGAGCTGCCCTCCGGGCCGGTGGCGCGGTTCCGGCTCGCGGTGACGGCGCGGTACTACGACGCGGGGCGCAACGTCTGGGCGGACGGCCACACCAACTTCTTCACGGTGTGGGCGAGGCGAGCGCTCGGCGCGAACGTGCAGGGGTCGCTGACGATCGGCGAACCCGTCATCGTGCAGGGCAAGTTGAGGGTGCGCGACGAGGAGCGGGGAGGTCAGCACTGGACGTCGGCGGACATCGACGCGACGACCGTCGGCCACGATCTCTCGCGCGGGACGGCGGCTTTCCGGCGTGTGATGAAGGCCAATGCGGCGCTGACGGATCCGGCGACGGCGCGAGAGCGGGTGCCCGGTCATGAGCCGGAGCCCAGCCCTGACCCCGAGCCGGTGCCTGAGCCGGAGCCGGTCGGGTGATGAACCGTCAGAGGGAGGGCGACCGATGTGCGGCTTATCGGCGAATGGGTGCCGGTGATTTGTCGATAAGCCCAGTTCTGAAAGGTTGTTGGCGATAACGATTCCGAGTCGGATCGGTTATCGAACGGTAGGACGGGGGACCGTGGTGTGCCGCGTCCCTAGGATGCCGAAGGTAGCTCACGGGGCAGTTGGTAGTGGATGCCACGCAGGTGGCAGGTGATTCTGCCCCTTCAATCTGCTGGCGGGACCACCCCCCTCGACGTGAACGGGTCCCGTCCGGAGGGGAATTCTGTGTCTTTTGCACGTTCAGTGGTTTCCGCGTTCTCGGCGTTCCCGGCGTCCTCGGTGTTCTCGGTGCTCTCTGCCCCGTCCCGGGGGAGACGGGGCGCCGCGCGCCTCGCCGCGGTGACGCTGGCGTCCGGGGCCCTCGCGGCCGGCGCGATAGCCACCGCGGGTTCCGCCGCCGCGGAAGAGGTTCCGCAGCACCAGGGCGGAGCCGTCGCGACGCTGGGCGGGCTCCAGACGTACGGCCAGGCCGTCATCCGTGAGAACGGGACGGACCAGCAGGTGCCCGCCGGGCTCTTCGAGATGTCCGTCGACGGCGGCGGCACCCTGCAGACGTACTGCGTCGACATCCAGAACCCCACGCAGAAGGACGCGAAGTACCAGGAGACCCCCTGGAGCGGCACTTCGCTGAACAGCAACGAGGACGCGGGCAGGATCCGCTGGATCCTGCAGCACTCCTACCCGCAGGTGAACGACCTCGCGGCGCTGGCCCAGAAGGCGGGCGCGCGGACGCTCACCGAACAGGAGGCGGCCGCCGGCACCCAGGTGGCGATCTGGCGCTACTCGGACGGCGCCGAGGTGGACGCGGTCGACCCGGAGGCCGAGAAGCTCGCGGACTACCTCTACAAGAGCGCCCGCCGTGCGGCCGAGCCCAGGGCCTCGCTGACCCTCGACCCGCCCGCGGTCTCCGGACGCGCGGGGGAGCGAATCGGTCCGGTCACCGTGCGGACGGACGCGGACGCCGTGTCCGTGACCCCGCCCGCCGACGCGGCGACGAGCGGGGTGAAGATCGTCGGCAGGAACGGCAAGCCGGTCACCTCCGCGGCCAACGGCAGCCGGCTGTTCTTCGACATCCCCGAGGACGCCCCCGACGGCTCGGCGGCACTCGCCGTGCAGGCGTCGACCACGATCCCGGTCGGCCGGGCCTTCGCCTCCGAGAGCCGGAGCCAGACGCAGATCCTCGCGGGCTCCAGCGAATCCACGGTCTCCGCCACGGCGAGCGCGACCTGGGCCAAGAAGGGCGCGATACCGGCGCTGTCCGCCGAGAAGAACTGCGCCAAGAGCGGCGTGGACATCACGGCGAGCAACAAGGGCGACCAGCCGTTCACCTTCCGCCTCATGGGCCTCAAGCACACCATCGAGGCCGGCACCTCGCGGACGGTGACGATCCCGCTGCAGGAGGACCAGGCCTACGACTTCACGATCAAGGGCCCGAACGGCTACGAGAAGCGCTTCAAGGGCGTACTCGACTGCCGTACGGAGGCCAGCGCGATCGGCAACAAGACGGAACCGATGTCCGTCCCGAGCCCCGCGTCGGCAGGCGGCACCAGCACGGGCGGCGGCGACCTCGCGGAAACAGGCGGCTCAAGCGCGACCCCGATGATCGCCGGAATAGCGGTCCTGATGGTCGTACTGGGCGCGGCAGCAATGTTCCTCCTCCGCAAAAAGCCAACCCCCACCACCACGGACACGGAGCAGTCGCCCGAGGACTGAGCAGGAACACGGACTGTCGCTAGGCTCCGCACGTGAGTGAAGACTCCCTGCGCATGGCGAACTTCCGTGTCCACGTCGTGCCTGCGGTGCTGGCTCTGGCCAATCCGCCATGGCAGCGGGACGTGTGGCTCGACCCGTCGAAGTTCGAAAATCTGGACCACGTCTTTCACGCGCTCTTCGACGACTTCTGCGATGCCGACGAACCCGAGCGGTACCTCGGCACCAGCCTCAGGACTCAGGAAGAGGTCACTCTCATGAGAGAGCTCGGCGCCGCGCTGAACGCCGCCACGGCCGAGGCACCGAACGACACCGATGAGGAGTACCTCGGGGCATCCGTCTGGCCGGAGGTCGTGGCAGCGGCCGGCCGCCTCGCCCAGGTCATGGTCGCGAACGACCTCGCAGAACTCGTCGCCTCACAGCAAGCCGCCGATCGGGCCCAGTGGCCCTAACGCAGGGAGGCCAGGTCGGCTCGCATGCCGTTGCTGAGTGCCTTTCGCGCTTCGTTGAAAGCGTCCTCGACCGGCTGTAGCTCGGCGTCGCCGCCGTTTGCCCTGTCGATGACGGCGTCTCTGTAGGCGGTCAGTCGTCTGATGGCCTGGTATGACAGCTCGCCTATCTCCGGTGGTCCCACCAGGGAGACCTGATGCCGGACCGGGTGGACCTGGAAGTCCCGGAGGGAGTCCCGCGCCAAAGCGACGCGCTCGTCTCTGGGCAGCTCGTGCCACCGGCTCGCATGCCATATCTGCTCGCGCGCGGAGAGGAGAGCGGCGAGGTAGTCGGCGTAAAGGGCCGTGCGGCGGTCTCTCTCATGCCGTTGCTCGTCTCGCTTCCAGCGGCTTCGCTCCACGGTCCAGCCGGAAGCGACGGCGATGCCTCCACCGATCAGCGCGCTCACGGGAGCAGCCCAGTCCACCCGGCGACCGTATCTGTCGCAGCCACGCTTGTAGAGGGGCCCGCTGGGCCGGCCCTGGTCCGTGCGACGTTGCCCAGCAGCGACCGGCGATGACGGTCAGTGGCAGGTCAACTACCCAAGCAGCCGGAGAACGTCCAGGTCATGGCCCTCCAGCCATACTGGTTTCCCCCGGTAGGTGGCTGTCAGGCAAGATGGGGTGTATCTGCCCACTCACTGATTGCCGGACGGTTTCTCTTGGCTGAGTACATCTACACCATGCGCAAGACGCGCAAGGCGCACGGCGACAAGGTGATTCTCGATGACGTCACCTTGAGCTTCCTCCCTGGCGCGAAGATCGGTGTCGTGGGCCCCAACGGCGCCGGTAAGTCCACGGTGCTGAAGATCATGGCCGGGCTTGAGCAGCCGTCCAACGGTGACGCCTTCCTCTCGCCCGGTTACAGCGTCGGCATCCTCATGCAGGAGCCGCAGCTCGACGAGAGCAAGACCGTCCTGGAGAACGTCCAGGACGGCGCCGCCGAGATCATGGGCAAGCTCAAGCGCTTCAACGAGGTCGCCGAGCTCATGGCGACCGACTACTCCGACGCGCTCATGGAAGAGATGGGCAAGCTCCAGGAGGACCTGGACCACGCCAACGCGTGGGACCTCGACGCCCAGCTCGAGCAGGCGATGGACGCGCTCGGCTGCCCGCCCGGCGACTGGCCCGTCACCACCCTCTCCGGTGGTGAGAAGCGCCGCGTCGCGCTCTGCAAGCTCCTCATCGAGGCGCCCGACCTGCTGCTCCTCGACGAGCCCACCAACCACCTCGACGCCGAGTCGGTGAACTGGCTGGAGCAGCACCTGTCGAAGTACGCGGGCGCCGTCGTCGCCGTCACTCACGACCGGTACTTCCTCGACAACGTCGCCGAGTGGATCCTCGAGCTCGACCGTGGCCGCGCCCACCCCTACGAGGGCAACTACTCCACCTACCTGGAGAAGAAGCAGACCCGTCTCAAGGTCGAGGGCCGCAAGGACGAGAAGCGCGCCAAGCGCCTCAAGGAAGAGCTCGAGTGGGTGCGGTCCAACGCCAAGGGGCGTCAGGCCAAGTCCAAGGCGCGTCTGGCGCGCTACGAGGAGATGGCCGCCGAGGCGGACAAGATGCGGAAGCTGGACTTCGAGGAGATCCAGATCCCGCCGGGCCCGCGACTCGGGTCGATCGTCGTCGAGGTCGAGCATCTGTCCAAGGCCTTTGGCGACAAGGTGCTTGTCGATGACCTGAGCTTCTCGCTGCCGCGCAACGGCATCGTCGGCATCATCGGTCCCAACGGCGCGGGCAAGACCACGCTGTTCAAGATGATCCAGGGCCTCGAGGAGCCGGACTCCGGCACCATCAAGATCGGTGACACGGTCAAGGTCAGCTACGTCGACCAGGGCCGCGCCAACATCGACCCGAAGAAGACCCTCTGGGCCGTCGTCAGCGATGAGCTCGACTACATCAATGTCGGGCAGGTGGAGATGCCTTCGCGCGCGTATGTTTCCGCCTTCGGCTTCAAGGGTCCGGACCAGCAGAAGCCGGCCGGAGTGCTCTCCGGTGGTGAGCGCAACCGCCTCAACCTGGCGCTGACCCTCAAGGAGGGCGGCAACCTGCTCCTCCTCGACGAGCCGACGAACGACCTCGACGTCGAGACCCTGTCGTCGCTCGAGAACGCGCTGCTCGAGTTCCCCGGTGCGGCCGTGGTCATCTCCCACGACCGGTGGTTCCTCGACCGAGTCGCCACCCACATCCTCGCCTACGAGGGTGACTCCAAGTGGTACTGGTTCGAGGGCAACTTCGAGTCGTACGAGAAGAACAAGGTCGAGCGCCTCGGCGCGGACGCGACCCGTCCGCACCGTGCCACCTACAAGAAGCTCACCCGAGGCTGAGCACCATGAGTCGGCATATCTACAGCTGCCCCCTCCGGTGGTCGGACATGGACGCCTTCGGGCACGTCAACAACGTCGTCTTCCTGCGGTACTTGGAAGAGGCGCGGATCGACTTCATGTTCCGGCTCGCACCGGGGGACGGCAGCCCGTCGTTCTCGGGCGGGTCCGTCGTGGCCCGCCATGAGATCGACTACGTACGGCCGTTGGTCCACCGGCATGCGCCGGTGACCATCGAGTCGTGGGTGACGAAGATAGGCGCGGCATCGCTCTCCATCTCGTACGAGGTCAAGGACCCCGATCAGGTGTACGTGCGGGCCTCGACGATCGTCGTCCCGTTCAACCTGGAGCAGCAGCGGCCGCGGCGGATCACCGCCGAGGAGAAGGCCGTTCTGCTGACCTACATGGATGACGACGGCGATGTCGCCGGAGGCTCGGAGGCGCTCGTCGCATGACGGCGCAGCTGCACGTGGCCGACGCCGGGGAGGCGGGGGATCTCGCCGCCTTCCTGGCCCGGCTCATCCACTACGACAAGGCCGCCGCGGTCCGTCTCCAGGCGGCCGGCGACACGCTCGCCGTGTTCGGCCGCCCGCCGTCGTTCGAGGTGCTCGCCATCCGTACGGCGCGCCTCGCCAAGCCGTACGAGCACGGGCTGGACTCCTCCCTCGACGTCACCGTCTCCGCCGGTGAACTCCTGGAATCCGTGGGGGAGTCGGCGGATTCCGTCGATTCGGCCGGAGTGGTCGGCGTTCCGCAGGCCGTGACCGGGCCGCCGTGGGCCGGAGTTCTGCCGCCGCGCGGCGGCTGGCAGCCCGAGCGCGGCCTTCCGCAAGCGGACGCGGTGCGGGGCCTCGTGGCGGCCGCGGTCGCCGAATTCAAGGCGCGGGTCGAGGAGTTGCCGCAGGAGCGGCGGGTCCGGGCCGAGCTCGATCAGCTGGGACGGGAGATCTGGTCCCGGACCATCGGGGACACGGGACTGCCCGTGCGGGCCGCGCATGCCGCGCAGGCCCTGGGGTTCCTGCGGGGGGACACGCTCGACCTGCTGTCCTCCGGACCGTGGCTGCGCCTGCGCACGAACTACGGGTCGATCGCCGTGCGCCGGTCCGGTGTCGGCGGCCTCTCGGTGACGCCGGCCTAGGGTCCGTCACCGGGTCACCGAAAGGCGAGCCGAGAGCCGTCAGCCCTCGGAGTTCACCATGGACGCCGCCGCGTACGTCAGGTAGTTCCACAGCGTCCGCTCATGCTCCTCGGAGAGCTTCAGCTCCTCGACGGCGGCACGCATGTGCTTCAGCCAGGCGTCGTGCGCGGCCCTGTCGACGGTGAACGGGGCGTGGCGCATCCGCAGCCGGGGGTGGCCGCGGTTGTCGCTGTACGTGCGGGGGCCGCCCCAGTACTGCATCAGGAACAGCGCGAGGCGCTCCTCGGCAGGGCCCAGGTCCTCCTCGGGGTACATCGGTCGCAGCAGCGGGTCCTCCGCGACCCCCTGGTAGAAGAAGTGCACCAGGCGCCGGAAGGTCTCCTCGCCGCCGACCTGTTCATAGAAGGTCTGCTCCTGAAGCGTGCCGCGCGGGATCTCTATCACACCGTCCATGGTCTCAGACGGGACGACCGAGGACGGAAGACTTAGGACCGCCGGCCACCAGAGCGCGATCATCGGCCTCCGGACCGGGACCGCCGGCCTCCGGATCGGTACGTCCCGCCGCTCGCATCGCCGCCCATCCCGCAGCACAGTGGCTGTATGGGACCCACAGTCGACCCGCTCATCGCCGCCGAGGCCAAAGCCGCCCTGGTGCGCGAGATCGAAGCCGGCGGCGCCTGGGCGCGGGACCCCGGACTGCGCGCGGCCTTCGAACAGGTCCCGCGGCACCTTTTCGTGCCGTACTACTACGTCACGTCGTCGGGCGGCGGACACGAACGGCTCTGGGGCGAGGACCCCGACCCCGCACGCCGGGCACGCTGGCTGCGCGGCGCCTACGCGGACGTCCCGCTCGCCACCCGCGTACGCGACGGAGAGCTCCTCTCGTCCAGCAGCCAGCCCTCCCTGATGGCGAAGATGCTGGACGAGCTGGATCTGCGGGACGGGGACTGCGACGTCCTGGAGATCGGAGCGGGCACCGGCTACAACGCGGCCCTGCTCGCCCACCGGGTCGGCCAGGAGCACGTCACCACCGTCGACCTGGACCCGGAGATCACCGAGTCCGCGCGGCGGCATCTGACGGCCGCCGGGTACCACCCGGCCGTGGTCACCGGAGACGGGACCGCGGGGTGCCCCGAGCGGGCTCCGTACGACCGGATCATCGCGACCTGCACCCTGGCCTCGCTGCCGAGGCCCTGGCTGGCCCAGTGCCGCCCCGGCGCCCGCATCCTGGCCCCGCTGGCCACCGGCCTGATCGCCCTCACGGTGCGGGACGCCGAGCACGCGGAGGGGCGCTTCCTGCACACCCCCGCCTACTTCGTGCCGCTGCGGGGCGGCGGCAGAAGGGCCCCGCACGAGCAGCACCTCGGGGGGCTGCCGCGCAGGGCCCTGCAGAACGAGCTCTTCCGCTTCTTGCTGGAACTGACCGCGGGCAGCCTCGACCCGTACGAGGCCCTCGCCCTGTGGCAGCGCGAGGACCGGCCGGTGCGCGAGCGGTTCGGGGTCACCGTCAGCGGGCCGCACGAGTGGGCCTGGCTTGACGACCCCGAAGGGCCGTACGCCTGGCCCCTCGCGTGAGAAGGCCCTGAACGGACGCTCCTAGCTGTGCCGGATCGTGATCGTGGTCCAGGCGCCCACGTGCACCCGGTCACCGTCCTGGAGCGGTACCGGGACGAACGGCTGGATGGGCTCCTCGCCGTTGTTGACCGTGGTGCCGTTGGTCGAGTTCTGGTCGACGACCGCCCAGCTGCCGTCCGGCTGCTGGACCAGGACCGCGTGCTGGTGCGAGACGCCCGGGTCCTCCGGCGGCACCGACAGGTCGATGTCCGGGGTGTCGCCGGTGGAGTGCCGGCGGCGGCCGATGGTGATCTGGTTGCCGGCCAGCGGGCGCTGCTGCTCGGGCGAGTACGCGGGCAGGTTCAGGCCCGACGCCTCGGGGCCGCTGCGGTGCATCATCGCCATGAAGTACTCGCGGTCCGGGCCGATCGTCGCCGACCAGGAGACCGTGCCGGTGCTGGGCCCTGGCACCGCCTGATAGCCGGGAGGGCCCTGCGGCGCCTGCGTCTGCTGAGGCTGCTGCCCCTGCTGCTGATGGCCCCACTCGCCCTGCTCGGGAGCCTGCGGAGCGCCCTGTCCCGGAGCGCCCGGACCCGGAGCGGACGACGACGGCGGCGGGAGCACCCAGTCGTCGTTGCCGCCGCCGAAGGACGGGCCGCCGGGACCCGGGCCGGGAGGCGGCGGAGTCCCCGTCTCCTGCGGGAAGGCGGGCGGAGCCGGCGGACCCTGCTGCTGGAACGACTGCGGGGGCCGGCCCGACGGGTCGCCGCCGTAGGGCGGCGGAGGCGCCTGACCGGACGGGTTGCCGTTGCCGAACGGCGGGATCGGCTCGGCGGGCCGGTTCATCTGCGAGGGCCGCGAGCCCTGGTAGCCGAACGGGTCCTGACCGGGCTGGGTGCCGTGGGGCTGGCGGCCGGGCGGCTGCTGGAACTGCTGGGCCGGGTTCGGCGTCGGCGGATGCGGGGCGGCCGGGGTGTACGAGGTGGCCGTGTTCGTCAGGAAGTTCCAGCGGCACTCCTCGCAGAACGGCGCGTTCGCCTCGCGGGGCGTGCGGCACTGCGGGCAGAGCTCGGGCTCGGCGGCCTGGTCCGGCACGGCCGACAGGTGCGGCTGGCCCGGGGCCTGCTGGGGGTATCCGTATCCGCCGTCCTGGCCTTGCCCCGGCGGCGGGTAGCCGTAACCGGGAGCGGCCGGGGGCGGCGGGGGCGGGGGCACGGCACCGGCCATGCGGTGACCGCAGACCTCGCACCAGTCGTCGGAACCCGACTGGTGTCCGTTCGGGCAGGTCGGCATGTCGGCGCTTCCCCCTCTCCTTCTCCGGCCCAGCGGGCCGTACGTGCTGCTGTGGGGCTGATCATGGGTACGGGTGCTGCTACTTCTTCACGCGAACAGTCTTCGTCGACCGTGTCTCGAGAGTCATCTCATCGGCCTCGGCGACCCTCGCCTTCAATCGAACAGTACCTGCCACGGCATCGACCACGTCGACCACCTTCGAAAGCAGCTTCGCGGTGTCCTCGTTGCCCGAGGCGCTGGCGAGCTGCACGGCACGGCCCAGTTTGGCCGTGGCTCCGTCCATATCTCCCGACTTGCGCGCATCGAGGCCCTGCTGGATCACCTGGGCCAGTTCCGCCTGGCCGGTGTAGTGCGCCACCTGCGGGTTGATGGACGTCGATGCGGCCATGTCGTCCGTCCACACGGCCCGCACCAGGCCCTGCGAGAGCGTCTGGGCGCTGCCGTCCGGCTGCGGCACGATCAGCGAGACGCGGGCCGCGAGCATCTCCTGGCCGAGCTCGGCGTTCGGCACCTCCACGCAGACGTGGTAATCGCGGGACTCGTCGCCCCAGGACCCGGTGGGATAGTCGCCGGCGCGCGGCCCCGCCTCCGTGCGGCGGTCGGTCAACTCCTCGACCGTGGGCGCCACTTGCTTGACGAACTTGATCTCCGCGCCCAGCGGCGTCCACACCCGCAGGCTGACGTCGGCGACCTCCTTGCCCATCGCCGCCTCCATCATCTGCGTGAAGTCGGCGGCCAGGCCCGAGGGGTCGGCGACGATGTCGGCGGTGCCGAGGAGGGCGGACGCGATGCCCGTGACCTCTTTCACCTCCCAGTCGGTGCCGACACCGCGGGCGTCGCAGGTGAAGCGGCCCGCGCAGGCGTCGAGAGAGGCCCGCAGGTCCTCGGGTGACTCGTGTTCGTTGCGGCCGTCCGTCAGCACGATCCCGTGCCGTATCGAGACGTCGGCCGAGGCGAGCAGCCGGTCGGCCAGGCGCAGCCAGGTGCCGATCGCCGTGCCGCCGCCCGCGCTGAGCTTGCGCAGCGCCTGCTTGGCCTGCTCCCGGGTGGTGGCGTCAGCGACCGCGAGGCGGCCGTTGCCCGGATAGACCTCCTTGGCGACATGGGTGCCGCCGATCACCGCGAAGTGGACTCCGTCACGTACGGCGTCGATGGCGGCGGCCGTGGCGTCGCGGGCGCCGCGCATCTTCGTCGGCGGGTAGTCCATCGAGCCCGAACAGTCGACCATGATCGCCACGGCCGCGTCCGGGGTCTGCCCCGCCGAGTAGAGGTGCGGGGCGCTCACCGCGGCCCCCACCGTGCCCCCGCCCGTCGAGGTGACCGTGGCGATCGCGTTGACCTCGCGGCCGCCCTCCGGGAGGTACTCGTTCTGATAGACGTCGACCGAGAACTGCGGCACGTTCGACTTCGAGAAATTGGCCATGGATCTCTGCTCCCCCTAGACGTTCCCACCGGCTTCCCCAAGCCGGTGGGTGACAAGTGCGCGTGGCCGGCGCCCCGTTGCCGGGGGCCTTCACTAGGCGGATCCTGCCCCTTGCGGCACGACACGGAACGGCAGAATCGCCACTGTTACGTTGTCGTGGCCCCCGCCGTCCAGTGCGTGGCCGACCAGGACCTGGGCGCTGTGCAGCGGGCGCTGGGCGGAGTCGACGGGCACGGCCCGCGCCATGTCCTCCACCGCTTCCGCGTAGTTCCAGAGCCCGTCGGTGCATACGACCACTACACCCGCACGGTCCGGCTTGAAGGAAGCGGTGTGCGGCTCCAGTTCGTACGCGTCGGCGCCGAGCCACCCCGTGATGGCGTGCGCGCGCTCGTCCGCGTACGCCTCCGCCTCGTTCATCAGACCCGCCGCCACCATCTGCGCGGCCCACGAGTCGTCCTCGGTGAGGCGGGCCGTCGGGCCGGTGCGGTCGTCGGGCACCCAGTAGGCACGGCTGTCACCGACCCAGCCGACGACCAGCAGACCACCGGCGACGATCGAGCCGACGAGGGTGCACGCGGGGGCGTTCTGGTGCGGGGAGTGCTCCCTGGCCTGAGTGGGCTCGGCGGCAAGGGCGTTGACGGCGTCGGACGCCGCGAGGATCGCGTCGTGCATGGCCTGCTGCGGGTGCGTGCCGAGCGGCAGCGCGGCGAGCAGCGATTCGTTCGCCGCGCGGGAGGCGGCGAGCGAGGCCTCGTCGGGGCGGGTCGCGGACGAGACACCGTCGCAGACGATCGCGACGACGGCGGGGGATCCGTCCGGCAGCGCGGTCGAGGAGATGGCGAACGCGTCCTCGTTGCGGTGGTGGCGAAGACCCCGGTCGCTGACCGCGGCGACCGCGTCGAGTTCCTGCTCCATGTGGTCGCGCTCGCGCGGCTGTGCGTGCCCGCAGTTCTCGCAGTAGCCGTCCGGGTCCACGCGGCCCGAACGGCACGCCACGCAGAGCTTGGTGCCCGCGGGCGGCGTGGGGTCGGGCAGGGCCGTGCGGGGGTCGGCGGGCTCGGGCTCCGGCTGGGCGCCGGGGGCCGGCAGGGGGTACTCGTCCGGCTCGGCGGGGCGGGCCGCGGGGGCGTCCGTCCGTACCTCCCCCGCGTTCGGGGAGAGTTCGCCGCCCGACGACTCGGTGACCGGCAGGTCGGTGGGCAGGTGCGCGGGCACCGGCATGTCGGAGCTGTCCACGTCCGGGGCGACGGGCCACTGCGACGACGCGCCGGGGGACGGCGCCGGCGACGCGCCGTTCATCGCCACGGTGGGGCGGTCGTCGGACCCGGCCGGCTGCGCCGACAGGTCGTAACCGCACGCGCCGCAGAACAGGTCACCCGCTTCCAGCGGTTCTTCGCAGCCGGGGCACGTGGAACCTGCCCCGGCAGTCTGCTGGTGCATCTGCGACATCTTCACACCCACGTCCGAGGGCGGAAACGGTTGGCCCGCTCCACCAGTTCGATCCTTTCCTCGCCACCCTGTGCGAGCCGGGCAAGCGTGCGGTACGAGCGCTCCAGGCCGAACCGGAGGCCGCGCTCGTCCAGGTCGCTGCCGAGCAGCACGGTCCGCGAGCCGCCTGCCGGTGCAGCGGGTGCTGCCGGCGGGGCGGAAGCGTGACCAGGGTGCCTACCGGAGAGTACCCAGTCCAGCGCGGTGCCGAGGACCTCGGTGGAGAGCCGCTCGCGGCGCACCGCGTCGAGGCCGAAGCCCGCGAGGGCCTCCACCTGGCCCGCCGCGGCCGTCAGGTCGTCGAGGAAAAGCGCGCCGGGTGACGGCGCGGTGTCCAACGTCATACGGTGCCGCAGCCTCGCCCGCACGGCCGCGACGCGGGCCGCGGTGTAGTGGATCGAGGCTTCGGGCACCGACTCCAGGGTGTGCACGGCACCGCGCCGGTCGCCCGCGGCCAGCTGCACCCGGGCCAGGCCGAACGCCGCGCTGACATAGCTCGGGTCGGTGGCCCACACGAGGCGGTAGTACTCGGCGGCGTTGTCCAGTTGCTCCAGGACCTCCGCGCAGACGCCGAGGGCCAGCTTGGGGGCGGGCTCGCCGGGGAACGCGTCGTACACCGCGTCGAAGGACAGGGCCGCGCTCTCGTGGTCGCCGGTGGCCAGCGAGGCGACGCCTCGGTACCAGACCACCCGCCAGTCGTCCGGGTGCTGTATCTCCAGCTCCGTCAACGCCTGTGCGGCGGGCTCCGGTTCTCCCATGGCGAGGCGGGCGCGCAGCCCGCGCAGCCGCAGCTCCACCGAGTCGGTGGGCGCGGCCCGCAGCGCGGTGATCAGCTCGGCGGGCGCGGAGGCCATGAGCCCGGCGAGGAACCCTGCGTTCGGGTCGTCCGGGTCGACGCGCGGCACCGGCAGGGCGAGCGCCGTCGCGGGGGCGTCGAGGGACCGCACGATCCGGGCCGGCGGTGCGGCGGGCGGCACGGGCGGCGCGGTGATCGCCGGGGTGCCGTTGGCCGTGCCCTGGCCGTTGCCCGCCGTCAGCTCCGCGCGCCCCTTGCGCCGCCCCAGGGGCAGCACACGCGCGCCGAAGTGCGAGACGTCGCCGCTCAGTTCGGCGAACAGTTCCGTGTCCGTGACCTTCACCTCGGGCCCGAACAGCGTGGAGAGCGCGGGGCGCGGCCGCCCCGTCTGGATCGCCACGACCTCCCTGAGGACGCCGGTGAGCTGCTCCGCCATCTCCTGCGCCGAGGCGAACCTGCGGGCCGGGTCCGGGTCGGTGGCGCGCACGAGGAGACGGTAGAACGACTCGTACGTACGGAAGACCTCGATGTTGTCGGGGTCCGGCAGGGAGTCCACGAAGACGTTCGTGTAGCCCTGGAAGTCGAAGGTGAGTACGGCCAGGGTGCGCGCCACGGTGTAGAGGTCGGAGGCCACCGACGGGCCGAGATCGGCGACTTCGGGGCCCTGATAGCCGACCGTGCCGTAGATCGCCGACTCTTCGTCGTCCATGCGGCGGACCGCGCCCATGTCGATCAGCTTGAGCTGGTCCTCGGTCTGGATGGCGTTGTCGACCTTGAAGTCGCAGTACAGGAGATTGCGGCTGTGCAGATGGCCGAGGGCCTCGAGGGCCTCGATGCCGAACGCGCACGCCTGCTCCACGGGCAGCGGGTCGCGCTTGCCCTGCGCCGTACGGCGTTCGTTGGCGATCTCCTTGAGGGACTTGCCGCCGACGTACTCCATGACGATGTAGCCGTCCATGGAGCCCGTGCGCTGGTCGAGGTGCTCGACGAAGTTGTAGATGCGGACGATGTTGCTGTGCTCGATCTCGGCGAGGAAGCGGCGCTCGGAGATCGCGGCGGCCATCGCGTCCTGGTCACCCGTGTCGAGCAGGCCCTTGAGGACCACCCAGCGGTCGGAGACCGCGCGGTCGACGGCGAGATAGACCCAACCGAGGCCGCCGTGCGCCAGACACCCCACGACCTCGTACTGACCGTGCACGATGTCGCCGGGGTTCAGCTTCGGCACGAACGAGTACGGGTGGCCGCACTTGGTGCAGAACCCCTCGGTGCGCCCTGGCCGGTCACCGCGCGCGCGGCCCACCGGCGCCCCGCAGTCGGAACGCGAGCAGAAGCGCTTGCGCTCGGGAACCTCGGGGTTCTTCTGCACCGCCTGGCGCGGGTCGGGGCGCGGCACCTCGGGCACGAGGACCAGGCCCACGCCGAGCCTGCTGCGGGCGGACGTGCCGGCGGAGGGCCCTGAGCTGCGTACGGAGACCGAGCGGGACGTGGTGCTGCCGGAGAGGGAGCGCGAGAGCCGCCCCGACACCGATCTGCGCGAGGACTGGGAGCGCGACGAGCGGGACGAGGCACGCGAACTCGACCGGGAGCTGCTGCTGCCCGACCCCTTCCCGCCGCCGGTGATGCCGGTCGGGGGAGAGGACACCAGGCCGGTCGGGGAGACGACCGGGGCCAGGCCGCAGGTGTCGCAGTACAGCTCGCCGCCGCCCACGTCCTCGTACGACCCCGTGCATCCGGGTCGCTGGCACTTCTGCTGCTCACTCATGCTTCCCCCCTCCGGTCGGTGGGACCGCCCTGTTGCGGGACCCTCGATGCAAGGACTTCGGCCGCCGCCTGCTGATAACGAAGCACCGCCTGTTCGGCGACGCGCAGATCGCAGGGCGCGCTCCACAGCATCCGGCGCGCCGCGTCGTACCGTTCGACCAGAAGCGGGTCCTCCGCGTGGCCCAGGCGGGAGACCTTGGCCTTGTAGGCGTCCAGGCGGCCGCGCAGCTCCGCGCGGACCGCGAGGGGCTGGGTGACGGCCGTCAACGACTCACGGGCGCGCATGAGTTCGTCCTCGGCCTTCTCCTCGAGTGACTCCAGGAGCGGGGAGAGCCGGTGCCACTGGGCGTGCCTGCGGTAGTCGGACGCCATCGCGAGCTGCTCCTGCAGCGCGGTCGAAGGGCCGCTGACGGCGGGCACCTCGGACGCGGCGATCTTCGCGAGGACCTCGCCGCGCGCCGAGCGTGCCTCGGCCAGGGTGCGGTCCGCGCGCGAGAGCACGTCACGCAGCCTGCCGAGCCGCAGCTCGGCGTCCTGCCGGACGGTGAGCACCGCGTCGATCTCGCGGCGTACGTCCTCCAGGGCGCGGGCCTCGCGGTCGTACCGCTCGGTGTGCGGACGGCCGCCGCCGGGAGCCGAACTGCCCTTCGCGGGCTGCCAGAAGGCCAGCGGGTCGGACACCACCTGCTCGCGCAGGAGCGTCAGCTCCGACGTGATCCGCTCCAGGTCGTCGCCCGCCGGGTGCTCACCCGGGCGTACTCCCACGGAGTGGGCGAGCCGGCGGGTGCGGTGCAGCTCGGCGGCCAGGAGGTCGATCCGGGCGGGCAGCGCGGACCAGACCGCGTCGGCGGCGACGACCATGTCGAGCGAGTGCGCGTACAGGTCGTTCATCCGGGAGACGAGGTCGATGAGCGTGAAGCGCTCGGTGAGCTTGGCCGGTCCGGTGATCGAGGCCGACGGCGCGGGGGCGGCGCCGCCGGCGACGGTGACGCTCTCACCGCGCAGCAGCTCGGTCAGCTCCACCAGATCGTCCCGGTTGGGCCAGCGTCTGCGGGCCCGCACCTCGTGCGCGGCGCGCAGGGCGGCGGCGTACGCGTCGAAGTACGCCCAGAGCAGGGTGATCTGTTGTTCGGTGGACTGCCAGCGCTCCTGTGTGGTGCCGGTGAGAGCGGCGCCTTCGAGGAGGCGGCGGCCCGCGTGATCCTGGAGGGCGAGCAGCGAGGTCTCGATCGCCTCGTGCTCTGCGTCGAGGCGCGCCAGCGCACGGTCCACCTCGTCCCGGTCCATCACCGGACCGGGGGGTCCCGCGACGCTCATCGATCACCTCTCCGCTCTGCGTTGCCGTACATGTCGGGATCAGTCGCTGTACTTCGGTGCGGGCGGGCCCGCCGATTCGCCGAGGCCCGCCTTCAGCCACTTGTCGTACGACTTCTGCCAGCCGTTCTTGTCGTCGTCGCGGTAGTCCTCGAGGACTTGGTTGACCCGTCGCACCAGGTCGTCCCCGCCGTTCTCCGGCTTCTTCATCGCCACGCCGTAGTACTCGGTGTTGAGCGGTGCGTCGCCCTTGAGTTCGACCGTGGGGTCCTGCGCGGCCTGGCTCGCGGCGAGCGCGCTGTCGGTGACGACCGCGTCCACCTCACCCAGCTGAAGCCTTACCAGGCAGTCGAGTTGGTTCGGCACCGTCGTACCGATGTCGGCATCCAGGCCCTTCTTCTTGAGCTCCTCCAGCTGGGTGAGTGCCGTGGAACCCTTCGCGGAGCAGACCTTCTTGCCGTCGAGGGAGTCGTCGAACCCGGTGATGTCCGAGGACTTGGGGGCGAGGACCTGCTGCCCCGTCTTGAAGTAGGCGGTGGAGAACGTGACGTCCTCCTCCCGCTCGCAGGTGATGGTCATGGTCCGTACGACCATGTCGACCTGGCCGCTCTGTATGGCCTTCACGCGCTGGTTGGTGGGGATGGCGCGGAAGAGGACGGCGTCGCGGTCACCGAGGATCTCCTCGGCGATCTTGTGCGCGAGGTCGATGTCGAAGCCTTCGAGCGTGCCCGACTTCTTGTTCGGGTCGCGATAGCCCCAGCGGTAGCTGTTCTGGTCGACGCCGACGATGAGCTTCTTCACGTCGCGTTTGCGGATGGCCTCGATCGTCGGGCCGTCCTTGTCGTCCGGCGAGAGGCTCTCCTCCGGGGTCTTGCACTCCTCGGCGCGCGCGGGTGCGGCCGCCGACGAGCCGTGGGCGGCCCGGCTCTCGTCCTTGCCCGAACCGGCCGAACCGCCGGCCTCCGGCAGCACGAGCACGAGGGAGCCCGTGAGCGCGCAGGCCACCGCCATGGCGGCAGCTCCGCCCCAGCCGCGCATCCTCGCCAGTCCTCGCGTACGCATCGTCCGCTCGCCCCCTCTCACCTGTACTCCGACAGCCTGCGCCCGACGCCGAGCACGGCGCCCGCCGCGGCGAGGACGGCGAGCACGGCGGCGCCCACCGGGAGCCCGCTCATCGCTCCCTTGCCGTCCTTCGCGGCCTGCTGGAACTCGGCCCGCTCGTGCGTCAGCGCCGCTTCGAGTGCCTCGTCGACGTTGTCGAAGCACTCACCGGTGGGCTCGTCCTTCTTGTCGCCGACGACCTTGGCGAGCGCGCCCTTGTAGTCACCCGCGTCGTCGCTGTCCCGCGCGGTCTTGTGCCGGTCCTTCCAGACCGAGACGTTCTTCGCGGCTTCCTTGACGGGGTTCTCGCCCGCGGCGTTGTCGGCGACGGCCACGGCCTTGCCGAGCAGACCGCTGTCGGCGCTGCCGAGCTGCTTCATCTGCGCCTGGTAGGCGACGTCGAACTTGTCCTTGATCTCCTTCTCCGCGCCCACCTCGACGGTCTCCGCGCCCCGGCTGACCAGCGTGAGGTTCTCGTTGCTGCGGGCCTTGAGGGAGCTGATCCGGGCGTCGTTCAGGACGTTCAGGGACTGCACGCCGTGGTCGTACGAGTCGTTGAGGCCCGAGCGCGCGAAGGTGTGACCGGCGACGAGCCAGAGGAGGACCACCGTGGCCGCGGCGGTCGCGGCGACCAGGCCGTGGTTGAACACGCGGTTCGTGCGGTGGTAGTTGCGTCGCTGGGCCCAGACAAGGGCGCCGAGCGCGAGCAGGCCGAGCGCGATGGCGAACCAGGGGTACGGCTTCGCGTCGTCGTAGTCCTTGCTCAGCCGCTGCTTCTCCGCGGTGTAGAGCTGCTCGGCGGCCGGGAGCATCTCGGTCTGCATCTTGTCGTTCGCGTACCGCAGATAGGCGCCGCCGAGCGGCAGGCCCTGGCGGTTGCTCGCGCGGGCACGCTCGATCAGCCCGGTGTACTCGGGGAGCAGCTTGTTCAGCTTGCTGACCGAGGCGGCGGACGACGAGCCCGAGCCCGCGTTCGACGCGGCGTTCGCCAGCTTCTCGGAGGCCCGCTCGATGTCGGCCTTGTACCGGTCGCGCACCTCAGCCGGCTCCTGACCGCCCGCCAGGAAGCCGCTGGAGGCGGCCGTGTTGGCGTCGGCGAGGGAGCGGTAGATGGCGGCGGCGTCGTCGCTCAGCGGCTGGCTGCGGTTCAGGACGCTGTCCGCGGCGGCCGACCGGTCGGACATCTGCCAGGTGGTGATCGCGCCGAACGCCACGACGAGCAGGGCGAGGAGGGCGCCGATGATCCGCAGCTTGCCCGGTTCCGTCGTCGCCGCCGCGCGCAGCCGGTCCCGGCCCTCGACCCACGCGGGCCTGCGGGGCGCGGCGCCCGGCACGGCCTGTGCGGACGGCGCGGGGTCCGGCCCTGCCTGCGGCGGGACGACGGGCATCGTCGGCGCGGCCTGTCCCGGCGGCGCGGCGCTGCCGTTCGGCGGGTATGTCACCTCGACCTCGACCTCCCCCTTGGTCATCGGACGTCCACTTCCGCCCGGAGTGCGCGGTGCGGGAAGAAGTGCACGGCGGCAAGTATCGCCGCAGGGACCGACATCCGCACAGGTCTTGACTGGATCTTGTTCTGATCACCGCGTCGGTAGACCTGTCCGGATCATGCGAACCCTGTCCGGATCAAGCGAAGATCGCACACCACCCCTGCCCTTGAATACGCGATTCGGTGCGGATCGGTTCCCTGCGGGGCCGACGAACTCCGGGCGGCGGGGGACAGAGGGGCCCGGACGGCCCCTCAGGAAGCCCCCGTCTCGTAGTGCTCCCGCACGCGCGCGTGCACCTCCGTGGGTGCCCCCACCTGGTCGAGGCCGAGCAGTGCCGCGCCGAGCACGGGGCGGGCGACGACCACCCTGGCCACCGCCTTGGGCGCCCGGTCGGCCAGCAACGCCCGGACACGGTCGTCCAGTTGCGGGTGGCGTGCGGCGAGGACGCTGCCGCCGAGGAGCACCGGGGTCTCCTCGCCGAGCAGGTCGAGGCGTTCCAGGGCCACCGTCGACATGGCGACGACCTCGTCGGCCATCCGGTCCACCAGGGCGCGCGCCACCGGGTCGCCGGCCGCCGCGGTCGCGAAGAGCACCGGCGTCAGCTCGTGCCGCCGTACGGGGGCGATGGAGCCCAGGTGGAGGGCCTCGATCAGCGCGTACATGGAGGGCAGGCCGAAGTGCGCGGGCAGCGTCTCGCGCAGCGCGGTCGGCTCGCCGCGGCCGTCCTCGGCCCGCGCCGCGTGCCAGAGCGCCTCCTCGGCCAGGCCGCCACCGCCGCCCCAGTCGCCGGAGATCCGGCCGATGGCGGGGAAGCGTGCCGTGCGGCCGTCGGGCAGCATGCCCACGCAGTTGATGCCGGCCCCGCACACCACGGCGACGCCGCGCGGCTCGGCGTCCTCCAGGAGGCCGGCCCGCAGGATGGCGAAGGTGTCGTTGCGCACGTCGACGGAAGGGCCCCACGCGCGGCGGCGCAGGGCCGCCGCCAACTCCCGCTCCTCCACGGGGAGGTCGGCGTTGGCCAGGCAGGCGGACACATGTCCCACGGAGGCTGTGCCCGCCTCGGCCAGGGCCCGCGTCACCGCCTCCTCCAGGATGTCCACCGCGGCCTCGACGCCGACCTGGGGTGGCTGGAACCCGCCGCCGCGGGCCGCGCCGACGACGGTGCCGTCGGCCGCGACCACCGCGACGTCGGTCTTGCTGTTGCCCGCGTCGATCGCGAGCACGCTCATGCCTACGCCCACGCCAGGTGCTCCCGGTTGTGCGCGATGAGGCGGTCGGTGAGCTGCTCCGCGTACGCGTACTGGCCGACCAGCGGGTGGGCGAGCAGAGCCTTGAACACGCGGTCGCGGCCGCCGTGCAGCGCGGCCTGCAGCGCCAGGTCCTCGTAGCCGGTGACGTGGGCGATGAGCCCCGCGTACAGCGGGTCGAGCCTCGGCACCGCAAGGGGCTTGGCGCCCGCGCCGTCGACGGTGGCCTGCACCTCGATCACGGCGTCGTCCGGCAGGAACGGCAGCGTGCCGTTGTTGACGGTGTTCACCACCTGGTACGGGCTGCCGCCGTTGCCCAGCAGCGACGCCGCCAGGTCCACGGCCGCCTCCGAGTAGAAGGCGCCGCCGCGCTTGGCGAGCAGCTCCGGCTTCTCGTCGAGCGTCGGGTCGCCGTACATCTTCAGCAGCTCCCGCTCCATCTCGGCCACTTCGGCGGCGCGCGACGGCTTGGTCCTCAGCTCCTCCACCACGGCGTCGTGCTGGTAGAAGTAGCGCAGGTAGTACGAGGGCACGACGCCGAGCCGGTCGACGATCTCGCGCGGCATGCGCAGGTCGGCGGCGACCGCGTCACCGTGTTCGGCGAGCAGCTTGGGCAGGATGTCCGCGCCGCCGGGGCCTCCGAGACGTACGCCGGTCTCCCACGTCAGGTGGTTGAGGCCCACGTGATCGAGGTGCACCTCGCTCGGGGCGACGTCGAGCAGCTTCGCGAACTTGCGCTGGAAGCCGATCGCCACGTTGCACAGGCCGACCGCCTTGTGCCCGGCCTGGAGCAGCGCCCGCGTCACGATGCCGACGGGGTTGGTGAAGTCGATGATCCAGGCGTCCGGGTTGGTGCGGCGTACGCGCTCGGCGATGTCGAGGACGACCGGGACCGTGCGCAGGGCCTTCGCCAGACCGCCCGCTCCGGTGGTCTCCTGGCCGACGCAGCCGCACTCCAGGGGCCATGTCTCGTCCTGGTTGCGGGCGGCCTGTCCGCCGACGCGCAGCTGGAGCAGGACCGCGTCGGCGTCCGCGACGCCCGCGTCCACGTCGGACGTGGTGACGATGCGGCCGGGGTGCCCCTGCTTGGCGAAGATGCGCCGTGCCAGGCCCCCGACGAGTTCGAGGCGGTCCGCCGCGGGGTCGACGAGGACGAGCTCCTCGATCGGCAGGGTGTCCCTCAACCGTGCGAATCCGTCGATGAGTTCGGGTGTGTAGGTCGACCCTCCGCCGACCACTGCGAGCTTCATATCGGTTCTCAGCCCTTTACTCCGGTGAGGGTGACGCCTTCGACGAAGGCCTTCTGTGCGAAGAAGAAGATGATGATGACCGGCGCCATGACGAGCAGGGTCGCTGCCATGGTCATGTTCCAGTTGACGCTGTGGGCGCTCTTGAAGGATTCCAGGCCGTAACTGAGCGTCCAGGCGCCGGGGTTCTGGGCCGCGTAGATCTGCGGCCCGAAGTAGTCGTTCCAGCAGTAGAAGAACTGGAAGAGCGCGATGGCGGCGATGCCGGGCTTGGCCATCGGGACGACGATCTTGACCATCGTGCGGAACTCGCCGCACCCGTCGACCTTGGCCGACTCGATGTACTCCTTGGGGATGGTGAGGAGGAACTGCCTGAGCAGGAAGATCGAGTACGCGTCGCCGAACGCCATCGGGATGATCAGCGGCCACAGCGTGCCCGACAGGTGGAACTGCTGGGCCCACACCAGATACATCGGGATCACGATGACCTGCGGCGGCAGCATCATCGTGGAGATGACGAGCAGCATCGCGGTGCGCCGGCCGCGGAAGCGGAACTTCGCGAGCGCGTACGCCACGGGGATCGCCGAGCAGACCGTGAAGAGGGTGCCGAGGCCCGCGTACATGAGCGAGTTGCGCCACCAGTCGAGGAAGCCGGGGGTCTCGAAGACGGCCCTGTAGTTGGACCAGTGCCAGGAGTCGGGCCACAGGTCGCCGCTCATGGCCTGCGAGTCGCTCATCACGGACGTCAGGAAGACGAAG
Organism: Streptomyces sp. NPDC051214; assembly: GCF_040682375.1. Taxonomy (NCBI): domain Bacteria; kingdom Bacillati; phylum Actinomycetota; class Actinomycetes; order Kitasatosporales; family Streptomycetaceae; genus Streptomyces; species Streptomyces sp. NPDC051214. The sequence continues at coordinate 397,439 of NZ_JBFBAT010000002.1, forward strand.
ACGAACGGCAGGACGAACAGCAGCGCCACGGCGATGGCCACGCTGTGCACGGCGATCCAGTGCAGGGCCCGCTTGCGGCGGGCGCGGGCCGCGGCCGGGCCGCGTTGCTTCTGGGCGGCGGGGGCGGGCACGGTGGGTGCGGTGAGAGTCGTGGTCGTCATGAGTCCTCAGTCCTCCGCCGAGAGCAGCCCGGAGCGCTTGCGCATCAGGAGCAGCGTGACGGCCATGGCGATGGCGAAGAGCACGAGCGAGAGCACGCACGCGGCGCCGGTGTTGAAGTTCTGGAAGCCCATCTGGTAGACGAGCTGGGGGACCGTGAGGGTCGAGTGGTCCGGGTAGCCGGGCTGGATCACCGACCCGGGGCCGATGTTGACGCCGGAGGCGACCTTCCCCGCGACCAGGGCCTGCGTGTAGTACTGCATGGTCTGCACGACGCCCGTGACCACCGCGAACATCACGATGGGCGTGATCGCGGGCCAGGTGACGTAGCGGAACTTGGCGAACGCCCCGGCGCCGTCCAGATCCGCGGCCTCGTACTGCTCCTTCGGGACGTCGAGCAGCGCTGCCATGAAGATGACCATGAGGTCGCCGATGCCCCACAGGGAGAGCAGCACCAGCGAGGGTTTGGCGGTGTCCGGGTCGTTGAACCAGTTGGGTCCGGAGATCCCGACCGCGCCGAGAATCTCGTTCACCGGGCCCGTGCCCGGGTTGAGCAGGAAGACGAAGGCCACCGTGGCGGCCACCGGCGGCGCCAGATACGGGAGGTAGAAGGCGGTGCGGAAGAGCCCGGGGCCCGTCTTGATCTTCGTGATCAGCAGCCCGAGCGAGAGCCCGAAGACCACCCGCAGGGCCACCATGATCACGACCAGCCACAGCGTGTTCCACAGGGCGGGACCGAACAGCGGCATCTGCTCGAACACGTACTTCCAGTTGCGGAGGCCCACGAACGAGGGCTCCTTGATCTGGTTGTAGTGCATGAACGAGAAGTAGACGGTGGCGATCAGCGGGTACGCGAAGAAGACGCTGAAGCCGACGAGCCAGGGGGAGAGGAAACCGAGCGTGCGCAGCCTGCGGCGCGCGGGATTGGAGAGGGTCATTGCCATGGCGGGGTCCTCAGCTCAGCTCTTCGACTGGAGGGTGTCGGCGTCGATCTGCTCGTCGAGCTTCTTCAGGCCCTCGCGTAGGTCGCCCACGCGCCCGGCCTCCACGGAGTACGCGAAGTCCTGCAGCGAGACGACGTACGCGCCACCGTTCACGGAGGGCGGCAGGGCCTTGCTGTGCTTGTTCTCCAGGATGTCGAAGAAGGTCCGGAAGGTCGGATCGGCGTCCAGGTCGGGGGACTTGAGGGCCGCGAACGTGGAGGGCACGTTGTGGATGGCGTTCGCGAAGTCCACGACCTGCTCGGTGTCCGCGGTCAGGAACCGCACCAGTTCCCACGCGGCGTTCTGGTGCTTGCTGCTGTGCGCGATGCCGGCGACGGTGCCGGTGATGAAGCCGCGCCCGTAGGTGTCGGCCTGGTCGTCGGGGACGGGCAGCGGGGCCACGCCCCAGTCGAACTTCGCCTTGGCCTCGTCCAGCATCAGGCCGCGCCACTCGCCGTCCAGGTGCATGGCGACCTTGCCGGTCAGGAAGGCGTTCTGGCTGGACATCTCGTCGCCGAAGGTCAGCCGGAACCGCTCCAGGTCATCGAACCCGCCTTGTGCGTCGGCCAGTCGCCGGGCGGTCTTGAAGAAGTCGTACGTGGAGGGGTCCTCCGCGAGCCGCGCGTCGCCCTTGGCGTCGAAGTACTTCGGCCCCCACTGGGCGAAGAGGCGGTCCGGACTGTTCTGGTAGAAGCGGAAGTTGGGCATATACCCGACCTGCTTGTACGAGTTCTTGCCGCTGCGCACGGTCAGCTTCTTGGAGACCTTCTCGAACTCGGACATCGTGCGCGGAGGCCGCTCGATGCCTGCCTTCTTGTAGGCGTCCTTGTTGTAGTACATGCCGAAGGCGTCCGCGAGGAGCGGCAGGGCGCACTGGTTGCCCCGGTAGCTGGTGTAGTCGAGGAGCGTCTTGGGGAAGACCTTCTCCTTGTCCAGGCCCGTCTTCCTCATGAACGGATCGAGGTCCGCCCACATCCCGGAGTCGCAGTACTGGCCCACGTTGTTGGTGGTGAAGGAGGACACCACGTCCGGGGCCTTGTCGCCGCCCGCCCGCAGCGCCTGGTTGACGGTCTCGTCGGAGACGTTGCCGGTGGCCTGCACGTCGATGTTCGGGTGCAGCTTCTCGAAGCGGGCGATGCTGTCGTTGACGGCCTTGACCTCGTGGGGCGTCGACCAGCCGTGCCAGAACTTCAGGGTGACCGGTCGGGTCGGGTCGTCGTTCGCGCTGCCGACGCTCGGGTTGGCGCAGCCGGAGAGCAGGAGACCGGCTGCGGCGAGCGCCGCGGACGCGCAGGTGGGCATGCGCCATCGCGGCATGGCGGACTTCCTTTACGGGGAGGGGAGTTGAGGTGAGGGCAGGGCGAGTTACAAGGCTCGCTCAGGCCGTGTCGAAGACCTGGTCGCGGGCCTGGGTGAGGGCCGAGCGCAGGGCGCCGGTGAGGATCGGATCGCCGTCGAGTTCGCTGATGCGGATCTGCGGGCGGGGCAGCGCGAGCCCGGTCAGCTCCTCCTCGACCCGGGCGCGCAGCTTGTCGCCGCCCGCCTGGGCCACCGAGCCGGAGAGCACGACCAGTTCGGGGTCGACGACGGCGACGACTGCCGCGATGCCGGTGGCGATACGCCGCGCGACCTCGGCGAGCGCGGCGTCGTCGGCCATGACCTGCGTCAACGTCGCTCCGCCGCCGGTGAGTTCACGCACGACGTACGCGGACACGAGGCTCTCGAAGCCGCCACCGCCCCCGCCCCGCGTGTCCCCGCGCAGCAGCGGAGCACCCGGCAGCGGCATGTAGCCGATCTCGCCCGCACCGCCGGTCGCGCCGCGCAGCAGGGTGCCGCCGAGCACGATGGCGGCGCCGACGCCTTCGTCGAGCCAGGTCAGCACGTAGTTGTCGTGGTCCTGGGCGGCGCCCTCGTACTGCTCGGCGACGGCGGCCAGGTTCACGTCGTTCTCGATGTCGACGGGGGTGCCGAGGACGGCGGCGAGATCGTCGCGCAGCGTCCGTGAGTGCCAGCCCGGCAGGTGCGGGGCGTACCGCAGGGCGCCGGTGTGCGGGTCGATGGCGCCGGGGGTGCCGATGACGGCGGCCCGCAGGTCCTCGTGTCCGAGCCCCGCCTGGCGCAGGGCGCCGTCGACGGCCTCCGCGACGAGCTGGGCGGTGCGGTGGCGCACGTCCTCGGCGACGGCTTCGGCCTCCACGCGCTCCTTGCCGAGGACGGTGCCGGTGATGTCGGCGACGAGCGCGGTGATCCCGGTGGGGTCGGCGGACAGCGCGGCGACGTGGCCGGCGCCCGGGTCGATCTCGTACAGCAGGGCGTTGGGCCCCGGCCGTCCGCTCAGGCTGCCGGTGGTGTGCACGAGCCCCGCCGCTTCCAGGCGCCCGAGGAGCTGGGAGGTGGTGGGCTTGGAAAGGCCGGTCAGCTCGCCGATGCGGGTGCGGGTGAGGGGACCGTGCACGACGAGGAGATCAAGGACGGCCCGGTCGTTCATGGCACGCAGGACGCTCGGGGTGCCCGGAGTGCTGCCCGCTGCTGCCATGACGTCACCTTACTTTTGGTCGGCCGCTAACTGTTAGGAAACTTTCCAATTCGTGAGGACCGTACGACCGGCCTGAACAGGCCGTCAATAGCGGACGCCCCGGCGGCAACCAACTCGTTACCTGGCGGGGGCCGGTGTTGCACGGAGTGCTCCAGCGGCGGTCGGGACACGGGAGTTGTCCGACTGGATTTCTATTCATTCCAACGGGTGGCACGAATTCAGATTGTCGGCGGCGAGCCAGGACAATGACGGGCCTTACGGCTGATGGAGGTCCGGTGTCCCGCTCCACCTCGTCCCCACCGAACATGACCACCCTGGGGTGTGCCCTTTTCGCGACCCGTTGGCTCCAAGCACCCCTGTACTTCGGCCTGGTGGCCGCTCAGGGCGTGTACGTCTACAAGTTCTTCAACGAGCTGTGGCACCTCGTCCACCACGTCGTCAGCGGGCAGGCGGACGAGACGCACGTGATGCTCGCCGTCCTGAAGCTCGTCGATGTGGTGATGATCGCCAATCTGCTGATCATGGTGATCGTCGGCGGATACGAGACCTTCGTCTCGCGGATCGGCCTGCAGGGCCACCGGGACCAGCCCGAGTGGCTGTCCCACGTGAACTCCAACGTGCTGAAGGTCAAGCTGGCCACGGCCATCGTGGGCATCTCGTCGGTGCATCTGCTCCAGATGTTCGTGGACGTGCACCACACGCCCCGGCACGACCTGCTCTGGGGCACCGTCATCCACATGGCGTTCATCGCCTCGGCGGCGATCCTCGCGTACATGTCCGGGCCCATGGCGGCGCAGGAGGCGCGGATGCGCGGCGCGCACGGGGAGCACGGGGAAGGGGACACGCGGACCGCGGTCATCCCGGTCCAGCGGGGCGGCGGGCAGAAGGCGGAGCCGCACGCGGGCACGGGAGCGGGGGCGGGGCCGGGCGCGGAGGAGCGGATCGAGGCCGCGGGGTTCCCTGCCGGGAAGGTCCTGGAGCTGTTCGACGAGGGGCGGCTGCGGGCACCCGAGCCGCATGTGATCACCCGCCTCGGCAAGGCCGACTTCGTCGCCCGCAAGGCCAACGTGGTGCTGCTCGGCGGCCCCGGCACGGGCAAGACGCACCTGGCGGCCGCCCTGGGCGTACGGGCCTGCCAGGCCGGACACCAGGTGCTGTTCGCTACCGCCGCCGAGTGGGGCGCCCGGCTCGCGGACGCCAAGGCCGCGGGCCGCCTCGGCAAGGAACTCTCCCGCCTCGACGCGTATCCGCTGCTCGTCGTGGACGAGGTCGGCTACGTGCCCTTCGACGCCGACATCGCCCGCCTCCTCTTCCAGCTCGTCTCGCACCGCTACGAGCGGGCGTCGCTGATCGTCACCAGCAACCTGGCCCTCGACCGGTGGGACGAGGTGTTCGGCGACGGTGCCACGGCTTGTGCGACGGTGGACCGCCTGGCCCACCACGCGGAGGTCGTCGCCCTGGACGCCGACAGCTACCGGACGCGGCGCCCGGGACACCTGGCAGCCTCCGGGCGCTCCCTCTGACCTGGCCGCGTACCGCTACTTCGACAGATTCGGCGGCGGTGTGATCGGGGAGGCCGCGAGGGACTGCGGGGAGGTCGCGGACGCGTAGGCCGACGGGGCAGCCACGGCGGCCGACGGGTCCGCCGCCGCCTCCTCCACGGCCTGCAGCGGGAGGCCGCCCACGATGCGGATGCCCGCCTCGTCGAAGGCCCGCTTGATGCGCCAGCGCAGCTCGCGCTCCACACCGAGGGCGTTGCCGGGCATGGTCTTCGCAGAGACCCGTACGACCATCGAGTCGAGCAGGACGCTGTCCAGGCCGAGGACCTCCACCGGGCCCCACAGGCGCTCGTTCCACGGCTCGTCCTTGGCCATGGTCTCGCCGACCTCGACCAGCTTCGCCTTGACCTTCTCCAGGTCCTCGTCCGGACGGACGGTGACGTCGACGCCCGCCGTGGACCAGCCCTGGCTGAGGTTGCCGATGCGCTTGACCTCGCCGTTGCGGACGTACCAGATCTCGCCGTTGTCGCCGCGCAGCTTGGTCACGCGCAGGCCGACCTCGATGACCTCGCCCGACGCCACGCCCGCGTCGATGGAGTCGCCCACGCCGTACTGGTCCTCCAGGATCATGAAGACGCCGGAGAGGAAGTCCGTGACCAGGTTGCGGGCGCCGAAACCGATCGCCACGCCCGCCACACCCGCCGAGGCGAGCAGCGGGGCGAGGTTGATCTGGAACGTGCCGAGGATCATGAGCGCGGCGGTGCCGAGGATCAGGAACGACGCCACCGAGCGCAGCACCGAACCGATGGCCTGCGAGCGCTGACGGCGGCGCTCCACGTTCACGAGAAGACCACCGAGCGCGGTGCCGTTCACGGACTGGGCCGTGCGGTTCATGCGTTCTATGAGCTTGGTGATCGAGCGCCGGATGACCACGCGCAGGACGATGGCCACGGCGACGATCAGCAGGATGCGGAGCCCGATGCCCAGCCATGCCGACCAGTTCTGCTCCACCCAGCTCGCGGCGTTCGTCGCGTGCTCCTGGGCGTCTTCCAGGGTCGGGGGCTTCGGCGTCGACTTGTCGTCCGGGTCCGTTCCGGCTGCTGACAGGACGGACAGGAACACGGCAGGTACCTCCAGGCATAGCGGCCTGCCCAGGAGATGCACCGGGCAGAGACACCACACTAACGGGGCATTGTGTGTGGATCGTTGTGATGTTCGAGGGAGAGACGGTGCTCACCTGGGGAAGAAGAGGGTGTTGTACATGTGTGGTCGAAAACACTCCGAGCCCGTTACGAGCACATGGTGGCGCTTGGACCAGGCATGAGGGGAGACTGGCTACAGATCGTCCCGGCGCGAGCCACGCGCCGCCGGCGTAATAGGAGGCATCCGTGCCGCACGTCCTGGTCCTCAATGCGTCGTACGAGCCTCTGGGCGTCGTACCGCTCCGCCGCGCGCTCGTCCTCGTCCTGGAGAACAAGGCTCTCTGCCTCGAGGAATCCGGCGCCTTCATGCACAGCGCAACGCGCACTGTCCCCGCACCCAGCGTGGTCCGCCTCAAGCGGTTCGTCCGGGTCCCCTACCGGGGGCCCGTTCCTCTGACTAGGCGGGCGCTCTTCGCCCGCGACGGCGGTCGGTGCATGTATTGCGGTGGCGTCGCAACCAGCGTCGACCACGTCATTCCGAAGAGCCGCGGCGGTCAGCACGCCTGGGAGAACGTGGTGGCGTCCTGCCGCCGCTGCAACCACACCAAGGCGGACCGTCATCTCCTGGAGCTGGGGTGGCGCCTGCGTCACAAGCCCGCGCCGCCCTCGGGGCTCGCGTGGCGCATCATCGGGACCGGGCATCGGGATCCGCGCTGGCTGCCGTACTTGCAGCCGTTCGGCGCGGACGACGCGATGGCCCGGATCGACGGCATTTCTGCCTAGGAATCGATCCGGGCCTTGTTGTACGCGGCCGCCCGCACGGGGCCCGCGCGTGGCCGTCGGCCGCCGTCAGTGTTCGGCGGCCGCGGCCACGGCGTACGCCTCGACCGACCACAGCGAGTAGCCGAAGCGGGTGGCCCGCTTGTCGCCCTGGACGCGGATGAAGCGGGTGTCGCGGGCATCCATGCGGACACTCTCGCGGCCCCCCTTGCCGTCCTTGACGGTGGCCGCCGTGCGCCAGGTCCTGCCGTCGGCGGACGTCTGCACGCGGTAGCCCGCCGCGTACGCGTCCTGCCAGCGCAGGACGACCTGGCCGAGCCGCACCGGTTCTTCGAGCTCCATCTGCCACCAGGCGCCGTCCTCGACCGGCGAGGACCAGCGGGTCTTCGGGTCGCCGTCGTTGGCGCCCGACGCGGGGAAGTCCTTCGTCTCGTCGCCCGACGACGACGCCTTCGCACCACGCGCCAGATCGGGGCCGTCCGTGCGGGGGTAGGCGCGGACCGAGACCGTGCGGGTCTGTCCGTCGAAGGTGACCGGGATCTCGTACGTCCCCGCGCGCGTGCCCGCCGGGACGGTGACGTCGACCGGGACGTCCACACGCGTGCCGCGCGGCAGCGTCGACTTCGCCGGGGTGCGCACCTGGACGCCCTTGGGCGCCTTCGCCGTGACCTTGCCCTGCACGTCGCCGGGGCGCAGTGACGTCAGCTCCGCGGTGATCCGCTGCGGGCCGCCGCCGATCTCCACGTCGGCCTCGGTGCGGGCCAGGGAGAAGCGGGCGGCGGGGGAGTCGGCGTACCAGGGGACGACGTGGCGGACGGTGCCCTCGGTGACCGTGACGCGGACGGCGTCGGCCCGCAGGGCGGTGTCCTTGGGCGCCGACGGCTTGGCCTCGGTGAAACCCGTGCCGGACAGGGCGCCGACGCGGCGCCAGCCCTCGCCGGGGACGTGCGCCTCGATGCTGCCCTTGGTGCCGGGGTCGGTCAGCGCCGTCACCGCCGTGAGAGGGCGGGCGCGGGGGGAACGGACCGTCGCCCGGTCCGACGCCTGCTCGCCGTCGAGCCCCGCCCACGACCCGTACGCCTTCTGGGCCCGCGTCAGGAAGGGGGCCAGGACGCCCTTGCCGACGGTCACCCGGGAGGCCCTCAGGTCCTTCTGCAGCTTCGACAGGGTGCGCGAGGCGCGCCAGGCGGCGGCGCCGTCGCCGGTGGACTGCGCGCGCAGCATGTCGACCGCCGTCTCGCCGGCCTCCCCATAGCGCGCCAACTGCTCCACCCAGGGCCCCACCTCGGTGTCGAGGTCGCTGCCTGCGAGGCGCCGCGGCGCCTCCTTCATCACGGTGAAGGCGTCCCGCAGGGCCTGGCCGGTCTTCTCGACGCGGGCGGTGTCCGTCGTCGTGCGCGCCCGCCAGAAGTCGTCCATGAGCGGACGCAGATACGCCGACTCGTCGGCGCCGAGTACGGACGAGGCGTCGTTGCCCGCGAGGGCCCGCAGGGCGCCCCGGGCCTTCGCGTCACCGCCCGACAGGTCGTCGATCGCGGCGAGCCACGACTCGTGCGGGCGGTAGGCGCGCGGGTTCCACGCGTAGTCGGCGGCGGTGAACAGCGGGATGCGCGAGGCGGACGGCTGCTCCATGGCGTTGCCGAGCAGCGCCGCCGAGCCGGTGGCCACGGCAGGTTCACGGCCCGTGTAGGGGCCCAGGAAGATACGGTCCTGCGCGAAGTCGTTGACGGGGTAGTTGTCCATCGTCACCAGCGCATGCGAGCCGAACGCCCTGCGGGCACCCGCCAGTTCACGCCCGGTGATGGTCTTGGGGACCACGCCGACGCCGGTCCACGCCACCTCGACGCCCTCGTCGAGGCGGGCGGCGATGGCGTCGCGGTACTCCGTGGAGCCGTTCTGGTAGTACTCCGTGGGCATCAGCGAGAGCGGCCTCGCGCCGGGGTGACGCTCGGCCAGATGCGCGGAGACCGCGTTGGCCACGCGTGCCTGCGCCTTCGCGGCGGCATCGGGCCCCGAACCGAAGGCATCGGCGTCGGCACCGCAGTGCCACTCGCTGTAGCTGACGTCCTGGAACTGCAGCTGGAAGGCGCGTACGCCGAGCGCCCACATCGCGTCGATCTTGCGGTTCAGGGCCTTGATGTCCTTGTCGGACGACATGCACATGGCCTGGCCGGGGGCGACGGCCCAGGCGAGCGTCACGTGATTGCGCTTGGCCCGCTCCGCGAGGGCACGGAAGTCCGCGCGCTGGTCGGCGGGGTACGGCTCGCGCCAGCGCGCCTGGCGGTAGAGGTCGTCGCCGGGGGCGTAGAGGTAGCGGTTCTGCTTCGTGCGCCCCATGAAGTCCAGCTGGGCCAGGCGCTGCTCGCGGGTCCACGGGGTGCCGTAGAAACCCTCCGTCATGCCGCGGACCGCGGTGCCGGGCCAGTCGCGGATCTGGACCCCGGGGACGGTGGTGCCACCGGTGCTCTTGGTGAGCAGCTGGCGCAGGGTCTGCACGCCGTGGAAGAGGCCGTCACTGCCCGCGCCCGCGAGGGCGATGGTGTCCTGGCCGCCGATCCGGCCCACCGCGAGGCGGTAGCCGCCGGAGGGGAGGTCGCCGCGGGGGCGGGCGCCGAGGGTACGGAGCGCCTGGTCGGCGGCGGCGCCCTCGACGCGGATGACGAGCTTGCCGCCGCCCGCGGGGAGTTGCCCGCCGTCCCTGACCTCGGTGGTCTCGCGGACGCCCGCGTCACGGAGCAGGGCGCGCAGGGCGTCCATGGCGTACGGGTCGGGGTCCTTGCCGGTGACCAGCACGACCTCGTCGGTGACGGTGACCGGGGTCCCGGCCGTGGTCATCGCCTGGGGGCGGGGCCAGACCGGGGGGAGGGCGCCGTCGCTCTCCCGGTCGTCGTCCGGGGAGGTGGCGGGGGCGCCGGGCTTTCCGGGGAGGCCGGGAGCGGCGACGGCGCCGGGAGCGCCGGAGAGGGCGCCCGCGATGACGGCGACGGCGATGGCCGCCGCGCCTTTCCTGCGCCGCAGTTGCACGGCCCTCTCCTCGTGTCCTTCGTACCGGTGATCACGTGTGGTGCGTCTGTTGTCTCAGGGTGTCACTGAGCCCACCACTCGCGTGGTGGGGGTGTCAACGGGCGTGGGTGTTGTGGGGGTTTTCTTCCCTGTGACATACGCGGGTTCGCGGTGCGGGGCCGGAATGTATCGCCCGTACGCGGGCAGGGACGGGGGGTACCGAAGGTGAGGGGAAGGAAGATCTTGCGTTCGACCCCCCACTCAGGGAAACGAATGTGAGTGCGCGCACGTTCATACAACGGATATGTCTGCGATCCCGTGCACTGGGTAGGGCTGCCGAAGACCTGCCCCTGACACCTGCCCCCTGACAATGGAGCATTTCGTGCCCGCTTCCGCGAATCTTCTTCTCTCCGCTCTCTCCAAACAGGTCTCCGGACCGGACTCCGGTCTGGACGGATCCTGCTCCTGCGGCTGCCTCGAGCCGCCCCTGACCAGCGAGCCCCCGCTGGCCGACGCAGCACCCCTGACCAGCGAGCCTCCGCTCGCCGACGCCGCCCCGCTGACCAGCGAGCCCACCTCTTCCGGCACCGCGTCGGGTCTGGCCTACATGGGGGTCTAGATGGCCCCATCCGGAGCGACCGGGCCCACCGATCCCACCGGACTTTCCCGCCTTGCCGCTCTGCACGGCGTGGCGACTTCTTACTTCCCGTCCCCGGACCGCACGGTTCCGGCCACCGACGCCGCGGTGATCGCGGCCCTGGCCGCCCTGGACGTGGACGCGAGCACCCCCGAGGCGCTGCGGCGCGCCCTCACGGCCCGCGAGGCCGAGCTGAGCGCCCGCCTGCTGCCTCCGACGGTGGTGGTGTGGCAGGGCGGCGATCCTGCGGCGGCCCCACCCTGGGCCGTGCTGCCGCCGGGCACGCGGGTGTGCGTGGAGACGGAGGAGGGGGAGCGGCTGGAGTGGGATGTGCCGTTGTCCGACGCGGACCCTTCCGTGTCCGATGCGGACCCTTCCGGCTTCGCTGACGCGCCGCGGGGCCGACGGGTGGACGGGCGGGAGACATCGCCGCGAAGCGGCGAAAGGACAGAGCCACGGGTGGCGCCCGCCCTGCCACTGGGCGTACACCGGCTCCGGGTCGAGACCCCGGACAACCGAACGGCCACCGCCCACCTCATCGCCGCCCCGCACCGCCTACCGCCCCCGGGCGAGAAGACGTACGGGATTCTCGTCCAGCTCTACTCCCTCCTCTCGCGCCGCTCCTGGGGCATGGGTGACCTCGGTGATCTGGCCGAGCTCGCGGCCTGGTCCGGGCGGGCCCTGGGGGCCGGGTTCGTGCAGGTCAACCCCTTGCACGCGGCGGTTCCGAAGCCTTCGGACGGGCCGTCCGACCCTTCCCCGTACCGCCCCTCCTCGCGCCGCTTCCCCGACCCCGTGCACCTGCGCATCGAGGACATTCCCGAGTACGCGTATCTGGACGGCGAGGCCCGTGACCTGGCCGCCGATCTCACGCGGCGGGCCGCCACGCTCCGCGAATCCGTGCTCCAGCAAGGCCAGTTGATCGACCGTGACGCGGTCTGGGAGCTCAAGGTCCGGGCCCTCGAACTGATCCGCGAGGTCCCGCTCGGCCCCGGCCGGCGCGCCGCCTACAACGACTTCCTGGCCGAGCACGGCGACGACCTCGAGAACCACGCCACGTGGTGCGCCCTCGCCGAGCGGTACGGCCCCGACTGGCATGCCTGGCCCGAACCCCTGCGCGATCCCGCGTCCCCCGAAGCCGCCCGAGCGCGCCGCGAGTTGATGGACCGCGTGGACTTCCACTGTCGCCTCGCCTGGCTCACCGACGCCCAGCTCGCCGCCGCGCAGCGCTCCGCGCGGGACGCGGGCATGGCCATCGGCCTCGTGCACGACCTCGCGGTCGGCGTGCACCCGGCCGGAGCCGACGCGTGGGCGCAGCGGCGGCACTTCGCCGCGGGCATGTCGACCGGCGCGCCGCCGGACGCGTTCAACGCGCGCGGCCAGGACTGGGGCCTGCCGCCCTGGCGCCCCGACCGCCTCGCCGAGTCCGGCTACGCCCCGTACCGCGCCCTCCTGCGCGCCCTGCTCCGCCGCGCGGGCGCGATCCGCATCGACCACGTCATGGGGCTCTTCAGGCTCTGGTGGGTCCCGGAGGGCCGCGCGCCCACCGAGGGGACGTACGTCCAGTACGACGCGGAGGCGATGCTCGCCGTCCTCACCCTGGAGGCGCACCGCGCGGGCGCCCTCGTCATCGGCGAGGATCTCGGCACCGTGGAGCCCGGCGTCCGCGAGACGCTGCAGCGGCGCGGCGTGCTCGGCACCTCCGTGCTCTGGTTCGAGCGGGACTGGGCCGGCACGGGACGGCCACTGCCACCCGAGCGATGGCGCGCGGACTGCCTGGCCACCGCCACCACCCACGACCTGCCCTCCACCGCGGCCCGCATCACCGGCGAGCACGTGCAACTCCGCGACAGGCTCGGCCTGCTCACCCGCCCCGCGGCCGTCGAGCGGGCCGAGGCGGCGGCCGATGTCTCGGAGTGGCTCGCGCTGCTCTCCCGGCTCGGGATGCTGCCCGGCGGCGGCGGACACGAGCAGGAGGAGATCCGCGCCGTCCACCGCTTCCTGCTCGCCACCCCGGCCCGCATGATCGGCGTCTGGCTGCCGGACGCGGTGGGCGACCGCCGGCCGCAGAATCTCCCCGGCACCTGGGACCAGTATCCGAACTGGCGGCTGCCGGTCGCCGACGCCGCGGGCCGCCCCGTCACCCTGGAGGAACTCGCCGCGTCACCACGTGTCCACGCGTTCATGGAGGTGTTCCGTTCACGCGAAGGGACCCGTACGGCACCCCCGGGCGCGCGGCCCGTTTAGCAGTTCGCTACGTTGGCACCGTGGACAAGAAGAATGCCCTGCGCGCCGGCGCCCTGGCTTCCGGTACGACGCTGATGATGCTGCTCATGTCGTCCCCCGCGCTCGCGCTCACGCGCGACGACGGCGACGACCCGGGTCCCGGCCTGAGCGTGATCGACACGCTCGGCCTCTATGTCGTGGCGCCGATCGTGCTGTTCCTGGTGATCGCGGGTCTCGTCATGGTCGGTGACAAGTCCCGCAAGCAGGAGAAGAAGGGCTGACGCCACTTCACTTCCGAGCTTCAAGAGCTTTACGAGCTCTCCGTAGGGGGCTCTTTGCCGACGTACGCAACGCATGCGTAGCGCGTACGTCGGCAAAGAGCCCCCTACGTGTGTGGAGAACCCTTTTCGTGTGTCACGGCCGCTCGGCCGTGAGATACCGCTGCACCGTCGGCCCGACCCAGTCCGCCATCTCCTCGGCGGACAGCGCGAGCGCGGGCGGGAAGCGCAGCACATAGCGGGTCAGCGCCATGCCGAGGATCTGTGAGGCGCAGAGCCCGGCCCGCGTCGGGGCCTCGGCCGGGTCGGGGCAGACGCGGCGCGCGACCGGCAGCAGTTGATCCCTGAAGATGCCCTGCATCCGCTCGGCGCCCGCCGTGTTCGTGATGCCGACGCGCAGCATCGCCGTCAGCACGCCGTCCTGCTCCCAGACGTCCAGGAAGTGCGTCACCAGGGCGCGCCCCACGGCCTCGCGCGGCACCGAGGTGAGATCGGGCAGGCGCAGGTCGATGGCGCAGGCCGCGGCGAACAGGCCCTCCTTGTTGCCGTAATAGCGCATCACCATCGACGGATCGATCCGCGCGTCCCTGGCGATGGCGCGGATGGTGGCCCGCTCATAGCCGTCGGCGGCGAACCGCTCACGGGCGGCGGTCAGGATCGCGCCGCGGGTCGCGTCGGAGCGGCGTGGCGGCGCCGGGGGGCCCTCGACGGCCGTCCTGCTCCGGGTCGCTGAATCGGGTGCACTTTCGGTCATGCCAACAAGCGTAGGCCAACATGTGTTGACAGTCCATGACGGCGGTCCTACGTTGGCCAACAAGCGTTGACCAACAGCTGTTGGCACAAGGAGGCCGTCATGAACGGAACACAGGACACGACCGGCACCGCGAGCCCCGCTGTGATCGTCGTCGGCTCCGGCCCCACCGGGCTCCTGCTCGCCGGGGATCTGGCCGCCGCGGGCGTCCCCGTCACCCTGCTCGAAAAGCGGCCGCACGAGATCAGCAACCTCTCGCGCGCCCTGGTGCTGCACGCCCGCACCCTCGAACAGCTCGACGCGCGCGGTCTCGCCGACGAACTGGAGGCCAAGGGCCGGACGCTCGACCGCCTGCGCCTCTTCGCCCACCTCGACGTGGGCCTCGACAAGCTGCACTCGCGCTACAACCACCTCCTGGTCCTGCCGCAGTACGAGGTGGAGCGGGTCCTCGAGCGGCGGGCGATCGCGGCCGGCGTCGACTTCCGCTTCGAGCGCGAGGTCACCGGACTCACCCAGGACGCGGACGGCGTGAGTCTCGAAGTCCGGGGTCCCGACGGCGAGTCGAGCACGTGCAGGGCCGCGTACGTCGTCGGCGCCGACGGTCTGCACAGCCCGGTCCGCAAGGCCGTCGGCCTGCCCTTCCCCGGCAAGTCCGCCATCCGCTCGCTCGTGCTCGCCGACGTGAAGCTCGCCGAGAAGCCCGCGTCGGTCCTCACGGTGAACGCGGCCGGGGACGCCTTCGCCTTCATCGCGCCCTTCGCCGACGGCTACTACCGCGTCATCGGCTGGAACCGCGCGCACAACGTCCCCGACAGCGAGCCCCTCGACCTCGACGAGGTCAAGGAGATCACCCGGCTCGCGCTCGGCCACGACTACGGCATGCACGACGCCCGCTGGATGTCCCGCTTCCACAGCGACGAGCGCCAGGCGCCGGCGTATCGGGTCGGCCGGGTCTTCCTCGCCGGGGACGCCGCGCACGTCCACACTCCGGCGGGCGCGCAGGGCATGAACACCGGGCTGCAGGACGCCGTGAACCTGAGCTGGAAGCTGGTGGCGGCGGTCCAGGGACGTGCCGCGGACGGCCTGTTGGACACCTACCAGGCCGAGCGGCACCCCATCGGCAAGGCGGTCCTGCGCAGCAGCGGCGGGATCGTGCGGCTCGCGATGGCCAAGCGCCCGTGGTCGCGGGCGGGCCGCGCCGTGCTCGCGTCCTTCATCGGCGCCGTGCCGCTGGTCCGCGACAAGGCGATCGGCCAGATCACCGGCATCGGCTACAGCTACCCGGCCCCGAAGGGCGCCCACCCCATGACGGGTCACCGCGCGCCGGACATCGCGCTCAGTGAGGGCCGGCTCTACGAGGCCCTGCGCGAGGGCAGGTTCGTGCTGATCGCTCCGGAGGGCGTGGAGTACAAGGAGGGCGACGGGATGGGGCGCGCGGTGGTGGCGCACTGGGCGAGTGGCCGGCGTACGACCGTGCTGGTCCGGCCCGACGGGTATGTGGCGTGGGCGGCGGATGAGGCGGGGGCGGGGGATGTGCGGGTGGCGTTGGGGGTGTGGGGGGTGGAGGCTGCGGTGTGAGGGCCTAGGGGCGGGTGTGGTGGGGGTCGGGAGACTTTTCGTTCAGTTCAACTTAAAAGAGGTCTCGAAAAGATTCGATGGACCTGATGGGTGTGGGGGTGTGAAGGTAGTCCCGCAACCAACCAAGTGATCCCCGCCGGGTGGTGTGTGACCCCGGCGGGGATCGTGCGTTCCCGGGACTCCCGGGAGAGAGGCACGGGATATCAGTGACTGTCCTGGACCGGACGACCCCCCTCCCCACCACGTCGAGGCCGACGGCGGCGAGCAAGGCGCAGCGGGCCGCGGGCCCCATCGGCCTCGGTCTCGCCCTCGCGGCGCTCGCCACCGTCGTCTGGTCGGGCAGCTTCGTCACCTCGCGCGCCCTCGCCGACAGCGTGCCGCCCGTCCAGCACGCCTTCTGGCGGTGGATCATCGCGATCGTGGCGGTGGCGCCCTTCGCGGCGCGTCAGGCGTGGCGGCAGCGGGCCGTGCTCCGCGAGCACCTCCGCTTCCTGTTCCTCGCCGCGCTCCTCGGCGTCACCGTCTACAACACCCTGGTCAACCAGGCGGGCGTCACCACCACCGCGGGCAACATGGGCATGATCATGGCGGCTTCGCCGGTCCTGATGGCGGTGTACGAACGCCTCGGCGGCGCGCGGCTCGGGGCGCGCCGGGTGACGGGCATGCTGATCGCCTGCGCGGGCGTCCTGGTCCTGGTGTCCGGCGGCTCGCTCTCCATGGACTTCGCGGTGGGTGACCTGTGGGTGATCGCGGGGGCGCTGGCCTTCGGCTCGTACAGCGCGCTGCTCAAGCGGAAGCCCGCGGAGATCGGTGGACTGCCGTTCCTCTTCGCGACGTTCGTGCTGGGCGCGCTGATGCTGTTCCCGGTGTTCGTGGCGAGCTTTGTGCTCCAGGGTGGCTTCACGCCGACCGTCGGGACGGTTTCGCCGCTCCTCTACGTCGGTGTCGTCTCGTCCGCCATCGCCTTCTTCGCCTGGAACAAGGCGATCTCGATCATCGGCGCCGCCCGCGCCGGGGTCATCTACTACCTCCAGCCGGTGTGCGTCGCCCTGCTCTCCTTCGCGGTGCTCGGCGAGGCGATGGGGTGGCTGCAGGTGCTGTGCATGGGGCTGATCCTGGGCGGGGTCGTGCTGGGTTCGGCGCGGGGTTCGGCGCGGGGCTCGGCGCGCGCGAAGTAGCGGGTGCGGTCGGTGGGATCACCGCTCTCGACCAGTCGGTACGTTGACTCCATGAGCGAGTGGGACATCAAGAAGCTGCAGATCCTGCGTACGTTGAGCGAGCGGGGCACGGTCACCGCGACGGCGCGGACGCTGCAGATGACGCCGTCGGCGGTGTCGCAGCAGCTGTCCAACCTCGCCAAGCAGCTGGGGGTGCCGCTCCTTGAGGCGCACGGGCGGCGGGTACGGCTGACCGACGCGGCGCATCTCGTGCTGCGGCACGCGGAGGCGGTCTTCGCGCAACTGGAGCGTGCGGACGCGGAGTTGGCGGCGTACGCGCAGGGTGAGGCGGGGGAGGTGCGGGTCGGGGCCTTCTCGACGGCGGTGCCCGCGCTCGTCGTGCCGGCGGTGCGGGAGCTGCGGGCGGCGGCGCCGGGGATCTCGGTGCGGGTCCGTGAGGTGGAGGCGGCGGAGGCGTACGAGTTGCTTGCCGCGGGGGAGGTGGACGTGGCCCTCTCGCTGGCGGTGACGGCGCCGGCCGCGGCGGACGCGGACACGCGCTTCACGCGGGAATCGCTGCTCGCCGATCCGCTGGACGTGGCGCTTCCCGGGGAGCATCCGCTGGCGGCGGTGGAGGGGCTCCGGCTCGCTGATCTGGCCGGTGAGCCGTGGATCTTCGGGGGCAGCGGGCCCTGGTCGGAGATCACGCGGGCGGCGTGCGAGGGGGCGGGGTTCACTCCTGAGCAGGCGCATTCCGCCGCCGGCTGGACGGCGATCCTCGCGATGGTGGAGGCGGGGATGGGGGTCGCCCTCGTCCCCCGCATGGCGGCGGCCCGCCGTGACGGCGTGGTGATGCGGGAGCTGTCCGCGGATCGGCCGCGGCGGCATGTTGTGGCGGCGGTGCGGAAGGGGGCGGCGGGTGGGGCGGGGGTCGGCAGGGTCTTGTCTGCGCTGCGCGCGGCGGTTCCCCTGCGGGGGGCTGGGGGGGAGTAGAGGCACCCCCCTCCGGCCGGGGAGGGCCAGGGCCGGGGGCGCCCTACCCCCGGCCCCGCCCCCGCCCCCGCCCCCGCCCCGCAAGCCCTACACGTCCGCCGCCTGTGCCCGCAGCGCTCGTTCCACTCCCGCTCGTGACTCCGTGATCAAGCGGTGCAGGGCCGCTGACGGGGACGCCGAGGTCAGCCACGCGTCCGTGGTGTCCAGGGTGGACTGGGAGATCTGGAGCGACGGGTACAGGCCCACCGCGATCTGCTGGGCCATCTCGTGCGAACGGGAGTCCCACGCCCCCTTGACCGCCGCGAAGAACTTCTCCGTGTACGGAGCGAGGAGTTCACGCTGGTCCGTCTGGACGAAGCCGCCGATCACGGACTCCTGGATCGCGTTCGGCAGCTTGTCGGACTCGACGACGGAGGCCCACGCCTCCGCCTTCGCCTCCGGCGTGGGCCGCGCCGCCCGCGCCGCGGCAGCGTGCCGCTCGCCCGCGGCCGTCTTGTCCCGGTCGAGCTCCGCCGCGATCCCGGCCTCGTCGAGCCGCCCCGTCGCCGCGAGCCGGTGCACGAACGCCCAGCGCAGCTCCGTGTCCACCGCCAGGCCGTCGATGGCCTGCTTGCCCGAGACGAGGTCCTCGAGCAGCGTCAGCTGCTCCTCCGTACGCGCCGCCGACGCGAACGCCCGCGCCCACGCCAGCTGGTGGTCGCTGCCCGGCTCCGCCGAGCGGAGGTGCGCGAGCGTCGCCTCGGTCCAGCGGGCGAGCGCCTCCTCCCGCCGCGCCGGAGCCGCGTACAGCTCGAGGGCCAGCTTCACCTGACGGTGCAGGGACTGGACGACCCCGATATCCGACTCCTTGGCGATGCCGGAGAGGACGAGGGAGAGGTACTCCCGGGTGGGGAGTTCCGCGTCCCGCGTCATGTCCCATGCCGACGCCCATGACAGGGCCCGCGGCAGCGACGCCTCGAAGTCGCCGATGTGCTCCGTGACGAACGCGAGCGACTCCGCGTCCATGCGGACCTTCGCGTACGAGAGGTCGTCGTCGTTCAGGAGGATCACCGCGGGCCGCTTGCGGCCCACCAGCTCGTCCACCGCCGTCAGTTCGCCGTCCACGTCCAGCTCCACGCGGTCCGTGCGGAGCAGCTTGCCGGACTCGTCGTCCAGGTCGTACAGGCCGATCGCGATCCGGTGCGGGCGGAGAGTCGGCTCACCCTTCGCACCCGCGGGGAGCGCCGGGGCCTCCTGCTTGACCGCGAACGACGTGATCCTGCCGGATGTGTCGACGTCCACCACCGGACGCAGGACATTGATGCCCGCCGTCTCCAGCCACTTCTTCGACCAGGTCTTCAGGTCACGCCCGCTGGTCTCCTCGAGGGCGCCGAGCAGATCGGACAGGCGCGTGTTGCCGAACGCGTGCGCCTTGAAGTACGCCTGCACGCCCCGGAAGAACTCGTCCATGCCGACGTACGCCACGAGCTGCTTCAGGACGCTCGCGCCCTTCGCGTACGTGATGCCGTCGAAGTTGACGAGCACGTCGTCGAGGTCGCGGATGTCCGCCATGATCGGGTGCGTCGAGGGAAGCTGGTCCTGGCGGTACGCCCACGTCTTCATGGAGTTGGCGAACGTCGTCCAGGAGTGCGGCCAGCGCGAGTTCTCCGCGTACGCCTGGCAGGCGATGGACGTGTACGTGGCGAACGACTCGTTCAGCCACAGGTCGTTCCACCACTCCATCGTCACCAGGTCGCCGAACCACATGTGGGCCAGCTCGTGGAGGATGGTCTCCGCGCGCGTCTCGTACGCCGCGTCCGTCACCTTCGAACGGAACACGTACTGGTCGCGGATGGTCACCGCGCCCGCGTTCTCCATCGCGCCCGCGTTGAACTCCGGCACGAAGAGCTGGTCGTACTTGGCGAAGGGGTACGCGTAGTCGAACTTCTCCTGGAACCAGTCGAAGCCCTGTCGCGTGACCTCGAAGATCGCGTCCGAGTCGAGGAACTCGGCCAGCGAGGGGCGGCAGTAGATGCCGAGGGGAACCGACTGGCCCTCAGGACCCTCGTATGAGCTGTGGACCGAGTGATACGGACCGACGATGAGCGCCGTGATGTACGTCGACATCCGCGGCGTGGGCTCGAAGACCCAGACGTCACCGCTGGGCTCGGGGGTCGGCGAATTCGAGATGACCGTCCAGCCGGACGGCGCCTTCACGGTGAACTGGAACGTCGCCTTCAGGTCGGGCTGCTCGAACGACGCGAAGACACGGCGCGCGTCGGGCACCTCGAACTGCGTGTAGAGGTAGGCCTGTTCGTCGACCGGGTCGACGAAACGGTGCAGCCCCTCGCCGGTGTTGGTGTAGTCGCAGTCGGCGACCACCTTCAGCTCGTTGGGCCCCGCCTCCAGGTGCTTCAGCGCGATCCGCGAGTCACGGAAGACGGCGGCGACATCCAGCGAGCGGCCGTTCAGGACGACCTCGTGGACGGCGGGGGCCACCAGGTCGATGAACGTCTCGGCGCCCGCCTCCGTGGAGTCGAAGCGCACCGTGGTCACCGACCGGTAGGTGCCGCCCGCTTGCGCGCCGGAGAGGTCGAGGTCGATCTCGTACGAGTCAACGGTGAGCAGCTTCGCCCGCTGCTGCGCCTCTTCGCGGGTCAGATTGGTGCCGGGCACGCGGTCATCTCCTCAGGAACGTCAGGTACGACTTGTGGCGTTTCCGGCCATCCTTCCACGTGGGTCCGCGGACGTGACCGGGCATGGTCCATGGACCGCCACGCGGCATTGTTCGCGGGCCGGGGTGCCGCTAGCATCCGCGCGTCGACACACGCCCCGGGGGGAGCGTCCATGGGAAACCGACGGTCACCGCGATCTGCGCGATTACCCGGTGCGGGGTGCGCCGCATGATCGACGTTCTGGTGGCGGGAGCGGGTATCGGCGGGCTCACCACCGCGCTCAGCCTGCACGCGGCGGGCATCGGGGTACGGGTCATCGACGCGGTGGACGCGCTGCGGCCCGTCGGCGTCGGCATCAACCTCCTGCCGCACGCGGTGCGGGAGTTGACGGAGCTCGGCCTCGGCGCCGAGCTGGCGGCCACCGCCGTGCCGACCGCCGAGACGATCCACTTCGACCGGCACGGCAACTACATCTGGGGCGAGCCGCTCGGCCTCGCGCGCGGCCACCACTGGCCGCAGTACTCCCTGCACCGCGGGGCCCTGCAGCTGATCCTCCTCGACGCGGTGCGCGACCGCCTCGGCGACAACGCCGTCCAGACCGGTATCGCCTTCGTGCGGTACGCGGAGCCGGAGGGGTCGGGGGCGCTGCGGGTGACCCTGCGGGACGTGCGGCGCGGGCGGGAGTTCGCGGTGCCCGTACGGGCCCTGGTCGGCGCCGACGGCCTGTACTCGGCGGTACGGGCCCGGCTGCACCCCGGGGAGGGGCCGCCGCTGTGGAACGGCATCCGGATGTGGCGGGGCGTCACCGAGTGGGACCCGGTGCTCGGCGGCCGGGCGATGGCGTTCGCGGGCAGCAACGCGACCGCGAAGCTCGTCGTGTACCCGATCTCGCGGGAGGCGGAGACGCGGGGGCGTGCGCTGCTCAACTGGGTGGCCGAGGTGCGTTTTCCGGTCCATCACCACGGGTCGCCAGGACCGGTGGACTGGAACCGCTCGGGACGCCTCTCCGACGTCCTGCCGCACTTCTCCGGATGGCGGATCGGGGACCTGGACGTGCCCGCGCTCCTCGCGGCGACCGGGTCGACGGCGCGGATCCTCGAGTACCCGATGGTGGACCGCGACCCGCTGCCCTGGTGGGGGCGCGGGTCCGTGACCCTGCTGGGCGACGCGGCCCATCCGATGTACCCGGTGGGGTCGAGCGGGGGCTCGGAGGCGGTGCTTGACGCGCGGGCGCTTGCGCGGTGCGTGGCCCTTGCCGGGGGGGACCGGGTGGCGGGCCTCCGCGCCTACGAGGCGGAGAGGTGGGCCCCCGCCAACGCGGTGGCGCTCGCCAATCGGGCGATGCCGGTGGACGAGGTCCTCCGGGCGGTGGCTGAGCGGGCTCCGGAGGGGTTCGCTCGGGTGGAGGACGTGTTGACGGGGGAGGAGTTGGCGGGGTTGGGGGAGGGGTATCGGCGTATGCGGGGGGCTTGGTAGCGGTTTTTCCCTTCCCCAACCCCGCCCCTTCCCACAAACCCGCTCGGCGCGGGGGCCTTGCTTGCCGTCATCACCGGCTTCGCCGAGTTCGTCCTCAATCGCCGGACGGGCTGAGATTTCCCCGGCCGGGGAAATCTTTCAGCCGTCCGGCGATTGAGGACGCCCCCGCGCAGCGGGTTTTTGGGAAGGGGTGGGGTTGGGGAAACATAACGTCTGAAATCCGCCAGCCCCCACCCACCCCCACGCGCGACCCTCAACCCATGACCGCAACGACCTACGCCCCCCTCCCGATCGCCCCCACCGCCCTCAAAGAACTCCGTACCACCGACGACGCCGGGCGCCCCTGCCTCCCGTACGTGGACGAGGAGGGAGGCGACCCCCTCCGCTGCTGTCTCCGCCCCGTCGCCCCCGGCGAGAACATCGCCCTCGTCTCGTACGCACCCCTGCGCCGCTGGGCAGCGGAGACCGGCGTCAACCCCGGTGCCTACGACGAGCAGGGCCCCGTCTTCATCCACGCGCAGGAGTGCGAGGGCCCGGCGGCGGACAGTGCCGCGTACCCCTTCGCCCGCCCCGGAGCCCTCCGCACCCTCCGCCGCTACAACGCCGACGGCCGCATCGTCGGTGGCCGCCTGATGGAGATACCGGACCCGGCGACGCACGGCTTCGACGCCGCCTTCGCGGAGGCCTTCGCCGACCCGGAGGTCGCCCTCGTGCACGTCAGAGCCGTGGAGTACGGCTGCTTCCACTTCGAGGTCCGCCGGCCCTAGGGGCGAAGAGTCCTCAGGAGATCTCCCCCAACGCCCGCGCGAACGCCCGCACCCGCTCCGTCTCCGCGTCCCCGCGCCACACCATCCCGAGGACGGAGTCGGGCACCCCCTCCACCGGCACGAACGTGACGTCACGCCGGCCGTGGTACTCCGCCGTGGGGCGGCACAGCAGCATCGCCCCGCGCTCGGCCGCCACCAGCGTCAGCCCCTCCTGGAGGGTGCGCACCTCCGGTGCCGAAACGGAGGACGGAGCCTGTGCCGCCCGCCAGTACGCGGGCGCCGGGGCCGCCGCCGAGATCAGCGGGGTCCCGGTCAGCTCGGCGGCCCGCAGCGACGCGCGGCCCGCGAAGGGATGGCGTACCGACACCGCGACCGTCTGCTGCTGGCGGGAGAAGAGCGGGCCGAGCACCAGGTCGGGCTCCTCGACGGGCAGCAGCACGATCGCCGTGTCCACGTCCCCGTGCCGCACCGCCCCGAAGGGGTCGGAGAACGGGATCTCCACGATCTCCGTCACGCAGCCGGGATGCCGCTCCTGGAAGTCGGCGATCGCCCGCATCAGCCGGGCGTCCGCCGTCCCCTGGAAGCCGATCCGCAGCCGCCCGCTGACCCCGCGCGCCGACTCCCGCGCCGCGTCCACCGTGGCGCTCAACGCCTCGTACGCCGGGCGCAGTTCGGCGAGGAAGCGCTCACCCGCCGGAGTCAGCCGCACCCGCCGGCTCGACCGCTCCACGAGCCGGGTGCCGATCCGCCGCTCCAGATCCCGCAGGAGCTGGCTGACGCGGCTCTGCGAGACGTAGAGCCGCTCGCCCGCACGGCCGAAGTGCAGCTCGTCGGCGAGCGCGATGAAGCACTCCAGCTCCCGTGTCTCCAGCACCGGCACCCACACCCCCCTCATCGATGAGCCTCGCTCATTCAAGGATGAGATCTTCGCCGTTGTTCCCGGCAGGGCCCCGGGCGAAGGCTTGACCTCATGAAAGCCACCTCGACCACACGCCCCGAACCCGCCCGGCCGCAGGGTTCTTTGCCCCTCTCCGTCCTCACCGTCGCCGCCACCACCTTCTCCGTCGTCACCACGGAGATGCTGCCGGTCGGCCTCCTCACCTCGCTCTCCTCGGGGCTCGGCGTCTCCGACGGGACCGCGGGCCTGACCGTCACGCTGCCCGGCGTGGTCGCGGCGCTCGCCGCCCTGCTGCTGCCCGTCGCCGTGCGGCGCGCCGACCGGCGGACGGTGCTGTGCGTCCTGATGGTGCTGCTCGCCGCCGCCAACCTCCTCTCCGCGCTCGCGCCCGCCTTCGGCGTGCTGCTCGCCGCACGGGTCCTCGTGGGGGTCTGCATCGGAGGCGTGTGGGCGATCGCGGCCGGGCTCGGCGTACGGCTGGTACGCGAGGAGGCCGCGGGGCGGGCCACCACGGTGATCTTCAGCGGGATCGCCGTGGCGTCCGTGCTCGGTGTCCCCGCCGGTACGTTCCTCGGTGAACTCGCGGGCTGGCGCTGGGCGTTCGCGGTGATGGGCGCCTTCGCGCTCGCGGTCGCCGGGCTGCTCGCGGCGGTGCTGCCGCCGCTGCCCGCGTCGGCGGCGGTACGGCTGGGCACGTTCCCCGGGCTGCTGCGCGGCCCACGGCTGCGGGCGGGGCTCCTGGTGGTGCTGCTCCTGGTGACCGGGCACTTCGCCGCGTACACCTACGTACGTCCCGTCCTCGAACGGGTGCCCGACCTCGGCGCCGGGCTGGTCAGCGGGCTGCTCCTCGTCTACGGGATCGCGGGCATCGCCGGCAACTTCGCGGGCGGCGCGCTCGCCGCCCGCGACCCGCGTAGGGCGCTGCTGGCCATCTCCGCGGGACTCGCCGCCGTCATCCTGCTGCTCGGGCCCGCGGGCGGCTCGCTGCTCGCCTCGGTGGCGCTGCTCGTCGGGTGGGGCCTGGCCTACGGCGGGGTCTCCGTCTCCACACAGCAGTGGATCCTGGCCGCGGCGCCCCGCGCCCGCGAGGCGGCGTCGGCGCTCTTCGCCGGAGTGTTCAACGCGGCGATCGCCCTGGGCGCGCTGACCGGCGGCCTGGTCGCGGACGGCCTCGGGACGACGGACGTGCTGTGGCTCGGGGGCGGACTCGCGGCGCTCGCGCTGCTCGTCGTGGCGTCCGCGGGTCGTGGCACGCGCGAAGGGGCGGGCACCGACCAGAAGTCGGTGCCCGCCCCCGACGGCGTACGGGACGGGAAGGGCGTCAGCCCTTGAGCTCGGCCGCCACCAGCTCCGCGATCTGCACCGCGTTCAGCGCGGCGCCCTTGCGGAGGTTGTCGTCGGAGATGAAGAAGGCCAGGCCGTTCTCCACCGTCTCGTCATTGCGGATACGGCCCACGAAGGCGTCGTCCTTGCCCGCGGCGACCAGCGGGGTCGGGACGTCGGTGAGGACGACGCCCTCGGCCTTCGCGAGGATCTCGGTGGCGCGCTCGGGGCTCAGCGGACGCTCGAAGCGGGCGTTGACCTGCAGGGAGTGCCCGGTGAAGACCGGCACGCGGACGCAGGTGCCGGAGACCTTGAGGCCGGGGACCTCGAGGATCTTGCGGGATTCGTTGCGGAGCTTCTGCTCCTCGTCGGTCTCGTTCAGGCCGTCGTCGACGATGGAACCGGCCATCGGCAGGACGTTGTACGCGATCGGCGCGACGTACTTGTTCGGGGCGGGGAACTCCGTCGCCGAACCGTCGTGCGTGAGCTTGGGGCCGTCGTCGCCGACCTTCTTGACCTGGTCGAACAGCTCGTCGACACCGGCGAGACCCGAGCCGGAGACGGCCTGGTAGGTCGCCACGACGAGCGCGGTGAGCTTGGCCTCCAGGTGCAGCGGCTTCAGGACCGGCATCGCGGCCATCGTCGTGCAGTTCGGGTTGGCGATGATGCCCTTGGGGCGGTTCTTGATCGCGTGCGGGTTGACCTCGGAGACGACGAGGGGGACCTCGGGGTCCATCCGCCAGGCCGAGGAGTTGTCGATCACGACGGGGCCCTGCGAGGCGACCTTCTCGGCCAGCGCCTTGGAGGTCGCGCCGCCCGCCGAGAACAGGACGATGTCGAGGCCGCTGTAGTCGGCCGTGGAGGCGTCCTCGACCGTGACACCGTCGAGCTGCGAACCGGCCGAGCGGGCCGAGGCGAACAGACGCAGCTCGTCCACCGGGAAGTCCCGCTCGACGAGGATCTTGCGCATGACCGTGCCGACCTGACCGGTGGCTCCGACGATTCCGACCTTCACAGGGACTTCCTCCGTATGTGCATGGGCATAGGCATTGGCCTGTGCGTTCCATCATGCGTCTGTCCACGGCCGCCTTGTCCAATCCATTGTCCGAAGTTCGGGATGTCACATTCCCGCGGCCCCGCGCCGAACGTTTCGGCCGCTCCCGGCGTCCTAGGGGAAACGTGGGGACGGGAGGGTGTCTTGCTGCGCGGAAAAACGCGACGGGACCGGCGGGAGAGGGCCGATCCGCTCGACGCGGCCCAGGAGGACCGGGTGCGGGCGGTGCTCGCGCTCGGCGGTGTGCCGCACGCGGATCTGCCCGACGGCGTCCAGCAGGTCAGGCTCAAGCTCCTGGAGCGGGCGGCGGACGGGCGGGACGCGCCGCGCGACGTGTCGGCGTGGGCGGCGGTGGTCGCCTCCAACCTCGCCATGGACTGGCACCGGGCGCGCCGCAGGCAGGAGCGGCTCGGTGAGCGGCTCGCGGTGCTGTGGCGGGAGGCGACGGACGAGGACGGGGCGGAGTCACGGGCGCTCTCGATGGCCGTGACCCAGGGCCTCGACGCGCTGCCCGCCACCCAGCGGCAGGTCGTCGTGCTGCGTTTCTACGCCGATCTGCCGGTCCGGGCGATAGCGGACGAACTGGGCATTCCGGAGGGCACGGTCAAGAGCAGGCTGCACACGGCGGTACGGGTCCTGCGGACGCGGCTGCACGAGGGCGAGGTGGTGTGAGGGTGTCCAAGGACGCGTACGACGGTGAGTACGACGCGCTGATGCCGGCCCTTACGGACGAGCCCGTGCCCGGCGGCGCGGATGCCGACCCCGAGCGCGCGGCCGAGCGTGCCGCGGCTCTGGCGGACGTCGCACTGCTGCGGGAGCACATCGGCCTGGTCGGCCGCGCGCTCGCGGCTCCCGAAGCGGAGCCGGCGGCGAAACGGGAATCGGTGCCCGAACCGGACCGGCCGGCGGCGGTGCGCCCCGCGGGGCTCCGGCGGCGGCGCCTCACGATGGCGCTGGGCCTCGCCGCGGCCGCGGCGGCCGTCTCGCTGGTCGGCGGGGCCGCCTGGCTCGCGATCGAGAGCGGAAGCGGGATGAACAAGGGCGACGCCGACTCCGGAGCCGGTGCGGCGAAGGGGGCGGCGCCGGAGGCCGGGGACGAGGACAGGGCGGGGAGCGCGGACCAGAAGTCCGGGTACTACGTGCCCTGCGCCCGGCTCATCGTCGAGGGCACGGTGAAGCGGGTCGAGCCGGTCCCCGGCGGCGTCCAGGACCGGATCGTCCTGGACGTGACCCGCTACTACAAGCCGAGCCGGGGGGCCGGGCAGGTCACGTTCGTGATGGACGTGGACGTGGACCCGCGTCTGCGGCCCGGCGACCGGGCCCTGATCGGCATCCCGAAGGGGGAGGCGTCGCCGGACATCTGGTCCGACAAGAAGGCGGACATCGCCAGGGACCGGGCCTGGATCGAGCGCGAGCTGCGCCAGGAGAAGGGCCGGGACAAGGGCAAGGAGATGACGTGCTGAGCGGGGGCTGAAGACGCCGGACACGCACGTCGGCCGGGCCGGAGAGCTCCGGCCCGGCCGACGTTCTCGGCGAGAAGGGACCGCTACGGGGTGACCTTCTCGATGAGCACGCTGCCGGTACCCGCGACCGTGCCGCGCCCGTTCAGGAGAGACACCTCGCCGAACAGCTGACGCCCCTCGGCCGCGGGCGCGTCCGCCGCGACCTCGGCGGACACCTGCGCCGACGCGCCGTTCGCCAGCTTCACCGGCGCCGACTCGTCGACCTTCACCGAGCCGAGCGCGCCCGAGAAGAAGACGTCACGGTAGTCGTACGCGGTGGTGCCGGACGGGATCGAGTAACCGTCCACCTTGATCTCGTACGTGCCCGCCGCGGGCTTGTTGATGCTGACCGACTCCTCGGAGTCACCGTCCGCCGACGAACCGACGACCACGCCGCCCTTGGAGACCGACAGGTCGAGGTCGGCGGCGGTGTCCGCGGGCGAACCGATGGCGACGTCGAGCCGCTCCGCGCCCTCGGGCACGACCACGGTCGTCGTCTGCGTCTCACCCTGCTTGATCGACGGCTTCGCCGCCTTCGCGGAGCCGAGCGATCCGCCCTTCAACTTGCCGTCCACCGCGGCGAAGTCGTTGGTGACCTTCCAGGAGACGGGCGCCGGAGTACCGACCTTCGCCTCGGGCACGGTCTGCACGGCGGGGTCGAAGGCGACACCCAGCGCGGAGACGTCCAGCTTGTAGGGGTTGTCCAGGAGCGGGGACGTCCTGCGCGACTCGACCTCGATCTCCCACACGCCCGGCTGCGGCTCGGGGTACGAACGCAGGTCGGGGCGGCAGGTGTTGGCCGGGTTGTCGTAGTTGGCGTAGCAGGTCAGCGACGACGTCGAGTCGACCGGGACACCGTAGGGGTGCACCGCGATGAACCGCGTCTGGCTCTTGCCCTGCAGACCGCCGAGCGCCACCTCGAGGGACTTGGCGCCCTTGGGGACCGTCACGAAGTACGACTCGGTGCTGTTGCGCTGCACGGAGTCGGACGCCGAGAAGGTGAAGGCGGGCTTGGCGAGCGGCTTCGAGACGACGACCGTCGACATGATCTGCTGGTCGATGCCCTCGGAGCGCTCGTCGTCGACGGTCAGGATCGCGCTGTGCAGACCGGCGGACTTGGCCTTCGCCTGCACCTTGACGGTGACCGGCTTGTTCAGGGGCAGCGTCACCGCGCCCTTGCCGAGCAGCTCGAAGGTGCGCTCGTGGTTGTTGACCAGGTCCAGCTCGTGGCGGATGCCGCGGTCCGGGCCCGAGGTGCGGGTGATCGTGACGTCGTACGTCCGCTTCTGGCCGGTCTTCAGGCCGCCCTCACGGTCGTAGATGCCGGTGCCGGGCTTCTTCAGCTCCTGCTCCAGGGCGGTGTCGACCGGGGCGCTCACCGTGTACGTGTGCGCCTTCGCGTCGTCCTCGATGGCGTTCCAGGCGTCGACCACGTTGATCAGGCCGGTGCCCTGCGCGTACGCCTGCTCGCCGCTGATGCGGTCCGCGGTCGAGGTCAGCGCCGTGCGCAGCTTCGCCGGGGTCAGGTCGACGTCCTCGCGCTTGGCGGCGGAGAGCAGCAGCGCCGAGGCGCCGGCGGCCTGCGGGGACGCCATCGACGTACCCTGCAACATCGAGTAACCGGCGGGCAGTTGGTAGCCGGCCTCGGCGACCGGGGAGCCCGGCAGCCAGGTCTGCGTGGTGTTGATGGCCGAGCCGGGCGCCGAGATGATCGGCGCGAAGCCGCCGTCCTCACGCGGGCCGCGCGAGGAGAAGGGCATCATCGCGTACTTCTTCTCCACGGCGGAGCCGTAGTTGGCGGCCCAGGTCTCCTTGGAGATGGCGGCGCCGACGGAGATGACCTTGTCCGCGAGGCTGGGGTCGCCGATGGTGTTCGCGCCGGGGCCCGAGTTGCCCGCGGAGATCACCAGCTGCACGCCGTAGGTGTCGATGAGGCGCGTGTAGAGCGCGGCGCGCGCGTTGTTGCCGTCGTTCAGAGCCGGGAGGCCGCCGATCGACATGTTCACGATGTCGACGCCGCGCTTCGTGACGAGGTCGATCATGCCCTCGGTGAGCGCGACGTTGGTGCAGCCGCCGGTCCAGGTGCAGGCGCGCGAGGAGACCAGCTTGGCGCCGGGGGCGGCGCCGTTCATCTTGCCGCCGAACAGGCCGTTGGCCGCGGTGATGCCCGCGACGTGCGTGCCGTGCTCGGACTCGATGACGCCGATGTTGACGAAGTCGGCCTTCTTGCCGACCCAGTCGCCGCCGTACGGGTCGGTCGGGACGTCCTTGCGGATCTCGACGACGAAGGGGACGCGCTCGACGACGTCGGTCGCCGGGTCGTCCTTGCCGAAGTAGGCGACCTGGTGGCCGTCCTTGTACGGCTTCATCGTCTCGTCGTCGGTGAAGTCGTTGTTGTCGTTCAGGTCGACCCGCACGGTGCCGGCCGCCGGGTCGTACAGGACGCCCCAGCTGTCGGTGGTGTCGCCGTCACGGTTGATGTCGCCCTTGGCGTCGCCGCCGGTGGTGGCCGACTCGCGGAAGCGGTTGACCTGGAAGGTGCCCGCGGGGGCCTTCCACGTCTCGCTGTCCCAGGTGAAGACGGGGCCCGTGACGGGGTTGGTCATCCGCCGCCAGGTGCCGTCGGCGTCCACGATCGGGTCGGTCGCGGTCACCCAGTCGGTGATCTTGCGCTCGCCCGTGGTGGTCTTCTGGAGCGCCGGGTGACCCAGGTCGACGCCGGAGTCCAGGATGCCGATGGTGGTGCCGCGGCCGTCCGCCTTCGGGTGCTTCTTCACGAAGTCGACGGCGCCCGTCTCGAAGGACGGGTTGTACGGGTTCTTCGCCGGGGTGTTCTTGCCGGGTCCGGCGTACGTGTCCGCGGCGCCCTCGGCGGCCTTCTTCGCACCCTTGGCGCGGTCCGCGGCGGGCGTCGGGTCGTCCAGTTCGATCTCGTGCCGCAGGTCGATGCCCTGCACGGAGGACAGCTTGCCCGCCGCCTCGATCGCGGCCTCGGCCTTGCCGGTGGGCACGGTGGCGCGTACATAGCCGAGCTTGTCGTACGTCCGGCCGACGGAACCGCCCTTGACGGCGTCGAGCTGGTCGGCGACCTGCTCGGTGGCGCCGGGGGCGGTGGCGACCATCATCGTGACGGTCTTCTCGCCGTCCGCCTGCGCCTCGGCGAGGAGGTCGGCGTCGGCCGAACCCAGCTTCTTCGCGGCGGACTTGGGGGTGGTCTGGCCCCCGGGGTCGCCGGGGCCCCCGTCGGCCGCGAGGGCCATGGGTATGGGCCCGGCGGCGGAGAGCGCGGCGGTGAGGCCGACGGCTATCGCGAGACGGGTCGTGCGTCTAGCACTGGATCTGTGCATCAGCATCCCTGTACGTAAAGGTCGAAAAGGTCCGGAATCCGGAACCGGATGACCGCTCAGCTTTACGTAAGTGACAGCT
Organism: Streptomyces sp. NPDC051214; assembly: GCF_040682375.1. NCBI lineage: Bacteria > Bacillati > Actinomycetota > Actinomycetes > Kitasatosporales > Streptomycetaceae > Streptomyces > Streptomyces sp. NPDC051214. The sequence goes on from NZ_JBFBAT010000002.1 coordinate 428,261, forward strand.
GTTTGGGGAGAGTTGTCGGGCCACGATCGTCGCGTGACGCAATCCCGCCATGCGCCATCGGCGACATAGCGGGTGATTTCCTCGTGCTCAGGGGGTCACGGGGGTCAGGTCTAGGCCTCGCGACCGCGCGCGTAGTGACGCGAGGCCTTCGCCCGGTTTCCGCAGGCGGCCATGGAGCACCACCGGCGCGTGCCGTTCCGTGACGTGTCGAAGAAGTGCAGGATGCACGCCTCGTGGGCGCAGGGCCTGATCCGGTCCGGCGCGGCGGCGAGCAGCGTCAGATAGTCCCGCGCCGCCAGCCAGGCGGCGCCCCATGCGGGGTCCTTGAACTCGGGCTCCTCGCCCGGCCCGGCGGCGGACAGGGTCGCCCGGATCCGCCCGTGCCCGAGGACCTTGTTGACGCGGGCGATCCCATCGGCGGCGTCCGGGCCGTCCACGACGGCGGAGATCGCTTCGCGCGCCCGCACCACGTTCTGCAACGTGGCCTCGTCCGCGGCGAACCGGTCGTCGAGTCCGTTGGTGGCGAGCCAGACGGTGAGGCCCCCGGTGTCGGCCAGCAGGTCCTGGCGCACGCCGTCCGCCATCCACCGGGTGTTGAGCAGGTCGAGGGAGAGCGGCTCGCCGACGAGCGGGCGGGGGTCGCGGGGCGTGGCGGTCATGGTGACTCCCTTCGAGGCTAACCAGCAAAGAGTACGTGACCGGTTGACGCGTTCGTGCCTAACCACTAACGTCACATTCAACGGTTAGCCCGCGTGGGGCGGGCCACCGTCGACCAGGGGAGAGTCATGACCGCGACCAGCACACTCCGTACCGGCCACGTCGGTCTCAACGTCACGGACATCGAGCGCGCGCTCGCCTTCTACCGCGACGTCATCGGCTACGACGTGCTCGGCGAGGGCAAGGAGGAGGGCCGCAGGTTCGCCTTCCTGGGACAGGACGGAACCCTCGCGCTCACGCTCTGGCAGCAGGCGGACGCGCCGTACGCGTCGGGGAACGCGGGGCTGCACCACCTGGCGATCGAGGTCGGGACGGTCGAGCAGGTCCGCGCGTACGAGAGTGCCCTGCGTGCGTACGGCGTGGAGTTCGCCTACGAAGGGGTCGTGCCGCACGGCGAGGGCGCTTCGTCCGGCGGCATCTTCTTTCACGATCCGGACGGCACTCGCCTGGAAATTTTTTCTGGCGTGGGCGCCTCGGGGGTGGCTCCGGTGGCGGCTGCGCCTACCTGCGGGTTCTTCTAGCCCCTTCTGGACCGGCCGCTTCGCGGCGGAGTGTGGTCGTCTGCGGGCTGTCTCCGACCGGTCGCGCAGTTCCCCGCGCCCCTTCGGGGCGCTCACCCGGCGGAATGCCGGTTTCCGGCCGCGGGTTGTCCGTGGCTGGTCGCGCAGTTCCCCGCGCCCCTTCGGGCGCCGTTCCCCGCGCCCCTTCGGGGCGCTCTCCCGGCAGGAGTGACATGACCCCGAATGCCCCCTACCACCAGGGCTCCCGTGCCGTTCAGGATCTTGTCGGGGTGCGGGAGCTGGCCGACCATGTGGGCCGGTCCATCGGGGACGGCATCCGTCCCGTCGCCGCCGCCTTCCTCGAAATCCAGCCCATGCTGGTGATCGGCGGGGCGGACCCGGCGGGCGCCGTCCGGGCCTCGCTGCTCACCGGCGACCCCGGGTTCGTGCGGGCCACGGGGCCGCGCCAGGTGTCGGTCACGGGCGGCCCGCGCCGCGCCGACCCCCTCGCGGAGGCCCTCGCCCAGGAGGGCACCCCCGTGGGCACGATCGCCCTGGACCCCCGCACCCGGCGCCGCATGCGGCTGAACGGCCGGGCGCGGCCGACCCCCAGGGGCCTGGCGATCGAGGCCGACCAGGTCTTCTCCAACTGCCCGAAGTACATCCAGAAGCGGCAGCTGCTGCCCGGCAGGCGAGAGACGGAACCCGGCGCCCCCACCCGGGGAGCCGCACTCACCCCGGACCAGCGCGCCTTCGTCGCCGCCGCCGACACCTTCTTCCTCGCCACCGTCCACGCGCACGGCGCCGACGCCAGCCACCGGGGCGGCAACCCCGGCTTCGTCCAGGTCCCTTCCCCGCATGAACTCCTCTGGCGGGACTACCCGGGCAACTCCATGTTCCTGTCCCTGGGCAATCTCACCGCCGACCCGCGCGCCGGCCTCCTCTTTCTCGACTGGACGACCGGCACCACGCTCCAGCTCACCGGCACGGCCCGCACCACCCACGCGGACGACGGGTCCCGCACGGTCCGCTTCACCCTCACCGAGGCGGTGGAGACCCCCGGCGCGAGCCCCTGGAGCTGGACCACTCCGGAGTACTCCCCTGCCAATCCCGGCCAAGGGGACTAGCGTCACTCTGTGCACAAAGAGCTCCGGGTGGCGGCCTACGCCGTATGCGTGCAGGACGGGCAGCTGCTCCTCGCTCGCTGGGTGGCGGGCGACGGCAGCAAGCGCTGGACGCTGCCCGGCGGCGGGATGGACCACGGAGAGGACCCGTACGACACGGTGATCCGTGAGGCCGACGAGGAGACGGGGTACGTCATCGAGCCCCGCGCGCTGCTCGGCGTCGACTCGCTGCGCCGCCGCTACCCGCGCAAGCTCGGCGCCGTCGCCGACTTCCACGGCCTGCGGATCGTCTACGAGGCGCGGATCACCGGCGGCGAGCTGCGGCACGAGCAGGACGGCTCCACGGATCTCGCGGCCTGGCACACGCTCGACGCCGTCGCCGGACTCGACCGGGTCGGCCTCGTGGACATCGGGCTCGACCTGTGGCGGACCCGGCCCGCCGACGGCCACCTGGCGGCGCCCTCCTGAGGCTCGCAGTGCCTCCCCTTCCCCGAAAGGTGAACATGGAGTGACCGCCTCCTCTCGCCCCGGAGAGGGGTGGGTGACCGCGGAGGGTTCCGGCTGATCCACGTACGGTGATCGGCGTTGCCCGTTGCGGTCTCGTTAACGTGCAGGTCACCCCGGATGCCAACGATCCAGTACGAGCGGGAAATTCGCCTGGTGCGCAGCTCCCGCGACCACTGCCGACGCGTTCGCAACCGGGGAGACCGCGCCATGCCGCGCATACGCTCTGTCGCCACCGCCGCCCAGTCCACCGCCCACACCGCCCTGTCCGCCGTGGACCGCCGGGCCTTCCTCGCGACCACCGGAGCCGTCTCCCTCTCCGCGGGCATCGGCTACGCCCTGCGGCCCGGCACCAGCCATGCCGCCCCGAGCAGACCCGCGCCCGTCGCACTCTCCCGGCAGGCGCCCGCCGCGCCCCTGATGCCCTACCGGGGCGGCACCACGCTGGCCGCCGTCGCCGCCCCGCGCGGCACCTCCGGCTACCGGCGGCTCGGCGACGGGCCCGCCTGGGGCCGGGTGGTCCGCGGTGACCTGGCCGCCGCCAAGAACGGCCGCGAGGGGCGGCGCACCCCGCTCGCCGCGTTCGTCCAGTTCACCGACCTGCACCTGGTCGACGTGCAGCATCCGCTGCGGTACGAGTATCTGCGCGCCCAGACGGCGAGCGCCTGGCGCCCGCAGGAGGCCCTCTCCGTGGCCGGCGCGGTCGCGCTCGTCGAACGGGTCAACGCGCTGCGCGGCGCGCCCGCCACCGGATCGCCCCTGCACTGCGTGGTCACGACGGGCGACAACACGGACAACAACTCCCGCTCCGAGCTCGACTGGTTCCTCACGGCCATGAGCGGCGGCCGCATCAACCCCAACACCGGTGACCCGCGCCGCTACGAAGGCGTCCAGGACAGCGGCCTGAAGCTGTACTGGCACCCGGACGACGACCTGCGCGACTCCGACAAGGCCCTCGGCTTCCCGCGGGTCGACGGCTTCCTCGACGCCGCGCTCCGCGAGGTCAACAGCCCCGGCCTCGGCCTCCCTTGGTACTCAACCGTCGGCAACCACGACGCGCTGCCCGGTGGCTGCTGGGGGCCCGGCGACTCGTACTTCTCCGAATTCGCCGTCGGGGGCCGCAAGTTGATGTCCCTGGACGAGTCGCGTGGCGCCGCCCTGTGGAAAGCCGTCAAGAAGGGCCGCGATCCCAAGGGCGCGCAGTTCAAGGAGCTCCTGAAGAGCGAGGCGCGCCGGATGCGCTCGGTCACCCCGGACGAGAGCCGCGCGCCCTTCACCCCCGCCGAGTACGTCCAGGCCCACCTCGATCCGGCGTACAAGGGACACGGGCCCGCCGGCCACGGGTACACGCAGGAGAACCTCGACGCGGGCACGCAGTACTACTCCTTCCGCATCAGCGACGACGTACTCGGCATCAGCCTGGACTCGACGGACCCCGGCGGCCACTACGAGGGCTCGCTCGGCACGTCTCAGATGGAGTGGCTCGAGCGGGAGTTGAAGGCGAACGAGGAGAAGGACGGCGGCGGGTCGTACGTCATCGTCTTCAGCCACCACACCAGCCGCACCATGCGCAATCTGCGCCAGGACCCGGCCCGCCCGCGCGAGGGCAGGCACGGCGGAGACGAGATCATCGCCGTGCTCGCCCGCCACCGTTCGGTCCTTGCCTGGGTCAACGGACACAGCCACAAGAACGACATCACCGCGCGCGAGACCCCGGACGGCTCCTTCTGGGAGATCTCCACGGCCTCGCACATCGATTTCCCGCAGCTGGCCCGCGTCGTGGAGCTGAGCGACAACCACGACGGCACGATCTCCCTCTTCACCACCCTCATCGAGTCCTCGGCCCCGCACCGCACGGATTACGCCGATCTCTCCCAGACCGGACTCGCCGCGCTCTACCGCGAGCTGTCCTTCAACGCCCCTGGTGCCAAGCCCGCGCTCGGCGGTGAGCCGGGCGACCGGAACACGGAACTCATCCTCAAGAAGGGCTGAAACCAGCTCAACCCGCGTGTGTCGGTCAACCTCCTCACCCGGCCCACGAGTCCCTCCGGCCGTCCGAACGGCGTGAACAGAGCCGTGAACAGATGGGGGAGACATGTCAGCAGCACGCAGGAGAGGGCTCACGGGCGTGGCGGCGGGGGTGGCCATGGCCGTCGCGGCGGGCGCGTTCGCGGCGCCCGCTCTCGCCGGGGCGTCCGGCGGCGGGCACGGCGGTGGCCACGGCGACCGGCACCGGGCGACGCAGAAGGCGATGGAGGCGGCGGTCGACGCGAATGCCCCCGGCGTGACCGCGCAGGTCAGGGACAAGCACGGGACTTGGAACTCGGCCGCGGGCATCGGCGACCTGCGACGGCAGAGCCCGCGCGGTGCCCACGACCGCTACCGCGTCGGCAGCATCACCAAGACGTTCGTCTCGACGGTGATGCTCCAGCTGGTGGCCGAGGGAGAGCTGAGCCTGGACGACAAGGTGGGCCGGTGGCTGCCGGGCGTGGTCGAGGGCAACGGACACGACGGCGACGCCATCACGGTGCGCCAACTCCTCAACCACACGAGCGGCATCTACGACGTACTGACCGACCCCGGCTACCAGGAGAAGATGTTCACCGAGAAGTTCCTCGAACACCGCTACGACACCTGGACCCCGGAGCAGCAGGTCGCCATCGCCATGCGCCACGAGCCGGACTTCGACCCGGGCAAGGGCTGGAACTACTCCAACACCAACTACATCCTCGCCGGCATGATCATCAAGAAGGTCACCGGGACGTCGTACGCGCACGAGATCAGGCGCCGCATCATCGAGCCGCTCGGCCTGGACGCCACCAGCGTGCCGAAGACGGACCCCTCGCTGCCGCAACCGAGTTCGCGGGCGTACATGAAGCTGAAGGCCCCGGACGCCAGGCTCCACGACGTGACGGAGCTCAATCCGACCATGGCGGGCTCGTCGGGCGGGATGATCTCCGACGCGGACGACCTGAACCGCTTCTACACGGCCCTGCTGCGCGGCAGGCTGCTGCCGAAGAAGCAGCTCGCCGAGATGAAGACGACCGTCCCGCAGGACCCGGACAAGCCCGAAGGCGACGGGTACGGGCTCGGCCTGGTGAGCCGCGAGACTCCCTGCGGCACCGTGCTCTGGGGCAACGGCGGCGATGTCCAGGGCTCGACGTCGATGACGCTGGTGACCGAGCGCGGCGGCCACGCGCTCTCGGCGAACTTCAACAGCCTAGACGGGGACCTGTTCGCCGTCCGGGACGCGGAGTTCTGCGGCAGGTGACGTGGTCGGCGGGGCCCGGCACGCGGGTCCCGCCCCCCTCGCTGCGGCGGTTATCGCGGCAGCACGACCACATACGCCGCCGGGTCGCGATCACCCGAAGCCATCAACGCCGTCCGAACGACGGTCGCCTGCTGTTCGAGGGACTCGCGCAGCTTCTTCGGCGTCAGATGCACCACGGTGATGCCGAGCCGCTCCAGGTGCTCCCGCTTACGGGCGTATTCGGACCACAGGGCGTCGTCGTCCTGCCGGAACCCCTGCCGGGGCGCCCGCGTGTCCAGCTCCACGGCGACGGCCAGATCCGGCCAGTAGGCGTCGACGCCCCCGAGGTGCGGCCCGCCCGGCAATCGCAGGTCGACGTTCCACAGCGGATCGGGCAGGCCGTGCTCGGTGACCATCCGGTACAGCCGGTCCTCGGCGATGGCCCGGCCCTCGGCGAGCAGCGAGTCCACCGCGTCCATGACATGCGGGCGGGTGAGCAGCTTCGCCTGGTTCAACTCCCGTACGACGGCAGCCGGTTCGCAGTGCCCGCCGCGCACCGCCTCGGTGAGCAGTCTGCGCACGGCGGCCGCCTCGGTGAGCCCCGCCACGGCGTCGGCGAGCGCGCGCGGCACCGGGGCCACCGGAACTCCGCCGATCTGTACGGCGGTCGGCAGGGCCGGGGTCCGCACGAGGCGGGTGAAGCCGGTGGAGCGCAGCCGCCGGGTGCGCGGGACCAGGACGTCGATGCGGTCCAGGGAGAGCAGCGGGGGAGCCGACGAGAAGCGGTGCAGGGCGAGCGCCGCGAGCCCGGTGATCAGGGCGTCGGCGTACGGGGCGTGGGCCTCGCCGGCGCCGGGCTGGGCGGGCACCGTCTTGGCGGCCTTGGCGGGCGGCCGTCCGGCGTACAACAGGGCGCCGTGCAGGCGCTCTTCACTGGTCGGCGGCCCCGGGTGCAGCAGGCAGACCCCCGGGAGCAGCTGCTGCCAGGGGCCCTCCGGGCGGCAGTGGGCGGCGACGTCGGCGGCGGAGATGCCGTGGGCGCGGAGCTGGGCGGTGCTCATCACGCGGCGCTGGACGTCGGCGAGGTGACGGAGGGGGCGGGGGGAGAGCGGGGTGTTGTGGTTCATGACCGGGCCATTCCCGCTGCTGATCCGCCCCCTAACCGCTGTTACACGGCCGTCGACATAACCGGACAACCCTGCACTAAAGTGCAGACGTTCGACTGCCGAAAAGGTCCGTTTGTGTTTGGTACGTTCCGGTGCGCCGCCCGCCCCGCGGCGGGCGGCGCACCGGGCCGGCCTAGGAAGCGGCCGCCGCGTCGCAGCCCTGGGCCCGCAGCGACCTCGCCAGGTCGTCCCTGGCCTCGAGGACGAGCCGCCGCAGGGCGGGCGCCGCGTCCTCGTGCGCCGCGAGCCACCGGTCCGTCGCGTCCAGCGTCCCCTGATCGTCCTGGTGGTGCGGGAAGAGACCCCGCACCACGTCCATCCCGATCTGGATGGACCGCTCGGCCCACACCCGCTCGATGGCCTCGAAGTACCGGGAGGTGTACGGAGCGGTCAGCTCCCGCTGGGAGGACTGCGCGAAGCCCGAGATCGTCGCCCCCGCCAGCGCGTTCGACAGGGAGTCGGACTCCACCACGGAGGCCCACGCCTGCGCCTTCACCGCCTCGGAGGGCCGCGCCGCCAGGCACCGCACCTGATGCCGCTTGCCCGAAGCCGTGTCGTCCCGGACCAGCTCGGCGGCCAGCACCCGCTCGTCGGCGACGCCGTGCGCGGCCAGCGGACCGAGGAAGGACCAGCGCAGCTCCTGGTCGACGTCCAGGCCGTCGATCTTCGCCGTGCCCTCGAGGAGACCCTGCAGCAGCTGGAGATCGGCCGCGGACGAGGCCACCGCGGCGAAGAACCGCGCCCACGTCAGCTGGTTCTGGCTGCCGGGCTCCGCGATCCGCAGCTCCCGCAGCGCGCCCTCGGCGAGCGCGCGCCCGCCCTCCTCGCGCCACTCGGGGGCCGCGTAGAAGGTGAGGGCCGAGTCCGCCCACGTGTGCAGCATCTGCAGCACCCCGATGTCGCTCTCGCGTCCCGCGAAGCGGAGCACGAGACCGATGAAGTCCCGCGCGGGCATCAGCGCGTCCCGCGTGAGGTTCCACAGCGCGGACCAGCACAGCGCGCGGGCGAGCGGGTCGGTGATGTCACCGAGGTGCGCCCGCAGCGTGTCCAGGGAGTTCTCGTCGAAGCGGATCTTGCAGTACGTCAGGTCGTCGTCGTTGACCAGGACGAGGTCGGGGGCCTGCTCGCCGGCCAGCTCCGACACCACCGTGCGCGGCCCCTCGACGTCCAGCTCCGCGCGTGCGTACCGCGTCAGCTCGCCCTCGGGCGTACGGCGGTACAGGCCCACCGCCACGCGGTGCGGCCGCAGTTCGGGGTGCGACTCGGCGGCCTCCTGGAGCACGGAGAGCTCGGTGATCCTGCCCTCCGCGTTCAGGATGACCTGCGGCGTGAGGGAGTTGACCCCCGCCGTCTGCAGCCAGGACTGCGACCAGGACGCCATGTCGCGCCCGGAGGTCTCCTCCAGGACCGAGAGCAGGTCACCGAGCCGGGTGTTCCCGTACGCGTGCCGCTTGAAGTAGCGCCGGGCGCCTTCGAGGAACGCGTCACGTCCGGCGTAGGCGACGAGCTGCTTCAGGACGCTTGCGCCCTTGGCGTACGTGATCCCGTCGAAGTTCAGCTTGGCGTCCTCCAGGTCGCGGATGTCGGCCGTGACCGGGTGCGTGGAGGGCAGCTGGTCCGCGCGGTAGGCCCACGCCTTGCGGTTGTTGGCGAAGGTGATCCAGCCGTTGGTGAAGCGGGTCGCCTCCACCATCGAGAAGGCGCCCATGAAGTCGGCGAAGGACTCCTTGAGCCACAGGTCGTCCCACCAGCGCATGGTGACGAGGTCGCCGAACCACATGTGCGCCATCTCGTGCAGGATGACGTTGGCCCGGCGCTCGTACGACGCCTGGGTCACCTTGCCGCGGAAGATGAACTCCTCGCGGAAGGTCACGAGGCCGGGGTTCTCCATCGCGCCCAGGTTGTACTCCGGGACGAACGCCTGGTCGTACTTCCCGAAGGGGTAGGGGTAGTCGAAGTTGTCGTGGAAGAAGTCGAGGCCCTGCTTGGTGACCAGGAAGACGTCGTCCGCGTCGAAGTGCTTCGCCAGGCCCTTCCGGCACATCGCGCCGAGCGGGATGTCCAGCGTCGTGCCGTCGTCGAAGGTGCGGCTGTAGGAGTCCGTCACGTAGTGATAGGGGCCCGCCACGACCGCCGTGATGTACGTCGAGATCGGCTTCGTCTCGGCGAACTTCCATACGCCGTCGGCGAGTTCACCCGTGCCGTTCGACCAGACGGTCCATCCCTCGGGTGCCTGCACCTCGAAGCGGAAGGGTGCCTTCAGGTCGGGCTGCTCGAAGTTGGCGAAGACGCGGCGCGAGTCGGCGGGCTCGTACTGCGTGTAGAGGTAGACCTCGCCGTCCTCCGGGTCGACGAAGCGGTGCATGCCCTCGCCGGTGCGGCTGTAGGCGCACTGGGCGTCCACCACCAGCTCGTTCTCCGCGGCCAGGTCCTCGAGGGTGATCCGGGTGCCGTCGAAGACCTCGGACGGGTCCAGGTCCCTGCCGTTGAGGGACAGTGCCGTGACGCTCGGGGCGATCAGGTCGGCGAAGCTCGTGGCGCCGGGGTCGGCGCAGCGGAAACGCAGGGTGGTGACGGAGCGGAACGTGCGCGGCTCCTGGTCGCTCTCGCCGATCGCGGAGCGCAGGTCGAGAAAGACCTCGTACCCGTCGACGGACAACAGCGCGGCCCTCTCCTGGGCCTCGTCGCGGGAAAGATTCTCACCGGGCACGGGCGGTACTCCCTTGTACTCGCAGGTGGAAGTCGTGGATCGCACGACCTGTACGAATGTCTACGATCCTCGCATGTGCCCTCAGCGGGCGGTATCGGGGAATGCCCGGGTAGATCACTGACGTTCCCCTGGCCAAGCGCGCACGCATTCCTTAGGGAGAGACATGTCCGAGAACGGCAAGCCCGGCACGACCAAGACCCCCGTCGACTTCTGGTTCGACCCGCTGTGCCCGTGGGCCTGGATGACCTCGCGCTGGATGCTCGAGGTGGAGAAGGTCCGCGACGTCGAGGTCCGCTGGCATGTCATGAGCCTCGCCGTGCTGAACGAGGACCGCCTCGACGAGCTGCCCGAGGAGTACCGCGACATGCTGGAGACCAAGGCCTGGGGCCCGGTCCGCGTGGTCATCGCCGCCCAGCAGAAGCACGGCGACGAGTACACCGGCAAGCTCTACACCGCCCTTGGCACCCGCTTCCACAACCAGGGCGAGGGCCCGACCCGCGAGGCGGTCGCCGCCGCGCTGAAGGACGTCGGCCTGCCCGAGGACCTCGCGGCCTACGCGGACTCCGACGAGTTCGACGCCGAGCTGCGCGCCTCCCACCAGGAGGGCATCGACAAGGTCGGCCAGGACGTGGGCACGCCCGTCATCGCCGTCCCCGGCGCGGACGGCGAGCAGGTCGCCTTCTTCGGCCCCGTCGTGACGCCCGCACCCAAGGGCGAGGCCGCCGCCAGGCTCTGGGACGGCACGCTCCTGGTCGCGTCCACGCCGGGCTTCTACGAGATCAAGCGGACGCGTACGCAGGGACCGATCTTCGACTGAGTCAGAGGAAGGACTTGGGGAGCTCCCGGCCCTTGCCCTGGTTGAGGTGCGGCTGCACCCAGAGGCAACCGGGGCTAGGACAGCGCCAGTGGCCCTGGGCCTCGGCCCGCGTCATCAGGGTGGCCAGATGGTCCTCCTCCGCCTGAGTGACCGGCCTGAAGCCCTGCGGCTTGCCGCCGCAGGTGGGGCAGTGCCTGAAAGCTGTCGCCATGGACGACACCGTCCCCCGGAACCCCGCATACCGAAAGGCCCCCGTGAGTCATGTCCTCACGGGGGCCTTTCGTCCATCCGCCTGCTTCGGTGAAGGTTGAGAAGACGATCACGAGGCAGGACGTTCTCAGGGGGCAGATCGCCTCACGGGGCGAGCAGCAGGCTGTTCACGCGCTGCTTGGCGGCCTCGTAACGCTTGCTGACGTCCTGCCAGTTGACGACGGCCCACATGGCGTCGATGAAGTCGACCTTCTGGTTCTTGTACTGCAGGTAGAAGGCGTGCTCCCAGGCGTCGAAGACCAGGATCGGCGTCGAGCCCTGGCCGACGTTGCCCTGGTGGTCGTAGACCTGCTCGACGATGAGGCGGTTGCTGAGCGGCTCGTAGGCGAGCACGCCCCAGCCCGAACCCTGCGTGGTCGCCGCGGCCTTGGTCAGCTGGGCCTTGAACTTGGCGAAGGAGCCGAAGGACTCGGTGATCGCGTCGGCGAGGTCACCGACACCGTCGGCGGCCAGCGGCTCGCCGCCGCCACCGTCCTTCGGGCTGTTCATGTTGTGCCAGTAAATGCTGTGCAGGATGTGGCCGGAGAGGTGGAAGGCCAGATTCTTCTCCAGCCCGTTGATGGCGCCCCACGTCTCCTTGTCGCGCGCCTCCTCCAGCTGCTCAAGGGTGTCGTTCGCGCCCTTCACGTACGCCGCGTGGTGCTTGTCGTGGTGCAGCTCGACGATCTGGGGATTGATGACCGGCTCGAGCGCCGCGTAGTCGTACGGAAGTTCAGGAAGCGTGTAAATGGCCATGTCCGAGCCCTCCGACTGCTGCTCTGCTGTGATGCAACGCTTATTGCAACCTATATGCAAGTGCAGGCTAGCAGCAGAAGGGGCTCGGAGTTGATCAGCCCTTCGTCCTAGGACCGGGGGTAGGCGGGGGTACGCCGAAGGGGCCCGGGGTCGTCGTCGACCCCGGGCCCCTTCGTGTACGGCGATGTCCTACTCGGCGGGCGCCGTCACCGAACGTTCCGCCGCCTTCTGCCGCACGAAGCCGATCACCGCGAGCACCAGCGTCAGCGTTCCCGTGGCCAGGAGCTGCTTGCGGGTGTCGGGCTGTTCCGTCATCAGGTAGAAGATGTACGCCATCGCGGCCAGCGCGATCCACGTCAGGAACGGGTAGGCCCACATCTTCACGACCAGCTTCTGCGGCTCCTCGCGCTCCGTCCGGCGGCGCAGGATCAGCTGCGAGACGGCGATGAAGATCCAGACGACCAGGATCATCGCGCCGATCATGTTCAGGAGCCACGGGAAGACGTCGTCCGGGCGCCAGTAGCTGAGCAGCACGCAGACGAAGCCGAAGACCGAGGAGGCGAGCACCGCGAGGCGCGGGACGCCGCTGTGGACGCGGCCGAGCACCTTGGGGCCCTGGCCGCGGGCGATCAGCGAGTACGACATGCGCGAGGCGCCGTAGATGTTGGCGTTCATCGCGGAGAGCAGGGCGATCAGGACGATGACGTTCATGATCTGGCCGGCGCCGGGGATGCCCAGGTGGTCGAGGGTGGCGACGTACGGGCCCTTCGCCACGACCTCCTTGTTGTCCCAGGGGAGCAGCGTGACGACGACGAGCATCGAGCCGACGTAGAAGAGGGCGATGCGCCACATCGCCGTGCGCACGGCCTTGGCGACGCTCTCGACCGGCTTCTCGGACTCCGCGGCCGCGATCGTGACGGTCTCCAGACCGCCGTACGCGAAGACGGACGCGAGGAGGCCGATGATCAGGCCGTCCGTGCCGTTCGGCATGAACCCGCCCTCACCGGTGAGGTTGGCCGTGCCGGGGGCGGAGACGTCCGAGCCGGGCAGGATGCCGAGGATCGCGAGGACGCCGATGCCGAGGAAGAGCGCGATCGCGCCGACCTTGAGCGCGGCGAACCAGAACTCGAACTCGCCGAAGTTCTTCACGGCCGTCAGGTTGGCCCCGCAGAACACCAGCATGAAGAGGGCGACCCAGGCCCACTCGGGGCTGTCGGGGAACCAGCCCACCATGATCTTCGCCGCGCCGATGCCCTCGAGGCCGACGGCGACGCAGAGCAGGAACCAGAAGCCCCAGCCCGCGGTGAAGCCCGCCCACGGGCCGATCGCCCGCTCGGCGTGGACCGAGAAGGAGCCGGACGCCGGGTTCGCCGCGGACATCTCGCCGAGCATGCGCATCACGAGCATGACGAGCGCGCCGGATATCGCGTAGGCGAGGACGATCGAAGGTCCGGCCGCGGCGATGCCCGCTCCGGAGCCCACGAAGAGGCCCGCTCCGATGACGCCGCCGAGGGCGATCATGGAGAGGTGCCGCTGCTTGAGGCCGTGGACGAGCGGTGAATCGACCTTGGGGGCCTCGTCGGGTGATGCGCCGGGCGATGCGTCCTGGGGGGTGGACGTCCGAGACATGGGCGTGCCCTGTTCAGTAGCTGAGACGGGGGAGCGAGCGGCCCACAGTCTGAAGTCCGGTACCGCTGACAGGGAACACCTGACCGCTATACGGACACGACGCTCACACTTTGTGAAGGTACGTGCACGGGATGTTCACGCCCGGTTCCCGCGCACCTCGCGCCACTCCCGTAGCCCCGCGACCGCGAGGACGAGACCCGTCGCACCCGCCGACCACAGGAGCTGCGGCCGCGCCGTGTCGTCGGTCAGCATCAGGCCCAGCACCGCCGCCATCGCGGCGAGCGCCGCCCAGGTCAGATACGGGAACGCCCACATCCGCAGGACGAGCCGCTCCGGCGCCTCGCGCTCGATGCGGCGGCGCAGGCGCAGCTGCGAGACCGCGATCAGCGCCCACACGAACAGGAGCACCGCGCCGACCGAGTTGAGCATGTAGAGGAAGACCGAGTCGGGCCACTTCAGATTGAGCACGACGGAGACGAAGCCGAAGGCCACCGAGGCGAGCACCGCCCGGCGCGGCACCCCGCCGCCCGACACCTTCAGCAGGGCCTTCGGCGCCTCGCCGCGCTCGGCGAGCGAGAAGACCATGCGGGACGAGCCGTAGAGGTTGGCGTTCAGCGCCGAGAGCAGCGCCACGAACACCACGATGTTCATGATCGTGCCCGCGGACGGCACCCCGATCGAGTCGAGGACCGTCACATACGGACTGACGCCGGCCTTCTGGGCCGTCCAGGGCAGCACCGTCACGATGACGAGCATCGAGCCGACGTAGAAGAAGAGGATGCGGTAGACGGCGCTGCGCACGGCGCGGGCGACCGAGCGCACCGGGTCGTCGGACTCGGCGGCCGCGATCGTCACGACCTCCAGGCCGCCGAAGGCGAAGACGACGGCGAGCACGCCGGACGTCACGCCCTCCCAGCCGCTGGGCAGGAAACCGCCCTGCCCGGTGAGGTTGGTGAGACCCACGGGCTCCCCTGAGGAAGAGGACGCGGCGGGCAGGATCCCGAAGACCGCGAGCAGGCCGAGCACCAGGAACGCGACGATCGCGAAGACCTTCAGCGCGGCGAACCAGAACTCGAACTCGCCGAAGTTCTTCACCGCGGCGAGGTTCGCCGCCGTGAACACCAGCATGAAGATCAGCACCCAGGCCCACTGCGGCACGCCCGGCGCCCAGCCATGGGCGATCTGCGCGGCGCCGGTCGCCTCCACGGCGAGCACGACCACCAGCAGGAACCAGTAGAGCCAGCCGACGCTGAACCCCGCCCAGCGGCCGAGCGCACGCTCGGCGTGCACGGAGAAGGACCCGGACGCGGGCATCGCGGCCGACATCTCGCCGAGCATCCGCATCACGCACATCGCCAACGCTCCGGCGATGAGATACGAGACGACGATCCCGGGCCCGGCCACGGCGATCCCGGCCCCCGAGCCGACGAAGAGCCCGGCCCCGATGACGCCGCCGAGCCCGAGCATCGTCAGATGCCGCTGCTTGAGACCACCGCCGAGAGGCTCGGGTTCCGTTGCCGTTGTGGGCGGGGACGCGTCGTGCATGGTGCTCAGGCTGCTCTCGGGCTCACAAAGACTTTGGCGGGAACCTACAGTCTCCCCGGGCAGGAGCCCCGCGCGCAAAACGGCCCCCCGCGGCCCCCACCTCAGTGACGCGCATCACGCCCCCCGCAGGGGTACGCCCCGCGCTTTGTGCAGAGCCCACCACTGGGGCACCCGGCACCTTGTCACCCACCACCGGTGCCGGGCGCCCCCGCCTGAGATAGCGTCGCGGGGTCCCACCTGCCCGTCCCAGAACCCGCGGAGTCCCGATGAGCATCGCCGCCGTCTCTTCCCGTCCCGGCCAGGTCCTCGCGGACCTGCTGCCCGCGTCCCGCGCGAAGGACGCGGCCTTCGTCCTCGGCGGCGCCGCCCTGACCGGCATCGCGGCCCAGATCGCCGTGCCCGTGCCGGGCTCTCCCGTGCCGGTGACTGGGCAGACGTTCGCCGCCCTCCTCGTCGGCACTGCCCTCGGCGCCCGCCGCGGCTTCCTCTCCCTCGCCGTGTACGCCCTCGTGGGCATGGCGGGCATGCCGTGGTTCGCCGAGGCGGGCTCGGGCGTCGCCGCGCCGTCCCTCGGCTACGTCCTCGGCATGCTGCTCGCCGCCACCGTGGCCGGCGCCCTCGCCCGCCGCGGCGGCGACCGTTCCGTCCTGCGCACCGCGGGCACGATGGTGCTCGGCTCGGCGATCATCTACGCGGTCGGCGTCCCGTACCTCGCCGCCGCGACCGGCATGTCGATGACCCAGGCCGTCGCCGCCGGACTCACGCCCTTCCTGATCGGCGACGCCCTCAAGGCCGCGCTCGCGATGGGCGTGCTGCCCACGGCGTGGAAGTTCCTCGACCGCTGAGCGGTCAACTGACGTTGTAGTTCCGCCTGAAGAGGTTCGCCGGGTCGTATGTGCCCTTCAACTCGGCGAGCCTCTTCCGCGTCTTGGCGTCGTACAGGCCGTCCGCCCGGTCCCCGGAGGCGAAGGCGAAGTTGAGCAGCCGCCCCTCGGCCGCGAAGAGACCGAACGCTCGCGCCTGCACGGCCCGCACCGCGTCCAGGTCCGTGCCCTCCAGCGGCGAGAGCACCCGCACCAGCCACCCCGCGTCCCGGTAAGGCACCGCGTTCCCCGCGGGCTTCGCGAGGGCCCCGCCCAACTGGTTGATCTGCACGACGTGCATCTTCTCGGCGGCCGGACCGGTCAGCGCGAACAGTTCTTCCGCCGCCGCCAGGTCGAGCTCCCGCACGACGACGCTGTCCCCGTAGTAGGCGTGCGGGAAGTCGGGGTCGCTGTGGATGGTGTGGCTCTCGGCGTACGGCATCTCGCGCAGCGAGTCCGACACCGTGGGCCCGATCTCCCGCAGCGGCGCCACGAGCCGCTCGCCCGCCGCCTCGGAGCCCGTGTACGCGACGCGCACCGTCACCAGGTAGCGGCCCCGCAGATGGGGCGGCAACTGCGGGATGTCCGGATAGACGAGCGCCGCCACCGACGAGGTCAGCTCGTCCGGCACCGTCCGCGTCCACGCCTCGTACGCCCGCAGCACATGGCCCGGGTCCACCGCACGGCCGTCGAACTCGACCGCTCCGCCGTACAGTCGCGCCACCGGCACGAGCCCGACCTCCAGGGCCGTCACCACCCCGAGGTTCGCGCCCCCGCCGAGCAGCCCCCAGAAGAGGTCGGGCTCGGCATCCGCCGTGACGTGCCGGGCGGTGCCGTCCGCCGTGACGACGTCGAGCCACCGGACGTGATCGGCCGCGTACCCGAACTCCCGCGCCAGGATGCCGAGTCCGCCGCCCAGCGTGTACGAGACGGCGCCCACGCCCGGCGCCGAACCGTTCAGCGGCGCGAGGCCGTGCGCCGCCGCGGCCTCGACGACCTGGCCCCACCGGACCCCCGCACCGAGGGTGGCCGTGCGCGCGCCGGCATCGATCCGGACGGAGTCCATCCGCCGGGTGCTGATCAGTACGCCGCCCTCCGACGCCCCCGGAAGCCCGTGCCCGGTGGCCTGGACCCCGACGGGCAGACCCGCCCGCGCGGCGTACGACACGGCGGCGACGACGTCATCGGAGCTCCGGGCCCCGAACACGATCGCGGGCCGCTGCGCGAACCCGGTCTGGAACCCGGCGATCTCCGCGTCGTACCCGTCGTCGCCGGGCCGGAACACGAGTCGCTGATCGGTGAAGTCCACGGTGATCCTCCAAGAAGAGCTGCTGACGCGTCAGAGCCTCCCCGGAAAACCTGACATCCGCCGTCAAGTTTTCTGGTGACCTTTCCTGGCCGTTCCTGGCCTTCGGAAATCCGTGCGAAATGTGCTGTCATAAAGGGGGACTTGGGGGTGGACACCCATGCCGGAGCTACGCGTGGTGGCGGGCCGCTATCGCCTGCTCGACGTCATCGGCCAGGGCGGCATGGGCCGCGTGTGGCGGGCGGCCGACGAGCTCCTCGACCGCCGGGTGGCGGTGAAGGAGATGCGCGTCGACGAGACCTTCGAGGGCCCGGAGTCGGAGGACGCCCGGGTCCGCAGGGAACGCGCGCTGCGCGAGGCGCGGGCCATCGCGCGGATCGACCACCCCGGTGTCGTACGCGTCTACGACGTCGCGGAGGAGGACGGCCGCCTCTGGATCGTCATGGAACTGGTCGACGCGCGCTCGCTCGCACGGTACGTCGACGAGGAGGGGCCCCTGGACGAGCACACGGCGGCGCGCGTGGGCCTGGCCCTGGTGGCGGCGCTGCGGCAGGTGCACGCGGCGGGTGTCGTGCACCGCGACATCAAGCCGGAGAACGTCCTGCTCGGCCCCGGGGGACCCGCCGACCGGGTCGTCCTCACCGATTTCGGCATCGCGGCGCTCCAGGACACGGGCCACCTCACGCAGACGGGCTTCCTGGTGGGCTCGCCCGAGTACATGGCGCCCGAGCGGGTCTCCGGCGCCGAGCAGGGGCCGCCGTCGGACCTCTGGTCGCTGGGGGCGACGCTCTGCACGGCGCTGCGCGGCAGCTCGCCGTTCGCCCGCGCCTCGGCCCTGAACACCCTGGTCGCGGTCCTGCACGAGCCGCCCGAACTGCCGCCGGAATCCAGCGGGTTACGTCCGCTCCTGGCGGCGCTGCTCGCCAAGGAGCCGGAGCGGCGGCCGGGCCTCGACGAGACGGAGGCGGCCCTGCGGGCGGCGCTCACGGCACCCGTGCCGCCCCCACCTCGGGCGGGCGACCGCCCCAGGAGGGACTGGCGGCCGCATGTGCTGACCGCCGTGGTGCTGCTTGTCGCGGCCGCCGTGGCGGCCGTCATGTTCCTCACCGCGCGCGATCCGGGCGGCGGCGGGTCGCCGGGCCCGAGCACGCCCGTGCCGACGGTGGCGGGTACGTCGACCGCGCCACCGTCGGACGGCACCGGCTAGGCGTCGACGCCGGCCTTGTCGGCGGCGTCGGTCTCGGCCTCGGCGCGGGGCCGCACCTTCTCCCGGATCAGGGAGAACGCGACCACGAACGCCGCGGCGAGCAGCGAGAGCAGCACCTGCTTGCGCCCGGTCTCGTCGGTCAGCATGTAGACGAGCACGAACGAGATCATCGCGATCGTGACCCAGGTCAGGTACGGGAAGAGCCACATCTTCACGACGAGCTTCTCCGGCTGCTCGCGCAGGATGATCCCGCGCATCCGCAGCTGCGTGAACGCGATCATCAGCCAGACGAACAGGGCCACCGCGCCCGAGGAGTTCAGCAGGAAGTCGAAGACGGTGTCCTTCCACTGGTAGTTGAACCAGACGGCGACGAAGCCGAACACGACGGACCCGAGGATCGCGGCCTGCGGCACACCGCGCTTGTTGGTGCGCGCGAAGGCCTTGGGCGCGTCACCGCGCTGCCCGAGCGAGAACGCCATGCGGGAAGCGGTGTAGAGCCCGGAGTTGAGGCAGGAGAGCACGGCCGTCAGGACGATGACGTTCATGACCTGACCGGCGTGCGGGATGCCGATCGAGTTCAGCGCGGCGACGTACGAGCCGTCCTCGACGATCGACTTGTCGTTCCACGGAAGGAGCGTGATGACGACGAAGATCGAGCCCAGGTAGAAGACACCGATACGCCAGATGACGCTGTTGGTGGCCTTGGTGACGGCGCGCTGCGGGTCCTCGGACTCACCGGCCGCCAGCGTGACGATCTCGGAACCCATGAACGAGAAGACGACCATGAGCACACCGGTGAGGATGGCGCCCGCGCCCTGCGGCATGAAGCCGCCCGCGTCGGTGAGGTGCGCGAATCCGGCGCCGGGGTTGTCGGAGCCGGGCAGCACGCCGAAGACGGCGAGCAGACCGATGATCACGAAGCCGCCGATGGCGACGACCTTGATCCCGGCGAACCAGAACTCGAACTCACCGTAGGAGCCGACCGAGACGAGGTTCGTCGCGGTGAGCACCACCATCACGATGAGCGCCCAGCCCCACTGCGGGACGGCCGGTATCCACCCGTTGAGGATGACGGCACCGGCGGTGGCCTCCACGGCGAGCACCACGACCCAGAAGAACCAGTACAGCCAGCCGATGGAGAAACCGGCCCAGCGGCCGAGCGCCTGGTCCGCATAGGTGGAGAAGGAGCCGGAGGTGGGCCGTGCGGCGGCCATCTCACCGAGCATCCGCATCACGAGGACGACCATCGTGCCGACGAGGGCGTACGAGACGAGGATGGCCGGCCCCGCGGCGGCGATGCCGGAGCTGGAGCCGACGAAGAGTCCGGCTCCGATGACGCCACCGATGGCGATCATGGAGAGGTGGCGGTTCTTCAGCCCGGCCTGCAGGCCGTCACCGGTGTCTCCAGACTGCGAATCCCCGGGTTCGGTGGGGTTGCGGTCTGCCTTCGCAAGGGAGGGTTGCGAGGTCATGGACGAATCCTTAAGTTCTCGGGTCACGAGCCCCCGCATTCAAACTCAGGGGTGAACGTGACGGAAGTCCCGACTCCGGATCGTTGTATTCCGGCCCGATGGCTCAGACCTTGTGCACCGAAGGCCCAGACCAAGGGGGCCGTGGTCCGGCCCCCGGACGCCGCTACCCGCCTCGCGACGTGCCACACTCAGACGCATGCGCGTGTACCTCGGCTCGGATCATGCCGGCTACGAACTGAAGAACCACCTGGTGGAGTGGCTCAAGAGCCACGGCCACGAGCCCGTCGACTGCGGGCCCCACATCTATGACGCCCAGGACGACTACCCCCCCTTCTGCCTCCGCGCCGCGGAGAAGACGGCGGCGGACCCCCAGTCGCTCGGCATCGTGATCGGGGGCTCCGGCAACGGAGAGCAGATCGCCGCGAACAAGGTGAAGGGGGTGCGGGCCGCCCTCGCCTGGAGCGAGCAGACGGCCGCGCTCGGCCGCGAGCACAACGACGCGAACGTGGTGTCGATCGGCGGCCGGATGCACACGCAGGAGGAGGCGACGAAGTTCGTCGAGATCTTCCTGTCGACGCCGTACTCGGGTGAAGAGCGTCACACCCGCCGCATCGAGATGCTGGCGGCTTACGAGAACACGGGCGAGCTGCCCGCGATCCCGGCACATCACCCGCAGCAGTAGCGAATCAAACGCCGGACGGGCTGTATTTTCAGCCCGTCCGGCGTTTGAGGACGAGCCCTCAAGGCGATTTGCCCGCACCCACCCCCGGAGGGACCCGTGCCGGAGGGGCACACGATTCACCGCCTCGCGGACGACCACCGCGCCCGCTTCGAAGGGCAAGGCCCTCTCCGCGTCACCAGCCCCCAGGGCAAGTTCTCCGACAGCGCAGCCCTCCTGAACGGTCAGGAGATGGACACCGCCGAGGCCCACGGCAAGCACCTCTTCCTGGGCTTCGCGGACACCGGCTGGGTCCACATCCACCTCGGCCTCTTCGGCAAGGTGAACTTCGGCACCGCGGCCGCCGCGAACCCGCCCACGGACACCGTCCGCCTCCGCATCGCCGCCGAGGACGCGTACGTGGACCTGCGCGGCCCCACCACCTGCGCGCTCATCACGGACGAGGAGAAGCAGGCGATACACGCCCGCCTCGGCCCCGACCCCCTCCGCGCAGCGGACGACCCGGGCGAGGCCTACGCCCGCATCGCCCGCAGCCGCACCACCATCGCCGCGCTCCTCATGGACCAGAAGGTCATCGCGGGCGTCGGCAACGTCTACCGCGCCGAGGTCCTCTTCCGGCACGGCATCGACCCGTACACCCCGGGCAAGGACATCCGGCCCGCCCAGTGGACGGCGATGTGGGAGGACCTGGTCGCCCTGATGCGCGAGGGCGTACGCCTCAACCGCATCGACACCGTCAGGCCCGAGCACACGCCGGAGGCGATGGGCCGCGCGCCGCGCGTGGACGATCACGGCGGCGAGGTGTACGTGTACCGCAGGGCCACCATGCCCTGCCACATCTGTGGCGGCGAGATCCGCACCGCCGATCTCGCCGCCCGCAATCTGTTCTGGTGCCCGAAGTGCCAGCGCCCCAAGCGCCGTCGCTAGAAGCCGTGCGGCAGCCACGGGGCGACGTCCGAGCCGAAGGCCGTCGTGGCCTCCGCCAGGGCGCCGGGGCGCAGTTGCCGTACGCGGCCCGCTGCCGCCAGTGACGTGAGGGACACGCCGCCGAGGTAGGCGGAGCCCAAGTCCCGTACGGACAGGGCGAGATCGGCGTCGTCGTCCGTGCGCTCGCAGGTCGCGCCCTTCAGATCACCGGTGAGCCGCCAACGGCCCGCGTTCCAGGGGCAGAAGGCGTCCTCCACGTCGAGGACCAGGTTGACCGGCGTCCGGTAGGTGCGTGCCGCGAGGGCGGCGCCGACCTCCACCAGACGTACGTGGAGCGAGTCCTTCACCTGCATCCGGCAGCGCCGCACGTCCGAGACGAGCTGGAACACCGCGTCGTCCGTCGGCCGGTTGTGCACGTCGATCGTCGACGTCAGGTCGATGCCGAAGAGGAACTGCCACAGCGCCGCGTACGCGGCGGGGTCCTCGGCCTCCAGGTCGCGCAGCCGGACCGTGCCGTTGGGGCCTGCCGCGTCCCACTCGGGCTTCACGTGGAAACGCGCGTACCCGACGAGCTCCCCGTCGCGCTCGGCGACCACACACTGCAGCGGCGACGCACCGTTCCGCTCGCTCTCCGGGTCGAGCAGCCCGAGCCGGTCCCAGCCGGGCTGCCTGGCCAGCATTCCCGGCCGCTCGCTCACCCGTCGCGCGTACAGCGCCTCGCACGCCTCGTGGACGTCGGCGGGCTTGGCGTACCGCAGGACTACGTCATCCGTACCGGCCGGCACGGTCAGGCGTACGCGTGCGGTGTCGATGTCGGCCTTGGTCGCGAAGGTCGCCGCGCCGTACCCGAACCGTCCGTAGATGACGGGCTCGGAGGCCGTGAGCACCGCAAGGCACTCGCCCTTCGCGCGCACGTCGTCGAGCTGGCGCCGCATCATCGACGTCAGGATGCCCCGCCGCCGGTGCGTGGCCGCGACGCTGACCATCGTCACTCCGGCCGTGTCCACCAGGGAGCCGCCCGGCACGGAGAGCCGGAAGCTGAACGATCCGGTCGTGCCGACGCAGCTCTCGCCCTCCCAGGTGCCGAAGAAGCGGTCGAACTCGGTCAGGGCGTTCCAGAGCTCCTGCTCCTCCCTGGCCTCGGCGACGCCGCCGAAGGCGAGCTCCAGCGTGCCGTAGTACTCGTCCCAGTCTTCCTGGCGCAACTCCCGCATTTCCGTCGTCATATGCCATGCCTACCAGGCAGAAGCGGGCGGAGCGACAGGATTTACGCGGGCCGGAAGCATGCCCCTGACGGGGGACAACCGGTACCTCCCGTGCGAAGTGCCAGGCCCGGTGGATAGGGTCCGGGAGCAATGGACGGTAGTCGAGCGGAAGCCGAGACGTTTACAGCCCGGATGAAGAAGCGGATCCACCGGGCGCGCATAGGGCTGCGCAAATCCGGGGTCGACTACTTCCGGGGCGACGGCTCGGACTGGATCGCGCTCGCGGGCCTGCTCGTCACCATCCCGGTGATCACCTTCTGCACCGTTGTCAACCCCGTCTGGTGCGCGCCCGCCGCGCTCGTCCTGCCCATCGTGGCCGGCGGCCTGCTCCTGCGGCCCTCCAGCCTGCTCGGCCTGTACGCGACGGCCGCCGCCGCGCTCATCGTGGAGTCCGTCCAGCTCGGCCCGTACACGGAAGGGGGCTCGCGGGTCACGCCCGGAGTGGTCCTCGTCGTGGCGGCCTGCGGCTTCTTCGGACTGATCATCGCGCAGTTCCGCAGCAGGGTCGGCGTGCCGTGGCGCGGCGGCGGCACGATGCTCTTCGACCTGCGCGAACGTATCCGCGTGCAGAGCAAGTTGCCGAAGCTGCCCCGCGGCTGGCACCGCGAGATGGCCCTGCGCCCCGCGGGCGGCCAGTCCTTCTCCGGGGACTTCGTGGTCGCGGCCCGCACGAACGGCGGCCGCACCCTGGAGGTCGTCCTCACCGACGTCTCCGGCAAGGGCATGGACGCGGGCTCTCGCGCCCTGCTTCTGTCGGGCGCCTTCGGCGGCCTGCTCGGCTCGCTCCCGCCGCACGCGTTCCTGACCGCCGCCAACGGCTACCTCCTGCGCCAGGACTGGGACGAGGGATTCGCGACCTCCATCCACCTGGTCCTCGACCTGGAGAGCGGCGACTACGAACTCTTCACCGCGGGCCACCCGCCGGGCCTCCAGCTCAGCGCGGGCAGTGGCCGCTGGGAGCAGATGGCCGCCGAGGGACCGCTCCTGGGGGTGTACGACGGGGCGCAGTTCGACCCGGTGAAGGGCTCCCTGCGCCCCGGCGACGTCCTGATGCTGTTCACGGACGGCCTCGTCGAGACCTCCGACCGGGACATCAGCGAGGGCATCGACCGCCTCACCGGGGAAGCCGACCGCTATGTGGCGGGCGGCTTCCACGGCGCTGCGTGGCATCTGATCGAGGCGGTCGCCAAGGACGTCAACGACGACCGGGCGCTGCTGCTCATCTGCCGGGAGCCGTCAGCGGGCGCCTGACAGCTCGGGTTCCGGTTCGCGTACGGGGTCGCGCCCGCCCGGCAGGATCCGGGCCAGCCACTTCGAGCGTCCCGCGGCCAGCGGTCCGAGCACCGCGAGCAGCAGCACGTACCCCGCGATGAACGGGGAGAGCCGCTCGTCGAGGCCCGCGGTGGCCGCCATGGTCGCCAGGATCAGGGCGAACTCGCCGCGCGCGAGCAGGGTGGTGGAGATGTTCGCCGCGGGCCCTGCCCCGAAGCCGTAGATGCGCGCCGCGCCGAGTCCCGCGAGGACGTTCATCAGCAGCGTCACGGCCACGGCGGCGAGCACCGGCCAGAGCACCGTGGGCAGGTCGCCCGGGTCGATGGAGAGGCCGAAGCCGAAGAAGAAGATCGCCCCGAACGCGTCCCGCAGCGGGTGCACCAGCTTGCGGACGCGCTCGCCGGACGCCGTGCTGCCCACCATCAGGCCGACCATGAACGCGCCGATCGCGTCCGCGACCCCGAACCACTCCGAGACTCCGGCGACGAAGACCGCGGCGCCGAGGAAGGAGATGACGAGCAGCTCGTCGTCCCGGGTGTCCATGAGCCGCCCGACGACCTTCGTGCCGAAGCGCGCCACGAGGGCGAGAAGGAGCAGGAAGCCGAACGCCTTGCCGCCGTCCATGACGGCCGCCGCGAGGCTGTCGGCGCCGGACAGGACGGGCTGAAGGGCCGCCAGGTAGAGCGCCAGGAAGATGTCCTCGACGACGATGATGCCGAGGATCGGCTTGGTCTCCGGATTGCCGAGGCGTCCGGTGTCGACGAGCACCTTGGTGACGATCGCGGACGACGAGATGCCGAGCACCCCGGCGAGGACCAGAGCCTCGGAGGTGCCCCAGCCGAGGGCGAATCCGAAGCCGAGGCCCGCGCCGACGTTCAGCGCGAGGTACGTCCCTCCGGCGAGGGCCATCTTGCGGCCGCCCGACTTGAGGTCGTCCATGTGGAACTCGAGGCCCAGGTAGAAGAGCAGGAGCACCAGGCCGAGTGCCGAGAGCATCTCCAGGTCGTGGGGGTCGGAGAGCAGGACCACGCCGGGAGTATGAGGGCCGAGGAGGATCCCGGCCAGGATGAAGAGCGGAATGGTGGGGAGTCCGATGCGGCCGCCCACGCGGGCGAGCACCGCGGCGGCGAGAAAGGCGCCGCCCATGGCTATCAGGGTGTCTGCGTGTCCGATGGGCCCGTTCCTCCTGGTAGTCGGCGACGCACCCCCCGCACACGGATGGCAAAGAGGGCGTCAAGAAAGCGTCAATAGTTAGCTTACCAAACGACTTGTGGAACGGGCTTCGGCGCCCGGAGGTGGGGTTCTCCCCACCCCCGGTCCGCCGGGGACCCTCATGGTCCACAGCACCCCGGATCCGTACGTTCGAGGTATCGATCAGGACGTACGGACGGAAGGTGGACCAGGCCATGGGGCTGCGGCGCAAAAGGCGATCCGACGAGGGCAGTGCGGCGGTACCCCCCATGCCCGGCGAGGCCCCTCGCGGCACCGACTGGGCCGTGGAACTGCACGGCGTACGACGCAGGTACGGCAGGGGATCCGGCGCCGTGCACGCCCTCAGCGGCATCGACCTCGCCCTGGAACGCGGCAGCTTCACCGCCGTCATGGGCCCCTCGGGCTCCGGCAAGTCCACGTTCCTGCAGTGCGCGGCCGGACTCGACCGGCCCAGCGAGGGCATGGTCCGCCTGGGCGGCACGGAGATCACCTCCATGAGCGAGAACAAGCTGACCGCGCTGCGCCGCACCCGCCTCGGCTTCGTCTTCCAGGCCTTCAACCTGCTGCCCTCGCTCACCGTCGAGCAGAACGTCGTGCTGCCGATGCGCCTCGCGGGCCACCGCCCCGACCGGCGCAGGGCCGCCGACCTGCTCCATCGCGTGGGCCTCGGCGGCGACAAGCACAAGCGCCGCCCCGGCGAGCTCTCCGGCGGCCAGCAGCAGCGCGTCGCGATCGCCCGCGCCCTGGTCACGGACCCGGACGTGATCTTCGCGGACGAGCCGACCGGCGCCCTGGACACCACCACCGCCGCCGAGATCCTCACCCTGCTCCGCTCGGCCGTCGACGGCATGGGCGCCACGGTCGTCATGGTCACCCACGATCCCGCTGCCGCGGCCTATGCGGACCGGGTGCTGTTCCTTGCCGACGGCGTGATCGTGGACCGCCTGGAGCGGGCCTCCGCGGCACAGATCGCGGCGCGCATGACGGCGCTCACGGCCCCGGCGTACGCGACAGCGGCTGCCTAGCCCCGCGCCCCCGCCCCTTTCACGACTCCGGAGAACCCCCATGCCCAACGGCCTCGCCCGCGCCGCCGTCCGCTTCAAACCCGCCGCCTTCGTGGGCACGTTCGTCGCGCTGATGATGGCCGCGCTGATCGTGTCCGCCTGCGGCATCCTTCTGGAGACCGGAGTACGCGCGTCTGTGCCGCCCACCCGGTACGCGGGCGCCCCCGTGGTGGTGGCCGCCGACCAGCGGGCCCACTTCGTCACGGGCAGCGGTGACAGCCGCTCCGAGTCGAACACGCCCCTGCCCGACCGGGCCCGGATCGACGACTCCCTGGTGCGGAAGGCGGGTTCGGTGCCCGGGGCGCGCACCGCCGTCCCGGACGTCACCTTCCCGGTGCAGTCCGGCGGCAAGGGGGTCACCGCGCACGGCTGGGGCTCCACGGCCTTCACCGGCGAGAAGCTGAGCGCGGGCCGCGCCCCGCACCCCGGCGAGGTCGTCCTCGCCGCGCCCGGCGCGGCCGTCGGCGAGCACACCACGCTCACCACGGCCGACGGGCCGCGCGACTTCCGGATCTCCGGCACCGTACGAGGCCAGCAGGGCGCACCCACGGCCTGGTTCGCCGACTCCGACGCCGTACGCCTCTCCGGCCACCCGGGCCGCATCGACGCCATCGCCGTCCTGCCCAAGGACGGCGTCACGCACGCCGCGCTCAAGTCCCGGGTGGCGCACGCCATCGGTGACAGGGCCGACGTCCACACCGGCGACGACCGCAGCGAGGCCGAGGGCTCCGAACTCGCCTACGCCAAGGAGATGCTCACCGGCCTCGGCGGCTCCTTCGGCGGCATCGCGGCGATGGTCGCCATGTTCACCGCGGCAGGCACCGTGGCGCTCTCCGTCGGCCAGCGCGCCCGCGAGTACGCGCTGCTGCGGGCCATCGGCACGACACCCCGGCAGATCCGCCGCACCATCGCCACCGAGGCCCTGCTCGTGGCGCCCCTCGCGGGAGCGGTCGGCGTACTGCCCGGAATCGCCCTGGCAAGCTGGTGGTTCGGCCAGCTCAAGGACAAGGGCGCGATCCCCGAGGCCCTCGACCTCTCCCTCTCCTTCATCCCGCTCGTCACGGCGGTCGGCGTCGCCGTGCTCACCGCACTGGTCTCCGGCTACCTGGCGGCCCGCCGCCCTTCCCGCATCAGGCCAGGCCAGGCCCTGAGCGAGTCCTCCGTGGAACGCCTGCGCTTCGGCTGGATCCGTACGCCGCTGGGGATCGCGGCGGCCGTCGGCGGCTGCGTCCTCGCCGGGATCGCCTCCTCCCTGACGGGGGACGACGCGGCCAACGTGGCGCTCGGCATCGTCATGCTGTTCATGCTCGCCGTGGCCCTGCTCGGCCCGCTGGTCGCCCGCGCCTGCGCGGCCCTGTTCGGACTCCCGCTGCGCGGCGCGGGCGCGTCCGCCTCGCTCGCCGCGGCCAACTCCCGTACGAACGCGCGCCGGCTGGCCTCGGCGATCACTCCGATCGTCCTGGCGATGGCGTTCTCGTCCACTCTCGTCTTCATGCACACCAGCGAGGACCGGGTGGCGGCCGACCAGCAGCGCGAGGGCATCACGGCGGACCACATCGTGACGGCGTCGGGGGCGGGCGTGACCCCGGCCGGGGTCACGAAGGCCGCGAAGGCTCCGGGAGTCACCTCGGCCGTGGGCCTCCTCAAGACCTCCGTCCTGGTGCCGGTCGGCTCGGGCGGTGACCGCTGGCTGGAGTCGGCGTCGACGCAGGGCGTCACGGGCTCACCCCGCGACCTGGCCGAGGTCCAGGACCTGGGCGTCAGGACGGGCACGATGAACTCGCTCGGCAAGGGCGAGATCGCCGTCGACGCGAAGCTTGCGGACTCCGCGCACGTGAAGACGGGCGAGCGGCTCGCCCTGCGCATGCCCGACGGCACGAAGGTGACACGGAAGGTGGTCGCCACGTACGACCGAGGCCTCGGCCTCTCTCAAGTCACCTTCCCGGCATCGGACTTGAAGACCCACCTGACCTCGTCCTTCTCCTCGGAGATCTGGACCAAGGGCGAGGCCCCGCAGGCCCTCACCGCCCTCGGCACCCTCCAGGACCGCGACGACTACGCCACCGCACAGTCCACCGACCGCGCGGTCAACGCCTGGGCGAACACCGTGATGGCCGCGGTACTGGGCGGCTTCGCGGCCATCGCCGCGGTCAACACCCTGGTGATGACGGTCCTCGACCGCCGCCGCGAACTCGGCACGCTGCGCCTGATCGGCTCCACGCGGCGCCAGGTGATGCTGATGGTGCGGTGGGAGGCGCTCCTGGTCGCCGGCGCGGGCATCGTGATCGGCTCAGCGATCGCGCTGGCCACGCTGATCCCCATGATGAACGGCCTGACGGGGGAGCCCCCGTACATTCCCCCGCTGGTGTACGGCTCCTTCGTGGCAGCAACCCTGGCCTTGGGCCTGACGGCTACGGCCTTGCCGGCGAGGGCGGCGTTGAGGACGAAGTCCTGACTCGCTGCGCGAGAGCCTCCTCAATCGCCGGAGGGGCTGAAAGATTCAGCCCCTCCGGCGATTGAGGAGCGGGGTCTGGGGCGGAGCCCCAGGTAGGCCCGGGGCGCAGGCACGGTTTTCGGGAAGGGGCGGGGTTGGGGAAGATCTCCCCATGCCCCCCAGCCCCCTCCTGTCCCTCCCCGAAGTGGAAGCCCTCGCCCGCCGAGCCCACGCCACCCAAAAAGACAAAGCGGGCCGCCCCTACACAGAGCACCTGCAAGCCGTGGCGGACGGAGTCCGCGCCCGAGGCGGCTCACCAGAACAAATCGCCGCGGCCTGGCTCCACGACGCCATCGAGGACAACGCCCTCACCGAGGAGTGGCTCAAGGACGCCCCCCTCACACCCCGTACGAAGGACATCGTGCGAGCCCTCACCAAGAGGGCGGACGAACCCCCCGCCACCTACGCCACCCGCATCCTCGAAACCCCCGGCGCCCGCCTGGTCAAGGAAGCGGACCTGGCCCACAACGCAGATCCGGCCCGCCTAGCAGAGCTAGACGGGCCGACACGCACCCGCCTCACGGCCAAGTACGCCAATATGCGCGCCCTACTGGGCATTCGGCAGGCGCAGAGTTAGGAGGAAGCCTTGGCCCGCTCCCGGGCCAACGCGGCAGCGTCCCGCTTGAACGCCCACTCCATCTTCGGCTCCATGGCGAAGCGGAACATCCGCTGCACCGGAGGCGTACAGAGAAGCGTCACCACCGCCGCGGCCACCAGCGACACGATCACCTGTCCGACCGGCGTGTGCATCCAGTCGTAGTTCTCGAACCAGCCCCAGAAACGCGAGCCCTTGGCGAGGAAGCCGTGCAGCAGGTAGCCGTACAGCGTGCCGGCGCCGAGCACCGTGAACCACATCTTCCGGCGCGGAACCCACGCGAAGAAGCACGCGGTCAGGATGGCGGAGCAGCCGAAGAGCGCCAGCGTCATCACGACACCGGCCCACCACGGAGCGCCCAACTCCTGCGCGCTGTCCCGGCGGTAGAACCAGGCCGACGTCATCCGCGGACCGGCCCAGTACGCGAGGAGCAGCGCGCTCGCGAAGATCGGGATGGAGAGGAGCCGCACCTCGCGGCGCCGCACCAGCTGGAAGTACTCGGGCTTCATGAACAGGCCGAGCACGAAGAAGGGCAGGAACTGCAGCACGCGCTGCAGGTCCAGGTCGTCGCCGATGTCCGGGGAGATCGTGGCGAGAACCGCGATGGCGAGCGCGAGCGGCAGCGGCCAACGGACCAGCTTCCACAGCGGGGTCGTCAGACGCCAGACGAAGAGCGCGACCAGGAACCAGGTGAGGTACCAGGGGTCGAGCAGGCTGATCGGCTGCGTCGGGTCGTCGTCCGCGTAGCGCTTGAAGAAGGTGTACGCGACCTCGAAGAGGACGTACGGCACGGCGACGCCGGTCACCAGGCGCTTGAGCCGGTCGGGCCGCATGTCGAAGCTGCGTGAGAAATAACCGGAGATGAGGATGAACGCCGGCATGTGGAAGGTGTAGACGGTCATGTACAGCGCCTCAGCGGCGCGGCTGCCGTCCGTCAGCGGCTCCCAGGCGTGCGCCATCGCGACCAGGACGATCGCCAGGTACTTGGCGTTGTCGAAGAACGCGTCGCGCTGCTTGGCGGGTTGACCCGTGGGGGAGGGTCTGCCCGTGGAACCGGGGTGGCCCGTGGAGCCGGAGAGGCCCGGGGAACCGGGTCGAGCGGTGGTGCCGGCCGGGGCGTGGGAAACGGTCGCGGCCATCGTGGACTGGGGGGCGCGGGGGCCGGGTACTCCGTCCGCGGGCACATGTGCCGGGGGGAGCGGCGCCCGGTGGCGGCCGTGCGGTTGAACCGAGTTCGTCACAGGCCCTCCCACCATGAGCTCGGTGGGACGAACCTGGACCGCACTGCGCCTGCGGGGATGGTGGCAGCGTGGAACATCTGAGGCACCCTAGCGTCGCTTGTGTGTATTCGTAAAACCCCCAACTCGGCTGTCTTCTCAGTCACAGACGGATCAGGGGTATTGGGGTCCGGGTACCCAGAAATCATCGGAGTTGACATGGAGATTCACCTCCTGTCATCCCTAGTTACATCGGGTCGTATGCCCAGTACGTCACCACTCATCCCCCTTAAACGCCGCATAACGCCCGCAGGCGACTCTGGTGAAATGTCCGATTGATTGGGCCTTTGTGGAGTCGGTGGTGTGGGTCCGGCAACAATTCGAATTTCTGGCGAACGAGTTGTGTGGCGATGGAAACGATCAAGCCGAATTAGTGGCCGTGCGCGGCCTTCGAATTGCCGTGCGGAGGTGCGGTGTTCATGCGCCCCAAGGGCATCCCCGTGTGCCGGACCCGCGCCGGACGTGTGTGGCCCTGGCCGACGATGTGTCACCGGCCGCATACGGATGGCCTGTTGGTGGCACGATGGTCCTGGCGGGGGTGTGCGGGGTCGTACCCCCCGGGCCGGGGAGAGACCGACCTAGGGTGTGATCAGTGTGGCCATTTCGCTGTCAGTGGTGTTGCTGTTGGCGATCATCCTCATCGTGCTGATCCGCGGTGGATCGATCAAAGCGGGGCCCGCGATCGTCGCGGTGCTCTTCGGGTTCTTCCTCGCCTCAACCGGAATGGCCCCCTCCATAAATCGCTTCCTCAATGAGGTGGCCGAGACCATCAACTCGATCAGCTTCTGAGGGCGGCCCGGGACGGGCGGCGCTCCGCGCTGCCCGTGAGCGCCGTGTGAGCGCTGTGCAGGTGCACAAAAAAGCCTCAGGCCCGGTTCCGGGGAACCGGGCCTGAGGCCACAGAGCGGGTGACGGGAATCGAACCCGCGTAGCTAGTTTGGAAGACTAGGGCTCTACCATTGAGCTACACCCGCACAGCTCGCGCCGCCCGTCGAGGACACTGCTGGTCAGCGACCGCGGCACGGCAAGCATCGTAGCGGGTCGGACGCCCTCCCCGCACACCCCGTACGTACTCGCGATTAAGCGGGCGCCGCACTGCCTGGGTGCATGTACCCTACGTGTCGCACCGACGGGGTGTGGCGCAGCTTGGTAGCGCGTCCGCTTTGGGAGCGGAAGGCCGTGGGTTCAAATCCCGCCACCCCGACCAGCAGGATCTCTTCCAGGATCTCCCTCGCAAGATCGCATTGTGGGTCGGCTCCCGCTTGCCGTTACTATGCAAGCTGTGTGCCCGTGTGTCTCTGAGCCGGGCTCAATCCCAAGAAGTCAGCCCCAAGGAGACCGAACCGTGAAGAGCGCCGTGGAGACCCTGAACCCGACCCGGGTTCGGCTCACTGTTGAGGTGCCCTTCGAGGAGCTCAAGGACAGCCTCGACGCGGCCTACAAGAAGATCAACCAGCAGGTCACGGTGAAGGGCTTCCGTAAGGGCAAGATCCCGGCCCGAGTCATCGACCAGCGGTTCGGGCGCGGCGCAGTCCTCGAAGAGGCCGTCAACGACGCGCTCCCGAAGTTCTACACCGAGGCCGTGAACGAGGCCGAGCTCAACGTCCTGGGCCAGCCCGAGGTGGACATCACCGAGCTGAAGGACAACGAGACCCTCAACTTCACCGCTGAGGTCGACATCCGTCCCGCGATCGAGATCCCGGACTACTCCGGCATCGAGGTCGAGGTCGACGCGGTCGAGGTCAGCGACGAGGACGTCGAGAAGGCCGTCGAGGAGCTCCGTGAGCGCTTCGCGTCCACCTCGCCGGTCGAGCGTGCCGCCGAGGACGGCGACGTCGTGACGATCGACCTGGAGGCCAAGGTCGACGGTGAGGTCCTGGAGGACGGCGTCGCGTCCGGCGTCTCCTACACGATCGGCTCCGGCGAGCTCCTCGAGGGCATCGACGACGCCGTGAAGGGCCTGGAGGCCGGTGGCGAGGCCACCTTCACCTCCGAGCTCAAGGGCGGCTCCGCCGCGGGCAAGGAGTCCGAGGTGACCGTCAAGGTCACCCAGGTCGCCGCCCGTGAGCTGCCCGAGCTCGACGACGACTTCGCGCAGCTCGCGTCGGAGTTCGACACCCTCGACGAGGTCAAGGCGGACAGCCGCAAGCGCCTCGAGAACATGAAGCAGTACGACCAGGCGACGCAGGCCCAGGAGCGCGTCCTGGAGAAGCTGCTCGAGCTGGTCGAGGTCCCCGTCCCCGAGAAGCTCCTCGCGGACGAGATCGAGACCCGCAAGCACAACCTGGTGAACCACCAGCTCGGCCAGATGGGCCTCGACCTCGCGAAGTACCTGGAGATCCAGGGCAAGACCGAGGAAGAGTTCGACGCCGAGACCAAGGAGCAGGCCGAGAAGGGCATCAAGACGCAGTTCGTCCTCGACGAGCTCGTCAACAAGGAGAAGCTGAACGTGAACCAGGAGGAGCTCACCGAGCACCTCATGCGTCGCGCGCAGTCCTCCGGCATGTCCCCCGACCAGTTCGCCCAGGCCGTCGTCGAAGGCGGCCAGGTCCCGATGCTGGTCGGCGAGGTCGCCCGCGGCAAGGCCCTCGCGGTCGTCGTGGAGGCCGCGACGGTCAAGGACACGAACGGCGAGGTCGTGGACCTCGACGACGAGGACGAGACCGCCGAGACGGTCGAAGCCACGGAGTCGGCTGACGCCGCCGAGGAGAAGGCCGAAGCCTGAGCTTCGCTCTGACGCACGTACGCAGGGCCCCAGGGACGCGAGTCCCTGGGGCCCTGCGCCTTTAGGGGCGCGGGGAACTGCGCGAGCAACCACCCCGCGCCCCCGACGGGGCGCCCCTCACCCGGCGGTGTGCTACCTGCGCTCACAGCGAACAGTGGCCTCTGCGGGATTCCCCGGACGGGGCTGAGCGTTAGGGTCCATGAATACGAGGGCAGGGGAGTCCCCGAAGCCGCCCCGGAGCGGCGAGCACGCGGGGTCCCTAGCCTCAGAAGAAGACGTGAGACGGCCCGGCGCCGTCGTAAGACGAGCAGGTGGATACGTGACGAATCTGATGCCCTCCGCCGCCGGCGACCCCTCCATCGGTGGTGGCCTCGGCGACCAGGTCTACAACCGGCTGCTCGGCGAGCGGATCATCTTCCTCGGCCAGGCCGTGGACGACGACATCGCCAACAAGATCACAGCGCAGTTGCTGCTCCTTGCCGCAGAGCCGGACAAGGACATCTTCCTTTACATCAACAGCCCCGGTGGATCCATCACGGCCGGCATGGCGATCTACGACACCATGCAGTACATCCAGAACGACGTGGTGACGATCGCGATGGGCATGGCGGCCTCGATGGGCCAGTTCCTGCTCAGCGCCGGCACCCCCGGCAAGCGCTTCGCGCTGCCGAACGCCGAGATCCTGATCCACCAGCCCTCCGCCGGTCTCGCGGGCTCCGCGTCGGACATCAAGATCCACGCCGAGCGGCTGCTTCTCACCAAGAAGAAGATGGCGGACCTCACCGCGTTCCACACGGGTCAGACCGTCGAGCAGGTCACCCGCGACTCGGACCGCGACCGCTGGTTCGACCCGCAGGAGGCCAAGGAGTACGGCCTCATCGACGACATCATGCCCAACGCGGCCAGCATGCCGGGCGGCGGCGGCACCGGAGCCTGAGCCTCACCGCTCAGCCCTTCCGAAGCCGACCGAGCCCACGCTCCTCAGGAGACCTACAGAGATGAAGAACTTCCCCGGCAGCGGCCTCTACGAGGGCGCCCAGGCCGAGTACACCGGCCCGAGCGCCGAGTCCCGCTACGTCATCCCGCGCTTCGTCGAGCGCACCTCGCAGGGCGTGCGTGAGTACGACCCGTACGCGAAGCTCTTCGAGGAGCGCGTGATCTTCCTCGGCGTGCAGATCGACGACGCGTCCGCCAACGACGTCATGGCGCAGCTCCTGTGCCTGGAGTCGATGGACCCGGACCGTGACATCTCGATCTACATCAACAGCCCCGGCGGCTCCTTCACGGCGCTCACGGCCATCTACGACACGATGCAGTTCGTGAAGCCCGACGTGCAGACGGTCTGCATGGGCCAGGCCGCGTCCGCCGCCGCCGTGCTCCTCGCGGCCGGTACGCCGGGCAAGCGCATGGCGCTGCCGAACGCCCGCGTCCTGATCCACCAGCCCTACAGCGAGACGGGCCGCGGTCAGGTCTCCGACCTGGAGATCGCCGCGAACGAGATCCTCCGGATGCGCTCGCAGCTGGAGGAGATGCTGGCCAAGCACTCCACGACGCCGATCGAGAAGATCCGCGACGACATCGAGCGCGACAAGATCCTCACTGCCGAGGACGCGCTGGCGTACGGCCTGGTCGACCAGATCATCTCCACCCGGAAGATGAACAACTCCTCGGTCGTCTGACGCAGCGCTGTAGCATCTGCCGTTCCTCGGCACGGTCCACGTCAAAGTGAACCGTGCCGAGGGGGGCCCGAACGGGGGGCCGGGCAAGGTACCGTCAGATAGAGGCACCAGGAGTCGCTGAACGTGGCGTCTCCCAGGCGAAGGGGAAGCACCTCGTGGCACGCATCGGTGACGGCGGCGATCTGCTCAAGTGCTCGTTCTGCGGGAAGAGTCAGAAGCAGGTCAAGAAGCTCATCGCAGGTCCCGGTGTGTACATCTGCGATGAGTGCATCGACCTCTGCAACGAGATCATCGAGGAAGAGCTCGCGGAGACGAGCGAGGTGCGGTGGGAGGAACTCCCCAAGCCTCGCGAGATCTACGAATTCCTCGAGGGGTATGTCGTGGGCCAGGAGCCCGCGAAGAAAGCCCTCTCGGTGGCGGTCTACAACCACTACAAGCGGGTCCAGGCCGGTGAGACCGGCGGCGCGCAGGGCCGTGACGACGCGATCGAACTCGCCAAGTCCAACATCCTGCTGCTCGGCCCGACCGGCTCCGGCAAGACGCTGCTCGCGCAGACGCTCGCGCGCATGCTGAACGTCCCGTTCGCCATCGCTGACGCGACGGCGCTCACGGAGGCGGGCTATGTCGGCGAGGACGTCGAGAACATCCTCCTGAAGCTCATCCAGGCCGCTGACTACGACGTCAAGAAGGCCGAGACGGGCATCATCTACATCGACGAGATCGACAAGGTCGCCCGCAAGAGCGAGAACCCCTCGATCACGCGCGATGTCTCGGGAGAAGGCGTCCAGCAGGCCCTGCTGAAGATCCTGGAGGGCACCACGGCCTCCGTCCCGCCGCAGGGCGGCCGCAAGCACCCGCACCAGGAGTTCATCCAGATCGACACGACGAACGTGCTCTTCATCGTGGGCGGCGCTTTCGCCGGCCTCGAGAAGATCATCGAGTCGCGGGCGGGCGCGAAGGGCATCGGCTTCGGCGCCACGATCCACTCCAAGCGCGAGCTCCAGGAGAAGGACCGGTTCGAGGACATCATGCCGGAGGACCTGGTGAAGTTCGGGATGATCCCGGAGTTCATCGGCCGCCTCCCCGTGATCACCTCGGTCCACAACCTGGACCGCGAGGCCCTGCTCCAGATCCTGGTGGAGCCGCGCAACGCGCTCGTCAAGCAGTACCAGCGCCTCTTCGAACTCGACGGCGTGGAGCTGGACTTCGAGCGTGAGGCTCTCGAGGCCATCGCCGACCAGGCGATCCTGCGCCAGACCGGCGCGCGTGGCCTGCGCGCCATCATGGAGGAAGTCCTCCAGTCGGTGATGTACGAGGTCCCGTCCCGCAAGGACGTGGCCCGCGTGGTCATCACGGCGGACGTCGTCCACTCGAACGTGAACCCGACCCTGGTGCCGCGTGACGCGCGGGGCCCGGGCACGGGCGAGCAGAAGTCCGCGTAGCTTTCGGGCTCGCACGAGAGGGGCGCCCGGCGATTCGATCGCCGGGCGCCCCTTTTCGCTCGGCCTGCCGCCTACTTGACCTCGACGCGCACGTCGTCGCGGAGATTGGTCACCAGGCTGGCGACGTTCTCCAGCTTGATGTCCGCGCCGCCGGCGGTCGCCGCGACATCGGAGTAGGCCGCGTACGCCACCGTGCTGTGGTCGCCCCAGACGCACATCGGCGTCTTGAAGCTGTTCGGGACGCCCTCGTCGCCGGCGCCGGTCTCACCCATCTTGAACTCGGCCTGCTGGCACTTCATGACGCCGTTCTCGAAGCCGTCCGGGGTGAACTCCTCGGGGCTGCCGATGAGCTGGATGCTCCCGGGCTCCTCGGTGGACTTCTTCTCCATCTCGGCGAACATGGCGTCGACGACCTTCTCCGGGTCGTCGATCTCGCCGTACACGCCGGAGTAGTTGAGGGACTTCATGGCCGAGCCCTCGCCGTAGTTGTACGCGGCGAAGACGTCCTTGGGGTCGCTGACGCCCTGCTGCTCCAGCTCCTTGAGGTCGCTGGAGGACATGCCGCCACCGCCGCCGGAGTCGGCCTTCTTGTACTCGCCGCCGAGGACGGACGCGGGCGTCGTCAGCTTGTACGTCTTGCCGTCGTCGGCGACGGAACCGCCGTCCTTGCCCGCGGTGAACCACCAGACACCGGCACCGACCGCGGCGACCGCCACGACCGCGGCGACGATGATCCCGGCCTTCTTGCCACCACCGCCCTGCGGCGGAGGCGGCGGAACCTGCCCGTAAGGAGCCTGCGGCTGCTGCGGATAGCCGTATCCGGGCTGCTGCGGGTAGCCGTACCCGGGCTGCGGCGCGGGCGGCTGCTGGCCATAGGGGCCGGGCTGCTGCGGCGGCTGCGCGCCGTACGGGCCCGGCTGGTTGTAACTCATGTGTGTGGATCCCCCTCCGGCGTCAGAGCTTGACGCGAACTTCCTTGCGCAGCTTGGCCGACGTCTCCGCGGCCTCGTCAAGGTCGGCGCTCTTGCCGCCCATCGCGTTCGCCACGTCCGTGGTGATCACGATGCCGAGGGTGCTGTGGTCGCCCCAGATGCAGGTGGCCATCGACATCTCGCTCGGGCCCTGGCTGGCGCCCGCCGTGGAGGAGGAGCCGAAGTCGAGCTTCATCTCCTGGCACTTCAGGACCGCTCCGTCCAGCCCGGCGGGGCTGTACGACTTGGGGCTGCCGACCAGCGTCATCTTCTGGCCACCGGTGCCGCTGCTGCCCTCCTGGGCGTTCTTCTCCGCCTCGCCGAACATCGCGTCGACGACGTCCTCCGGTTCGGCTATGTCGCCGTAGACGCCGTTGAACTGGAGGATCTTCTGCGACAGCGGGTTGTCCTCGGTCCCCGACTGGTACTGGCCCGCGACGTCCTTGGCGTTCTTCACGCCGTGCTTCTCGGCCTCCTTGACGTCGGAGGAGGTCATGCCGCTCTCGCTGCCGGCGTCCTTCTCCAGCTTGTACTCGGTGAGCACCGTGGCCGGCGTGATCAGCTTGTGCGGCCCGTCGTCCTTGATGCCGCCGTCGGCCGCGCCGCCGCCCGCCACCGACGAGGAACCGCCCTTCTTGCCGCCGTCCTTGTCGTCACCGCCCGCGAGAACGAAGTAGCCACCCACGGCGACCGCCACGACCGCGACCACGGCGGCGATGATGATGCCGGTCTTCTTGCCGCCGCCCTGGGGCGGAGGCGGCGGGACCTGCCCGTAGGGAGCCTGCGGCTGCTGCCCGTAGGGGGCCTGCGGCTGGCCGTACGGTCCCGGCTGCTGTCCGGGCACGCCCTGCGGGGCCTGCGGGGGGTAGCCGTAGCCGGGCTGGGGTGCCTGCGGCTGCTGGCCGTAGGGACCGGGCTGCTGGGGCGGCTGGCCGCCGTACGGGCCTGGCTGGTTGTAGCTCATGACGTGGGTTCCCCCGTGAGTGTGCTGATGTGATGCCGACATCCTGACGGAAGCAGCCCCGGCCGAAGTGACCGGGGCTGCTGTGCGCGAAGAGGCGCCGTCAGGGCGTCACGACTTGACGCGTACTTCCTTGCGGAGCTTGGACGTGGTGTCCGCGGCGTCCTCGAGCGAGGCGCTCTTGCCGGTCATGGCGGACGCCATGTCGACCGGGATCACGACGCCGAGCGTGCTGTTGTCGCCCCAGATGCAGACCGGCATGCGGATCGACTTGGGGCCGGAGCCGCCGCCCTTGATCTCCGTCTCCTGGCACTTGAGGACCGCGCCGTCGCCGTTGAAGCTCTTGGGGCTGCCGATCAGTTTGCCCGTGTCGGTGGCCTCGTTCACCGACTCCTTCTTCATCTTGGCGAACATCCCGTCGACCACCTTGGACGGGTTGTCGATCTCTCCGTAGACGCCCATGAACTTGATCATCTTCTGCGCCAGCGGGTTGCTCTTGTCGCCCGACTGGTACTCCGCGTCCACGGGCGTACCGTTCTTGACGCCGTCCTTCTCGGCTTCCTTCATGTCCTCGTCGTCGAAGCCGTCGCTGGGCCCGGCCTTCTTCTTGTACTCGGAGAGCACCGTCTCGGGCGTGACCAGCTTGTGCGCGCCGTCGTCCGCGACCGCGGAGTTCCCCGCCGACGAGCTGTCGTCCTTGCCCGCCGTGAACCACCACACGCCGCCGCCGATGGCGACGAGCGCGACGACCGCGCCGATGATGATCCCGGTCTTCTTGCCGTTGCCGCCACCCGCGGGCGGAGGCGGCGGGACCTGCCCGTACGGGCCGCCCGGCTGGTTCTGGTCGTACGGCCCCGGCTGCTGGGGCTGGCTGTAGCCGCCCTGCTGCGGGGGGACGCCCTGGGGCGGCTGCTGGGGGTAGCCGTAGCCGGGCTGGGGAGCCTGCGGCTGCTGGCCGTAGGGCCCAGGCTGGCCCGGCTGCTGCCCGTAAGGACCGGGCTGCTGGGGCTGCTGCCCGCCGTACGGGCCAGGCTGGTTGTAGCTCATCGCGTGGGTTCCCCTCCGAACGCTTATGTGATGCCGACATCCTGACCGAAGGCGAAGCCCCATGGGGCGCACGGCCGCAACCGTTACTCAAGAATCCGGTTTCGGGACGGGTCTGTGACACCTCTAAACTGACCCGGTGACCGAGAACACTCAGCAGCAGAATTCAGCGCCCACCTCCGAACTGCCGACCCAGTACGCGCCGGCCGAGGTAGAGGGGACGCTGTACGAGCGCTGGGTAGAACGCGGCTACTTCTCCGCCGATGCGAGCAGTGAGAAGCCCCCGTACACCGTCGTCATCCCGCCACCGAACGTCACCGGCTCCCTGCACCTCGGGCACGCCTTCGAGCACACGCTCATCGACGCCCTCACGCGCCGCAAGCGCATGCAGGGCTTCGAGACGCTGTGGCAGCCGGGCATGGACCACGCCGGCATCGCCACGCAGAACGTCGTGGAGCGCGAGCTCGCCAAGGAGGGCAAGTCCCGCCACGACCTGGGGCGCGAGGAGTTCATCGAGCGCGTCTGGAAGTGGAAGGGCGAGTCCGGCGGCCAGATCTCCGGGCAGATGCGCCGCCTCGGCGACGGCGTCGACTGGGACCGCGAGCGGTTCACGATGGACGAGGGCCTCTCCCAGTCCGTCCAGACCATCTTCAAGAAGCTCTACGACGACGAGCTGATCTACCGCGCCGAGCGCATCATCAACTGGTGCCCGCGCTGTCTGACGGCGATCTCCGACATCGAGGTCGAGTACCAGGACGACGACGGCGAGCTGGTGTCGATGAAGTACGGGGAGGGTGACGAGACCATCGTCGTCGCCACCACCCGTGCCGAGACGATGCTCGGTGACACCGCCGTCGCGGTCCACCCCGAGGACGAGCGGTACAAGCACCTGGTCGGCAAGCAGATCAAGCTGCCGCTGACCGACCGCACGATCCCCGTCGTCGCCGACGAGCACGTCGACCCCGAGTTCGGCACCGGCGCCGTCAAGGTGACCCCGGCGCACGACCCGAACGACTTCGAGATCGGTCAGCGCCACGACCTGCCGAACATCGCGGTCATGGACGAGCACGCCGTCATCACCGTCCCCGGGCCCTTCCAGGGCCTGGACCGGCTCGAGGCCCGCTCCGCCATCGTCGGCGCCCTGCGCGCCGAGGGCCGCATCGTCGCCGAGAAGCGCCCGTACACCCACTCGGTCGGCCACTGCTCGCGCTGCAAGACCACCATCGAGCCGCGTCTGTCGATGCAGTGGTGGGTCAAGGTCGGCCCGCTCGCCAAGGCCGCCGGTGACGCGGTCCGCGACGGCAAGGTCAAGATCCACCCGCAGGAGATGGAGAAGCGCTACTTCGACTGGGTCGACAACCTCCACGACTGGTGCATCTCGCGCCAGCTGTGGTGGGGCCACCGCATCCCGGTCTGGTACGGCCCGGAGGGCGAGGTTCTCTGCGTCGGGCCCGACGACGAGGTGCCCACGGGCGAGGGCTGGACCCAGGACTCCGACGTCCTCGACACGTGGTTCTCGTCCGGCCTGTGGCCGTTCTCCACGCTCGGCTGGCCCGAGGAGACCGACAGCCTCGCGAAGTTCTACCCGAACTCCGTCCTGGTCACCGGCTACGACATCCTCTTCTTCTGGGTCGCCCGGATGATGATGTTCGGTCTGTACGCGATGGACGGCACCCCGCCGTTCCACACGATCGTGCTGCACGGCATGGTCCGCGACCAGTTCGGCAAGAAGATGTCGAAGTCCTTCGGCAACGCGGTCAACCCGCTCGACTGGATGGACAAGTACGGCTCGGACGCCGTCCGCTTCACGCTGGCCCGCGGCGCCAACCCCGGCGTCGACGTGCCGATCGGCGAGGACTGGGTCCAGGGCTCGCGCAACTTTGCCAACAAGATCTGGAACGCCACGCGCTTCGCGCTGATGAACGGCGCCACGATCGAGGGCGAACTGCCGCCCGTGGAGCAGCTCTCGGCGACGGACCGCTGGATCCTGTCCCGGCTGAACGCGACGGTCGCCGAGGTCGACGCGTTCTACGACGACTACCAGTTCGCCAAGCTGTCGGACGCCCTCTTCCACTTCGCGTGGGACGAGGTCTTCGACTGGTACGTCGAGCTGTCCAAGACGACCTTCATGGGCGGCGGCGACGCGGCGAAGGTGTCCGGACGCGTCCTGGGCGAGGTCCTCGACGTGACGCTTCGCCTGCTTCACCCGATCGTCCCGTTCGTCACGGAGACGCTCTGGACGACCCTCACCGGCCGCGAGTCCCTCGTGATCGCCGAGTGGCCCAAGGACAGTGGCTTCCGTGACGCCGGTGCCGAGCAGGAGATCGAGACGCTCCAGCAGGTCATCACCGAGGTCCGCCGCTTCCGCGCCGACCAGGGGCTGCAGCCGGGCCAGAAGGTCCCGGCCCGCCTCTCCCTGGACGGCACGGCGCTCGCCCCGCACGAGGCGGCCATCCGTCAGCTCCTGCGGCTCCAGCCGGAGGGCGAGGGCTTCGCGGCCACCGCCACGCTGCCGGTCTCGGGCGCCACGGTCGCGCTCGACCTGTCCGGCACGATCGACGTCGCGGCGGAGCGCAAGCGCCTCGCCAAGGACCTCGCCGCCGCCGAGAAGGAGAAGGCGCAGGCCACGGCGAAGCTGGGCAACGAGGCGTTCCTGGCGAAGGCGCCGGACAACGTGGTCGACAAGATCCGTGGCCGCCTCACCAAGGCGGACGCCGACATCGCCCGCCTGCAGGCCCAGCTGGACGGGCTGCCGCAGGGCTAGTCACGCGATCGTCACGCGATCAGTCGCGTGACGTCTCACGCGGTGGAGACAGGGCTCATGGGACCGTACGGTTCCGTGAGCCCTGTCCCGTTGCCGGAGATGTCCTCGCAGATGTTCTCGGGGATGTGCAGCCCGAGGCGCACCAGCTCCGCCTCGGCGAGCGCGTCGATGACGCCGGGATCGCCGCCGCGCCAGCCCTCGGCGAGGCTGCCCGCGGTGGCGTCGGGGAGTTCGTTCGCGGTCCGCGCGACCTCGTCGAGGGGACGCAGCAGGGCGCGCAGGGCGAGCAGTTCACGGCCGTCGTCGCTCGCGGCGAGCTCGTGCGCGGCCGCGGCCTGCCGGATCCAGCGCAGGCGGCGCGGGAGCCAGCTGTTCAGCACCAGACCCACGGGCACCAGGAAGACGACGACGGCGCCCACGATCACCGCCGCGCGTACGGTCACCGGGTCCCCGGCTCCGGCGACGTCCGCGGCGATGCGCAGCGCGGAGTCGACGCGATCACCGACCAGGGGCAGGCGCGAGGGGTCGCCGATGGGCGGGGCCGGAGTCTGAGGCGCGGGGCGGGTGAGCAGACAGGCCAGCCGGTAGGCGACGACGGCGGCGGCGGTCCACAGCGCGGTCCAGAGCAGGACCGCGCCGTCGCCGAGCAGTTGGCGGGTCCGTCGGCCGGGATTCTGGGCATACCACATGGTCTGATTTGACCCCCGGTGGCGGGGTTTCCGGGACCGCCACGCCGAGTGATGCCGACGTGTCACACTTCACGAAATAAAGGTCATAAGTCTGATGATTCGGGCAGAAAGACCTTGGATGATGGAGGGCATGCACGACCAGCCCGTCGCCCAGGCGATCCGCGGGGCGACGGCCACGGGCCGCCGTCTGGCCGGGCGCTGGACGCGTGCGCCCCGGGTCCTCGACGCGCTCACCGCGGGCAGCTGCCTGGCCCTGATGAGCCTGGACATCCCCGGCCTGGCCGAGGCGGACAACGCCCTCAACGGCCCCCTCGCGGCCCTGGTCCTCACCTGCGGCGCCGCGTCCCTGCTGGTGCGCCGCGGTGCGCCCTGGGTGACGTACGCGGTGGCTCTCGTGCTCATCGGCTGGCTGCACGAACTGACCCTCGCGCAGTTCGCGCTGTACTCCCTGGGCCGGTACCGCGGGCGGCTCGCCGGCACGTTCGGCGTGATCGGGTACGTGGCTTTCGCGTACGTGATGTTCACCCTCCCCGGCTGGCCGGTGCACCGCGGGGACACCCTGGGCTCCTTCCTCGGCCTGGTCGTGCCGATCGGCGTGCTCGCCGCGGGGGTCGGCGTCGCGGCCAACCGCCAGGACCTGGTGCGCGCGCTCCAGGCGCAGCGGGCCGAGACGGCCGCGCTGCACGCGGTCCAGCAGGAGCGCTCCCGTATCGCGCGGGACGTCCACGACTTCGTGGGCCGCGAGCTGACGCTGCTGAGCGTGCGCTCGCAGGTGCTCGCGCGGCGGGCGGCCACGGGCGGTGACTTCGAGGACGGGTTCGAGGAGTTGTCGGAGACGGCGCGCTCGGCCCACCGCATGCTGAACGAGATCATCGTGCGGCGCGGTGTGGACGGTGCGCCCACCCCGGGGCTCGACGCGCTTCCCGGGCTCGCCGAGCGCAGTGAGCGGGCGGGGACGCCGGTCGATCTCCTGATCGACGGGGCCGCGTACCGGCTTTCGCCCATCCGGCAGGCCGCCGTGCACCGGGTGGTGCAGGAGTGCCTGACGAACGCGGCGAAGCATGCGCCGGGGGAGCGGGTGGATGTGCGGGTACGGGTTGCCGGCGGGTGCCTGCGGGTCAGCGTGCGCAATGCGTTGCCCGGAGCCGGGCCTTCCTCCTCGCCCGTCTCCGCCGGGACCGGTACCGCCGGGATGGCCGAGCGGGTCCACACGATGGGTGGCACCTTCTCGGCGGGCCCCTGCGGGGGGCTCTACGCGGTCCTCGCGACGCTGCCCGCGGGGGACTTGGCCTGAGGCGGGTCGTGGCCCCGGGGCCCTCTGAACGAACAAGCTTTCCCGCCCACCCACCCGATCACCCCGCATCCGACCCTGCGTGAACAGGCCT
Organism: Streptomyces sp. NPDC051214; assembly: GCF_040682375.1. Classification (NCBI taxonomy): domain Bacteria; kingdom Bacillati; phylum Actinomycetota; class Actinomycetes; order Kitasatosporales; family Streptomycetaceae; genus Streptomyces; species Streptomyces sp. NPDC051214. The sequence goes on from NZ_JBFBAT010000002.1 coordinate 472,521, forward strand.
TCCCGCCCGCGCCCTACGCCGCCGTCATCACCCGCTCCAGCCCGTCGAAGTCCTCCACGCACTTCCCGCAGCCCAGTGCCACGCTGTCCAGCGGGTCGTCCGCCACGAAGACCGGGATGCCCGTCGCCGACGCCATGCGCAGGTCGAGGCCCGGCAGGAGCGCGCCGCCGCCGGTCAGGATGATGCCGTGTTCCATCACGTCGCCGGACAGCTCCGGCGGGCACTCCTCCAGGGTCGCCCGCACCGCGGCGATCACCGCCTCCACCGGCTCGTCGAGCGCCGCCCGCACCTCACGCACCGTCAGGTCCACCGTCTTCGGCAGGCCCCGCACCTTCTCCCGGCCCCGCACGGTGAACGTACGGGACTCCAGCGCGTCGTCCCCCGGAACCGGCCACGCCGAGCCGACCGCGACCTTGATGTCCTCGGCGGTCCGCTCGCCGATGAGCAGCCCGTGCTCCTTGCGGACGAAGTTCGTGATCGCCTCGTCGAAGCGGTCCCCGCCCACCCGCAGCGACTGCGCCGTGACGATCCCGCCGAGCGAGATCACCGCGACCTCGGTCGTGCCGCCCCCGATGTCGACCACCATCGAGCCCCGCGCCTCCGCCACCGGAAGCCCCGCCCCGATCGCCGCGGCCATCGGCTCCTCCACCAGATGCACGGCGCGCGCCCCGGCCCGCTGCGCGGCGTGCACGATGGCCCGGCGCTCGACCTGCGTGACACCGCTCGGCACGCAGATCACCATCCGCGTACGGGGACGGCGCCCCGGCACGGCCTTGCGCACGAAGTGCCGGATCATCTCCTCGGCGGCTTCGTAGTCGCTGATCACGCCGCCCCGCAGGGGACGGATCGCGGTGATGGAGCCCGGAGTTCGGCCGATCGTCTGCTTGGCCTCCGTACCGACGGCGAGGGCGGTGCGCGCGCCCTCCTTGACGGCGACCACGGACGGCTCGTTGAGCACGATGCCCTGGCCGCGTACGTAGAGAAGGGTGTTCGCTGTGCCGAGGTCGATACCTATGTCCATGATCGCCAAGTTTGCCCGGCCATCGACCGGATCGGAGGGACCAAGGTCCCGAATCGGACGGGACCAAAGTCCCGAGCGGGCCGGAGCAGGTCCCGACGGCGGCTGTCACACCCCGTCCGTAGACTGGCGTACGTGAGTGACCTCCCCCCGCCTGACAGCGACCACCCCGACCACGACGACCGTGATGCCGGCGACGACCGTTTCGACGAGATCGTCGGCGCCGAAACCGACCGCGACCCCGACCTCGCCGTGATCGAGGCGGGCAGCCGCACCCTGCGCACGCAGGCGGGCCCGCCCCAGGGCGACATCCCGTCGCGCCCCACCGACCCGGAGGTGGACAAGGCGCTGCGCGAGGTCGAGACAGAGCTCGCGGGCCGCTGGGGAGAGACGAAGCTGGAGCCCTCCGTCGACCGGATCTCCGCGCTGATGGACGTCCTGGGCGAGCCCCAGCGCGCGTACCCCTCGATCCACATCACCGGGACGAACGGCAAGACGTCCACGGCCCGCATGATCGAGGCCCTGTTCAGCGCCTTCGAGCTGCGCACCGGGCGTTACACCTCACCGCACGTCCAGTCGATCACCGAGCGGATCAGCCTGGACGGCGCCCCCATCGAGGCCGAGCGCTTCGTGGAGACGTACCACGACATCAAGCCGTACGTGGAGATGGTCGACGCCCAACAGGACTACCGGCTCTCCTTCTTCGAGGTGCTCACCGGCATGGCGTACGCGGCCTTCGCGGACGCCCCCGTGGACGTCGCCGTCGTCGAGGTCGGCATGGGCGGCAGCTGGGACGCGACGAACGTCATCGACGGCTCCGTCGCCGTCGTCACCCCCATCGACCTGGACCACACCGACCGCCTGGGCAACACGCCGGGCGAGATCGCCGCGGAGAAGGCCGGCATCATCAAGCAGGACGCCACGGTGATCCTCGCCCAGCAGCCGGTGGACGCGGCGCAGGTGCTCCTGAAGAAGGCCGTGGAGGTCGACGCGACGGTGGCCCGCGAGGGCCTGGAGTTCGGCATCGTCTCCCGCACGGTCGCGGTCGGCGGCCAGCTCCTGACCCTGCGCGGCCTCGGCGGGGAGTACGAAGAGGTGTTCCTGCCCCTGCACGGCGCCTATCAGGCGCACAACGCCGCGGTCGCGCTCGCCGCGGTGGAGGCGTTCTTCGGCATCGGGTCGCAGCACTCGCGCGCGCTCGACATCGACACCATCCGCAAGGCCTTCGCCTCGGTCTCGTCGCCGGGCCGCCTCGAGGTCGTGCGCACCTCGCCGACCGTCGTCCTGGACGCCGCGCACAATCCGGCGGGCGCCCGCGCCACCGCCGAGGCGGTCAGCGAGGTCTTCGACTTCAGCCGCCTGATCGGCGTGGTCGCGGCGAGCGACGGCAAGGACATGAAGGGGCTGCTCGAAGCCTTCGAGCCGATCTTCGCCGAGGTCGTCATCACGCAGAACTCCAGCCATCGGGCGATGGACGCGGACACGCTGGCCGGGATCGCCGTCGAGGTCTTCGGCGACGACCGCGTCCAGGTCGAGCCGCGCCTGCCGGACGCGCTGGAAGCAGCGATCACCCTCGCCGAGGAAGAGGGCGAGTACGCGGGCGGTGGCGTCCTGGTCACCGGCTCCGTCATCACGGTCGGCGAGGCCCGACTGCTCCTGGGGAGGGGCTGACTCCTGTGCGTACGCTCTGTGCTTCGACGCTGATCGGCGAGTTCTTCGTGATCGGTTTCGCCGGTCTGGTCGCCATGAAGGACCCGGACCTGACGATGGGCACGGTCTGGACGGTGTGCGGCATCGCGATGCTGGTCAGCGTCCTGCTGTGCGGAATGATCACCCGGCCGGGCGGGGTGCAGCTCGGCTGGGCGCTGCAGATCGCGCTCATCGCGAGCGGTTTCATCGTGCCGATCATGTTCTTCATGGGGGCGGTGTTCGCCGCGCTGTGGTGGGCCTCGATCCACTTCGGCCAGAAGATCGACGAGGCGAAGGCCAGGTTCGCGGCGCAGGCGGAGGCCGAGGCCTGACCCCGGGTGGCCCGGCTTCCGGGGCCGGAGGTAACGCGGTGTAGTGGGTGCCGGTATTCTGCCGGGCAACCCACACGCACGTAGAAAAAATGCTTGGAGCCGCACATGACCCAGCGCACTCTCGTCCTGCTCAAGCCCGACACCGTCCGTCGTGGCCTGATCGGCGAGATCATCGGCCGCATCGAGCGCAAGGCGGGCTGGACGATCTCCGCCCTCGAACTGCGCTCGCTCGACCAGGAGACGCTGGAGCAGCACTACGGCGAGCACAAGGGCAAGCCCTTCTACGAGCCGCTGGTCGACTTCATGTCCTCCGGTCCGGTCGTCGCGCTCGTCGTCGAGGGTGAGCGTGTCATCGAGGGCGTGCGCGCCCTCGCGGGTCCGACCGACCCGATCGCCGCCGCGCCCGGCTCCATCCGGGGGGACTTCGGCACCATCGTCCGGGAGAACCTGATCCACGCCTCGGACTCCGAGGAGTCCGCCGAGCGCGAGCTGAAGATCTTCTTCCCGGGCGTCTGACGTCCGTATGCAGAGACGCGCGTAAAGAGTTCCGTAAAGACTTCTGACGCCCAGTCAGCAGGGCACCGCTCTGACCAGGGGTGGCCGAGAAAACCGGCCGCCCCTTGGCATATGCGCCCCAATTGGGGGAACCCGTGCCTCCGATGGCACGTCTCCAAGAGCGAGGCGGCGCATCATCTGCTGACAATGGCGAAGACCCTAGCGCCGTGTTCGTGCAGGCGAGACTACGATGGAAGCCTCCACGCCACACAGCACCCACCTCGCCTACCTAAAAAGCCATCAGAAGCTCCAGGGAAGGCCAGACGCATCCTCATGGGGAACAACATGTCGTTCATCGGCCGTGACATGGCTGTCGACCTCGGGACCGCCAACACGCTGGTGTACGTCAGGGGTCGCGGGATCGTTCTCAACGAACCGTCCGTGGTCGCGATCAACACCAACACCGGTGGCATCCTCGCTGTCGGCGCCGAAGCCAAGAAGATGATCGGCCGCACGCCGGGCAACATCGTTGCCGTGCGGCCGCTGAAGGACGGCGTCATCGCCGACTTCGAGATCACCGAGCGGATGCTCCGCTACTTCATCCTGAAGATCCACAAGCGGCGGTACCTCGCCCGCCCGCGTGTCGTCGTCTGTGTGCCCTCCGGCATCACCGGAGTCGAGCGCCGCGCCGTCATCGAGGCCTCCTCGCAGGCCGGCGCCCGCCAGGTGCACATCATCGAGGAGCCCATGGCCGCGGCCATCGGTTCCGGCCTGCCGGTCCACGAGGCCACGGGCAACATGGTGGTCGACATCGGCGGCGGCACCACCGAGGTCGCCGTCATCTCGCTCGGCGGAATCGTCACGGCACAGTCGATCCGTGTCGCGGGCGACGAGCTGGACAACGCGATCATCCAGCACATCAAGAAGGAGTACTCCCTCCTCCTCGGTGAGCGCACGGCCGAGCAGATCAAGATCACCATCGGCTCGGCGTACGACATGGACGCCGACGAGCACACCGAGATCCGCGGCAGGGACCTGGTCTCCGGGCTGCCCAAGACCGTCGTGATCTCCGCCGCCGAGGTCCGCAAGGCCATCGAGGAGCCCGTCAACGCGATCGTGGACGCGGTCAAGACGACCCTCGACAAGTGCCCGCCGGAGCTCTCCGGTGACGTGATGGACCGCGGCATCGTTCTCACCGGAGGCGGCGCCCTGCTGCGCGGCCTCGACGAGCGTCTGCGCCGCGAGACGGGCATGCCGATCCACATCGCCGAGGACCCGCTGGACAGCGTGGCGCTCGGCTCCGGCAAGTGCGTCGAGGAGTTCGAGGCGCTTCAGCAGGTCCTCGACGCATCGCCGCGCCGCTGAGGGTGGCGCGAACCCGCTGAAAGGGTGTCCGCCGTACGAGTGCCTGTCACCTCGTGCGGCGGATCGTTGATATAGAGGGCTCAGCAGACAACGCACGACAAAGGCACGGCACAACAATTCCGCGGCGCCCGCAGACGCCGCGGATTCCAGATTTCCAACTGAGGAAGGCACGGCCGCCGCACGTGAGGGACACACGAGAGAGCCGGCTGCTCCTGGTGCTGCTGATCGCCATCGCGTTCGCTTTGATCACGGTGGACATCCGTGGTGGCGAGGACTCGCCGGTCGACGGTGCCCGCCAGGCCGCCGCCAGGGTCTTCGGCCCGGTCGAGAACGGCGTGTCGTCCGCCGTCGACCCGATCGGCAACGCCATCGGCGCGGTCAGGGACTCCGGTGACCGGCATGACCGGATCGCCGAACTCGAGCGTCAGAACGCCGCGTTGAAGGCGAAGCTCGGCAGCGACGACCGCAATCGCAGTCGGGTCAGACAGCTGGACAGCATGCTCAAGAGCGCCGGTGCCGGTCAGTACGGCATCAAGGGCGCCGAAGTCATCGGCATAGGAGCGGCCCAGGGCTTCTCCTGGACCGTCACCATCGACGCGGGCGCCAACGACGGACTCAAGCGGGACATGACCGTCCTGAACGGCGACGGCCTGGTCGGCCGCGTCACCACGGTCGGCCCCAGCACCGCGACCGTCCTGCTCGCCAACGACCCCGACTTCACCGTCGGCACCCGCATGGAGAAGACCGACGAGCTCGGCTTCGCCACCGGACAGGGCGACCGCCCGCTGTCGGTGCAGATGCTCAACGGCAAGGCAAAGATCAAGAAGGGCGACCGTCTGGTCACCTTCGGATCGCAGAAGGACAAGCCGTTCGTGCCCGGCGTCCCGGTCGGCGAGGTCGTCCGCGTCGACCCGTCGGGCGGTGACCTGACGCGCAACATCTACATCAAGCCGTACGTCGGCTTCACCAAGCTGGACATCGTCGGAGTCGTCGTCGAAGCGCCCCGCGAGGACCCGCGCGACACGGTTCTGCCGAAGAAGCCCGCCAAGCCGAAGCCGACCCCGACGGTGACCGTGACGGCCACCCCGTCAGGACAGGCCCCGGCCGACGGCGTCGACAACGGCAACGAGCAGTAGGAGCACCGGAACCATGCGCTTCAACCGAATCCTGCTCTCCACCACCCTGGTCGTCGTCGCCCTGGTCATCCAGGTCAGCGTCCTGGCCCGGCTGCAGCTGCCGGGCGCGGTCCCGGACCTGGTGCTGCTCACGGTGCTCGGCCTCGCCCTGGTCTACGGCCATGTGGGCGGCGCACTCGTCGGCTTCGGCGCCGGACTCCTCGCGGACCTGGCGCCGCCGGCCGACCACGCCGCCGGGCGGTACGCCCTGGTCCTGTGCGTCGTCGGCTACCTCGCGGGGCTGGCCAAGCCGGAGACCGGGCGGCTCAGGTCGGCCACCGGCCCGCTCGTCGTGGTCGTCAGCGCCGCCATCGGCTCGACTCTGCTGTACGCGGGCGTGGGCGCCCTCGTGGGGGACACCGCCGCCCGCCACGTGGGCCTGGGCGGGCTCCTCTTCACGGCAGCCCTGTACGACCTGCTGCTCGCGCCGTTCACGGTGCCGCTGATCATCGCGCTGGCCCGCAGAGCCGAGAACGACCCGCTGGGGGAGACCTCGCCCGCCAACAAGGCGGCCACGGACGTCGCGTCCGGCTGGCTGTCCTCCGGCACGGGCCTGCGCATCGGCAACCAGCGCGGCGGCCTGCGGATGAAGGCGGCCAAGGCCCGCGTCGCGCGCGCCGGACGCATCAAGGGGGTCAAGCGCCTGTGACCGCAGCGCCGTTGGCTTCGTGCACGACCGGCCGGACACACAGGCCGGTCGTGTACACGTACTACCCGTACACACACTGAGAGGGGGAGGAAACAGCAGTGACCAACATCCCCGAGACCGGACGGACCCCAAGAGTCCAGATCCGTCTCATCGTCATCCAGATCCTCGTGCTCTCCCTCCTCCTCACCCTCGGCGGCCGCCTCTGGTACCTCCAGATCCGCAACGGTGAGGAGTACGCCGAGGAAGCCTCCGGCAACCACGTCCAGCAGGTCGTCGACCCGGCCGTACGCGGCTCGATCCTCGACGCCCGCGGCGTGCCGATCGCCGACAACGAGACCCGCCTGGTCGTCTCCGCGTCCCGCACGGACCTGATGAAGATGAAGGACGACGGCAAGGCGGCCCTCGCCAAGCTCGCCGACGTCCTCGGCATGACCACCAAGGAAGTCTCCGACAAGGTCCGCCTCTGCGACTCCAAGACCCCGCAGCCCTGCTGGAACGGCTCGCCCTACCAGCCGATCCCGATCACGGACGAGGCCTCGCCCAAGCAGGCCCTCCAGATCCGTGAGCGCGCCGAGGACTTCCCCGGCATCACCGCCGAGCCCACCGCCGTCCGCCGCTACGCCGCGCCCGGCAAGTCCAACACCGCCCAGGTGCTCGGCTACCTCTCGCCCGTCACCGATGAGGAGATCACCAAGGCGGAGCACACCGACTCGCCGTTCCTGCGCTCCGACCAGGTCGGCCGCTCGGGTCTCGAGCGGACCTACGACGCGCAGCTGCGCGGCAAGGCCGGCGTCACCCGCTACGAGGTCGACAACCTCGGCCGCGTCATCGGCAAGGCCAAGGACGACCCGGCCCAGCCCGGCGCGAACGTCGTCACCAGCATCGACGCGCGCGTACAGGCGCTGTCCGAGTACTGGCTGAACGACGCGATGAAGAAGGCCCGCCAGGAGTTCGACAAGAACACCAACGAGAACTACAAGGCCGACGCGGGCGCCGTCGTCGTCATGGAGAACAAGACGGGACGCGTCGTCTCCATGGCGTCCAACCCGACCTACGACCCGAACGCCTGGGTCGGCGGCATCTCCGGCAAGGACTACACCCAGCTCACCGGCAAGAAGTCCAACTACCCGCTCCTGAACCGCGCCATCCAGGGCCAGGCGGCCCCCGGCTCGATCTTCAAGGTCATCCCGACCACGGCGGCGGTCAACGCGGGCTACGACTTCAACGGGCGCTACCCCTGCCCCAGCTCGTACTCCATCGGCGGCCAGACCTTCAAGAACTTCGAGTCCCAGGGCCACGGCAGCATCACCCTCGGCCAGGCCCTCGAGGTCTCCTGCGACACCGTCTTCTACAAGCTCTCGCACGACCAGTGGGCCAAGGACGGCGGCAACAAGCCGAAGAAGGACGCCAAGGACTGGTTCTACAAGACGGCCCACCAGTTCGGCCTCGGCAAGGAGACCGGCATCGACCTGCCGAACGAGGTCACCGGCCGCGTCCCCGACCGCCAGTGGAAGAAGGACTACTGGAAGGCCAACAAGGACGGCTGGTGCAAGCAGGGCAAGAAGGGCGGCGACTACGTCGAGCAGATCGCGTACGAGAACTGCCTCGAAGGCATGAAGATGCGCGCCGGTGACTCCGTCAACTACTCCATCGGACAGGGCGACACCCTCGTCACGCCGATACAGATGGCGACGATCTACTCCGCCATCGCCAACGGCGGCACCCTTTACAACCCGACCGTCGGCAAGGCGATCATCAGCGCCGACGGCAAGCAGGTCCAGGAGATCAAGCCCAAGTCGCACGGCAAGCTGCCCATGGACGAGAAGACGCGCAAGGACATAGACGGTGCCCTCGCCGACGTCGCCACCAAGGGAACGGCCGCCTGGCGCTTCGGCGGCTGGCCGCAGGACAAGATCCCGATGCACGCCAAGACGGGTACGGCGGAGGTCCACGGCAAGCAGACCACCTCGTGGTTCGCGACGTACACCAAGGACTACTCGATCGTGATGACGATCTCCCAGGGTGGTACGGGTTCCGGGGCGTCGGGCCCCGCCGTCCGCAAGATCTACGACGGCATCTACGGCCTGGACGACAGCGGCAAGCAGGACCTCAAGAAGGCCCTGCTGCCCCAGCCGCAGAAGGACCTGCCGAAGATCGAGACCGACGGTTCGATCGACTCCCCGAAGATCAAGCCGTACAAGCCCGAGGCTCCCAAGCCGTCCGAGCAGCCGCAGGAACTGGCGGGCGCGCCCGCGAACGGGAGGCGCGACTAGTGGCCGGCAACAATGGCTTCTCCGTCTCCGGCTACGGGCCCGAGCGCTCCTCGCTCTCGGCCCGCCTGTTCGCCCGCGACTCGCTGGTGCGCAGGATGGACTGGCCGATACTGCTCTCGGCGATCGCGCTCTCCGCGATCGGCTCCGCGCTGGTCTACTCCGCGACGCGCAACCGCACCGAGCTGGTCGGCGACGACCCGTACTCCTTCCTGCTCAAGCACCTCCTGAACACCGGCATCGGCATCGCCCTGATGGCGGGCACGGTGTGGCTCGGCCACCGGACGCTGCGGACGGCCGTGCCGATCCTCTACGGCATCTCCGTCTTCCTCGTCCTGCTCGTCCTCACCCCGCTCGGCGCGACGATCAACGGCGCGCACGCCTGGATCGTGCTCGGCGGCGGCTTCTCGCTGCAGCCCTCCGAGTTCGTGAAGATCACGATCATCCTGGGCATGGCGATGCTGCTCGCGGCACGGGTGGACGCGGGCGACCGCGTCCACCCCGACCACCGCACGGTGCTCCAGGCCCTCGGCCTGGCCGCCGTACCGATACTGATCGTGCTCCTCATGCCCGACCTCGGGTCGGTCATGGTGATGGCGATGATCGTGCTCGGCGTGCTGCTCGCGTCGGGCGCCTCCAACCGCTGGGTCTTCGGGCTCCTCGGCACGGGCGCGGCCGGCGCGATCGCCGTCTGGCAGCTCGGCGTCCTGGACGACTACCAGATCGCCCGCTTCGCGGCCTTCGCCAACCCCGCGCTCGACCCGGCGGGCGTCGGCTACAACACCAACCAGGCGCGCATCGCCATCGGTTCCGGCGGCCTGTCGGGCACCGGCCTCTTCAAGGGCTCGCAGACCACGGGTCAGTTCGTGCCCGAGCAGCAGACGGACTTCGTGTTCACCGTCGCGGGCGAGGAGCTCGGCTTCGCGGGCGCGGGACTCATCCTCGTCCTGCTCGGCATCCTGCTCTGGCGTGCCTGCCGCATCGCGCGCGAGACGACCGAGCTGTACGGCACGATCGTCGCCGCCGGGATCATCGCCTGGTTCGCCTTCCAGTCCTTCGAGAACATCGGCATGACGCTCGGCATCATGCCGGTGGCGGGTCTGCCGCTGCCCTTCGTCTCGTACGGAGGGTCATCGATGTTCGCGGTCTGGGTGGCCGTCGGCCTGCTCCAGTCCATCAAGGTGCAGCGCCCGATGTCGGCCTGACGCCCTTGTGACGGGTCTCCGGGGCGACAGGGGGTCTGCCCAGCGCCCCGGATCCCGTCTAGATTCGCTTCATGGGGCAGACGAAGCGGGAGATCGAGCGGAAGTACGACGTCGCGGCGGCCGGAGAGCTGCCTGACCTGACCGGAGTCGCCGGGGTCGCGCATGTCGTCCACAAAGGCGTCGTGGAACTGGACGCCACCTACTGGGACACCCCGGACCAACGCCTGGCCGCCTCCTCCGTCACCTTGCGGCACCGCACCGGCGGCGACGACGCGGGCTGGCACCTGAAGCTGCCGGTCGCGCTCGCGGACGGGGTACGGGACGAGATCCACGCGCCGCTCTCGCCGGAGGTGCCGCGCGCGCTGCTCGGCCTGGTGCGTTCACGCGTGCGCGGGGCCGAACTGGTGCCTGTCGTCCGCCTGTTGTCCGCCCGGGAGCTGAGCCACCTCGTCGACGCGCAGGGCGCTCTCCTCGCCGAGGTCAGCATCGACGGCGTACGGGCCGAGCGGCTCACCGGGGGCGTGGCCACCGCCGAGTGGTCCGAGGTCGAGGTGGAGCTGGCGGACGACGTGGACCCCGCGCTCCTGGACAAGGTCGAGAAGAAGCTGAAGAAGGCGGGCGTGAAGCGGGCCGCCGCGGCCTCGAAGCTGGAGAGAGCGCTGGCGGAGACCGCGCCCCGGGAAAGCCTGCCGCAGGAACTGCCCACCAAGAGCACGAAGAGCACGAAGAGCGACAAGAAGGCCGGCAAGCGCGAGGCGGTGGCCGAGGCCGTGAAGGAGGCCGTCGGCGACGGCACCGGGACCGCGGGCGACCACGTCCTGGCCTACCTCCGCGCCCAGCGCGACGCCCTCGTGGCCCTCGACCCGGACGTCCGCCGCGACCTGCCGGACTCCGTGCACCAGATGCGCGTCGCCACGCGCCGGATGCGCAGCGCCTTCAAGTCGTTCGGCAAGGTCCTCGACCGCACCGCCACCGACCCGGTGGGCGACGAGCTGAAGTGGCTCGCGGGCGAGCTGGGCGTCGACCGCGACCAGGAGGTCCTGACCGAGCGCCTCACGTCCCGCATCGCCGAGGTGCCGCGCACCCTGCTCCTGGGCCCCGTCCGCGGCCGCCTGCGCATCTGGACCGTGGCCCGCCGCAGCGGCTCCCGGCGCCGGACCGTGACGGTGCTCGACAGTAAGCGGTACCTGGCGCTCCTGGAGTCCGTCGACGCCCTGCTGGCCGCCCCGCCGCTGCGCCCGGCCGCCGCCGCGCCCGTGACCAAGGCGCTCCCCAAGGCCCTGCTCAAGGACTACCGGCGCCTCGCGGCCCGCGTGGAGCACGCCATCGAGCTGCCGCCGGGGGAGCAGCGGGACGTGGCCATGCACGAGGCCCGCAAGGCGGCCAAGCGCGCCCGGTACGCGGGGGAGGCGGCGACGCCCGCCCTGGGCAAGCCCGCCGGGAAGTTCGCCAAGCGCATGAAGGCCGTCCAGAGCGTGCTCGGCGACCACCAGGACAGCGTCGTCGCCCGCGACGCCCTGCGCACCCTCGCGATCCAGGCCCACCTCGCGGGCGAGACGGCCTTCACCTGGGGGCTTCTGTACGGCCAGGAGGAGGCGGCGGCGACGGACCGCGAGCGGGAGCTGCCGGGGGTGTGGGCCAAGGCGTCCAAGGCGAAACTGAGGTCGTCATTGGGCGGGTGAGGACCGAGGTAGGCTGGATGGTCACCCCTGCCAGCTCATGAGAGACGCCGAGATGCCTGTCGAGTCCGTCTTCCCACGCCTGGAAGCGCTTCTCCCGCACGTCCAGAAGCCCATCCAGTACGTCGGCGGAGAGCTCAACTCCACCGTCAAGGACTGGGACGAATGTGACGTCCGCTGGGCGCTCATGTACCCGGACGCCTACGAGGTGGGGCTGCCCAACCAGGGCGTCATGATCCTCTACGAGGTCCTGAACGAGCGCGAGGGCGTCCTCGCCGAGCGCACGTACAGCGTCTGGCCGGACCTCGAAGAACTGATGCGGGAGCACAAGGTCCCGCAGTTCACCGTGGACAGCCACCGCCCCGTCGGCGCCTTCGACGTGTTCGGGCTCAGCTTCTCCACGGAGCTCGGCTACACGAACATGCTCACGGCCCTGGACCTCGCGGGCATCCCGCTGGAGTCCAAGGACCGCGGCATCGACGACCCGATCGTCCTGGCCGGCGGCCACGCGGCCTTCAACCCCGAGCCGATCGCTCAGTTCATCGACTGCGCGGTCATCGGCGACGGCGAGCAGGCCGTGCTCGACATGACCGCGATCATCCGCGACTGGAAGGCCGAGGGCCGCCCCGGCGGCCGCGAGGAAGTCCTCTTCCGGCTCGCGCGCACCGGTTCGGTCTACGTCCCCGGGTTCTACGACGTCGAGTACCTCCCGGACGGGCGCATCGGCCGCGTCGTGCCGAACAAGTCCGGTGTCCCGTGGCGCGTGTCCAAGCACACCGTCATGGACCTGGACGAGTGGCCCTACCCCAAGCAGCCCCTCGTGCCGCTCGCGGAGACCGTCCACGAGCGCATGTCCGTGGAGATCTTCCGCGGCTGCACCCGCGGCTGCCGCTTCTGCCAGGCCGGCATGATCACGCGCCCCGTGCGGGAGCGAAGCATCACCGGCATCGGCGACATGGTGGAGAAGGGCCTCAAGGCCACCGGCTTCGAAGAGGTCGGTCTGCTCTCCCTGTCCTCCGCGGACCACACGGAGATCGCGGACGTCGCCAAGGGCCTCGCGGACCGGTACGAGGAAGACAAGATCGGCCTCTCCCTGCCCTCGACCCGCGTCGACGCCTTCAACATCGACCTGGCGAACGAGCTGACGAGGAACGGCCGCCGCTCGGGCCTCACGTTCGCCCCCGAGGGTGGCAGCGAGCGGATGCGGAAGGTCATCAACAAGATGGTCTCCGAAGAGGACCTGATCCGCACCGTCGCGACCGCGTACGGCAATGGCTGGCGCCAGGTCAAGCTGTACTTCATGCTCGGCCTGCCCACCGAGACCGACGAGGACGTCCTGCAGATCGCGGACATGGCGGCCAACGTCATCGCCAAGGGCCGTGAGGTCGCGGGCAACGACATCCGCTGCACGGTCTCCATCGGCGGCTTCGTGCCCAAGCCGCACACGCCCTTCCAGTGGGCCCCGCAGCTGTCGGCCGAGGAGACGGACGCCCGTCTCACGAAGCTCCGCGACAAGATCCGCGGCGACAAGAAGTACGGCCGCTCGATCGGCTTCCGCTACCACGACGGCAAGCCCGGCATCGTCGAGGGCCTGCTCTCGCGCGGTGACCGCCGCATCGGCTCCGTCATCCGCGCGGTGTACGAGGACGGCGGCCGCTTCGACGGCTGGCGCGAGCACTTCAGCTACGACCGCTGGATGGCCTGCGCCGAGAAGACGCTGCCCGCCTTCGGCGTGGACGTCGACTGGTACACGACGCGTGAGCGCACGTACGAGGAGGTCCTGCCCTGGGACCACCTGGACTCCGGTCTCGACAAGGACTGGCTCTGGGACGACTGGCAGGACTCGCTCGACGAGACCGAGGTCGAGGACTGCCGCTGGACCCCGTGCTTCGACTGCGGCGTGTGCCCGCAGATGCAGACCGAGATCCAGATCGGCCCGACCGGCAAGAAGCTCCTTCCGCTGTCGGTCGTGAAGTAGATGGCGCGGCCGGGGCCGGTGGCCGGAGCGGGTCCTCGACTCGTCCCGCCCACCGGCCTCGTGCATCTCTCCTTCGTCGCCGCGATGGAGGAGTTCCGCGCCGAGGGCCGCGGCGGCGAGGACGACGACACGACGCTCGGCCAGACCCTGCGTGACTACGGCGACAAGTGGCACGACCCCGCGGTCTTCGAGCGGTACGTCGCCGAGGTCAGCGCCGCCGTGCATCCCGCCGAGCCGTTCTCCGTCCCCGTGACGACCCTCTGGTACGCGGACGGCGCCGACTACTTCGGCCGGCTCGCCATCCGGCACAACGTCAACACGCGCTTCCTGCGCGAGTACGGCGGCCACATCGGCTACGACGTACGCCCCACCGCCCGCCGCCGCGGCCACGCCACGGCCATGCTGATCGGCGCCCTGCCGTACGCACGCGCGCTGGACATTCCCTCGGTCCTGGTCACCTGCGACACCGACAACACCGGTTCGCGCAAGGTGATCGAGGGCGCGGGCGGCACCTTCGAGGACGAACGCGGCGGAAAGCTGCGTTACTGGATCCCGACCGGCGCCTGACCGAACCACATCCCGCCCTTGACGCGTCTAGGACGGCATGGACCTGGAAAAGCGGCCCCCGCTGCCCGCACCGCAAGCCCCACCGCAGGCCCCGCAGCAGGCCGAGGGCTGTCTGGCCGTGGCGATCCGCATCCCGGTGCGGATCGTCGTCCTCGTGCTCGTCGTCCCGGTGCGCCTGGTGTGGGACGCCCTGGCCGTCTGCGGCCGCTTCGTGTACCTCAGGGGCCTGCGGCCCGTGGGGCGCGCGCTGGCGTGGCTGGGGCGGACGCTGATCGTGACGCCGCTGAGCTGGCTGATGGAGTACGTCATCACGCCGGTCGCGCTTGGCATCACCACCGTCGCGACGTGGCTGCTCAAGGCCGTGTTCGTGTGGCCGTGGGTGGGGCTGTGGCGGTACGTGGTCGTGCCGGTCGGCAAGGGCCTCGCGTGGCTGGGGCGAGTGCTGGTCGTGATCCCCGCCGTGTGGCTCTACGCCGCCGTCCTCACTCCCATCGGGCACGCGATCGCCTGGCTCGCGCGGGGCATCGCCGCGGTGGCGGCGGTGGCCGGGCGTGGCATCGGCGCCGGTGCGATGTGGCTGCTCAAGGCCGTGTTCGTGTGGCCGTGGGTGGGGCTGTGGCGGTACGTGGTCGTGCCGGTCGGAAAGGGGCTCGCGTGGCTCGGCCGGGTGCTTGTCGTGATCCCCGCCGTGTGGCTCTACACCACCGTCCTCACCCCCGTCGGGCACGCAATCGCCTGGCTGGCCAAGGGTGTTGGGGCGGGCATCGCCTGGACGGTCCGCGGGATCGGGGCCGTGCTCGGCGCCCTGGGGCGCTGGATCTTCGTCGTGCCTGCCGTCGCCCTGTGGCGCTGGGTGCTCGCACCCATTGGCCGGGGCATCGCGGTCGTCGCGCGCGAGGTCGGCGCCGCGTTCGGACACGCCTGGCGTATCGCCGGGTACGTCTCGCTCGCCGTGGGCCGCTTCCTCGGCAGGCTCCTGCGGTGGCTCTTCGTCGACCCGGTGCGCTGGGCGTACCGGGTGATCCTCACTCCGGTGGGGCACGCGGTGCGTGACGGCGTCTGGCGGCCCGCGGCCAAGGCCGTGAAGGACGCGGGCCGCGCCACCCGGCAGGCCCTGGCAGCCGCCCGCCAGAGCGTGCGGGACGCCCGTGCCGACGTACGCCGCATGCTGTTCGGGGCGCCGAAGGGACAGGTGCCGGTGGGGGCGGTCCCGAGGGAACCCGCACCGGTCCCGGTGGCCCGGCGGGAACCGGACACGGCCATGGCACGTACTCTAGGTAGCAGTACGACCGCACTCACGAAGGACTAGAACACTGGGCAAGCGACAGCCCGAAGGCCCGCCGCCCGCTCCCGCGGTGCAGCGCATCCGACTGCGTTACACCAAGCGCGGCCGCCTCCGGTTCACCAGCCACCGTGACTTCCAGCGCGCCTTCGAGCGGGCGCTGCGCCGCGCCGAGGTGCCCATGGCGTACTCGGCGGGGTTCACACCGCACCCGAAGGTGTCGTACGCCAATGCCGCACCCACCGGCACGGGCAGTGAGGCCGAGTACCTGGAGATCGCGCTCACCGAGCCGCGTGACCCCGACAAGCTGCGCGAGCTGCTCGACGAGTCGATGCCCACCGGCCTCGACATCATCGACGCCGTCGTGTCCCGCACCTCGGGACTCGCCGACCGGCTCACCGCTTCCATCTGGGAGCTGCGCCTGAACGGCGTCGAGCCCGCGGACGCGCAGCGTGCCGCCGAGGCCTTCCGGGCCGCGGAGACCGTCGAGGTCCAGCGCCGCACGAAGAACGGCATGCGGACCTTCGACGCCCGCGAGGCCGTCGTGAGCCTTGAGGCCCTGGCCTCTGACGAGGCACTCAGCCACGACGCTGATAGGCCGACCGGCCAGCCCTGTGCGATACTGCGGCTGGTTGTTCGGCACGTGACACCTGCCGTACGACCCGACGACGTCCTGTCCGGTCTCCGAGCTGTGGCCGACCTGGCGCCGCCGGTCCCCGCAGCGGTGACCAGGCTGGCGCAGGGGCTTCTTGACGACGAGACCGGCACGGTGACCGACCCGCTCGCGCCCGACCGCGAGGCAGCCACGACCCCATCTGAGAACCACGGGGCCGCCGCAGCCACCGCGAAGGCGCCGGCGCAGGAAGGTCCCGCGTAGGGACGAGCGTCGAAGCGCCGCCCTGGTACTCGGGAGCCACCTGGGTCGGGCAGCGCACTGACCGAGACTTTCGCCAGGCCGTCCGCATTTGGGCGTACGGAACCGGCGAGACAGACACATAGAGCTCCCGTGCGGCGCCCACGCCCCCGGATGGCGGCCCCGCGTAGGTGAGCGAGGGCCGCGGACATCACCGGACCAGGCGCGGCGCCCGGGAGCGTGACGGGAGAACCGCCCGCATGCATGAGCCGAACGAACCCACTGAGGGCTCGGACAACAACACGCCCAGCGACACCCTGCCGCCGCGCCGCAGGCGCCGTGCGGCGTCGCGGCCCGCGGGTCCGCCCGTGGGCGCCACCGAAGCCGCGGCTCCGGCCATACCGGCCACCCCCGCCGCCGAAGAGCCCGCCAAGGCCGTGACTCCGGAGCCCGCAGCGGCCGAGGAAGCCGCTCCCGCGCCGCGCCGCCGCCGCGCTACCCGCCGCGCCTCGGCCCCGGCCGGTGCGCCGCAGGGTGCCGAGGCCACCGCCGAGACGCCCGCCGAGACTCCGGCCGCCGAGCCCGCCGCCGCCGTGGCCGAGGCCGAGGAGGCCGCTCCCGCGCCGCGTCGCCGCCGCGCCACCCGCCGCGCCTCCGCTCCGGCCGGTGCGCCGCAGGGTGCCGAGGCCGCCCCCGAGACGCCCGTGGCCGCCGAGCCCGCCGCCGAGGAGCCTGCCGCCGAGGCTGCGCCCGAGGCGCAGCCGGAGTCCGGCGACGCCGCCCCGCGCCGTGCCCGCCGCCGCGCGACCCGTGGCTCGTCCGCGCCCGCCGCCGAGACGCAGGCCGCCGAGCAGGCCCCCGCCGCCGAGCCGAAGGCCGACGCCGCGCCCGCCGAGGTCAAGCAGGCCCCCGAGCCGGAGGCCGCCGAAGAGGACGCGCCCAGCGGCCGCCGTCCCCGCCGTGCCACCCGCAAGGCCGCCGCCGGATTCTCGGCGCCCGCCCCTGCCCGTGCCCGCAAGGCGCGTGCCGGTGACAGCGAGGAGGGTTCCGGGAGGAAGCCGCGCCCCGCCGTCGCCGTCTTCCAGGCGCCGGTGTTCGCCGCGCCGATGTTCCAGACCCCCGAGAGCGCCGCTGCCGCTGCCGCCGCCGAAGCGGCCGACGAGCCCGCCGAAGAGGTCGAGGCCGAGCCCGTGGCCGCCGCCCCCGTGGCGGAGGAGGAGACGGGTCCGCGCCGTCGCCGTCGCCGTGGCCGGGCCTCCGAGGAGCAGCCCGCCGCCGAGCGCGAGCCCGCAAAGGCCGCCCCGCAGCCCGCCGAGGCAGAGGTCCCCGAGGCCGAAGAGGCCGAGGACGTCGCCGAGGACAGCGACAACGACAACGACGAGTCCGACGACTCCGGTGAGCGCCACGGCCGCCGTCGCCGTCGTGGTGGCCGTCGCCGCCGCCGCGGTGAGTCCGCCGACGACTCCGGCGACCAGCAGGACGCGGACGCCGAGGCGGACTCCGACACGGACGCCGCCGAGCAGGACGCCGAGCCGGCCGCGGAGGACTCCGACGAGGACGCCGACGACAACGGCTCGGGCTCCGGCTCCAGCAGCAGCCGTCGCCGTCGTCGCCGCCGTCGCCGCGCCGGTGACTCCGGTGAGGCCGAGAGCACGTCGGACGGCGACCCGGAGCGTACGGTCGTCAAGGTCCGCGAGCCGCGCAAGAAGGAAGAGCGCGAGCTCGGCACGGGCGTCGACGAGGTCACGTCCATCAAGGGCTCGACCCGCCTCGAGGCCAAGAAGCAGCGCCGCCGCGAGGGCCGCGAGCAGGGCCGCCGCCGCGTCCCGATCATCACCGAGGCCGAGTTCCTGGCGCGCCGCGAGGCCGTCGAGCGGGTGATGGTCGTCCGCCAGAACGGCGAGCGCACCCAGATCGGCGTCCTCGAGGACAACGTGCTCGTCGAGCACTACGTCAACAAGGAGCAGGCCACCTCGTACGTCGGCAACGTCTACCTGGGCAAGGTCCAGAACGTGCTGCCGTCCATGGAGGCCGCCTTCATCGACATCGGCAAGGGCCGCAACGCGGTCCTGTACGCCGGTGAGGTCAACTTCGAGGCGCTCGGGATGGCCAACGGCCCCCGTCGCATCGAGTCCGCCCTGAAGTCGGGCCAGTCGGTCCTCGTGCAGGTCACGAAGGACCCGATCGGTCACAAGGGCGCCCGCCTGACCAGCCAGGTCTCGCTGCCCGGCCGCTACCTGGTCTACGTGCCCGAGGGCTCGATGACCGGCATCAGCCGCAAGCTGCCCGACACCGAGCGCGCGCGTCTGAAGACCATCCTCAAGAAGATCGTCCCCGAGGACGCGGGCGTCATCGTGCGCACCGCCGCCGAGGGCGCGAGCGAGGACGAGCTGCGCCGTGACGTCGAGCGTCTGCAGCAGCAGTGGGAAGACATCCAGAAGAAGTCGAAGGCGGCCTCGACGAGCGCGCCTGGCCTGCTGTACGGCGAGCCGGACATGACCGTCCGTGTCGTCCGCGACATCTTCAACGAGGACTTCTCGAAGGTCATCGTCAGCGGCGACGACGCCTGGGAGACCATCCACGGATACGTCTCCCATGTCGCCCCCGACCTGGCCGACCGCCTGCAGCGCTGGACCTCCGAGGTCGACGTCTTCGCGACGTACCGCATCGACGAGCAGCTGATGAAGGCGCTCGACCGCAAGGTCTGGCTGCCCAGCGGCGGTTCGCTGGTGATCGACAAGACCGAGGCGATGATCGTCGTCGACGTCAACACCGGGAAGTTCACCGGTCAGGGCGGCAACCTCGAAGAGACCGTCACGAGGAACAACCTCGAGGCGGCCGAGGAGATCGTGCGCCAGCTGCGGCTGCGCGACCTCGGCGGCATCGTCGTCATCGACTTCATCGACATGGTCCTGGAGTCCAACCGCGACCTGGTCCTGCGCCGGCTGCTCGAATGCCTGGGCCGTGACCGCACGAAGCACCAGGTGGCCGAGGTCACCTCGCTGGGCCTCGTGCAGATGACCCGTAAGCGGGTCGGCCAGGGCCTCCTGGAGTCCTTCTCCGAGACCTGCGTCCACTGCAACGGCCGCGGCGTGATCGTGCACATGGAGCAGCCGACCTCCGCCGGTGGCGGCGGCAAGCGCAAGAAGCGCGGCCGCGGTGGCTCCGAGCAGGGTCAGGAGCACACGCACGAGCACGACCACGAGGTCACGGACGAGACCGACACCGAGACCGAGGCAGAGGTCGCCGCGGAGGCCGCCGCTCCCGTGGCGCTTCCCGAGCCGGAGTTCGTGCCGGACGAGGAGCTCTACAGCAGCGCGTCCGAGGCGGAGGCCGCGGCGTCCCGCGGTGGCCGTTCGCGCCGTAGGGCGACCCGTCGGGCCTCGGCTCCGGCCGGCGCCCCGAAGACGGAGACCGCGCCGAAGGCGGAGAAGCGGTCCAGGTCCCGCAAGGCCGCCACGGCCGAGGACGAGGCACCGGTGGTCGAGGCCCCCGTGGTCGAGACCCCGGCCGCCGCGGAGGACCCGGTCGTCGAGGTGGCCCCCGAGGCACCCGCGGACGACGCGGCCCCCAAGGGGCGCACGCGCCGTCGTGCGACCCGTAAGGCGACGTCGCCCGCCGGTTCGCCGAAGAGCGCGGAGAGCGCCGAGCCGCAGGCCGCCGAGGTGATCGTCGCCGAGGCGCCCAAGGCGGAGCCCGTCGCCGAGCCCGTGGCCGCCGAGCCGGTGGCCTCCGACACGGCTCCGGCCGACGCCGCTCCGGCCCGTCCGCGCCGCCGTGCGGTCCGCAAGGCCACCGCGCCGACCGCGTCCGAGGATGCGGCCGTCCTGGTCGTCCCGTCGGCCGAGAAGGCCGCACAGGCCCCGGAGAAGGCCACCGAGCAGGCAGCGGAGCAGCCCGAGGCCGGGGAAGCCGCTCCGGCCAAGAAGACGGCGCGTAAGACCGCCGCCAAGAAGGCGCCCGCGAAGAAGGCGGCCGCCAAGAAGACCGCGGCCAAGAAGACGACGGCCAAGAAGACGACGGCCAAGAAGGCGTCGAAGACCACGAAGAAGACCGCCGCGGCGGAGCAGGCGCCGTCCGGCGTCAAGGCCTCCGCGGCCGACGAGGGCTGACCCCCTCCTTCGTAGTCCGTACATATGACCGGGTGCCCCCGGCATGGTGATCTGGCCATGCCGGGGGCACCTCTCTGTTGGAACACCGAGATGTATTTGTAAAACTCATGCGGTTGGTGAAAGAGCACACGCGCGTGGCGTTCGGGAGACGCCGCGTGCGTGTAAGGGAGGGGTCGCACGATGGCGCACGGTCGCCTGAGGGGCACGGGACGTCACCGTGCCGTGAAACAGATCAAGGGCGGACGCCAGGCGGTCGCCCTGGCCACGGTCCTGTCGGCGGCGGGGATCCAGACCGTCACGGCGATGGGGACGGCGACGGCCGACGGGGAGCCGCCGCTGGTCGAGGCGCCGCTCTTCAACGACCCGCTGGGCACCCCCGAGCAGCAGCACGCGATCAGGACCCGGCTGATCGAGCTGACGAACGCCGCGGTGCCAGGATCGACCATCAAGGTCGCCGTCTACCACGTGTGGGAGGCCTCGGTCGTCGACGCGCTCGTGGCGGCCAAGAACCGCGGTGTGCGCGTACAGATGGTCCTGGACGAGACCAGCAGGAGCGACCGCCCCGCGAACACCTCGTACGGCAGGCTCGCCGCCGCGCTCGGCACCGACAAGAACAAGCCGTCCTTCGTGACGCTCTGCCCGACCGGCAAGTCCTGCCTCGGTGATCCCCGGTACGGCAAGTCGATCATGCACAACAAGTTCTGGCTGTTCTCGCAGGTCGAGGGGGCCAGGGACGTCGTCGTGCAGACCACGTCGAACTCGACGCCCTCCGCCCACACGAAGTTCTACAACGACGCGCTGCAGCTCCCGAACAACCCGACGATGTACGACGCGTACGCCGACTACTTCGCCGACATGATCCGCAAGGACTGGCGGAACTGGGACTACCGCACGGTGAGCGACGGCCTCTACAAGGCGTACTTCTTCCCGCGCTCCGGCACGGTCAACGAGACCGACACCATGTACTCGGTCCTGAACAACGTGCAGTGCAACTACAAGGACGCGGCGGGGGTGGCCCGGCACACCAACATCCGCGCCTCGATCTTCAAGATCACCCGCAAGCAGATCGCCGACAAGCTCGTCTCGCTCAAGAAGGCGGGCTGCACCGTCAGCATCGTCTACGCCGAGACCGACAGCGCCAAGAGCCAGGGCGGCACCCCGGGCACCTGGGAGGCCCTGCACAAGTCGGGCGGGCCCACCGTGCGCTGCTTCAACGACGACCGGGACCCGCTGCACCCCGGGACCAAGCTCGTGACGCCCTACATCATCCACTCGAAGTACCTGCTCATCGACGGCAAGTACGACGGCAAGCAGAACAAGCTCTCCTTCACCGGCTCGCAGAACTACACGGCGCCCGCGCTGCGCGAGAACGACGAGGCGATCGTGAAGGTCGACGACGACTCCGTGCACGACGCGTACCGCGGCCACTTCGACCGGGTGCGGACGATCGCCTGGCCGGGCAAGGCCGACAGCACCGACCTGTGCAAGGGCGTCAAGCCGCTGCCGCCGGACGGCGAGAAGCCGGTTTGACCCTTGTGGCCCAGCCCCGTAATCTTGACCGTCGGCGTGTCACTGGACATGTCCTACCCCTGTAAACCTGATTTCCTTCCGGCGCCCCCGGCGCTCGGAAGAGGCCGACCGTGCATCTGGACGGACGGCTGGACTGCGGGGGTCCCGTTCCGAGCGAGAGAGAGATCCGCGTGTACGCCATCGTGCGCAGCGGTGGTCGCCAGCACAAGGTTGCTGTCGACGACATCGTTGAGGTTGACAAGATTTCCACTGCCAAGGTTGGCGACACGGTCGAGCTCTCGACCCTGCTCGTTGTCGACGGTGACGCCGTGACGAGCGACCCGTGGGTGCTTGCCGGCATCAAGGTCACGGCCGAGGTCGTGGACCACCACAAGGGCGCGAAGATCGACATCCTTCGCTACAAGAACAAGACCGGCTACCGCCGTCGCCAGGGTCACCGCCAGCAGTACACGGCGATCAAGGTCACCGGTATCCCCACGGCTGCGAAGTAAGGGACTGAGACAAGATGGCACACAAGAAGGGCGCATCGTCCACTCGGAACGGGCGCGATTCCAATGCTCAGCGGCTCGGCGTGAAGCGCTTCGGCGGTCAGACCGTCAACGCCGGTGAGATCCTGGTCCGCCAGCGTGGCACCCACTTCCACCCCGGCGCGAGCGTCGGCCGTGGCAAGGACGACACGCTGTTCGCGCTGGCCGCCGGTGCGGTCGAGTTCGGCACGCACCGTGGCCGCAAGGTCGTGAACATCGTTCCGGTCGCCTGAATCAGGCTTCCGTAGAACAGGTTCTTCGCGAGGGCGGACCTCACTTCCCTGTCGGGAAGCGGGTCCGCCCTTCGCGTGTTACACCTAGGGGCATTTCGCCCCTGACATTTCGTAAAGTTTCTGGAGGCACATCCCATGACCACCTTCGTGGACCGCGTCGAGCTGCATGTCGCCGCGGGTAGCGGGGGCCACGGCTGTGCCTCCGTCCACCGTGAGAAGTTCAAGCCGCTCGGCGGCCCGGACGGCGGCAACGGCGGCCGTGGCGGTGACGTGATCCTGGTCGTCGACCAGTCGGTCACGACACTCCTCGACTACCACCACTCCCCGCACCGCAAGGCCACCAACGGCGCTCCCGGCGCCGGTGACAACCGCTCCGGCAAGGACGGCCAGGACCTGGTCCTGCCCGTCCCGGACGGCACCGTCATCCTCGACAAGCAGGGCAACGTCCTGGCCGACCTGGTCGGCGAGGGCACCACGTACGTCGCCTCGCAGGGTGGCCGCGGCGGCCTCGGCAACGCGGCGCTGGCCTCGGCCCGCCGCAAGGCCCCTGGCTTCGCGCTGCTCGGTGAGCCGGGCGACGCGGGCGATGTCGTCCTGGAGCTGAAGACCGTCGCCGACGTCGCCCTCGTGGGCTACCCGAGCGCCGGCAAGTCCTCGCTGATCTCGGTCCTGAGCGCCGCCAAGCCGAAGATCGCGGACTACCCCTTCACGACGCTGGTCCCCAACCTCGGTGTGGTGACGGCCGGTTCGACCGTCTACACCATCGCCGACGTACCGGGCCTGATCCCGGGCGCCAGCCAGGGCAAGGGCCTCGGCCTGGAGTTCCTGCGCCACGTCGAGCGGTGCAGCGTCCTGGTGCACGTCCTGGACACGGCGACCCTCGAGTCCGACCGTGACCCCGTCTCCGACCTCGACATCATCGAGGCCGAGCTGCGTGAGTACGGCGCAGGCCTGGAGAACCGCCCGCGCGTCGTCGTCCTCAACAAGATCGACGTACCGGACGGCCAGGACCTGGCCGACCTGGTCCGCCCCGACCTGGAGGCCCGCGGCTACCGCGTCTTCGAGGTGTCGGCCGTGGCGCACAAGGGGCTCAAGGAGCTCTCCTTCGCGCTCGCCGAGGTCGTGGCCGCGGCGCGTGCCGCGAAGCCCAAGGAGGAGGCGACCCGTATCGTCATCCGGCCCAAGGCCGTGGACGACGCGGGCTTCACCGTCAAGCTCGGCGACGACGGCATCTACCGCGTGCGCGGCGAGAAGCCCGAGCGCTGGGTGCGCCAGACCGACTTCAACAACGACGAGGCCGTCGGCTACCTCGCGGACCGCCTCAACCGCCTCGGCGTCGAGGAAGAGCTGATGAAGGCGGGCGCCCGCACGGGCGACGGCGTCGCCATCGGCCCCGAGGACAACGCGGTCGTCTTCGACTGGGAGCCCACGGTCATGGCCGGCGCGGAGATGCTGGGCCGGCGTGGCGAGGACCACCGCCTCGAGGCGCCCCGCCCCGCGGCGCAGCGCCGCAGGGACCGGGACTCGGAGCGGGACGAGGCGGAGAAGGCGTACGACGACTTCGAACCGTTCTAGGCGGGGGCGCCCTGGACAGCAAGAGAAGGGCCCCGGAGCTTCGGCTCCGGGGCCCTTCTCTTGTTCGTGCACACCGTGCGGGTGCTTCGTGGCTGGGCGCGCAGTTCCCCGCGCCCCTTACGGGGCTACGCCGTGACCGAGTCCTCCGCGCCGTTCGCCTCCGACGGGTCGGACTCGACTTCCTCCGCCGCGTCCTGCGCCGCCCGCTGACCGGGGATCTCCGCGTCGATGCGCGTGGCCATGCGGACACGGCGCTCGTCGGCCTTGGCCGAGAGGGCGAGGACCGCCTCGTTGAAGCGGACCAGGGAGGGCGGGTCCGAGGGGCCCAGGAGGTGCTCCTTGAGCGCCGCGCGGGCCTCGGCGTGGGTGTCCTTCTCCGGGGAGCGGACGGCCTCCAGAAGGGCCGGGACGCCCTCGGCGGTCGGGGAGAGGATCGCCGCCGCGCTCACCGTCGGGAAGCCCGTGCGGAAGTCCGCCTCGGACATGCCGGACGTGTTGGCGACCGCGTACGGCTTCTCGCTCGACAGCCAGTCGGAGACGACCGAGGAGACATCGCTGATCAGCAGATCCGCCTGGTTGAAGCAGGAGAAGATCGCCGGGCGCGCGGTGGTGATGATCTGGTGCTCCCACTCGGGGAACGAGGCCCAGTACGCCGCCTCCCACGCGGCCGTCGCCTCGGCGACCGCCGTCTGCTGGTCGCCGTCGGGCGTGCCCTGGAGCATCATCCGCTCCATCTCGTCCACGCTCTTGCGGAACGCGGTCGAGGTCAGCCGGTCCAACTCGGCGGTGCGGCGCGCCAGTTCGGCGGTCGCCTCCGGGCCGGGACGCTCGCCCGAACGCTTGGCGGCGGCCTCGCGGATCATCGCCTTGATGCGCAGGTCGGCGGCGCCGGCGCGGGGGTCCTGCGAGCCGGTCATCGGGTGCGGCTTGTAGATGAGCCGGACGCCGGGGTCGGCGAGGAGGTGCCGGACGATGTTCTCGCCCGCGAGGGTCACCGACGTGTTGCCGGGGTTGCCGTCCCAGCCCTCCCAGGTGGGGGCGTACAGCACGGTCGTGAACGGGCCCGTGGGGGCGCCCGTGGACGGCAGGATCGGGGACAGCTGGGGGCGGCCGACCTCGACCACGTCCTTGTCCTCGACGCCGACGTCGGCGGCCTGGTAGCGGTCGCGCGCGGCGGGGCCCGCCACCCACACCTCGTCGTACGCCTTCGCGTACGGGTTGCAGGAGGACAGCTTGTCGCTCTCGCCGTGGTTGATGAAGGCGTGCTTGATCGTGGGGATGCGCAGGACCTGCGAGGTCTTCGCGGCGTTCGCCGGGTGCAGCATCATCTTCAGCGTCGAGGTCTCCAGGGAGAACATCGTCGCGACCTTCGGGAAGCAGATGATCGGGACGTCCGTCGCGTCGATCTTCTGCACCATGAAGCGCTCACGCAGCACGATCAGCGGATTGCCGTCGAGCCTGGAGAGCGTGGAGAGCCACATGTTCGCCTGGTACGCGGAGGTGGCGCCGCCCGAGAAGTACATGGCGACGGACGGCTGGTAGTCGGCCAGCCAGTTGTCCAGCCACTCCATGACCTTCTCGTCGTTCTTCGCGCGCTTCTTGGGAAGCAGCCACGTGGCGAGGTAGATCGCGCCGAGGCCCATCAGGGCGATGGAGATCCCGAGGCCGATGCCGCCCCAGTACGCCTCGGTCGTGGCGGCGGTGACGAGCAGGCCCGCCGTGCCGGGGATCGAGAACGTCAGCAGGCGGTGGGCCTGGCGGCGCGAGAGGATCCGCGGCGGGGCGGCCGTCAGGTGAAGCGCGGACGCGTCGATGTTGCGCGTGACGATCGGCAGCTGGCGGCTGCGGCGCACCAGTATGGCGGTGGCCTGGCAGCCGAAGTGCAGGAAGTAGAAGGCGAGCAGCGAGATCGTCAGCGGCGACTGCTCGGCCAGCGGCTCGATGCCGTCGATGCGCAGCAGGCCGACCAGGATCAGCATGTCGCGCAGGAGCTGCCTGACGGTGACATCGAACCGGATCTTGCCAAGGAGGGAGAGGAGCCCCGGCTGCTTGTACTGCAGATACACGTCGAGCGCGAGGTTCGCCGCGGACGCGGCGACGAACACCGGTACATACGGGACCAGCGCGCTGACGAGCTGGGCCGTGAAGAGCGCGAACATCGCGAACAGCGCGGTGAGCTGCACGATGCGGCGGGGGGCGAGTCCGGCAGAGGGCACGGGCTTGGGCTCCTGGCGGGGGATCGGGGGGATCGGACGGGGGGAAGTCAAGGAAAGCGACCACTGACCGTATGACGTGCGGTGGCCCCGTAGCAATCTTCCGTGACGACAATCACCGGATAAAGGGGCAAAGGTACTGAACCCAGAGGCCCGGATTCACCTCCGGGGAGTATTCGGTCCGTCCCTCGAAATGGATGGGCACTCCCCACGCTCACTCGCGTAGATTGCTGGTCCGGCAGGGAACGGGACCTTCGGGATCATTGGGGAAGTACGTTGGCTGGGGCAAGGCAGGGCATCGCAGAGGCCCACAGGGTGGTCGTCAAGGTCGGGTCCTCGTCCCTGACCACCGCGGCGGGGGGCCTGGACGCCGACCGCGTCGACGCCCTCGTCGACGTGCTCGCCAAGAGCCGCAGCGGCGGCGAGCGCGAGATCGTCCTCGTTTCCTCCGGCTCCATCGCCGCGGGGCTCTCGCCGCTGGGGCTGCGCAGGCGGCCCAAGGACCTGGCGAGGCAGCAGGCGGCCGCCAGCGTCGGCCAAGGCCTTCTCATGGCCCGCTACACCGCTTCCTTCGCGCGTTACGGCGTACGCGTCGGGCAGGTGCTCCTCACCTCCGACGACATGGCCCGCCGCGCGCACCACCGCAACGCGTCCCGCACCTTCGACCAGCTCCTGGCGATGGGCGCGCTGCCGGTCGTGAACGAGAACGACACCGTGGCGACGGACGAGATCCGCTTCGGCGACAACGACCGGCTCGCCGCCCTCGTCGCCCACCTCGTCCACGCCGACCTCCTCGTCCTGCTCTCCGACGTGGACGGCCTCTACGACGGCGACCCGGCCAAGCCCGGCACCTCCCGGATCTCCGAGGTCACAGGACCCGCCGACATAGCGCACGTCCAGATCGGCAGCGCGGGCAAGGCGGGCGTCGGCACCGGCGGCATGGTCACCAAGGTCGAGGCCGCACGGATCGCCGCCGGCGCCGGGATCCCGGTGGTCCTGACCTCCGCGAGCCAGGCCGCCGACGCCCTCGCGGGCCGCGATACCGGCACGTACTTCCACCCCACGGGCCGCCGCTCCGGCGACCGGCTCCTGTGGCTCCAGCACGCCTCCGAGCCGCAGGGCGCACTGACGCTCGACGACGGGGCGGTGCGTGCGGTCGTCGAGGGGCGCAAATCGCTGCTGCCCGCCGGGATCGCCGGGGTCGAGGGCGACTTCGCCGCGGGCGACCCGGTCGAGCTGCGGGACACCGCGGGGCGGGCCGTGGCGCGCGGACTGGTGAACTTCGACGCCAAGGAGCTCCCGCAGCTCCTCGGCCGTTCCACCAGGGATCTCGCGCGCGAGCTCGGACCGGCGTACGAGCGGGAGGTCGTGCACCGCGACGACCTCGCCCTGCTGCACGACTGAGCTCGTCCCGGGCCCCGCTCGCGCCCCCGGCCACGGCCGAAAACAGGCGCGAACGCCGTGCGCCGCCCGGCCCGTGCGAGGTGAAACTCCCCAAAACCGCCCCGCGGGGGCGCTTGGCCTGCTCAACTTTGTCCAGACACTTCCGCACGACCATTGCGTATCCGCACCACCATTGCGTAGAGGAGGCCGTCGTGAGACGAGTGCGCCCGGGAGCGTCGTCCCGCGCGCCGGCTGAGCGGTCCCTGACCAGCGTCGCCGCGGGGGCGACGTACACCGGTGACACGCGAGCGGCGGGGGAGACGGACGAGAGTCAGGAGGGCGAGACGGTGGACGCGCCCCGTCTGTGGCACGTCACCCTGAGCGTCTCGGGGGGCGAAGCCCCGCTCAAGGAGGTCAGGCGCGGCCTCGAACAGCTCGCCCACGACCACCCCTTCCTGCTGACCAGCAGGTACGCGCCCGACCACGCGGAGATCCGGTACTGGGAAGAGGCCCGCGACCTGCACGACGCCGCCGCGGTCGCGCTCCGGCTCTGGGGAGAGCACCGGCAGAGCGCGCAGCTCCCGCCGTGGGAGATCGTCGGCCTCGAGGTCATCGACCGCGACACCTACCACCAGCGCATCGCGGAGGGGTACGGCCCGCTGCCGGCGACCCCGGTGGGCGTGCACCCTTTTTGAGCCGACGTGTGTTTCGAGCCGACGTGAGCACCGTGGTCTCGGCTGCTGAAACAGCGGGTGGACCGTGGCCGCTCCCTATTACGCTGCGTTCATGACGTCCCTCACGCCGGTCTCTCCGTACGACAACCTCTCGCCGGTCGCCCAGGCCGCCTACCGCGCCCGTGGCGCCGCCGCGACGCTCGCGCCGCTGCCGCGTGCCGCCAAGGACGACGCGCTCCTGGCGATCGCCGACGCCCTCGAGGTCCGTACGGCAGAGATCATCGAGGCCAACGGCAAGGACACCGCCCGCGCCCGTGAGGCCGGGACCAGCGAGTCCGTCGTCGACCGTCTGACGCTCACCCCGGAGCGGGTCCGCGCCATCGCCGCCGACGTGCGCGACGTGGCCGCCCTGCCCGACCCCGTCGGCGAGGTCGTCCGCGGCTCGACCCTGCCGAACGGCATCGACCTGCGCCAGGTCCGCGTCCCGCTCGGCGTCGTCGGCATCATCTACGAGGCCCGCCCGAACGTCACCGTGGACGCCGCCGCCCTCTGCCTGAAGTCCGGCAACGCGGTGCTCCTGCGGGGCTCGTCATCGGCGTACGAATCGAACACCGCGCTCGTCCGTGTCCTGCGCGACGCCGTCCACGGAGCGGGCCTGCCCGCCGACGCCGTCCAGCTCGTGCCGGGCGAGAACCGTGACTCCGTGCGCGAGCTGATGCGCGCCCGCGGCCTCGTCGACGTCCTCATCCCGCGCGGCGGCGCCTCGCTGATCAAGACCGTCGTCGAGGAGTCCACCGTCCCGGTCATCGAGACCGGCACCGGCAACTGCCACGTCTACGTGGACGCCCACGCCGACCTGGACATGGCCGTCGACATCCTCGTCAACTCCAAGGCCCAGCGCCCCAGCGTCTGCAACGCCGCCGAGACGCTCCTGGTGCACGCGGACATCGCCGACGCCTTCCTGCCGCGCGCCCTGGACGCCCTGGCCGAGGCCGGGGTCACGGTGCACGCCGACGAGCGCGTGCTCACGTACGCCGACGCGTCCAAGGCCACCGTCGTGCCCGCGACCACGGAGGACTGGGAGACCGAGTACCTCTCGTACGACATCGCGGCGGGCATCGTCGACTCCCTCGAGCAGGCCGTCGAGCACATCCGCCTGTGGACCTCCGGGCACACCGAGGCGATCGTCACCACCTCGCAGCAGGCCGCGCGCCGCTTCACCCAGCTGGTGGACTCCACGACGGTCGCCGTGAACGCCTCCACGCGCTTCACGGACGGCGGCCAGTTCGGCTTCGGCGCCGAGATCGGCATCTCCACGCAGAAGCTGCACGCCCGGGGCCCGATGGGGCTTCCCGAGCTGACGTCGACGAAGTACATCGTCACCGGCGACGGCCACACCCGCTGA
The DNA here is from genome assembly GCF_040682375.1 of Streptomyces sp. NPDC051214. Lineage (NCBI taxonomy): Bacteria > Bacillati > Actinomycetota > Actinomycetes > Kitasatosporales > Streptomycetaceae > Streptomyces > Streptomyces sp. NPDC051214. The sequence continues at coordinate 502,730 of NZ_JBFBAT010000002.1, forward strand.
ATTCCCGCACGGGCTGAATTCCCGTACCGTCTGCCCAGATTGCCCCTTCCGGTCTACGCTGGAAGGGTGCCGGAGGACGTGGGGGGCACGCCGTCGTTTCCTGACGGCGGGGAGCCCGACGACGACCGCGACCGCGGGGGTGCGGACGAAGAGTTCGCCTCCGTGGTCTTCGACGAGGCCTTCGTCAAGGCCGCCGAGATACATGAACCCACCGCGGTGGAGCGGCTGTTGGCCGCCGCCCAGGCGCGCGCGGAGGCCTCCGAGGCCGAGAGCCGCCGGGCCCGCACCCGTGGCTCGGGCCGCGAATCGCCCGAGGATGATCTCTACGACGAGGGCTTCGGCCCCGACGACGGCGGCGAGTTCGGCCATGACGCGGACCTCGACGACGTGTACGACCGTGAGTTCACCGAGCACGGGTACGGCAGGCAGGGCTATGGCGGCCGCAACCGCTGGCACCGCCCCGTCGCCTGGATGCTCGCCCTCCTGATGGGCATCGGCATGGTCGCGCTCGCCTTCACCGCGGTCTACCGCGGCGCGTCGACGGGCCGCCAGGACCCGGCTCCGCCCCCGGTGTCCACGGAGCCGTCGGCCTCCGCGGAGTACGGCAGGCCACCGGTCTCCGCAACGCCCCGCGTCCCGTGAGAAGTTGTCAGAACTTGTCGTGTGGCAGGGCGTTTACCTGACCGTGCTGAGACCTACCCTGAAGGTATGGGCGGGCCAGGAGAACCACCCGAGGGGACATCCGAGGGCGCTCCCGCCGGTGGTGAGGACGAGTACCGATCCGTCGTCTTCGACGAGTCGTTCGTCCGCGCCGCACGGCTCCAGGAGTACTCCGCGCAGGAGCGCATGAGTGACCACACGCACGCGGTGCGCCGCACTCCCGCGCACCACAAACACCTCTCCAAGCAGGCCGTGATCCTCGTCCTGCTGATCGCCGTCGCCTTCGGCACCGCGATCTACATGGGAGTGCGTCACCCGTACCAGAACCCCGTCGCCCAACGCCCCGAGCCGCTGCGGATGACGGTCATACCGCTCGCCCCGCAGGGGCCCGTGCCCGGCGCCGAGAAGCCCGCCGACCTGTTCGCGCACAGCCCGGCCGCGCAGTTCCGGGCCGGCGCCTCCGGCATCAACCTCCCCGCGGCGCACCGGACGTCGCACTTCTCGGACGGTCAGGTGATGACCGCTCTGACCACCGCCAAGGACTATCTCGTCGAGTCCTCGCTCGACCCGGACGTCCTCACCGGCGGCGCCGTGCGCTCCGCGCGCATCCTGCTCGACCCGCGGCAGCTCGACCAGTTCGACAGGAGCTTCGCGCACCCGGCGGCGGACGGACGGCACGCGCCCACCGGCTGGCTCGTGCGCTTCGACCCGACGAAGGCGTCCCTGGCCTCGCCCGGCATCCGCGTCCACGGCACGCTGCACGCCACCGAGACGGACAAGAACACCCTCGAGGTGACCTCGGACCACACCTTCGTCTACGCGCTGCGGCCGGCCGGCAAGGGCGAGCACGTCAAGGCCTCGCTCTTCACCGTCCGGCGTGAGCTGCAGTTCCGCTTCGACCGCGACGACCTGCGGATGCGCCAGGCCGAGCTGCTCGTGTCGTACATGCAGGCGGGGCCGCTCACCTGCTCCGCCGACGCCACCAGCAAGCTGCGGCCGCTGCTCGCCGGGCAGAAGGCGAAGGCGGGCGGCCCCGCGGGCACCGACCCGTACGCGACGGGTGATGCCCCGGCGCTGTGCGGCTCGCTCTCGGCGGCCGCACAGCCCTCGCTCTGAGGGTCAGCCGTGCGGGTTACGGCGCCTCGTCTGCCGGGGGCGTGTCGGCCGGCGGCGTGTCGTTGCGGCCGTCGTTGCGGCTCTGGCCGGTGAACCTGCCGCGCAGCTTGCCGCCCAGGTCGCCCGCGCCGCCCGCGAGGTCGTTGACCAGCTTCATCAGCGGGTCCTTGCTGTTGCGTACGTCATCGGCGTAGCTGGAGGCCGACTGGCGGAAGGAGTCGGACACCGAGGTGTCCCCGTCCTCGTCGCGGCGCGGGTAGTGGCCGTCCATGATCCGCTGGTAGTCGCGGGTCTCGGCCCACTTCTTCAGCTCGGCCGCGCGCACGGTGGTGAAGGGGTGCGTGCGCGGCATCACGTTCAGGATCTTCAGGACCGAGTCACGCAGGTCGCCCCCGGCCTCGTACTCCTCGGCCTGCTCCAGGAACGCGTCCACGTTCATCTCGTGCAGGTGGTTGCCGCCCGCGATCTTCATCAGGCCGCGCATCGACGCCTTGAGGTCCTGGCCCACCAGGAGCCCCGCGCGGTCCGCCGAGAGCTCGGACTTGCGGAACCACTCGCGCAGGGCGGTCACGATGGCCATGATCGCCATGTTGCCGAGCGGGATCCAGGCGACCTTGAGCGCGAGGTTGGTCAGGAAGAGCAGGATCGTGCGGTACACCGAGTGGCCGGAGAGCGCGTGGCCCACCTCGTGCCCGACGACCGCGCGCATCTCCTCCTCGTCGAGGAGCTCGACGAGGCCCGTGGTCACCACGATGATCGGCTCGTCGAGGCCGATGCACATCGCGTTCGGGTTCGGGTCCATGTTCACGTACATCGGCGGGACCTTCTCCAGGTCCAGGATGTAACAGGCGTCCCGCAGCATGGTGTTGAGGTGCGCGAACTGCGCGTCGGAGACCCGTACGGAGTCCGAGAGGAACAGCAGGCGCAGGCTCCGCTCGGGGAGCAGCCCGCTGAGTGCCTTGAAGACGGTGTCGAACCCGCTGAGCTTGCGCAGGGCCACCAGGGCCGAGCGGTCGGCCGGGTGTTCGTACGCCCGTGACGAGATGCCGGGGAAGCGCCTGCGCTGCCTGCTCGGCACGTGCTCGTGCCCACCGCCTCGCAGGCCGTGGTCGTTGTCGTCGGTCATGCCCCATCCCCCATGCTCGTCCAGTCATGCCCCCGAGGTGGGTCCCAGCCTAGGCGGAGATACCGTGACAGGGCAGCACAGCGAATGGAGTCGCCCGTCATGGCCGTCATGGAGCACAGCGCCGCAGCCCACCACTGGGTCACGGAGGCGGCCGCCCTGGCCGCGAAGGAGCAGGGGGCGGGCAATCTGCTCCGCGTCGTGCTGATCGTCATGGTCGTCGGGTGTGTGCTCGTGGCGTGGTTCCTGCTGCGCGGCTACCGCCAGGGGGCCGACACGGAGCGTCGTGACGCGGACGCGAGTCCGGGCGCGGGCAAGGACGCGGACGCGGATACCGGGCGGCCGGGCGGCGGCGACGAGGACGACCGCGCGGACCACAACGGCTGAGTCGGCGTGAGCTCTGCCGGTGCCCCCGCATACGATGGCCTGGAAGTCCTTGTTCCCGCCCACCTCCGGATAGGTCCTGCCGACGATGAGCCTCCACAGCACCGCCTCCCAGCTGGTCACTCTCGCCTCCGAGGGCAAGCACGTCGACGAGCACGCAAGCCTCAGCCCCTACCTCACCGGCGGTGGCGCGTTCGTCGTGCTCATGCTGCTCCTGTGGATCACCACGCGCTTCAACCGGGACCGCTGAGCAGTCCACCGAACGGACGCTGAAACAGAGCCCGTCCACCGGGCCGGTAGGGTCTGCACGCATGGGAGAGCAGGACATGCCTACCGGTCCCGGTACCGGCCCGGCCAGCAAGGGCAAGCGCCGCCTGGGCGTCATGGGCGGAACGTTTGACCCGATCCACCACGGACACCTGGTGGCGGCCCAGGAGGTCGCCGCGCAGTTCCACCTCGACGAGGTGGTGTTCGTGCCGACCGGCCAGCCGTGGCAGAAGAGCGACAAGGCGGTGTCCCCGGCCGAGGACCGTTATCTGATGACGGTCATCGCGACGGCCGAGAACCCGCAGTTCTCGGTGAGCCGCATCGACATCGACCGCGGCGGTCCGACCTACACGACGGACACGCTGCGCGATCTGCGCACGCTCAATCCCGACACGGACCTCTTCTTCATCACGGGCGCCGACGCCCTCGGCCAGATCCTCACCTGGCGCTACACCGAAGAGCTCTTCTCCCTGGCGCACTTCATCGGGGTCACCCGGCCGGGCCATACGCTGGCCGACCCCGGACTTCCCGAGGGCGGAGTCTCGCTCGTGGAGGTCCCGGCCCTCGCCATCTCGTCCACGGACTGCCGTGCGCGGGTCGCCAAGGGTGACCCGGTCTGGTACCTGGTGCCGGACGGCGTGGTGCGTTATATCGACAAGCGCGAGCTGTACCGCGGCGATTGAGCCGAGAGGGGCACCGGTGAACGACCGACAGTACGACCCGTATGCGGGCGGCGACCCGTACGCGGGCGAGTACGCGGCTGATCAGTACCAGATCGTCGGGTACGACGAGTACGGGCAGCCGGTGTATCAGCAGGTCCCGCAGCAGGCCCAGCAGGCACAGCAGCCCCAGCCGTCGGCCTCGTACGACCAGTACGGGTCCCAGGCCCAGGCCCAGCAGCAGTACCAGCAGCCGCCGCAGGGCTACGGCTACGACCCGTACGCGACGGGGCAGCAGGCGCCGGTGCCGCCTGCCCCGCCTTATGACTCCGGTTCGTACGACTCCGGTTCGTACGCCTCGGGTTCGTACGGCACCTATGACCAGCCTCAGCAGGCCCAGCCGCAGGCCGCCCAGCAGACGCAGACTGGCTGGATCCCGCAGCAGTCGCGGCAGCCGGAGCCGGACCCGGAGCCGCAGCCGCAGCCGGACTTCGAGGCCGAGCCGCAGCGTGAGGCCCAGCGCCGCGATCCCGCGTACGAGACGCAGCAATTCTCCTTCATCGAGGAGCCGGACGAAGAGTCCGAGGACGTCATCGACTGGCTGAAGTTCACCGAGAGCCGCACCGAGCGGCGCGAGGAGGCCAAGCGGCGCGGGCGTTCGAGGGTCGTCGCCCTCGTCGTGGTACTCGCGCTCGTGATCGCGGGCGGCGTCGGCTACCTCTGGTACGCGGGCAAGCTGCCCGGCCTGTCGGACGACGCGGCCGGCGGCGGCGACGCGGCGGCCGGACCGCAGAACCGCGACGTGATCGTCGTCCACCTGCACAACACCAAGAAGGGCGGCACCTCCACCGCGCTCCTGGTGAACAACACCACCACCAAGCGCGGCACCACCGTCCTGCTGCCCAACTCCCTCTCCGTGACGAACGACGAGGGCGCGGGGACGACGCTCGGCAAATCGGTCGACGACGACGGTTCCACCGGCACCCGCGAGTCGATCGACAGCCTCCTCGGCACCCAGGTCGAGGGCACCTGGCGCCTGGACACCCCGTACCTGAACAACCTCGTCGAGCTGGTCGGCAACATCGACATCGACACCGACGCCGACGTGCCCGACCCCAAGGCCAAGAAGGGTCAGGCGCCCCTCGTGAAGAAGGGCGAGCAGCAGACCCTGAGCGGCGAGATGGCCGTCGCGTACGCCACCTACCGCGCGACCGGCGAGTCCGAGACCGCGCAGCTCGACCGCTTCGGACAGGTCATGCAGGGCGTCCTGCGCAAGCTCTCGTCCGACCCGCAGGCCGCGACGACCACCGTCCAGTCGCTGGCCCAGATCCTTGACCCGTCCCTCGAGGAGAAGGACCTCGGCGCCTTCCTCGCCAAGCTCGCCGACCGTGCGAAGGGCGGCGACTACTCCACGCAGCTGCTCCCGGTGCGGCAGGACGGGACGCTCTCGGAGAAGGCCGGCGCGAGCGTGGTCAAGAGCATCCTGGGCGGCGCGGTCAAGAACCCGGACAAGGACGCGGCCCTCCGGGTCGGCGTCAAGAACGCGTCCGGCAGCAAGGGCGCGGGGCAGGACGCGCGGATCTCGCTGGTCAACGGCGGCTACACCTTCGTGGACAGCGGCGCGGGCTCGACGGCGCAGACGACATCGCAGGTCACCTACGCCGACGCGGACAAGAAGGCGCAGGCCACCGAGGTCGCCAAGACCCTCGGTCTGCCCGCCGGCGCGGTCCGCAAGGGCAAGACCGCACCCAACGCGGATGTGTCGGTCGTCCTCGGCCAGGACTACGACGCGGGATGACGCCGGCGGCCCCGGCCGGGGGTTCTCCCGGCCGGGGTGACGCAGCAGACAGGGCCGTCGCGTAATCGACGGGAGGTCCTTCGGCGGTCCGTGAGACCCTTGGGGTGTCTTGACCCCCTGAAGGAAAGCGCAATAGTGACCGCCACGGACCGCTCCATCGAGCTCATCAAGGTCGCCGCTCAGTCGGCCGCCGACAAGCTCGCGCACGACATCATCGCGTACGACGTCAGCGACGTGCTGTCGATCACGGACGCCTTCCTGCTCGCCTCCGCGCCCAACGACCGCCAGGTCAAGTCGATCGTCGACGAGATCGAGGAGCGGCTCAGCAAGGAGCTCGGCGTCAAGCCGGTGCGCCGCGAGGGCGACCGCGAAGCCCGCTGGGTCCTCCTGGACTACGTGGACATCGTGGTGCACGTCCAGCACAGCGAGGAGCGTGTCTTCTACGCCCTCGAGCGCCTGTGGAAGGACTGCCCCGAGATCGAGCTCCCCGCGGACGCCGTCGCGACCCGCGGCAAGGCCGCCGAGCACGCCGAGCAGCGCGCCGCGGAGGAGGCAGCCGACCTGGACGGTGAGCTTCGGTGACCAGCCGCGGCTGCCGGATCATCCTGTGGCGGCACGGCCAGACGTCCTGGAATCTGGAGCGCCGCTTCCAGGGCTCCACGGACATCGAGCTGACCGACACCGGAGTCGCTCAGGCCAGGCGCGCGGCCCGGCTGCTCGCCTCGCTGAAGCCGGACGCCATCGTGGCGTCCGACCTGAAGCGGGCGGCGGCCACGGCGAACGAGCTCGCGGCCCTCACTGGCCTGCCCGTCACACACGAGCAGGGTCTCCAGGAGACGTACGCCGGTGAGTGGCAGGGCCTGACGCACGACGAGATCATCGCGCGCTTCGGCGACCAGTACGCCGCGTGGAAGCGCGGCGAATCGGTGCGCCGGGGCGGCGGTGAGCTGGAGACCGAGGTCGCCGACCGTGCCGCGCCGATCGTGCTGCGCCATGCCGAGAAGCTGCCGGAGAACGGCACGCTCGTGGTGGTCAGTCACGGCGGTACGATCCGCACCACCATCGGCCGTCTCCTCGGCCTGGAGTCCCACCACTGGGAGGGTCTCGGCGGGCTCTCCAACTGCTGCTGGTCCGTGCTCGGCCAGGGCGCGCGGGGCTGGCGCCTCCTCGAGCACAACGCCGGCACGCTGCCGGAGCCGGTGCTCGGCGACGACGATTAGCCCCGCGCCGGGGCGGCTGCGGGAGAGGGTGCCAGAGCCGCTGGTCACAGGGCCCGGGAGGGCCTGTCACCCGGATTTCACATTCCGGCCCGGCGCAGGCTAAAGTTCTTCTTGTTCGCCCGCCGAGCGGGAAGAACACGAAGAACACACGGGGCTATAGCTCAGTTGGTAGAGCGCCTGCATGGCATGCAGGAGGTCAGGAGTTCAATTCTCCTTAGCTCCACAATCAGGATCCCGTCCTCATCAGAGGGCGGGATTCTTCCGTTTCCGGCAGCGCATCCGCTTCCGGAGGCCTGAGCTCGCGAAGCTCGGCCGCCCGACGGCGGCTCTCCTCGTCGTCCGGGGTGTACGCGACGATCCGGCACTCCGGCATGCCGTTGATGGACAGCGAGACCGACGTCATCCGCAGCTCTCCGACCGCCTCGTGCCGGAACGTCTTCACGCGGGGCCCCGGTGGCGCCACGTCGCCCCGCTCCCACAGCTCGGCGAAGTGCGCGCTCGCTGCGGACAGCCGGACTATGAAGTCCTCCCAGGCGGGCTCGCCCACATGCCGTCCGTACGAACTGCGCAGCGTCGCCACCATCACCGGCAGCTCCTCGTCGCGGAAGACCAGCGGGCAGACGGGATCGGGCGCGATGAACAGCGTCCACAGCACGTTCGGTGCGCCCAAGGACGCCAGTTGCGGGACGAAGAAGAGATCGCGGTAGGCGGGGTTGGTGGCGAGGATGTCGTACCGCGCGTTGTAGACCACCGCCGGGTGGGGGTCGAGCGCGTCGATGATGCCCTGGATCTCCGGGCCGACCGCCGCGGGGGACGAAGTCCTGCGGACCGGCTCGAACGGCACCTCCGCCAGGTGGTACAGGTGCTCGCGCTCCGCCTTGTCGAGGCGGAGCGTGCGCGCCACGGCGTCCAGGACCTGCGCCGACGCGTTGATGGGGCGGCCCTGCTCCAGCCACGTGTACCAGGTGACGCCGACTCCGGAGAGCTGGGCGACCTCCTCGCGGCGCAGCCCCGGCGTACGGCGGCGCAGGCCCGGCGGCATGCCCACGTCGGCCGGTGTCACCCTGGCCCTGCGGCCGCGCAGGAAGGCGGCGAGCTCCGGCCTCCGTCGCTGAGTCGTCCCCATCGTCGTCACATCCCCCATGGTCGGTCCTCGCCCCGGGCCTTGCCAGGTGCTGCCAGTACCAGCATCAGCGGGCTCTCGTTACCCGTACCAACTCGCCGCCACGCTCGGTGCCATGACAACCACATCCCCGCCCACCGCGGCGGATCCCACTGGTTCGAGCCTCACGACCAGTAAAGCCCCCGGCACTGACAATCGTCCGGGCCGGCTGCTCGCCGTCGTCATCGCCGCGCAGTTCATGGCGCTGCTCGACGTCTTCATCGTCAACGTCGCCGCGCCCACCATCCGCACCGAACTCGGCGCGTCGGGCGCGGGCCTGCAGATGGTGGTCGCCGGGTACACCATCACGTACGCCGTGCTCCTGATCACGGGTGCGCGGCTCGGTGACCTGCTCGGACACCGTCGCGTCTATCTCATCGGCCTCGCCGTCTTCACCGTCGCCTCGCTCGCCTGTGGACTCAGCCGCGGGACGGGCGAGTTGATCGCCTTCCGGCTGTTGCAGGGCGCGGGCTCGGCGCTGCTCATTCCGCAGGTGCTCAGCCTGATCCAGCGCAACTTCACCGGGGAGGCGCGCACGAAGGCACTCGGCGCGTACGCGGCCACGCTCGCCGTCGGGGCCGCCGCCGGGCAGGTGCTCGGCGGTGTCCTGGTCAGCGCCGACCTGTTCGGCACGGGATGGCGCCCGGTGTTCCTGGTGAACGTGCCGGTGGGTGTGGTCCTGCTGATCATGGCGGGGCGCGTGCTGCCGCGGGACGCCGCCCGGGGAGCGGGGGAGGGGCGGGCGCGTGTGCTCGATCTGCCGGGGCTCGTGCTGCTCGGCGCCGCCGTCTCGCTGCTCACCGTGCCGCTGGTGCTCGGCCAGCAGGAGGGCTGGCCGCTGTGGTCCTGGCTCTCGCTGGGGTCCGCGCTGCCGCTCTTCGCCCTCTTCTGCGCGTACGAGTCCCGGCTCGCCCGCAACGGAGGCGCCCCGCTGATCTCACCCCGGGTCCTGCGCATCCCCGGCGTGGGCCTCGCCGTCTTCCGGATCGCCGCGGTGATGGGGGTCAACGCGGGCTTCCTGTTCGTGCTCACGCTGCACATCCAGGGCGGCCTCGGCTACAGCGCGTTGCGCGCCGGTCTGACGTTCGCGCCGACCGCGGTGGTCTTCGGCGCGGTCGGCCTGACGTGGCGCCGCTGGCCCGCGGTGCTCCAACGGGCACTGATCCCCGGCGGGTTCGCGCTCACCGCGCTCGCGTCGGCCGCCGTGGGGCTGCTGCTCCGGGACGGCGGTGAGGGCGGACCATGGCTGTATGTGGCCTTCGTGGCCATCGGTGCGGGTCTCTCCCTGGGGTTCAGCCCGACGCTGACCCGGGCACTCTCCACGGTGCGGCCCAAGGACGCCGCGGACGCCAGCGGCCTCCTGTCGACGGTCGCTCAGCTCGGCCAGTTGACCGGCGTCGCGTGTTATGGCGCACTTTTCCTCAACCGGCTTGAGTCACAAGGGGCTCCGGGGGCGTATTCATCCGCGGACGCCCTCCTGGTGTGCACATACGCCCTGGCCGGGGCGGCCGCACTGGGCGCCGTGTCCGGACTGGTACGAGTGCGTCGCTGACCGGGTCGCTCAGGCCGTGGCAGAATCGGACAGCCGGAAGGGGACCGCACCAGACCACCGACTGTGACCTGACGGGAGGGAGAGCGATGCCTGCGAGCATCCTCGATGGGGCCGACGGCCCCGTCGCAGTGGCCGCGCCACGACGCGCTGCCTCTCCCTTCGCGGCGACCCCTCTCCTCACCTGTCCGTCCTGCGGTTCGTCCCATGTCGCCCAAGTTCTCGGCGACAACGGCGGTGTCTCGTACGTGTGCACGGCCTGCGGCCGCAGCTGGAGCTGATTGATGGGTGCACACAGGCGGAAGTGCGACTGGTGTGGCAGTGGCACGCCGATCGTCCGCGACATGGAACCGGTCAACCAGGACTACCAGTACTGGTGCGAGGAGTGCGCGCGGGCGCTGATCATAAAGGGCGACCCCATCGAGACGTACCGCGAACTCGAAGGGGAGCCGATCTATGGCCGGCTGCTCGACGAACACTGCACGCTCAAGCGCTTCTACTCCTTCGCCACGGCCTGACCTCGCCTGATCCCAGGCAGGCCCGACGTCCGGCTCCCTGCAGCAGGAACGCGAAAGCGGTCCCTACGTAGAGGGCGGACAGCGTCATCTCGCCATAATTCTGGTCGAGTTCGAGCCGCCCCACGCCGTGCGGGACCCACCACAGGGCGTACGAACAGAAGACGAGGGCCAGCGCGCCGGTGCCCGCCCATCGGGCCCGGCCGCCCCGGCGCACCGCCTCCGTCCACACGAGCAGGGCCATCGGCACGCACCACACCCAGTGGTGCGACCACGACACCGGGCTGACCAGGAGCGCCGTCGCCGCGCAGCTCACCGCCGCTCGGGCGCGCTCCCCGCGGAGCGCCGCGCGCACCGCGACCGTCAGCCCGAGCACGCCGGCCGCCGCCGCGGCCACGACCCACCAGATGCCGGGCTCCTCGGTGTGCAGGAGCCGTGCGAGCACCCCGCGCAGAGACTGGTTCGCGGTGTCCTCGGGGAGCCCGACCCGGCCCGCCTCGAAGACCATCCGGGTCCAGAAGCGCCGCGAGTCGTACGGCAGGACGGCGGCCGCGAGCAGCGTCGCGGCGACGAAGGAGACGGCCGCCACGCACGCGTGCCGTACGGGTACGCGCCACTGCCCGCGCCTGGCCGCCTCCGCGGCGCCGGTGAGCAGCAGGAACACCGCGAACAGCGCGGGCGTGAGCTTGATCGCGGCGGCGATGCCGATGCCCAGGCCCGCCCAGCGGTGGCCGGGTCGGCGGGAGAGATCCCACAGGACCAGGACGGCGAGCAGCAGATTGATCTGGCCGTACCGCAGGGTCGTCCACACCGGCTCGGCCCAGACCGCGAGCGCGGCCACCCACAGAGCGCTCTCCACGCGCGCGTGCCCGATGTCCGTGGCCGGCCCGACGAGACGCAGGGCGAGGTGGGCGAAGGCCACCAGGAGGAGCAGGTTCCCCAGGGTCGCCAGCGTGCGCATGTCCGCCGTGTCCAGGAGCGTCAGCGGCGTGAACAGCAGGGCGGCGAACGGCGGGTAGGTGGTGGGCAGATGGGCCTCGGTGGTCCGCAGCGCGTAGAGATCGCCGCCCGCGCGCACGGTCTCGCCCTCGGCGCGGTAGACCATCAAGTCGATCATCGAGACGTCCGCGGCGCGCTGCGCGAGCCAGAAAGCCGTGAAGGAGAGCAGGCAGGCCCCGGCGGCGAGGGGCACGCGGCGACGGGCGCCGACAAGCGCGATCACGGTCACGAAGGCAGACAGTACCGCCCGTATCCGTACAGACCGGAAACGATTTGGTGGAGCACGGGGAGGACCGTGTAATGTTTACGAGGTCGCCGGGGAAACCGGGCGGACAAGCAAGGGGCTATAGCTCAGTTGGTAGAGCGCCTGCATGGCATGCAGGAGGTCAGGAGTTCAATTCTCCTTAGCTCCACAGCAGATGAGAGCGGGCCACCCGGATCGGGTGGCCCGCTTTCGTGTGTCCGACCGGGCCTCTAGGGGCGGGTCACTGCCGTCCGCTGCCGAGCGCCCTGCGGCCACGGCCGCGGCCCGGCGGCAGGGCGAGCGGCAGTGCCGTGCGCGGCGAGGGCCTGGACGGGTCCTCCTCGATGCGCAGCGCGAGCGCCGGGCAGCGGCGTACGGCACGTTCGGCGCGCGCTTCGGAGTAGCGCGGTACGGACGCCTCCGCCACACCGGGGAAGCCGTCGGGGCCCAGCTGGATCAGCTCGGGGACGATGTCCGCGCACAGCCCGTGGCCCTGGCACAGCGTCCAGTCGACGGCGAGCCTGCGGCCACTGGGGGCCTCGGCCTGCGACACCTCCTCCTGGAGCGGCAGGACGCCCTCCACGGGGCGGCCGCAGCCACCGCCCAGGACGTGCGCGGCGAGGTCGTCCGTGAACGCGGAGATCGTGGACTCGATGAACGCCGCCGTTCCGTCCGGGTGCTTGCAGGCGCCGCGTCGCTTCACGGCCCGTGTCACCTCGCGCAGCGCCTCCAGGGCGGTGGGACCGCCGCCGTCCAGGACGTCCGCGAGGCCGCGCGCCGCCGCCGGAAGGCCCAGATAGCACGGGCCGCACTGTCCCGCGCTCTCGGAGGCCAGCCAGTTCGCCACGTGCAGCGCCTCCCCGAGCGGACAGGTGCCGGCGCCGATCGGCAGGATCGCGCCCGCGCCGAGCGCGCCCCCGCAGGCCTCCAGGGAGGCGCGTGAGACGACCGCGTCATGAGCGGTGACCGCGTCGAGCCACTTGCCGTGATAGCCGCCCGTCAGGACGCCCTGGGGGAGCGGCGGGGCGCCGGCGAGCTGCAGGACGTATCGCAGCGGCACCCCCGTGGGGACCTCGACCACCATGGGCCTCGCGACGGCTCCGGAGACGGTGAGCAGCACCGTGCCGGGCTCGTCCCGCAGGCCGGTGCGGCAGTAGCGGTCGGGGCCGATCCGCGCGGCGACCGCGAGCTGGGCGAAGGTCTCCGCGTTGGACAGGAGCGTGGGCGCGCCGCCCACCCCGGAGTCGGAGGTGCGCACCTTGCGCCCCGGCGGCATGGGCGGGCCGCCGTCCGCCGAACGCACCAGGGCCGACGATTCGCCGGTCACCATGCGCACCGGATTGCGCTGCACGCGCGCGCGGATGCTCGATCCGCGCCGGTTGGTCAGGCCGCGCTCGGCCAGCGCCGCCAGCATCGAGGACTCCGTGGAGTCCCGCGTGACGCCCACGACGAGCGTGCGGGCGCCCAGCGCCTCGGCGGCAAGGAGGGCGCCGTCGAGGATGAGGTGCGGGGCCCGGTTGATCAGGACGGTGTCCTTGCGGCAGGCCGGTTCGTCCTCACTGCCGTTGATGACGACCACGGGGCGCACCCCGCGCCGTATCGCCGCGTCGGCGACCGAGCGCAGCTTCTTGGCGAAGGGGAAGCCCGCGCCGCCCCGGCCGCGCAGTGAGATGGCCTCGGAGAGGGAGGCGAGGGACTCGCCCGCCATGGGTTCGAGCGGGCCGTGCACCTTCAGGTGCATCGCCAGATCGAGGCGCTCGACCAGGTCGAAGCCCGAGGTCAGGAGCGGAAGCCCGACGACGCGGACTTCGGGGACGTCGGGCAGCGACGCGTTCACTTGGGGCCTCCGGTGGCGGCGTTCCAGGGCTCGCCCGAACTCGGTGCCTGGAAGGTCTGGGGCAGCGGTTCAGTGGCGGGGCCGTTGTCGTACGGGGTTGGGTACGGGGCTTGATAGGGGGCTTCGTACGGAGGGTCGGTGGCCGCGCCGTACGGCGGGTCGTACGCGGTGTCGTGGGAGCGGTAGCCGGGGTCCTCCGAGCCGTACGCCGTGGAGTGGGTGTCGTACGCGTACGCGGTGTCGTCGTACGGGATGTGAGGGGCCTCGGCCGGGGGTGGCGGGGACGGGGAAGGCCAGCGGGGTGCCGGGGGTTCGATGTGCGGCAGCACCTCCGTGACCTCTGTTGGCTGGTTGGTGGAGGCGAGGACGCGGTAGGCCGCCGCGATGCCGACCACCGGGGCGGTGTCCGGGCCGGGTTCGGGGGCACGGCCGGGAGCGGCGGCCGTGCCGGGGAGCGGGGACTCGGTGGTGTCCCGGCGTGCGGCGTCCCTGCCGCCCACCCTGCGCTCCGGTTCGAGGACGGCCAGGATCCGGGCGGCCACCTTCCGCTTGATCGGGAGGGGGGACGCGCGTAGCGCGACCGCGCCCGCGACGGCGACCAGGCAGAGGCTGTAGAGGACGGTCACCCAGGGCGCGGGGGCGCGTCCCGCGTACAGGCCGTGGACCAGCGCCGAACACCAGGCCGGGTAGGCGAGCATGTGCAGCGCGCGCCAGCGCGACGCGACCTGGGCCGGGGAGGCGAAGGCGCTGCGCAGGGCCCCGGTGACGCCGGTGACCACCATGAGGAGCCCGGCGAGCGAGCCGAGGCCGATGAGCCCGTCGCTTCCGGAGAAGCCCATCCCGAAGGGAATGAGGGCGCCGACCGGGGACACGTGGTCGAGCGTGAGCTTGACGGTGACGTGGAGCAGGAGGAAACCGATGGAGGCGACCGCGGTGGCCCGGTGCACGGCCTGGGCGAGCAGTCGCTGACGGGAGTGCAGGAAGAGCCGGTCGGAGGCGACCAGGCCCCAGCCGACGGCGGCGGTCAGGGAGACCAGGGACAGGACGCCGGTGGTGAAGTCGAGTGCGGCGCGGAAGGCGTCGCTCCCGATGATCACGAGCAGGGGTATGAGAAGCAGCGCGGCGGTCATCAGGACTCCGCGCGTGGTTCTGCTCGGTTCGGGGAAGGCTGCGAACGAACGGCTCTTGCGGGCGGTGCGGTTGGAGCGGTTGGAGCGGCTCTTGCGGGGAGGATTCAGAGGGTTCATGGGGGCGACTCCGAAATGGCTCGATCGCCGCATGCTAAGTGTCCTCATACCGGCGAGTACGCGGTTTGAGTTATTGCGTCGTTATCTAAAAGCGATGCGATCTTGGTGTTGCCCCGATAGCGGTCGGTACGCGGGGTAACCCTTGGCCAAAGGTCGGCTTCCCGTCGGCCGGTCAACCGCGCGGCGGCGTCGAGCGGCCCGGCGGAACCTCGTCGCGGGCCGCGCGAGCGCTGCGGTACCCTGACGCCATGCGTGCCGTACGCCTTCTGCTTAGCGGGCCGCGCTGATCAGTCCCGACCGCCGGAACATCGCGGTCGGCATCGGCGCGGCGTCCCCTCCTGTGTGAGGGGCTTTTTCATTTGGCCGGGACGGCCATTTCCGCAGGCAGAGACGATCGATGGAGCTTTGAGGATCATGAGCGAGACGAATTCTGCTGCCCCCTCCGAGGTGGCCGCACCGCACCGCTACACGGCCGCCCTGGCCGCCGAGATCGAGGCACGCTGGCAGGACTTCTGGGACGCCGAGGGCACGTACGAGGCGCCCAACCCGAGCGGTGACCTGGGGCCCAAGGGAGAGGCGCAGGCCGCGCTGGTCGCCAAGCCCAAGAAGTTCATCATGGACATGTTCCCCTACCCCTCCGGGGCGGGCCTGCACGTCGGCCACCCGCTGGGGTACATCGCCACGGACGTCTTCGCGCGCTTCCAGCGGATGAACGGCCACAACGTCCTGCACACCCTGGGCTTCGACGCGTTCGGCCTGCCCGCCGAGCAGTACGCCGTGCAGACGGGCACCCACCCGCGGGCCTCCACCGAGGCCAACATGGAGAACATGAAGGCGCAGCTGCGCGGTCTGGGCCTGGGCCACGACAAGCGCCGCTCCTTCGCGACGATCGACCCGGACTACTACAAGTGGACCCAGTGGATCTTCGTACAGATCTTCAACTCCTGGTACGACACCGACGCCCAGAAGGCCCGCCCGATCGCCGACCTGGTCGCGCAGTTCGACAGCGGTGAGCGTGCGATTCCCGGCACCACGCGCGCGTGGAGCGAGCTGGACGCCGCGGAGCGCGCGGAGGTCCTGGGCGAGTACCGCCTGGCGTACGCGTCGGACGCGCCCGTCAACTGGTGCCCCGGCCTGGGCACCGTCCTGGCCAACGAGGAGGTCACCGCCGACGGACGCTCCGAGCGCGGCAACTTCCCCGTCTTCAAGGCCAAGCTGCGCCAGTGGAACATGCGCATCACCGCGTACGCGGACCGCCTGCTCGACGACCTGAACGCGCTGGACTGGCCCGAGGCCATCAAGCTGCAGCAGCGCAACTGGATCGGCCGCTCCGAAGGCGCCCGCGTCGCCTTCCCCGTCGGCACCGAGGACGGCGACGCGATCACCGTCTTCACCACCCGCCAGGACACCCTGTTCGGCGCCACCTACATGGTCCTGGCGCCCGAGCACGAGCTGGTCGACAAGGTCATCCCCGACGCCTGGCCCGAGGGCACCCACGAGACGTGGACCGGCGGACACGCCACGCCGGCCGAGGCCGTCGCCAAGTACCGCGCGTTCGCCGCGTCCAAGTCCGACGTGGAGCGCCAGGCCGACGCCAAGGAGAAGACCGGTGTCTTCACCGGCGTCTACGCCACCAACCCGGTCAGCGGCGAGCAGGTCCCGGTCTTCATCGCCGACTACGTGCTGATGGGCTACGGCACCGGCGCGATCATGGCCGTGCCGGCGCACGACAGCCGCGACTTCGCCTTCGCGCGCGCCTTCAACCTGCCGATGCGCTGTGTGGTCGAGCCGGCGGACGACCGCGGCACCGACCCCGCGACGTGGGACGACGCCTTCTCCTCGTACGAGGCGAAGCTGATCAACTCCACGAACCCCGAGATCTCCCTGGACGGCCTGGACGTCGCCACCGCCAAGGCGCGCATCACCGGCTGGCTGGCCACCCGCGGCATCGGCGAGGGCACCGTCAACTTCCGTCTGCGCGACTGGCTGTTCAGCCGCCAGCGCTACTGGGGCGAGCCCTTCCCGATCGTCTACGACGAGGACGGCGTCGCCCACTCGCTGCCCGAGTCGATGCTGCCCCTGGAGCTGCCGGAGGTCGAGGACTACTCCCCGCGCACCTTCGACCCCCAGGACGCGAACACCTCTCCGGAGACGCCGCTGTCCCGCAACGAGGACTGGGTCAACGTGGAGCTGGACCTGGGCGACGGCGTGAAGCGCTACCGCCGCGAGACCAACACCATGCCCAACTGGGCGGGTTCGTGCTGGTACGAGCTGCGCTACCTGGACCCGCACAACGACCAGAAGCTGGTCGACCCGGAGGTCGAGCAGTACTGGATGGGCCCGCGCGAGGGACAGCCGACGGGCGGCGTCGACCTGTACGTGGGCGGCGCCGAGCACGCGGTGCTGCACCTGCTGTACGCCCGCTTCTGGTCGAAGATCCTGTTCGACCTGGGCCACATCTCGTCCGCCGAGCCGTTCCACAAGCTGTTCAACCAGGGCATGATCCAGGCCTACGTGTACCGCGACAGCCGCGGCTTCCCGGTCCAGGCGACCGAGGTCGAGGAGCGCGACGGCCAGTACTTCTTCGAGGGCGAGCCGGTCAGGCGCGAGCTGGGCAAGATGGGCAAGTCCCTGAAGAACGCCGTCACTCCCGACGAGATCTGCGAGGAGTACGGCGCCGACACCCTGCGCCTGTACGAGATGGCGATGGGCCCGCTGGACGTCTCGCGCCCGTGGGACACGCGCGCGGTGGTGGGCCAGTACCGCCTGCTGCAGCGCATGTGGCGTCTGATCGTCGACGAGTCGACCGGTGAGGTCACCGTCGCCGACGTCGCCGAGTCCGACATCGCCGAGGGGACGCTGCGCGCCCTGCACAAGGCGATCGACGGCGTGCGCCAGGACCTGGACGGCATGCGGTTCAACACCGCCATCGCCAAGATCACCGAGCTGAACAACTACCTGACCAAGGAGGGCGGCACGCTGCCGCGCTCGGTCGCCGAGCGCCTGGTGCTGCTGATCGCCCCGCTGGCCCCGCACGTCGGCGAGGAGCTGTGGCGCAAGCTGGGCCACACCGACACGGTCGTCCACCAGGACTTCCCGGTCGCCGACCCGGCGTACGTCGTGGACGAGAGCGTGACCTGCGTCGTGCAGATCAAGGGCAAGGTCAGGGCGCGCCTGGAGGTCTCCCCGTCGATCTCGGACGAGGAGCTGGAGAAGGTGGCCCTGGGCGACGAGCGGGTGCTGGCGGCGCTGGACGGCGCCGGGATCCGCAAGATCATCGTTCGGGCGCCGAAGCTGGTGAACATCGTTCCGGCGTAATGCGGGGCGGTGAGATCGTTTCTGCGTGCCGCCGGGCGGTGAACGCGGGCGAGGGGGCATGAGGGTAGTCCCCTACGGGCAGGTTGGGGGTTCCGCTGGAACCCTCGGCCTGCTCTTTGCGTTTACCGTTGAGGAGTCGGTGCGGAACTCGCCGCAGGACCTGAGAGGAGCGTCATGGAAGCCGTGGGCGTGATCGTGGCACTGCTCGTCCTGCTGTTTGTCGTGTTCGGTGCGTACATGACGGTGAAGGCGGTCGGAGCCGCCAAGCGCGGAGTGGACCGCACGATCTCGCAGGCACGCCGCTCGGTGGAGGACACGACACTGCGCGCCAAGAGCTTCGCGCAGGTGGGCACGGCCGGCGAACTGGCCCAGCTGCGCCTCTCGTTGCGTACGTCGATGCGGGCCACGCAGGACGCCCTGCAGGCGGGCGTGGTCGAGGACGCCTCACTGAAGGAGTCCCTGGGCCTCTTCGAGCGGCTCAGCGCTCACGGGCACGAGCTGGACGACGAGCTCCGGCGCCTCGAGCGGGACCCCGACAAGACGTCCCTGGCATCGCGGCTCCCCGCGCTGCGGGAGCGTACGGCGCAGATCACCAAGTCGGCGGATTCGCTGCGGTGGGTGGTGCGCGACCGTGCCCACCGGTTCGCCGACGACGACCTGGACTCGCTGAGTTCGCAGATCGACCTGGAGACGGGCGCCCTGCGGCACTGGACGAAGGAGCCCGCGCCCACGCAGGCACCCGCCGCGTGGCCCGAGCCCGAGCCGGCGGCGGACGCGGGCAAGGGGGCCGAGCAGACGTGGACCGAGCCGTCGCAGCAGGCGGAGCCCCAGTCGGAGTCGGCGCGGCCCGCCATCACGCCGCCCACGCCGCGGCCCACCTATCCCTGGGAGAAGCAGACCAGGCCCGAGAGCACGACGTGACCGCACGGGCGACCTGGCCCGGCCGTGAGCGCGGCCGGCAGGCTGACGCCCGAGGGGTCCGGCAGGGGTTCGGCCGAGGGGCCGGGCTGCCGTCGTCGGGCCCAGGCAGGTAATCTCCACCGCATGTCCCGTCATGTCGCGATCGTCACGGATTCAACGGCCTATCTGCCGCAGCGGACGATGGAGCGGCACGGCATCACGTCGGTACCTCTGACCGTGGTCCTCGGCGACCAGGCCTATGAAGAGGGCACGGAGATCTCCGCCCGTTCCCTGGCCCTGGCGCTGCAGAAACGGCGCTCCGTGACCACCTCGCGGCCGAGCCCGGAAGTCTTCGCGCAGACCTATCGCGAGGTCGCCGAGTCAGGTGCGTCGGCCATCGTCTCGTTGCATCTGTCCGCCGAGTTCTCGGGTACGTACGACGCCGCGGTCCTCGCCGCGAAGGACGCGCCGGTGCCGGTGCGGGTAGTGGACACCGGGATGGTCGCGATGGCCCTCGGCTTCTGCGCGCTCGCGGCGGCGGAGGCCGCCGAGTCGGGCGGCTCGGTGGACGAGGCGGTGACCGCGGCGGAGAAGAGAGCCGCGAACACGTCCGCGTACTTCTACGTCGACACCCTGGACTACTTGCGCCGAGGCGGCCGGATCGGCGCGGCACAAGCCCTGTTGGGCTCGGCCCTCGCCGTGAAGCCGCTGCTCCAGCTGGACGGTGGGCGCATCGAGATGCTGGAGAAGGTGCGGACGGCGTCCAAGGCCATCGCCCGCCTCGAGGAGATCGTGGTGGAGCGGGCCGGTTCGGACCGCGTGGACATCGCGGTGCATCACTTGGCGGCCCCGGACCGCGCGACGACCTTGGCGGACCGCCTCAGGGACCGGGTGCCCGGCCTCGCGGAGCTGCATGTGAGCGAGGTGGGCGCGGTGATCGGGGCGCATACGGGGCCGGGGTTGTTGGGGGCTGTGGTTTCGCCCTGGTGAGGTGGGGGTGGGGGTGGGGGTGAGGGGCAGCGGGGCTTCGGGGGTCGGTGTGGGTGACGGAGTTATCCACAACCCCTGGGTAATCCACGGGAATTGACCAAGATCATCGTGATGTCGGCGCGGTGCCTAGCGTCGTCTGCATGGCACTTCGATCACTTTCACGGACATCTTCCGCGACGAGCGGGCCGGGGCGAGGCCCCGCGTCGGACGGTCGCGTCTCCACCAGCCGCGCCCAGGGCGGCCTCACTCCAGCCGACCGCGCGCGATACCGCCATGCTCGCGGGCGGGCGATCCGGCGCAGACACGCTGTGGCGGAAGCGCGGGCGCGGGCGTTGCGGCAGCGGGTGGAGGTGCTTTTTCCGGCCGGGGTCGAAGGGAGTGAAGGGGGCGAAGGAGGCGCAGACGGCGGGGAGTTGAGGTCGGGGGCGCCGCCGGGATCGGGGGCCGGTGGGCGGGCGTTGCCCCAGACTTACGTCGCGCCGCAGGCGCGGGTGCAGGCGCCGGCTCAGGCGCGGGTGCGGGCCGTGCGGTGGCGGCA
The DNA here is from genome assembly GCF_040682375.1 of Streptomyces sp. NPDC051214. Lineage (NCBI taxonomy): Bacteria > Bacillati > Actinomycetota > Actinomycetes > Kitasatosporales > Streptomycetaceae > Streptomyces > Streptomyces sp. NPDC051214. The sequence continues at coordinate 523,256 of NZ_JBFBAT010000002.1, forward strand.
GCCGGAGTTGGAGGCTGTGGAGGGCGAGGGGTCGGAGGCGGAGCCGGCGTCGGCGTCGGCGGCGGCGCAGAGGGTGCGGGGGCGGGCGGCTCGGGTGGTGTCGCGGCGGGCGGAGGCGGTGACGCTGCCGCCGCAGGCTCAGGCGCGGGCTCAGTTGTCGGAGCCCGGTGAGGCTCAGCGGGTGGCGGCTCCCGGGGGCGATGGTGAGCCGGTACGGCAACCGTCGGTAGCGCCGTCGGTAGCGCCGTCGGTAGGGCCGCTGCCGGGGCGGGTGGGGCTTGCGGTGCGGGAGCGGTTGCCGTTGTGGTTGCAGCTGCGGTGCGGTCTTGAGCGGCGGAGTCTGGTCGCGCTCCTGGTGGTCCTCGCCGTCGCGGCGGTCTTCGCCGCCCAGCACTTCTGGGCGGGGCGGACGCAGCCGGTGCGGGCACCGGACGTGGTGGGGGCGGCGCCCGATCGGGGCGCGGAGCCGTCGCCGTCACCAGGGGTCCCGCCTCCCACGTCGGGGGGCGGAGGACGACCGGTGGCCGGCCCCGGTGGGGGTCGGATCGTCGTGGACGTCAGCGGAAAGGTCCGCACCCCCGGGGTCTTGCGGATGCCCGCGGGTTCCAGGGTCGCCGACGCGCTCAAGGCCGCAGGCGGCGTGCGTCCCGGCGCCGACACGGAGGGCCTCAACCGTGCCCGCCTCCTCGTCGACGGCGAACAGGTGGTGGTCGGCGCTCCGGCAACGGCACCGGCAGCTCCGGCGCCACCTGGCGCGGGGGCGGTTGCAGGGGCGGCGGGAGCGAGCCCCGCAGCGCAGATCAGCCTGAACACGGCTACCGCCGAGCAGCTCGACGAACTGCCGGGCGTCGGCCCCGTGCTGGCGCAGCACATCATCGACTACCGCACGGAACACGGGGGTTTCCGTGCGGTGGACGAGCTGCGGGAGGTCAATGGAATCGGGGACAAGCGTTATGCCGACCTGCAGAATCTCGTGCGGCCATGAGGGGGCCGAGCCGGGCGGCCGGCGCACCGGAAGCGCCAAGGGGCCCAGAGCCACTGGCCGTTCACGCCCCGGACGGCGATCGGCGCGCGGGATCCCGGCCACGCCCGGAGGGCCCGCTGGACCTACGCCTCGTACCGCCCGCCCTCGCGGCATGGGGCACGGCGGCCCTGACGCTGGATGCCCCGCCTCGGTGGGTGATCGCAGCTGTGGTGGTCTGTGTGGCGGTGGCCGGTGTCCTGCTGGTGACGTGGACGGTGAGGGGGCGGCGGGACCCGCGGGCGGCGACAGAGCCGGCCGATGGCAGGCGGCAGCCCTGGCGGCGGGTATCGGTGGCCGCGGTCCTCCTCTGCGCCGCGGCGGGTGCCACCTCGGCGGCACTGCATGGGGCCGACCTGTACCGGGGCCCAGTCCCTGCTCTGGCGCGTGAATACGCAGAAGCAGAGGTCGAGTTGGAGGTCACCTCGGACCCCCGACTGACCCGCCCCCGCATCACGGGAGCACACGCGATGCCACCCTCCGTCATGCTGAACGCGGAGATCACCCGACTGACATCACCGACCGGCAACACGTCGGTGACCCGCACCCCGGTCCTGGTCTTCGCCGAGGGAGGGGGCGGGGGCGGGGACAAGAAGGCGGGGTGGGGCGGGCCCAGAAGCAGTGAAACTGCCGGTCCCTGGCGGGCAGGCGGTGGGGGTTCTGGCGGGTCCTGGCCGGGAGGGGTTGGCGGGCCCCAGGGGGAGAGGGGCGTCGCTTCCATGACCCCTTGGACCAAAGCGCGTTGGCTTGGGCTTTTGCCGTCGACTCGGGTGCGTGTTCAGGGGAGGCTTTCGGTTCCCTTGTTGCGGGGGGATCGTGTTGCGGCTGTTTTGCGGGTGGGTGGGGAGGCCGTGCCGCGGGTGGTTGAGGGGCCGTCGGGGGCGCAGCGGGTGGCGGGGCGGTTGCGGGGTGGGTTGCGGGAGGCCACGGAGGGGCTGTCGCCCGATGCGCGGGCGTTGTTGCCGGGGCTGGTGGTGGGGGACACCTCGCGCGTGCCGCCCGAGCTGGAAGAGGCGTTCAGGGCGACCGACCTGACGCACCTCCTGGCGGTCAGCGGGGCCAACCTCACGATCGTCCTCGCCCTGCTCATCGGTCCGCCCGGCCTTGCGCAGCGTGCTGAGCGCCGGGGGATCGCGCCGCGGCTGGGGATTCCGCTGCGGGCGACCGCGTTGCTGGGCGGCGTCCTCACCCTCGGCTTCGTCATCGTCTGCCGACCGGATCCCAGTGTGCTGCGGGCCGCCGTCTGCGGGCTGATCGCGCTGCTCGCCATCGGCACAGGGCGGCGCCGTTCGCTGATCCCGGCCCTGGCCGCCGCCGTATTGCTGCTCGTCCTGTACGACCCGTGGCTGGCCCGGAGCCCCGGTTTCCTGCTCTCCGTCCTGGCCACCGGGGCGTTGCTCACCCTCGCCCCGAGGTGGAGTGCTGCCCTGCGTCGACGCCGGGTTCCTCCGCGGTGTGCGGAGGCGTTGGCCGCAGCGGCCGCGGCGCAGGCGGTGTGCGCGCCCGTCGTGGTCGTCATGGCGGCACGGGTGAGCCTGGTGGCGGTGCCCTGCAATCTCCTCGCGGAGGTGGCGGTGGCGCCCGCCACGGTCCTCGGCTTCGCCACGCTCGCGGTCGCGCCGTTCGCGATGCCGGTGGCCAAGGCTCTGGCGTGGTGCGCGAGTTGGCCGACCGGGTGGATCGCGGACATCGCCCGCACGGGTGCCGCCCTGCCCGGCAGCGGGGTCGACTGGCCCGGCGGCTGGCGCGGCGGTCTGCTGCTGGCCCTCGCCACGGTCGGCGTGGTGATGGTCGGACGCAGGCTCGTCAGGCACCCGTGGCTCAGCGCGGCCTGCGCCCTGCTGCTACTCCTCGCGGTCGTGCAGCCTGCGCCCCTCACCCGGGTGATCGCGGGCTGGCCTCCACCGGGGTGGCGGTTCGCGATGTGTGACGTGGGCCAGGGGGACGCGACGGTGCTCGCCGCCGGGGACGGGGCGGGAGTGGTCGTCGACGCGGGCCCCGACCCGGTGCTCGTGGACCGCTGCCTGCGGTCGCTGGGCGTGACCCGCGTACCGCTCGTGGTGTTGACGCACTTTCACGCCGATCACGTGGCGGGACTGCCGGGGGTGCTGCGGGGGCGTTCGGTCGGGGCGATCCAGACGACGGGGTATCAAGAGCCGCCCGAGCAGGCGCGGTTCGTACGGGCGCAGGCGGCCGCCCATCGGGTCCCGGTGAGCCACGCCGTGGCGGGGGAGCGGCGCCACGCCGGGGCGGGAGCGCTCGACTGGCAGGTGCTCTGGCCCACGGCGGGCGGCCCGGGGGCGGGGCCGGGGGCGGGACCGGTCCCTGAGGGTGCGAACGACGCCAGCGTCACCCTGCTCGTCCGGGCCATGGGGGTAAGCCTGCTCCTGCTCGGTGATCTCGAACCGCCCGCCCAGCGAGCCCTGACGCGTACTCCGGCCGTGGCGGCGCTGCCACCCGTGGACGTGCTCAAGGTCGCCCACCACGGCTCGGCCTACCAGGACCCCGAACTCCTTCGCAGGGCCGCGCCACGCCTCGCCCTCATCTCCTGCGGGCGGGACAACTCGTACGGACACCCGGCACCCCGGACGGTCGCGGCGCTGCGGGCCGGGGGAGCGGAGGTGCTGCGAACGGACACGAGCGGCTCGATCGCGGTGTCCGGACCGACCGGTAGGTCGGCGGCCGAGCCGAGGAAGGGGGCCCCAGCCCTGAAGGTGACAACGCGCCCTCCATGACGGGCCGCTGGGCACCGTCCGCTAACGCGGGATTTCAGCGCAGTGGGTTCATGTTGCATCGAATGCCGCAACGGTGATCGAATGCCTCTTCGTGACCAGAGTTGTCAAGGTGCGCGGGGGTGTGTCGCAAATGTTCGGCCGTTGGCTGGGAGACCGTACGAACCGAGTCGGCGGTGTGGGCAGTGTCGGCCAGGCCGGGCGAGCGGGGCGGGGAGGCGGGCCTCTCTCCGCGGTGGCGGTGCCGCCCCGTGCGGGCGTGCTCAGCTGCCGGGTGCTCGACCCCGTCAATGAGCCCGTGCGGCACGCGGAGTTCGCGGTCAGCGATGCCATGGGGCGCAAGGTCGTCGGCGGGGGACTTGATCCGTACGGTTCGTTCGTCGCGACCGTTCCCGCCGGGGATTACCGCCTGGCGGTCTCGGCTGAGGGGTTCACCCCGTACCGGGCGAACACCACGGTCGGGGAGAGCGCGCACGCCTCGCTCGGTGACGTCATGCTCCAGATCGCCCCGCCCCCGGCGCTGCCCGAGCCCGGTGACTGGGAGATCGACCCCCTGCACTCCTCGGTCGCCTTCACCGCGCGGCACATCGGCCTGGCCCGTATCCACGGCCGGTTCAACAGCTTCGCGGGGGCCATACGGCTGGGGGAGCGCATGGAGGAGTCCGCGATGCACGTCGTCATCGACGCCGCCTCCATCGACACCGCGGTGCGGATGCGCGACGACCACCTGCGGTCCAAGGACTTCCTCGACGTGGAGCGCTTCCCCACGATGGAGTTCTACAGCGACCGCTTCGTGCACAAGGGCGGCACCCGCTGGGCGATCACGGGCGGCCTCACGCTGCACGGCGTGACGCGCACGGTGACGCTGGAGACGGAGTACCTCGGGGTGGGCCAGGGCCTGCAGGGCGAGACCCGGGTGGCCTGCCGTGCCTCCACCGAGCTGCATCGCGACGACTTCACGATCAACTGGCAGACGATGCTGGCCCGTGGCATCGCGGCGGTAGGGCCCAGCATCTCGATCGATCTGGACATCCAGGTCCTGCCCAAGAGCTGACGCCGGGCTCCCGCGCGCGAAGGGCCGTCACGGGGCTTCGAGCCAGCCCTCATGTTCCGCAGCCAGCTCGTCCAGGGCCGCGGGGTCCAGGCGCCGCTCCGGGTCCTCGACCACGACCAGCCACTGGGCGTCCTCGGCGTCGTCCTCGCCGGCCAGGGCGTCACGGACGAGCTGGGGCTGCTCGCGCACGCCGAAACGGTCGGGGAGTTCTTCGGCCACTTCCTCCGCGGCGTCGCGGTCGGGCAGCACCAGGACATGTCGTACGTCGGTCACCCGTTCATTCTCCGGTACGGGGGGGAGGCGGTCGGGAACCGGCTGGCGGGGCAGGCTGTCAGTGCCGCGTGGGATGCTTTACCGCGATGGCCAGGAAGACAGAAACCGCCGACCCGCTCGCTCCTCTCACGCTCGCCGTGGGCCAGGAGGACCTCCTCCTCGACCGCGCCGTGCAGCAGGTGGTCGCGGCCGCGCGCGCCGCGGACGCCGACACGGACGTACGCGACCTCACCTCCGACCAGCTGCAGCCCGGCACGCTCGCCGAGCTGACCAGTCCCTCGCTCTTCGCCGAGCGCAAGGTCGTCGTCGTACGCAACGCGCAGGATCTGTCGGCCGACACGGTCAAGGACGTGAAGGCGTATCTCGCGTCGCCCGCCGAGGAGATCACCCTCGTGCTGCTGCATGCCGGCGGCGCCAAGGGCAAGGCGCTGCTCGACGCGGCGCGCAAGGCCGGGGCCCGCGAGGTCGCCTGTCCCAAGATGACGAAGGCCGCGGACCGGCTGTCGTTCGTACGGAGCGAGTTCCGCGCGCTGGGGCGTTCGGCCACGCCCGAGGCGTGCCAGGCCCTGGTCGACTCGATCGGCAGCGATCTGCGGGAGCTCGCTTCGGCGGTGTCCCAGCTGGTGGCCGACGTCGAGGGCACGATCGACGAGGCCGTCGTCGGCCGCTACTACACGGGGCGGGCCGAGGCCTCCAGTTTCACCGTGGCCGACCGGGCGGTGGAGGGGCGGGCCGCGGAGGCGCTCGAGGCGTTGCGGTGGTCCCTGTCCACCGGGGTCGCTCCCGTGCTGATCACCAGTGCGTTGGCGCAGGCGGTGCGGGCGATCGGGAAGCTGTCCTCTGCGAGGGGCGGGCGGCCGGCGGATCTTGCTCGTGAGCTGGGGATGCCGCCGTGGAAGATTGATCGGGTGCGGCAGCAGATGCGGGGGTGGTCTCCCGACGGGGTGGCGGTGGCTTTGCGGGCCTGTGCGGAGGCTGATGCGGGGGTGAAGGGTGGGGGGGATGATCCCGAGTACGCCCTTGAGAAGGCCGTTGTCGCGATTGCTCGTGCGGCTAGGTCTCGGCGGGGGTAGTCCCGTGCGGGGCGGCTTTGGTTTTTCGCGCAGTTCCCCGCGCCCCTGAAGTAGCGTCCCGCCGTTTTGCAGCCGCGCGTGCGTCGTGGCTGGTCGCGCAGTTCCCCGCGCCCCTAACTGCCGCCTCCGCCGTCTGTCGTCCGCAGGTCGCCTGTGGTTGCTCGCGCAGTTCCCCGCGCCCCTGACGGGGCGCGTTCCCGCCCCCGGACACAGCAATGCCCCCGGAGTGGGCCGGGGGCATCGTCGCAGCGTGGCGTACTGCGTGGTCTGTCCGCGAATCGAGGTAGAGGGCTCGAATTACCCTCGCGGGAGGATTGATCAGCGCCCCGGCGGACCGGGGCAAAGGGTTCAGCCCTGGAGGGTCGCAACCTTCGAAGCAAGCGCCGACTTCTTGTTGGCGGCCTGGTTCTTGTGGATGACACCCTTCGAGACAGCCTTGTCGAGCTGACGCGAAGCCTCACGCGTCGCCTCGACGGCCTTCTGGGTGTCGCCGGCGGCAACGGCCTCGCGGGCCTTGCGGATCGCGGTCTTCAGCGAAGACTTGACCGCCTTGTTGCGCTGACGCGCCTTCTCGTTGGTCTTGATCCGCTTGATCTGGGACTTGATGTTCGCCACGAAAGAGCCTTTTCAGGTTCAGGTACTGCAGAGGTACTGCAGATGAGTTTCTTTGACACGTGCCTCAAAGCTGAGAGGGCCAGGAGACACAGCTGCCCAGATTACCAGCCGCTCCCCGACCGACCCAATCCGGGCCCCGCTCCCCATCTCAACCGGCCCGATCCGGGCCCTGGCCCCCACCTCGACGGGCCATATTCCGGGCCCCGCTCCCGCCCCGACCGGCCCACACCGGGTCCAGTGCCTCACCCATGGGACCATGGAACCTACGTATAGATCCGACCCGAGGCGACAGGCGCCTCAAGAGACAGGACCCTGCGTGCCCGCGACCCCTAAAAATGTGCCCGAGCCGAGCCGTACCGACCCGGCTCTGATCCGTAATTTCTGCATCATCGCGCACATCGACCACGGCAAGTCCACGCTCGCCGACCGGATGCTCCAGCTGACCGGCGTGGTCGACCAGCGCCAGATGCGCGCTCAGTACCTCGACCGCATGGACATCGAGCGCGAGCGCGGCATCACGATCAAGTCCCAGGCGGTGCGTCTGCCCTGGGCCCCCACGGAGGGGCCCGAGAAGGGCAGTACGCACGTTCTCAACATGATCGACACCCCGGGGCACGTGGACTTCACGTACGAGGTGTCGCGCTCGCTGGCGGCCTGTGAGGGCACGATCCTCCTGGTCGACGCGGCGCAGGGCATCGAGGCTCAGACTCTCGCCAACCTCTACCTGGCGATGGAGAACGACCTCAAGATCGTCCCGGTGCTCAACAAGATCGACCTGCCGGCCGCCCAGCCGGAGAAGTTCTCCGAGGAGCTCGCCAACCTCATCGGTTGTGACCCGGAGGACGTGCTGAAGGTCTCCGCGAAGACCGGCATGGGCGTCGAGGCGCTCCTGGACAAGGTCGTCGCCGAGGTCCCGCCGCCGGTCGGTGTCGCCGACGCCCCCGCGCGCGCGATGATCTTCGACTCGGTGTACGACTCGTACCGCGGCGTCGTGACGTACGTCCGTGTGGTCGACGGCCAGCTCAACAAGCGTGAGCGCATCCGGATGATGTCCACCGGAGCCACGCACGAGTTGCTCGAGATCGGTGTGTCGTCCCCCGAGATGACCCCGGCCGACGGCATCGGCGTCGGCGAGGTGGGCTACATCATCACCGGCGTGAAGGACGTCCGTCAGTCCAAGGTCGGTGACACGATCACCTCCCTGCACAAGGGCGCCACCGAGGCCCTCGGCGGTTACAAGGACCCGAAGCCGATGGTCTTCTCGGGTCTGTATCCGCTGGACGGCTCGGAGTACCCGGACCTGCGCGAGGCCCTGGACAAGCTGCAGCTCAACGACGCCGCGCTGGTCTATGAGCCCGAGACGTCCGCCGCCCTCGGCTTCGGCTTCCGCGTCGGTTTCCTGGGACTCCTCCACCTCGACGTGATCCGTGAGCGGCTCGAGCGCGAGTTCGGACTCGACCTCATCGCCACCGCTCCGAACGTGGTCTACCGCGTGATCATGGAGGACGGCACCGAGCACACCGTCACCAACCCGAGCGAATTCCCCGAGGGCAAGATCGACGAGGTGTACGAGCCCGTCGTACGCGCCACGATCCTCGCCCCGAGCGAGTTCATCGGCTCGATCATGGAGCTGTGCCAGAACCGGCGCGGTGTCCTGCTCGGCATGGACTACCTCTCCGAGGACCGCGTGGAGATCCGCTACACGCTGCCGCTCGCCGAGATCGTCTTCGACTTCTTCGACCAGCTGAAGTCCAAGACGCGGGGTTACGCCTCGCTGGACTACGAGCCCACGGGCGAGCAGTCCGCGCAGCTCGTCAAGGTCGACATCCTGCTGCACGGCGACAAGGTCGACGCGTTCTCCGCCGTCACCCACAAGGACGCCGCGTACGCGTACGGCGTGCGCCTGGTGGCCAAGCTGCGCGAGCTCATCCCGCGCCAGGCCTTCGAGGTGCCCGTCCAGGCCGCGATCGGCTCCCGGGTCATCGCCCGCGAGACCATCCGCGCCATCCGCAAGGACGTCCTCGCCAAGTGTTACGGCGGTGACATCTCCCGTAAGCGCAAGCTCCTGGAGAAGCAGAAGGAGGGCAAGAAGCGCATGAAGATGGTCGGCTCCGTCGAGGTGCCGCAGGAAGCCTTCATCGCGGTGCTCTCCAGTGACGACAGCGGTCCCGGCAAGGCGAAGAAGTAGTCGCACGCCTCGGCCGCCGTCCCGTCCGGCACGGGCGTCACACAGGCATCTCAGCGGGTCCGTCGCGCTCTTGCGCGGCGGACCCGTTCTTGTAGGAAGTGACAGGCAGAAGCCCCTTACGCACCGGGCTTCGGCGCTCTACTCTGATCACTGCTCGTAGGTTACTCGCAAGTTAAACAAGACCAGCAGCCGCCAGCCAGTCGCCGCATAGTCGCGGGTCCGGAGGATGTCGTGAGCGACACACAGACCTTGATCGAGAACCGTCCGCCGTCCGTGGCCCAACTCTTCCTGGAGCGCGTGGCGGCCACGCCCGACGCGGAGGCCTACCGCTACCCGGTGCCCGCCGCGTCCGGCGAGGGCCCCGACGACTGGAAGTCGCTGAGCTGGGGACAGGCCGCCGAGCGCGTCTACGCCATCGCGGCCGGTCTGATCGAGCTCGGCCTCGCGCCCGAGGACCGGGTGGCGCTCGCCTCGTCCACGCGGGTCGAGTGGATCCTCGCCGACCTCGGCATCCTCTGCGCGGGCGCGGCCACCACCACGGTGTATCCGCAGACCAACGCCGAGGAGTCCACCTACATCCTGGCCGACTCCGACAGCCGGGTCCTGATCGCGGAGAACGCCGAGCAGCTCGCCAAGGCGCGCGAGAAGCGGGCCGAGCTGCCCGATCTGCGGCACGTCGTGGTGATCGACGCCGAGGACGCGGGGCCCGCCGAAGGCGACCCCGAGGGCTGGGTGCTCACCCTCGCCGACCTGGAGGCGCGCGGCGCCGCCCATATGGAGAAGAACCCGGAGGCGGTCAAGGAGCGGATCGCCGCCATCACCAAGGACCAGCTCGCCACGATCATCTACACCTCCGGCACCACCGGTAAGCCCAAGGGCGTGCGCCTGCCGCAGGACAACTGGTCGTACATGGCCAAGGCCATCGCGGCGACCGGGCTGCTCGGCCCGGACGACGTGCAGTACCTGTGGCTGCCGCTCGCACACGTCTTCGGCAAGGTGCTGACCTCCGGCCAGATCGAGCTCGGGCACGTCACCGCGGTCGACGGCCGCGTCGACAAGATCATCGAGAACCTGCCGGTGGTGCAGCCCACGTACATGGCCGCCGTGCCGCGCATCTTCGAGAAGGTCTACAACGGGGTCGCGGCCAAGGCACGGGCCGGCGGCGGCGCCAAGTACAAGATCTTCCTGTGGGCCGCCGAGGTCTCCCGCGAGTACGCGAAGGTCAGCCAGGACAACTTCCGCAGGACCGGCAACGCCTCCGTGCCCTTCGGCCTCGGCGCCAAGCACAAGGTCGCCGACGCGCTCGTCTACTCCAAGCTGCGCGACGCCTTCGGCGGACGCCTGCGCGCCGCCGTCTCCGGGTCGGCCGCGCTCGCCCCCGAGATCGGCTACTTCTTCGCCGGCGCGGGCATCCACATCCTGGAGGGCTACGGCCTGACGGAGTCCTCGGCGGCCTCCTTCGTCAACCCCGGCGAGGCCTACCGCACCGGCACCGTCGGCAAGCCCCTGCCCGGCACCGAGGTCCGGATCGCCGACGACGGCGAGATCCTGCTGCGCGGCCCCGGCATCATGGAGGGCTATCACGGCCTCCCCGAGAAGACGGCCGAGGTCCTGGAGTCCGACGGCTGGTTCCACACCGGCGACATCGGCGAGCTGTCCGCCGACGGCTATCTGAAGATCACCGACCGCAAGAAGGACCTGATCAAGACCTCCGGCGGCAAGTACATCGCGCCCGCCGAGGTCGAGGGCCAGTTCAAGGCCGTCTGCCCGTACGTCTCCAACATCCTGGTGCACGGCGCCGACAAGAACTTCTGCACCGCTCTGATCGCGCTCGACGAGCCGTCCATCCTGGCCTGGGCCAAGGACAACGGCCTGGACGGCAAGAGCTACGCCGACGTGGTCGCGGCCCCGGCGACGGTCGCCCTGGTCGAGGGCTATGTGAAGGAGCTCAACGAAGGCCTCCAGCGCTGGCAGACCGTCAAGAAGTTCAAGCTGCTGCCCCGCGACCTGGACATCGAGCACGGCGAACTGACGCCCAGCCTCAAGCTGAAGCGCCCCGTCGTCGAGCGCGAGTACCAGCACCTGATCGACGAGATGTACGCGGGTTCACGCGAGGCCTGAGCCCCGGTTCCCGTACGCGGGCGGGGTGGTGCGCGACTCTCGGGTCAGCCGCCGCCCCGCCCGCGCCGCATCTCCTTCACCAGCTCCTCCATGTGCGTCACGTGGTGGCGCAGCTCGAGGATGTCCCCCAGGCTGCTGGCCGCCATGTGCGTCTCGATGGCCGAGAGGCGGGCCGCGAGCTCGTCGAACTGCTGCTGCTCGCGGGCCAGGATCTTCTCCAACTGCTGGTTCTTGCGGTGCAGTTCGAGGAAGACGGTGACCTTGGCCCGCAGCACCCAGGGGTCGAACGGCTTGGTGAGGTAGTCCGCGGCACCCGTCGCGTAACCCCTGAAGGCGTAGCCCGCGTCGTTGTCGGTGCCCGTCAGGAAGATGATGGGCACGTCCTTGGTCTGGTCGAGCCGTTTGATGTTCGACGCGGTCTCGAAGCCGTCCATCCCCGGCATGCGGACGTCGAGGAGGATCACGGCGAAACGTTGGCGCAGTAGGGCCTTCATCGCTTCCTCGCCCGAACGGGCGCGTACCAGTGGTTCGTTCAGTGAACCCAGGACGGCTTCGAGCGCCATCAGGTTGTCCTCCATGTCGTCGACCAGGAGGATGCTCGCGCGGTTGTCGGTCAGGACCTCTGTGCTCATGGTGACAGTGCCTCACTCGATCGTCGGCGGAACAGCGGCCTCCCCATGAGCGCCTGCCGGTTCCGGTGCGACGGTCGTTTCTGTGGTGGTGGGGGTGTCCGGCCCGGTGCTGTCCGCGCTCTCGGGTGCCAGGAGCGCGCAGGCGACGGTGAGCAACTGGTCCACATCCACGGGTTTGGGTACGTAGTCGTTGGCGCCCTGCTCGATGGCCTTCTCGCGGTCGCCGGGCATCGCCTTGGCGGTCAGCGCGATGATCGGAAGGCCGGTCCAGCGTGGGGTGCGGCGGATCGCGGCGATGGTCTCGTAGCCGTCCATCTCCGGCATCATGATGTCCATCAGGATGAGGTCGGTGTCGGGGTTGCGCTCCAGGGTCTCGATTCCTTCGCGGCCGTTCTCCGCGTAGAGGACCGGCATGCCGACGCGGCTCAGCACATGGGTGAGCGCGAAGACGTTGCGGATGTCGTCGTCCACGATCAGGACGCGGCGACCACGCAGTATGCGGCCCGCGGGTCCCTCGCGGTACTCCTCCAGCTTCGTCGGCGTCGGCCAGCTGTCGTTCTGTTCGTGGAAGGTGTGCGGGGACATGGTGACCCGCTCCTCCTGCGGCTCCGGCGTGGTCAGCGACCTGGTCGCCGCGTACGCCGCCGCCGCCGGGCCGTGGCCGGGATGCACCACGGGGACGTAGAGCGAGAACGTGGAGCCCTGCCCCGGGCTGCTCTCCGCGGTGATGCGGCCGCCGAGGAGGCCGGCGATCTCGCGGCTGATGGAGAGACCGAGGCCGGTGCCGCCGTACTTGCGGTTGGTGGTGCCGTCGGCCTGCTGGAACGCCTCGAAGATGGCCGGGAGCTGATCGGCGGGGATGCCGATGCCGGTGTCCGTGACGGCGAAGCAGAGGCGGTCGCCGCCGTCGTGGAGCCGCCGGTCCCCGGTGTTCTTGACGCGGCTGACGCGCAGCTCGACCCGGCCGCTCGCGGTGAACTTGACCGCGTTCGACAGGAGGTTGCGCAGGATCTGCTGGAGCCGCTGCTCGTCGGAGAACATCTCGCGCGGCACGTCCTCGCCGACCGACACCTCGAAGGCGAGACCGCGGTCCAGGGTGAGGGGGCGGAACGTCGCGTGGACGTAGTCGAGGACCTTGATGAGGGGGAGCTTCTTGGGCCGTACGTCCATCCGGCCCGCCTCGATCTTCGACAGGTCCAGGATGTCGTTGATGAGCTGCAGGAGGTCGGAGCCCGAGCGGTGGATCGTGGTCGCGAACTGCACTTCCTGGTCGGAGAGATGACTGTCCGGGTTGTCGGAGAGCAGCCGGGCCAGGATGAGCAGGGAGTTCAGCGGGGTGCGCAGCTCGTGCGACATGTTCGCGAGGAACTCCGACTTGTACTGCGACGACGTGGCGAGGAGCGCCGCCTTCTCCTCCAGTTCCGCGTTCGAGCGCTGCAACTCCGCCTGTTGGAGCTGGAGTTCGTCCGAGCGGTCCTGGAGCTGCGTGGCGAGCCGCTGGGACTCGCTGAGCAGTGATTCCGTACGGGAGTTGGCGATGATGGTGTTGATCGCGACGCCGATGGTGCTCACGAACTGGTCGAAGAACGCCAGGTGCACGTCCGAGAAGCGGGAGAACGTGGCCAGCTCGATGACGCCGAGCAGCTTGTCCTCGAAGAGGATCGGGATGATCACCAGGCTGGCCGGGGCGGCGTCCCCGAGCCCCGAGGTGATCTTGATGTAGTCGGGCGGCACCTCGTCCACGAGGATCCGCTTCTTCTCCAGGGCCGCCTGCCGCACCAGGCCGTGCGCGGGCATCGCGCCCGTGTCGACGACCGAGCCCTGCGCGGAGCCGTACCCGGCGATGAAGGCGAGCCCCTTGACCGGGGGAGTCTGCAGCGTCGTGGCGTCCCCGGCCTCCGGGTCGGCCAGGAAGAAGGCGCCGTACTGCGCGTTCACCAGCGGGGTCAGCTCGCGCAGGATCAGGTCCGCGACCTCCATCAGGTCACGGTGGCCCTGCATCAGACCCGCCAGACGGGCCAGGTTCGACTCCAGCCAGTCCTTGGCGCGGGTGGTCTCGCGGAGGTTGGAGACCATGACGTTGATGTTGTTCTTGAGCTCGGAGACCTCGCCGCGGGTCTCGACGGTGATGGACCGCGTCATGTCACCCTGCGCCACGGCCGACGCCACCTCGGCGATCGCGCGGACCTGGGTGGTGAGGTTCAGGGCGAGTTCGTTCACGTTCGTCGTCAGGCGCTTCCATGTGCCGTAGACGCCCTCGACCCGTGCCTGGCCGCCCAGTTGGCCCTCGGAGCCGACCTCGCGGGCCACGCGGGTGACCTCGGAGGAGAAGGAGGACAGCGTGTCCACCATGGTGTTGATGGTGGTCTTCAGCTCCAGGATCTCGCCGCGGGCGTCCACGTCGATCTTCTTGGAGAGGTCGCCCTGGGCCACCGCCGTCGCGACCTGCGCGATGTTGCGGACCTGACCTGTGAGGTTGTCGGCCATGTAGTTGACGTTGTCGGTGAGGTCCTTCCACACGCCCGACACGCCGAGCACCTGGGCGCGCCCGCCGAGCCGGCCGTCCGTGCCGACCTCGCGGGCCACGCGGGTCACCTCGTCCGCGAAGGCACGCAGCTGCTCCACCATCGTGTTGACGGTGTCCTTCAGCTCCAGGATCTCGCCGCGCGCCGTCACCGTGATCATCTTGGACAGGTCGCCGTTGGCGACGGCCGTGGTGACCTGGGCGATGTTGCGCACCTGAGAGGTGAGGTTCAGCGCCATGAAGTTGACGTTGTCCGTGAGGTCCTTCCAGACCCCGGACACGCCGCGCACCTGGGCCTGGCCGCCCAGGTTGCCCTCGGTGCCGACCTCGCGGGCCACACGCGTGACCTCGTCGGCGAACGCGGAGAGCTGGTCCACCATCGTGTTGATGGTCGACTTCAGTTCGAGGATCTCGCCCTTCGCCTCGACCGTGATCTTCTTGCCGAGGTCTCCCTGGGCGACGGCCGTCGACACCAGAGCGATGTTGCGCACCTGAGAGGTGAGGTTGTCGGCCATGAAGTTGACGTTGTCCGTGAGGTCCTTCCAGACCCCGGACACGCCGCGCACCTGAGCGCGACCGCCCAGGTTGCCCTCCGTGCCGACCTCGCGGGCCACACGCGTGACCTCGTCGGCGAACGCGGAGAGCTGATCGACCATCGTGTTGACCGTCGACTTCAGCTCCAGGATCTCGCCCCGGGCGTCGACGGTGATCTTCTGGCTCAGGTCGCCGTTGGCGACGGCCGTGGTGACCTGGGCGATGTTGCGCACCTGAGAGGTGAGGTTGGACGCCATGAAGTTGACGTTGTCCGTGAGGTCCTTCCAGACCCCCGAGACGCCACGGGCCTGCGCCCGGCCGCCCAACTGACCCTCGGTGCCGACCTCGCGGGCCACTCGGGTCACCTCGGCCGCGAACGCGGAGAGCTGCTCCACCATCGTGTTGACGGTGAGCTTCAGTTCGAGCAGCTCACCCGTCGCCTCGACCGTGACCGTCCGCGTCAGGTCGCCCTGCGCCACCGCCGTCGTCACCAGGGCGATGTCGCGCACCTGGGCGGTGAGCCGGGAGGCCATCGTGTTGACGGCCTCCGTCACGTCACGCCAACTGCCCGAGAGGCCACGCACCTTGGCGCGCCCGCCGAGCCGCCCCTCCGTGCCGACCTCACGCGCGACCCGGGTGACCTCGCCCGTGAAGAGCGACAGCTGGTCGACCATCGTGTTCACCGCGCGGCCCAGACGCCGCAGGTCTCCCCGCAGCTCACGGGAGCCGTCGTGCAGATCCACGCGCTGGGTGAGGTCACCGCCCGCGACCGCGTTCAGCACGCGCGTCGCGTTGGCCGCCGGGGCGACCAGGGAGTCGAGCAGGGAGTTGGCGTCCGCCACGCGCGTGGCCCAGCTGCCCTGCCCCGGACTCGCGGTGAACCGCTCGTCGAGATGGCCGTGCCGGATGATCTCCCGGCGTACGCGCGTGAGCTCGCTGTCGAAGTGCAGGGAGCGGTCGAGCATCTCGTTGAACACCGTGTGCAGCTCGGCGACCACGCCGTGGCCACCCACCGTGACCTTGGTGAAGTCCCCGTCACGCGCCGACCGCATGGCGGCCAGGAGGTTGCGCAGATCGGACGCCGCTTCCGGGGCGGTCTCCGAAAGGTTTTCTACTGCTGCGTCCGGATCGTTCCCGGTGCGCGACTGAGGTGTCGAAGCTGGTTTCGGCGCCGGAATCCGACCGTAACCGAGCGCGGGCATAGCACTGTTATCACTCATAGCGGCCCACTTCAGTAACTCGGTGCTTATGGGCGTGGCCAGTCTGTCACTCTGTCCGTGTCGCCTGAGGCGTATTCGACCGAACTGCTCAGGAGCCGAAACGTGGGGTCCATTCCGATGCAACGGGAGACCACTTTCCGTGCGCCCGCCCAGCCGGGGCACCAGCCCGGTCCGCCGGCGGTGGTGTGCACATCGCTGCCCGGAAACCCGATGGCGCCCGCCGCCGCACGAAGGTTTGTGCGGGCCGCGCTCGCCGACTGGGTCGAACTCGCCGTGCCCGCCGCCGCGGGCGTCACCGACCGCCTCGCGGACGACGCCGTACTACTGGTCAGCGAGCTCGTCACGAACGCCGTCGTGCACGCCGGCACGACGGTCGAGCTGGTGTGCAGGCTCGACGAGGCAGGCCTGGGGGAGAACTGCGACACCCTGGTCATCGAGGTCTCCGACCACCACCCCGCCCGCGCGGTCCGCAGCGAGCCCGCGCCCCAGCAGCCCGGCATGCCCGAGTACGGCCGCGGCCTCCAGCTCGTCGCCACCCTCTCCGACTCCTGGGGCATCACCTACCGCACCGGCACCAAGGCCGTCTGGGCCCGCCTCCCCGTCGGCGACGTACAGGCCGGACAGGCGGGACAGGAGATCGAGTCGTACGCGAGTGAACAGGCCGCGCAGCGGGGTCTGCGCACCGCCGAGATCCTCGCGCCGCTGCCCAGACGGATCACGCACGACACAGAGTGGGTCAACCGGGGCGCGCTCACCTTCCTCGCCGAGGCCTCCGACCTGCTCGCCGGGCAGTTCGACGAGGACCTGGTGGCCGCGCTCGCCGGGCAGCTGCTCGTGCCGCGGCTCGCGGACTGGTGCGCGGTCTGGCTCGACGACGAGGCGGAGGTCGCGCCGCGCGGCTCCGCGAGCGGGGGCACGGGCTCCCGGCTCGCCCGCGTCTGGCACACCAGCGAACAGCGGATAGAGGAACTGCGCCGCAGCCTGGAGAAGGACCCGCCCCAGCTGCTCGACGAGGTGGGCTCCGGCGCCGTCCCCGTGCCCTGGCCCGGCGAGACGTCGGCGGGAGACGCGAACGGCACGGCCCTGGCGTACCGCCTCACGGCGGGCGGCCGTGTGCTGGGCACGCTCATCATCGGGCGGGCCGGGATGCTGCGCTTCGCGGACGAAGTCACCGGCCTCATCGAGGACTTCAGCCGCCGCGTCGCCCTGGCCATCAGCGCGGCGCGGCGTTATCAGCGCCAGGCCACCATCAGCCAGGTCCTGCAGCGCGGGCTCCTGCCGAGCTCCGTCGCGGACATCCCCGGCGTGAGCAGCGGCGTCGTGTACGAGCCGCGGGACAAGGGCGGACCGGGCGGCGACTTCTACGACGTGTTCCAGGCGGGCAAGGGCCGCTGGTGCTTCGCGCTCGGCGACGTCCAGGGCAAGGGCGTCGAGGCCGCCGTCGTGATCGGCCTCGCCCGGCCCTGGCTGCGGCTGCTCGCCCGCGAGGGGTACGAGGTCGCGGAGGTGCTCGACCGTCTCAACCAGCTCCTCCTCGACGACGCCACGGAGGCGGCGGACGCGGCCGCGGCGGTGGTCGCGGTGGCGGGCGGCCAGGGCGTGCCGCCCGACGGGGCCACCTCCCGCTTCCTCTCCCTCCTCTACGGCGAGCTGGTGCCCATGGACGACGGCGGCGTCCGCTGCACGGTGGCCAGCGCGGGGCACCCCCTGCCGCTCCTCCTCTCCCCGGACGGGACGGTCCGCTCGGCGGCCACGCCCCAGCTGCTGCTCGGGGTCGTCGACGACGCGACGTACAAGAGCGAGACCTTCGAGCTCCGCACGGGCGACACGCTGCTCTGCGTCACGGACGGGGTGACGGAGCGACGCACGGGCCAACGAATGTTCGACGACAGCGACGGCCTCGCCGAGGCCCTCGCCGGCTGCGCGGGCCTCGACGCGGGCTTGGTGGCGGAACGGATCAAGCGCTTGGTGCACGAATTCTCGGAGCGGCCGCCGGATGACGATTTGGCGGTGCTTGTGTTGCAGGCGCGGTGAGGGGGGGGTGGGGGTGCTTGTGTTGCGGGTGCGGTGATCTGTAGGTGAGGGGCGGTGGCGGCGTTCGTTCTCTTCGGGGTGCGGGACAATCGGGGTATGCCTTCCGCACTGCCCGATGGTGAGCCCATGCCCGAGGACGGGGCCCTGCCCGCGTCCGCCCTCGCGGGTGCGGGGTCGCGTCCGCTCGGCTTCTACCTGCACGTCCCGTACTGCGCCACGCGCTGCGGGTACTGCGACTTCAACACCTACACCGCGACCGAGCTGCGCGGCTCCGGCGGTGTGCTCGCCTCGCGCGACAACTACGCGGACACCCTGATCGACGAGGTGCGGCTCGCACGGAAGGTGCTGGGGGACGACCCGCGCCCCGTCCAGACCGTCTTCGTCGGGGGCGGTACGCCGACGCTGCTCGCCGCGGCCGACCTCGTCCGCATGCTGGGGGCGGTGCGGGACGAGTTCGGGCTCGCGGACGACGCGGAGATCACCACCGAGGCGAATCCGGACTCCGTCGACCCGGCCTACCTCAGCGAGCTGCGGGCCGGGGGCTTCAACCGCGTCTCCTTCGGAATGCAGAGCGCCAAGCAGCACGTACTGAAGGTGCTCGACCGTACGCACACCCCCGGCCGGCCCGAGGCCTGCGTCGGGGAGGCGCGGGCGGCGGGCTTCGAACACGTCAACCTGGACCTCATCTACGGCACCCCTGGCGAGACCGACGACGACTGGCGGGCCACCCTCGACGCGGCCATCGGCGCCGGGCCCGACCACGTCAGCGCGTACGCCCTCATCGTCGAGGAGGGCACGCAGCTTGCCCGGCGGATCCGGCGCGGCGAGGTGCCGATGACGGACGACGACGTGCACGCGGACCGGTACCTCATCGCCGACGAGGTCCTCGGGGGCGCCGGATTCTCCTGGTACGAGGTGTCCAACTGGGCCACGTCCGATGCCGGGCGGTGCCTGCACAACGAGTTGTACTGGCGTGGGGCCGACTGGTGGGGGGCCGGGCCGGGGGCCCACAGCCATGTGGGGGGCGTGCGGTGGTGGAACGTCAAGCATCCCGGGGCTTACGCGGGTGCGCTGAGCGCTGGGCGCTCGCCGGGGGCCGGGCGGGAGGTTCTTGCCGAGGAGGATCGGCGGGTGGAGCGGATTCTGCTGGAGCTGCGGCTGCTTGAGGGGTGTCCGTTGTCTCTCCTTCGCCCCGCCGGCCTTGGGGCCGCGGGGCGGGCCCTCGCGGATGGGCTCCTCGAGGCGGGGCCCTACGAGGAGGGGCGGGCCGTGCTTACCCTGCGGGGGCGGTTGTTGGCGGATGCGGTGGTGCGGGACCTGGTGGACTGATCGGCTGGGGTTCGGGCGGTCCCTGCGGGGCTTTCCCCAATCCCGCCCCTTCCCGAAACTGGGGCTCCGCCCCAGACCCCGGTCCTCAAACGCCG
The DNA here is from genome assembly GCF_040682375.1 of Streptomyces sp. NPDC051214. NCBI lineage: Bacteria > Bacillati > Actinomycetota > Actinomycetes > Kitasatosporales > Streptomycetaceae > Streptomyces > Streptomyces sp. NPDC051214. The sequence goes on from NZ_JBFBAT010000002.1 coordinate 542,701, forward strand.
GACGGGCTGAAAACACCTGACCCGGGTGGGTGGGTGCCGATGGCTGCGCCGGGGGCCGGGCGGGCAACCGCGGGGCAATCGGGCGGGTGGGCGGGGAAGATCCGCCGCGGAGCGGCGGGCCCGTTCGGACCTGTAGTCGGCTGCGGCGGGGCCCCGGGGGCTGGGTGGGCAGCTGCGGGGTGAACGGGTGGGTGGGTGGGAGACATCCGCCGCGGAGCGGCGGGCCCGTTCGGACCTGTAGTCGGCTGCGGTGGGGTCCCGGGGGCTGGGTGGGCGGCTGCGGGGTGATCGGGTGGGTGGGTGGGGAAGTTCCGTCGCGGAGCGGCGGGCTTGTTCGGGCCTGTAGGTGGCTGCGGTGGGGTCCCGGGGGCTGGGTGGGCGGCTGCGGGGTGATCGGGTGGGTGGGTGGGAGAGATCCGTCGCGGAGCGGCGGGCCTGTTCGGCGGGCCTAGGCCCAGGGGCCCGAAGCTCGCCGCAGGCCCCCGTACGCTACTCCGCCGTGACGAAGTCGATCAGTTCCTCCACGCGTCCCAGCAGCGCAGGCTCAAGATCGCGGTAGCTGCGCACCGAGCCCAGGATCCGCTGCCACGCGGCGCCCGTGTTGGGGGGCCAGCCCAGCGCTTCGCAGACGCCCGTCTTCCAGTCCTGGCCGCGCGGGACGCGGGGCCACGCCGCGATCCCCACCGACGACGGCTTCACCGCCTCCCACACGTCGATGTAGGGGTGCCCCACCACGAGGGCCGAAGGAGAACTCACCTGCGCCGCGATCCGTGATTCCTTCGAGCCGGGCACCAAGTGGTCCACCAGGACGCCCAGGCGCGCGTCGGGCCCGGGGGAGAACTCCTCGACGATCCCCGGGAGATCGTCGATGCCCTCCAGGTATTCGACGACCACGCCCTCGATCCGCAGGTCGTCGCCCCACACCCGCTCGACGAGCTCCGCGTCGTGCCGTCCCTCGACGTAGATCCGCCCGGCGCGGGCGACCCGGGCCCGCGCCCCCGGCACGGCCACCGAACCCGACGCGGTACGCGTGGCACGTACCGGAGTGGAGGCAGCGGACGGGCGGACCAGCGTCACCGTCCGGCCCTCCAGAGCGAAGGCACCCGGCGTCATCGGAAAGACGCGGTGCTTGCCGAAGCGGTCCTCCAGGGTCACCGTCGGACCCTCCGCCGTCTTCTCGCAGCGGATCACCGCCCCGCAGAAACCGGTGCTCAGCTCCTCCACCACGAGGTCCGCCTCCGCGGCGACCTCCGGCACGGGCTTCGGCTTCTTCCACGGCGGGGTCAAGTCTGCGGAGTACTGGCGCATTCGCATGACGATAAGAGAAGCGGCGTACGAGCGGCTACGACACGCCGAAGCGAGCCGCCAGTGTGGCGCGTTGCGCGCGGACAAAAGCCGCATCGACCACCGCGCCGTGCCCCGGCACGTACAGCGCGTTCTCGCCGCCCAGGTCCAGAAGCCGGTCGAGCGCGGCCGGCCACCGCGCCGGGACCGCGTCGGGGCCGGCCTGCGGTTCGCCCGACTCCTCGACCAGGTCGCCGCAGAAGACGATCTCGGGAGTGTCACCCGTGCCGGGGATCAGGACGGCAAGGTCGTGGCCCGTATGACCCGGGCCGACGTTCGCGAGCAGGACCTGCACCCCGCCCCCCAGGTCCAGCGTCCACTCCCCGCACACCGCGTGGCGCGGGCGGACGAGCAGGTCGGCCGCCTCCGCCGCCGCGTCCGGGGCGACCCCCTGCCGCACGGCGTCGTCACGCAGCTCGTCGCGCCCCCTCGTGAGCAGCGCGTCGAGCCCGACCGCGCCGTACACCTCCACCCCCGCGAACGCCGCGGCGCCCAGCACGTGGTCGAAGTGCGGATGCGTCAGGGCGAGATGGGTGACCCGGCGGCCCCCGCCGAGGATGCCGCGCGCCTGATTGCGCAGCTCCGCGCCCTCGCGCAGGGTCGCGCCCGCCTCGATCATCAGCGCCGATTCGCCGCCGACGACCAGGCCCGCCGTACAGTCCCAGACCGGCAGGCGCCTGCGTCCCACGTGCGGCGCGAGCCGCTCCCAACCCGCCTCGTCCCAAGCCAGTGCCACGTCCATGAAGCCGACGCTAGCCCCGCGCGGGCCGCTTGGCAGCCGTCACCCCGGCCGTCGGACCGACATGGGGTCCGGCCCTTGCCGGGCCCGTACCTCGCGGCCGTACACTGGGCGCGGTGCAGGCTGGCACTCACCTGCGGGGAGTGCCAGGCAAGGCCGCGGGGCAGACGGGCCCCAGGGCGAAAAGGTGGAGGTGTTGCGCGGATGCTCAGTGAACGCAGGCTCGAGGTGCTGCGTGCCATCGTCCATGACTACGTCGGCACCGAGGAGCCCGTCGGCTCCAAGGCGCTCACCGAGCGGCACAGCCTCGGGGTCTCGCCGGCCACCGTCCGCAACGACATGGCGGCGCTGGAGGAGGAAGGGTTCATCGCCCAGCCTCACACCAGCGCGGGCCGTATCCCGACCGACAAGGGGTACCGCCTCTTCGTCGACCGGCTCGCGGGCGTCAAGCCGATGGCGGCGCCGGAGCGCAGGGCCATCCAGAACTTCCTCGACGGCGCCGTCGACCTCGACGACGTCGTGGCGCGCACGGTGCGGCTGCTCGCGCAGCTGACCCGGCAGGTCGCGGTCGTGCAGTATCCGTCCCTCACGCGGTCGACGGTGCGGCACGTGGAGCTGCTCTCGCTGGCTCCCGCCCGTCTGATGCTCGTACTGATCACGGACACGGGCCGGGTCGAGCAGCGCATGATCGACTGTCCCGCCCCGTTCGGCGAGACCTCGCTCGCGGACCTGCGGGCGCGGCTCAACAGCAGGGTCGCGGGCCGTCGCTTCGCGGACGTGCCGCAGCTGGTGCAGGACATGACGGAGTCCTTCGACGCGGAGGACCGCGGCACGGTCGCGACGGTGCTCTCGACACTCCTCGAAACTCTTGTCGAGGAGACCGAGGAGCGGCTGATGATCGGCGGAACGGCCAATCTCACCCGCTTCGGACATGACTTTCCCCTCACCATCAGGCCCGTCCTGGAGGCTCTTGAGGAGCAGGTCGTCCTGCTCAAGTTGCTTGGCGAGGCCACGGATTCGGGCATGACCGTACGGATCGGTCACGAGAACGCCCATGAGGGACTCAGCTCTACGTCCGTGGTCTCCGTCGGCTACGGTTCGGGCAGCGAGGCAGTAGCCAAACTCGGCGTGGTCGGCCCGACCCGCATGGACTATCCGGGAACGATGGGAGCAGTACGCGCAGTGGCACGTTACGTCGGACAGATCCTGGCGGAGTCGTAAGTGGCCACGGACTACTACGCCGTACTAGGCGTGCGCCGCGACGCTTCCCAGGACGAGATCAAGAAGGCCTTCCGGAGGCTTGCGCGAGAGCTTCACCCGGACGTCAATCCGGATCCGAAGACTCAGGAGCGCTTCAAGGAGATCAACGCCGCGTACGAGGTGTTGTCGGACCCGCAGAAGAAGCAGGTCTACGACCTCGGCGGTGACCCGCTGTCCCAGGCGGGCGGCGGCGGTGCGGGCGGTTTCGGGGCCGGTGGCTTCGGCAACTTCTCGGACATCATGGACGCGTTCTTCGGCACGGCGTCGCAGCGTGGCCCCCGGTCGCGCACGCGCCGTGGCCAGGACGCCATGATCCGGCTCGAGATCGACCTGGACGAGGCGGCCTTCGGGACCACCAAGGACATACAGGTCGACACGGCGGTCGTCTGTACGACCTGCAGCGGTGAAGGTGCCGCGCCGGGGACGTCCGCGCAGACGTGTGACATGTGCCGCGGTCGCGGCGAGGTGTCGCAGGTCACGCGGTCCTTCCTCGGCCAGGTCATGACGTCGCGGCCGTGCCCGCAGTGTCAGGGCTTCGGCACGGTCGTGCCCACCCCCTGCCCCGAGTGCGCCGGCGACGGCCGCATCCGGTCGCGGCGGACGCTCACCGTGAAGATCCCCGCCGGTGTCGACAACGGCACGCGGATCCAGCTCGCGGGCGAGGGCGAGGTCGGCCCCGGCGGTGGCCCCGCCGGCGACCTGTACGTGGAGATCCACGAGCTGCCGCACGCCGTGTTCCAGCGGCGCGGGGACGATCTGCACTGCACGGTCACCATCCCCATGACGGCCGCGGCTCTGGGCACGAAGGTGCCCCTGGAGACGCTGGACGGCCTGGAGGAGGTCGACATCCGGCCGGGCACCCAGTCCGGCCAGTCGGTGCCGCTGCACGGCAGGGGCATCACGCACCTGCGGGGCGGCGGTCGCGGTGACCTCATCGTGCACGTCGAGGTCCTCACACCGAGCAAGCTGGACGCGGAGCAGGAGCGGGTCCTGCGGGAGCTCGCGCAGCTGCGCGGCGAGGAGAGGCCCACGGGGCAGTTCCAGCCGGGTCAGCAGGGCCTGTTCTCCCGCCTCAAGGACGCGTTCAACGGCCGCTGAGGTTCTGGTGCTCCGGTGCCGGAGGGTTCGCTCTCCGGCACCGGAGCACTGCTGTTTCATGCGGGGTATCGGGCGGGTGGGCGGGAAAGTCTGTAGCCCGCCGCAGGCGCCCCCGGGCCCGGTGCAAGGGGCGATTCGGCCGCCCGCCCAGGGCATGGCACGATGCGTTCATGCCCACCGCACTGACCGATCTCTGCCGCCTTCCGATCGTGCAGGCCCCCATGGCGGGCGGCGCCTCGTGCCCCCAGCTCGCCGCGGCCGTCTCCGATGCCGGGGGGCTCGGATTTCTCGCCGCCGGATACAAAACCGCCGACGGGATGTACCAGGAGATCAAACAGCTGCGGGGGCTCACGAGCCGCCCGTTCGGCGTGAACCTGTTCATGCCGCAGCCCGAGTACGCCGATGCCGCCGCCGTCGACGTCTACCGCAACCAGCTCGCCGGTGAGGCCGCCTGGTACGAGACGCAGCTCGGCGACCCGGACAGCGGGCGCGACGACGGCTACGACGCCAAGCTGGCGATCCTCGTCGAGGACCCGGTGCCGCTGGTGTCGTTCACCTTCGGCTGCCCCACCCGTGACGTCTTCGACGCCTTCGCGCGCGTGGGCACCCTCACCGTCGTCACCGTCACCTCGCCCGAAGAGGCGCAGACCGCCCAGTGGTCGGGTGCCGACGCCGTGTGCGTACAGGGCATCGAGGCGGGTGGCCACCAGGGCACGCATCGCGACAACCCCGAGACGGACGGCGCCGGGCTCGGCCTCCTCTCGCTCATCGCGCAGGTGCGCGACACCGTGCAGATCCCGGTCGTCGCGGCCGGCGGCCTGATGCGCGGCTCGCAGATCGCCGCGGTGCTCGCGGCCGGCGCGGACGCCGCGCAGCTCGGTACGGCCTTCCTGGTCTGCCCGGAGTCGGGCGCCAACGCCCTGCACAAGCAGGCCATGACCAACCCGCTGTTCACCCGTACCGAACTCACCCGGGCCTTCTCGGGACGCCCCGCGCGCGGCCTGGTCAACCGCTTCATGCGGGAGCACGGGCCCTACGCCCCGGCCGCCTATCCCCAGGTCCACCACCTCACCAGCGGCCTGCGCAAGGCCGCGGCCAAGGCCGGTGACGCGCAGGGCATGGCGCTGTGGGCGGGGCAGGGTCACCGCATGGCGCGGGAGCTTCCGGCCGCGGAGCTGGTCGAGGTCCTGGCGGCCGAGCTGGCCGAAGCCTCCGGGGGCAAGGCGTGACCGCGCCCGTCTTCGTCGTCGAGACCTTCGAAACCCTCCAGAACACTCCCGTGGGGGGCGACGGGCGCTACGTGCTCGATGGCCCCGAAGGGCGCCACGCCGTCTCCGTGAAGCGGCTGCACGCCGGTGAGGACGTCGTCCTGACCGACGGGGCCGGGCGCTGGGCCGACTGTGTGGTCGAGGACACCGAGGGCAAGGACCGCCTGATCCTGCGGATGGGCTCCGTACGGGAAGAGGCGCCGCAGGAGCCCCGCATCACCGTCGTACAGGCCCTGCCCAAGGGTGACCGCGGTGAGCTCGCCGTCGAGACCATGACGGAGACCGGCGTCGACGCGATCGTGCCCTGGTCCGCGTCGCGCTGCATCACACAGTGGAAGGGCGAGCGCGGGCTCAAGGCGCTCGGCAAGTGGCGTGCCACGGCGCGCGAGGCGGGCAAGCAGTCGCGCCGGGTGCGCTTTCCCGAGGTGGCGGACGCCATGTCGACCAAGCAGGTGGCGGCGCTGCTCGCCGCCGCCGACCTCGCCGCGGTCCTGCACGAGGAGGGCAGCGAGCCGCTGGCCACGGCCGAACTCCCGGCGGCCGGGCACATCGTCCTGGTGGTGGGCCCCGAGGGCGGCGTGTCACCGGACGAGCTCGCGGCCTTCGCGGACGCGGGGGCGAAGCCGTACCGCCTGGGGCGTAGCGTGTTGCGTACGTCGACCGCGGGGACGGCGGCGGCCGCACTGCTCCTGGGACGCACCGGCCGCTGGTCCTGAACTCCCGCGCCGGGTGAGGGAGATGCCGTGGAACTGGCCCAAGTACGGCTGCTCGTATCGGACTTCAGTGCCTGCTACCGCTTCTACGCCGACATCCTCGGCCTCAAACCGCAGTCGGGGGCGGTGGACGGGCCGTACGAGAAGTTCAGTCCGGCGGTCGGTTCCGCGGGGATCGCGCTCCAGGACCGCTCGATGATGGCCCGGCTCCTCGACGAGCTGGAGGAGTCGGCGACCGGCCACCGTTCCCTGGTGGTGCTGCGGGTCGACGACCTCGACGCGTACTGCGGCCGGATCGCCGAGCGTGGCGGCATCATCGCCCAGGGCCCCGCCCCCCTGACCGACCGCATGCGGGTCGCCCATCTCAAGGACCCGGAAGGGAACTTGGTGGAACTCCAGGAGTGGCTGTTGCTGCGCGGCTGAAGCCACCGCACCGCTCCCGGCCCGCCGCAGTTTTTTTGGACGGAAAGGGGGCTGTCGTCAGGCGGCCCGTGATGGCACTCTGCCGCCTATGGGGGCATTGAGGCGCTTACGTGATCGTGCGGTGGTCGTGCGCGGACGGCGTCGGCGGGTGTGGGGCGCCGTCGGGTTCGCGGGGGCGGCGGTGATCGGGGTCGCCGCGTGTGATCCGGTCGACGGCGGCATGAACACCGCGGCCATCGCGATCACCACGGACGAGATGGCGACCAAAGAGCTGGAGCGGCAGCATCTCGACGTGCTGTGGATCAGCTGCACCGCCCGCTACAAGTCCAGGGTCACACCGTCCAGCGGCTCCCCCGACCGGGACGCCGTCGCCACCGTCGACTGCCAGGGCCAGGCCAAGACCGGCAAGGGCTCCGACGACACCAGCGACATCACCGTCAAGGGCTCCGTGTGGTCCGTCGTCGACGGGCACTGTGTACGCGGCAACCTCACCGCCAAGGTCGACGGCAAGGAGTGGTTCCGGGTGGACGTGCTCGGCGACTGCGCCGGAGGCGACGAACCGGAGCAGCCGGAGGAACCGGACCAGCCGGACCAGCCGGATGACCCCGGCCAGCCGCCCGCCGCGACCGTCACGGTGACCGTCACGCCCCATCCGAGCTGCTCGTGCATCAGGGGCAAGTGATCCAAAACCCTGTCCGGCTCCGCCCCGGCTGCCTAGGCTGGCTGAGTGACACTGACTGGGCACTCTGCGTACCTCCGGTTTCCCCATCTGCGCGGCGAGTTGGTCGCCTTCACCGCCGAGGACGACGTCTGGGTCGCGCCTCTCGACGGCGGCCGGGCGTGGCGCGTCAGCGCCGACAACACGCCGGTGAACCATCCCCGCGTCTCCCCGGACGGGACGACCGTCGCCTGGACGTCCACGCGTGACGGCGCCCCCGAGGTGCATGTCGCCCCGGTCGACGGCGGCCCCTCCAAGCGCCTGACGCACTGGGGCAGTTCACGCACCTCGGTGCGCGGCTGGACCCCGGACGGGCGGGTCCTCGCCGTCAGCACGGCCGGTCAGGCCTCGCTGCGCCGCAGTTGGGCGCGGGCCGTCCCGCTGGACGGCGGGCCCGCGGACACGCTGCCGTACGGCATCGTGGGGGACGTCGCGTACGGCACCCGGGACGGCCAAGTCCTGCTGCTCTCCGCGCCGATGGGACGCGAGGCCGCCTGGTGGAAGCGCTACCGCGGCGGCACCGCGGGCAAGCTCTGGATCCGGGGCGGGGGCGCGGGGGACGAGGACCGCTTCGTACGCGTCCATGAAGAGCTCGACGGGAACATCGAGTACCCGCTGTGGGTGGGCGAGCGCGTCGCCTTCCTCTCCGACCACGAGGGCGTCGGTGCCGTCTACTCCTCGCTGCCCGACGGCTCCGACCTGCGCCGGCACACTCCTGTCGACGGTTTCTACGCCCGGCACGCGGCGACCGACGGCACCCGCGTCGTGTACGCGTGCGCGGGTGAACTCTGGCTGCTCGACGACCTGGTGGACGCCGTACCCCGCCGCCTCGACGTCCGTCTCGGCGGCCAGCGCACCGACCTCCAGCCGCATCCCGTCAGCGCGTCACGCTGGTTCGGCGCCGCCGCTCCCGACCACACCGGACGGGGCAGTGCCGTCTCCGTGCGCGGCGGCGTGCACTGGGTGACGCACCGCGAGGGGCCCGCCCGCGCGCTCGCCGCCGAGCACGGGGTGCGCGCACGGCTGCCGCGCACGTTCCGTGTCGACGGCGAGGAACACGTCGTCTGGGTGACGGACGCGGAGGGCGACGACGCGCTCCAGTTCGCGCCGGCCACCGGCCTCGCGCCCGGTGCGACACCGCGCAGGATCGCCGCCGGGCAGCTGGGCCGGGTGCTCGCGCTGGCCGTGGCGCCCGACGGCAGCAGGGCCGCCGTCGCCTCGCACGACGGCCGGGTGCTCCTTGTCGAGCGGGAGAGCGGTGAGGTGCGTGAGGTCGACCGCGGGGAGCACGGGGACGCCACCGGGCTCGTCTTCTCGCCGGACTCGGCCTGGCTCGCCTGGTCGCACCCGGGGCCGAGTCCGCTGCGGCAGCTGAAGCTGGCGAACACGGCCGACCTCTCGGTGTCCGAGGCGACGCCGCTGCGGTTCCGCGACTACGCGCCCGCGTTCACCCTGGACGGGAAGCATCTGGCGTTCCTGTCCGCGCGGGCCTTCGACCCCGTCTACGACGAGCACGTCTTCGACCTCGCCTTCGTCGGCGGATCGCGGCCCCACCTCATCACGCTGGCCGCCACCACGCCCTCGCCCTTCGGGCCGCAGCGGCACGGGCGGCCCTTCGAGGCGCCCGACAAGGACGAGACCCCGGACAGCGAGGGCTCGCCCGTCACCCGTATCGACCTCGACGGTCTCGCCGACCGCATCGTGCCGTTCCCGGTCGAGGCCGCCCGGTACTCGACGCTGCGGGCCGCCAAGGACGGCGTCCTGTGGCTGCGGCACCCCGTGCGCGGCGTCCTCGGCGCGTCCCGGGCCACCCCGGCCGCCCCCGACCCGCAGACCGAGCTCGAACGCTACGACCTCGTACAGCAGCGCATCGAGGAACTGGCGTCGGACGCCGACCACTTCGCCGTCAGCGGGGACGGCAAGCGGGTGCTGCTGTGGGCCGACAGGAAGCTGAAGGTCGTGCCGAGCGACCGGCGTGCCTCCGGCGACGAGTCCTCCGACTCGAACATCACCGTCGACCTCACCCGGGTCCGGCAGACCGTCGATCCGGCCGCGGAGTGGCGCCAGATGTACGACGAGGCCGGGCGGCTGATGCGGGACAACTTCTGGCGGCCCGACCTGGGCGGGACCGACTGGGACGGCGTGCTCGACCGGTACCGTCCGGTGCTCGACCGGGTGGCCACGCACGACGACCTCGTCGACCTGCTGTGGGAGGTCGCGGGGGAGCTCGGCACCTCGCACGCGTACGTCATGGGGGGCGGGGCCCGGGGGAGTGCGGCGGTACGTCAGGGGCTGCTCGGCGCGGATGTCTCGCGGGGCGCGGACGGGGTGTGGCGCATCGACCGCGTCCTGCCCTCCGAGACCTCCGACCCCTCCGCCCGCTCGCCGCTCGCCGCGCCCGGGGTCGCGGTGCGTGCCGGGGACGCCCTCCTTGCCGTCGCGGGGCGGCCGGTCGATCCGGTGGTGGGTCCCGGGCCGCTCCTCGTGGGCACGGCGGGGAAGCCGGTGGAGCTGACGGTGTCGCCCGCGGGCGGGGGTGACCCGCGGCACGCGGTGGTGATCCCCGTGGACGACGAGGAGCCGCTGCGGTACCACGCCTGGGTCGTGGACCGGCGTGCGTACGTCCACGAGCGCTCGGGCGGCCGGCTCGGGTATCTCCATGTGCCGGACATGCAGGCTCCCGGCTGGGCGCAGATCCACCGGGACCTGCGGGTGGAGGTGGCCCGGGACGGTCTCGTGGTGGACGTACGGGAGAACCGTGGCGGGCACACGTCGCAGCTGGTGGTGGAGAAGCTGGCCCGCAAGATCGTGGGCTGGGACCTGCCGCGGGGCATGCAGCCCTACAGCTATCCGGCGGACGCGCCGCGGGGGCCCGTCGTCGCCGTCGCCAACGAATTCTCCGGCTCCGACGGGGACATCGTGAACGCGGCGATCAAGGCGCTGGGGATCGGGCCCGTGGTGGGGACGCGGACGTGGGGCGGCGTCATCGGCATCGACAGCCGGTACCGCCTGGTGGACGGCACGCTGGTGACCCAGCCGAAGTACGCGTTCTGGCTGGAGGGTTACGGCTGGGGCGTCGAGAACTACGGCGTCGACCCGGACGTGGAGGTGGTGACGACCCCGGAGGACTACGCATCGGGCCGGGACCCACAACTGGACGAGGCGATCCGCCTGGCCCTGGCTTCCCTGGAGACGACACCCCCCAGGACGGCACCGGAGCTGCCGGGGTCCTGAGGTCGCCGGATAGCATGCGGGAGGACCAATGAAGAGCGAGGACCGGAGGCTCCGTATGGCGGGCGAACCGCAGGCTGACTGCCTGTTCTGCAAGATCGTCGCGGGGGACGTGCCCGCGACCCTCGTCAGGGAGACGGAGACGACGGTCGCCTTCCGGGACATCAACCCGCAGGCCCCCACCCACGTACTGATCATCCCCAAGGTGCACTACGCGGACGCCGCCGCTCTCGCCGCCGCCGAACCCACCATCGCCGCCGACGTCCTGCGCGAGGCCGCGGAGGTCGCCGCCGAGGAGAAGGCGGAGAGCTACCGCATCGTCTTCAACACCGGCAGCGGCGCGGGCCAGACCGTCTTCCACACGCACGCCCACGTCCTCGGCGGACGCGGCCTGCAGTGGCCCCCGGGATAACGGAACAACGAGACAGCGGGATAACTGGCCTTGTCCGTACGTGAACTGGTGATCCTCGGCACCGCGAGCCAGGTCCCCACCCGGCACCGCAACCACAACGGGTACGTGCTGCTCTGGGACGGGCAGGGCATCCTCTTCGACCCCGGCGAGGGCACGCAGCGCCAGATGCTGCGTGCCGGGGTCGCCGCGCACGACCTGCACCGGATCTGCGTCACGCACTTCCACGGCGATCACTCGCTGGGCCTGCCGGGGGTCATCCAGCGCATCAACCTGGACCGCGTCCCGCACGACGTGACGGTGCACTTCCCGCGCTCCGGACAGCACTTCTTCGACCGGCTCCGGTACGCCACCGCCTACCGCGAGACCGTCTCCCTCGTCCAGGAGCCCGTGGCGGACGACGGGCCCCTGGCCGTCACCCCCTCCTTCGCGCTCGACGCCGTCAAGCTCTCGCACCCCGTCGAGTCCTTCGGCTACCGCATCACCGAGCCCGACGGCCGCCGGATACTCCCGGAGCTGCTCGCCGCGCGCGGCATCGCGGGACCCGACGTGGGCCGCCTGCAGCGGGAAGGCTCGCTGCGGGGCGTCACGCTCGACGAGGTGAGCGCGGTACGGCGGGGGCAGAAGTTCGCCTTCGTCATGGACACCCGCCTCTGCGACGGCGTCCACGCGCTCGCCGCCGGCTGCGACATGCTCGTCATCGAGTCCACCTTCCTGGACGAGGACGAACAACTCGCCCGCGATCACGGCCACTTGACCGTGGGGCAAGCCGCCCGGGTCGCCGTGGAGGGCGGCGTCCGGCATCTCGTGCTGACCCATTTCAGTCAGCGCTACCCCGACCCCGGCGTCTTCGAGCAGCAGGCCCGGGACGCCGGATTCGACGGTGAACTCACCGTCGCCAAAGACCTGCTGCGTGTACCTCTGCCCAAACGAACCACCTGAGTGAGCCGCCGCCATGCCCCTTCCCAAAGCCGAACTCCACCTCCACATCGAGGGGACGCTCGAACCCGAGCTCGCTTTCTCCCTCGCCGCCCGCAACGGCGTCACGCTCCCGTACGCGGACACCGAAGAGCTCCGCAAGGCCTACCTCTTCGATGACCTGCAGTCCTTTCTCGACCTGTACTACGGGCTGATGGCCGTCCTGCGGACCGAGGCCGACTTCGAGGAGCTCGCCGACGCCTATCTGGCGCGAGCGGCCCGGCAGGGCGTGCGGCACGCGGAGATCTTCTTCGACCCGCAGGCCCACATGACGCGCGGCGTCGCCATCGGCACCGTGATCGAAGGGCTCGGGCGCGCCCTCGACCGCAGCGTCGAGCGGCACGGGATCTCGACCAAGCTCATCATGTGCTTCCTGCGCGACGAGTCCGCCGAATCCGCCCTGCAGACGCTGGAAGCCGCCAAGCCCCACCTGCACCGCATCATCGGCGTCGGCCTCGACTCCGCCGAGGTCGGGCACCCACCCGCCAAGTTCCGCGAGGTGTACGAGGCGGCGGCCGCGCTCGGCCTGCGCCGGGTCGCGCACGCGGGCGAGGAGGGCCCGCCCGCGTACATCACGGAGGCCCTGGACGTCCTGGGCGTCGAGCGCGTCGACCACGGGCTGCGCTGCATGGAGGACCCGCAGCTGGTCGAACGCCTCGTGCGCGAGCGGGTGCCGCTCACCCTGTGCCCGCTGTCCAACGTCCGGCTGCGCGCCATCGACGTACTCGAGGAGCACCCCCTGGCGCGGATGATGGACGCCGGGCTGCTGTGCACGGTCAACTCCGACGACCCCGCGTACTTCGGCGGCTACGTCGACGACACCTTCCACGCCGTACGCGAAGCCCTGGCGCTCGACCAGGAACGGCTGCGGGAGCTCGCGCGCAACTCCTTCGAGGCGTCCTTCCTCGACGGCAGCGCGGAAGACGAGGCGCTGCGGGCGCGGTACCTCGCCGAGGTCGCGGACTATTCCTTCGACTGATCACGGAGGGCGGCGGAGCTCGGCGTTCGGCCCCCGGTGGCCTGAATCCGTTACGTTGCCTGCATGGTCGTACCCCTCAAACCCAGCATCGACCCGCTCAAGGGAGCCCGCAGAGCAGGCGATCCGCCCTGCGACGTCTTCCTCACCGGCACGGTCTTCCTCGACATCATCTTCACCGGCCTCGACTCCGCACCCGTGCGCGGCACCGAGTCCTGGGCCCGCGGCATGGGGTCGAGCCCCGGCGGCGTCGCCAACATGGCGACCGCGCTCGCCCGGCTCGGCCTGCGCACGTCACTGGCGGCGGCCTTCGGGGACGACCACTACGGGGAGTACTGCTGGGACGCGCTCGAACAGGGCGAGGGGATCGACCTCGCCACGTCACGCACCGTGCCGGGCTGGCACTCGCCGGTGACGGTCTCCATGGCGTACGAGGGTGAGCGGACCATGGTCAGCCACGGCCACGAGCCGCCGCCCGACGCCGGATCCGCGGACGGCGGCGCCCCCGCCTGCCCGCCCCGCGCGCGTGCCGCGGTCGCCTCCCTGACGCCCGGCACGCGCGCGCCGTGGATCGCCGAGGCCGCACGCACCGGCACGCGGATCTTCGCCGACGTCGGGTGGGACGACACCGGGCGCTGGGACCTGGCGGGGCTCCCGGACCTGCGGCACTGCGAGGCGTTCCTGCCGAACGCGGAGGAGGCCATGCGGTACACCCGCACCCAGTGCCCCCGGGCCGCCGCCCGTGCGCTGACCGAACACGTGCCGCTCGCCGTGGTGACGCTGGGTGCCGAAGGGGCGTACGCGGTGGACGGGCGGACCGGCGAGACCGCGGAGGTTCCGGCCATCGCGGTCGAGGCGCTCGATCCCACCGGGGCCGGTGATGTCTTCGTGGCGGGCTTCGTGACCGGCACCCTCGCCGGATGGCCCCTCGCGGACCGGCTCGCCTTCGCGGGGCTCACGGCGGCGCTCTCCGTGCAGGAGTTCGGCGGGTCCCTATCGGCGCCGGGCTGGGCGGAGGTCGCCACATGGTGGCGGACCGTGCGGGAGGTCGACGACCAGGACCCCGTGGCGCTGCGCAGGTACGGCTTCCTGGAGGGCCTGCTTCCGGAGGCCACGCGTCCGTGGCCGCTGCGGCGCGCGGTGCCCACGATCGGGTTCAGGTCGGCGTAGCCGCCGCCCAAAATCGCACAGCCGTGCGTGACCGGAGTGGAAAAGCCCTACGGCGGTGACAGTGGTGCGTCGTACTCTTGGCAGTGCAAGGCTGTCGAGCGGCCACCAAGCCCCGCATGAGGAGGATGAGCAGGCCTAAGTGCCGGCCCATGACTCAGACACCCACAGCTCGTACCCCTGCCCAGGGCCAGTCACGAGCACACTTCACCGTCCCGGCCAACCACCCGATGGTGACGGTGCTCGGTTCCGGAGACGCCCTGTTGCGCGTGATCGAGAAGGCCTTCCCGGCGGCCGACATCCATGTCCGGGGCAATGAGATCAGCGCTGTCGGTGACGCCCATGAAGTCACCCTCATCCAGCGCCTTTTCGACGAGATGATGCTGGTGCTCCGCACCGGTCAGCCGATGACGGAGGACGCAGTGGAACGCTCGATCGCCATGCTCAGGGCGGACGAGGCCGGAGAGGGCGACGGCCAGGAGACCCCGGCCGAGGTCCTCACGCAGAACATCCTCTCGTCCCGCGGCCGCACGATCCGCCCCAAGACGCTCAACCAGAAGCGTTACGTCGACGCCATCGACAAGAACACCATCGTCTTCGGCATCGGCCCCGCGGGCACCGGCAAGACCTACCTCGCCATGGCCAAGGCCGTGCAGGCCCTCCAGGCCAAGCAGGTCAACCGCATCATCCTGACCCGCCCCGCCGTCGAGGCCGGCGAGCGGCTCGGCTTCCTGCCGGGCACGCTCTACGAGAAGATCGACCCGTATCTGCGGCCGTTGTACGACGCGCTGCACGACATGCTCGACCCCGACTCGATCCCGCGCCTGATGGCGGCGGGCACCATCGAGGTGGCGCCCCTCGCGTACATGCGAGGCCGCACCCTGAACGACGCCTTCATCATTCTCGACGAGGCCCAGAACACCAGCGTCGAGCAGATGAAGATGTTCCTCACCCGCCTCGGCTTCGAGTCGAAGATCGTGATCACGGGCGACGTCACCCAGGTCGACCTGCCGAACGGCACGAAGTCGGGTCTGCGCCAGGTCCAGGACATCCTGGAGGGCATCGACGACGTGCACTTCTCGCGGCTCACGTCCCACGATGTCGTCCGGCACAAGCTCGTCGGCCGTATCGTCGACGCGTACGAGAAGTACGACGACAGCCAGCAGAGTCAGCAGAACAAGAAACACGGGAAGTAGCGGAAGCCGCACCATGTCGATCGACGTCAACAACGAATCCGGAACCGAGGTCGACGAGCAGGCGATCCTCGACATCGCCCGCTACGCCCTCGCACGGATGCGCATCCACCCGCTCTCCGAGCTCTCGGTGATCGTCGTGGACGAGGACGCCATGGAGCAGCTCCACATCCAGTGGATGGACCTGCCGGGACCGACGGACGTCATGTCCTTCCCCATGGACGAACTGCGCCCGCCGGCCAAGGACGAGGAGGAGCCCCCGCAGGGCCTCCTCGGCGACATCGTGCTCTGCCCCGAGGTCGCCACCAAGCAGGGCAAGGAAGCGCCCACGGAGCACTCCATGGACGAGGAGCTGCAGCTGCTCACGGTCCATGGAGTGCTGCACCTCCTTGGGTACGACCACGAGGAGCCCGACGAGAAGGCCGAGATGTTCGGCCTCCAGGCGGCCATCGTCGACGGCTGGCGCGGGGAGAACGGCCTGACCGGCCCCTCTCCGGCGCCCACGGTCTCGTAGGCCCATGAGTTTCCAGCTGATCGCGGGCGCCGTCGCCCTGGTCGTCGTCGCCTGGCTCGCCGCCTGTGCCGAGGCGGGCATCGCCCGCACCTCCAGCTTCCGGGCGGAGGAGGCGGTCCGCTCCGGGCGGCGCGGCAGCGCCAAGCTCGCGCAGGTCGCCGCCGACCCCACCCGCTATCTGAACGTGGCGCTGCTCGTGCGCGTGGCGTGCGAGATGGCGGCCGCCTCCCTGGTGACGTACGCCTGCCTGAACGAATTCGCCAAGACATGGCAGGCGCTGGCCGTCGCCATCGCGGTGATGGTCCTCGTGTCGTACGTGGCGGTGGGCGTCTCGCCGCGCACCATCGGCCGCCAGCACCCGCTCAACACGGCCACCGCCGCCGCGTACGTCCTGCTGCCGCTGGCCCGCGTCATGGGCCCGATCCCGCCGCTCCTGATCCTCATCGGCAACGCGCTCACGCCCGGCAAGGGCTTCAGGCGCGGCCCGTTCGCCTCCGAGGCCGAGCTGCGCGCGATGGTCGACCTCGCGGAGAAGGAATCCCTCATCGAGGACGACGAGCGCCGCATGGTGCACTCCGTCTTCGAGCTCGGCGACACCCTCGTGCGCGAAGTCATGGTGCCCCGGACGGACTTGGTCGCCATCGAGCGCTTCAAGACCATCCGGCAGGCGCTCACGCTCGCCCTGCGCTCGGGCTTCTCCCGCATCCCCGTGACCGGGGAGAGCGAGGACGACGTCGTCGGCATGGTCTACCTCAAGGACCTGGCCCGCAAGACGCACATCAACCGCGACAGCGAGTCGGACCTGGTGTCGACGGCCATGCGCCCGGCGACGTTCGTGCCCGACACGAAGAACGCGGGCGACCTCCTGCGCGAGATGCAGCAGGAGCGCAACCACGTCGCCGTCGTCATCGACGAGTACGGCGGCACGGCCGGCATCGTCACCATCGAGGACATCCTCGAGGAGATCGTCGGCGAGATCACCGACGAGTACGACCGCGAGCTGCCGCCCGTCGAGGAACTCGACGACGGCTGTTACCGCGTCACCGCACGCCTCGACATCGGCGACCTCGGCGAGCTCTTCGGACTCGACGAGTTCGACGACGAGGACGTCGAGACGGTCGGCGGTCTGCTCGCCAAGGCGCTCGGCCGGGTGCCGATCGCAGACGCCTCCGCGCTCGTGCCGCTGCCGGACGGCCGTGAGCTGCGGCTCACCGCGGAATCCGCGGCCGGGCGGCGGAACAAGATCGTGACGGTACTCGTGGAGCCGCTCGCCCCTGCGGGCGCGGAGAAGGAGACCTCGGGGTGACACCGCAGGAGCTGCGCACGTTCTGCCTGTCGTTCAACGACGCGGTGGAGGAGTTCCCGTTCAGCCCCGAGATCTCGGTGTTCAAGGTCGCGGGCAAGATGTTCGCGCTGAGTTTCCTGGACGCCCAGCCGCTGACCGTGAACCTGAAGTGCGAGCCCGACATGGCGGTCCAACTGCGGGAAACCCACCCGGAGATCGTGCCCGGGTGGCACATGAACAAGCGGCACTGGAACACCGTGACCGTCGACGCGAAGCTCCCGGACCAGCAGGTCCGGGAGCTCATCGAGGACTCGTACGACCTGGTCGTCGCCGGACTCCCGAAGGCGCAGCGCCTGCGGCTCGACCGGCCCTAGGCGGTACGCCGCACCCGTAGGCCCGTGGCCACCAGGGCCGCCGTCACCAGCAGGACCGCCGCGTCGATCAGAAGCACCGTCCGCGTCCCCGCCAGGAGATCCGTGTTCGTGGTCGCCAGGACGCCCAGAAGCGGGATGCCGACCGTGATGCCCACCTGCTGGGTGGACGTCACCAGGCCCGTGGCCAGGCCCTGCTCCTCGTCCGGGACACCCGAGGTGACGGTCACGCCGTACGAGATGATCGCGCCCAGGTGGAACATGCTCGCCACCGAGACACCCGCCGTGGCGAGCCACACCGACCAGGTGCCCTCGTCGATGCCGAGCAGCGTCGCGATGAACAGGCCCTGGCCGAGCAGCGAGACGACGAGCGTGCGGCGCGCCCCGAAGCGGCTGATGACCTTGGGCGCGTAGATCCCGGCGACCACCGAGAGCACCCCCTGCACGCCGAAGACGAGACCTGTCCGGAAGGCGGAGAGCTCCAGCACCTCCTGCAGATACAGGGTGAGGGTGAAGACGACCGCCGACATCATCGAGAAGGTGACGAGGCCGCCCAGGTTGCCCCACGCCACCGTCCTGCGCCCCAGCATCGGCAGCGAGACGAGCGGGGACGCGGCACGCGACTCGACGTAACCGAAAGCGGCGAGCAGCAGCACACCCGCGACGAGCGCGACGATGACGTCCGTGCCGCCGAAGCCGCGCTCGGCGGCCGTGGAGAGCGCGTAGATCAGGGCGAGCAGGCCACCGGTGACGGTGACCGCGCCGGGGATGTCGAGGCGCGGGCGGTCCGGGGTGCGGGACTCGGGCAGGAGGCCCGGCGCAAGCGGCAGCACGATCAGCACGAAGAGGGTCAGCAGGCCCATCGTGGAGCGCCAGCCGAGCGTGTCGGTGAGTACGCCGCCCAGGACCATGCCGATCGTGAAGCCGAGCGAGAGCAGTGTGCCGGATATCCCCAGGGCCCGGTCACGCTGCGGGCCTTCGGGGAACGTGGTCGTCAGCAGCGACATGCCGGTCGGCACGATGGCCGCCGCGCCCACGCCCTGCAGTGCCCGCCCGGCGAGGAAGGACGCCGGGCCCCAGGCGAAGGTGGCCAGGAGCGAGGCGAGGCCGAAGAGCGCGAGGCCGCCGACGAACAGCTTGCGGCGGCCGAACAGGTCACCGGTGCGGCCGAAGAGGAGCAGGAAGCCGCCGGAGGGAAGGGCGAACGCGGTCACCGCCCACTGCAGCGCGGACTGGCTCATGCCCAGGTCGGCGCCGAGCACGGGCAGCGCCACGTTCAGCACGGAGAAGTCGAGCGCGACCATGAACTGGGCGGCGCAGAGCACGAAGAGGACGAGTCTGTCGCGGGAGGAGAGCCTGGGGGCTGGAGGGGCGGGGACCGTGGTGGACGGGGGAGCGGTGGTGGTGTCGATCGCCATGGCAATGAGCTTCGGGCGTCCGGAGTACCCGTGGGGAGCGGGAACTTATGCTGGTGGTCGCAACACCAGGCAGGGGGGAGCCGCGGATGGCGGGGACGAACGAGGTGGCCGCGGTGCGGCCCCAGGACGAGGCCAAGGCACGGCGGCTCGGCGAGCTGCGCGAGTTCTTGAGGAGCCGCCGCGCCCGGGTCAGCCCCGCGGAGGCCGGCCTCCCGGACGGCGGCGCTCGGCGGCGTACGCCGGGTCTGCGCCGCGAGGAGGTCGCCGTGCTCGCCGGGGTCGGCGCGTCCTGGTACCAGTGGCTCGAGCAGGGGCGCGACATCTCCGTGTCGCCGCAGGTCCTGGACTCCGTGGGACGCGTCCTGAAGCTGTCGAGCACCGAGCGGCGGCATCTTTACGTGCTGGCCGGGCTGAATCCGCCCGCGCCCGAGGTCGAGCAGGCCGACCGGGGCATGTGTGAGGGGCTGCAGCGGCTCATCGACACATGGATGCCGTACCCGGCGCACATCATGGACCGCTACTACAACTGCGTCCTCTACAACGACGCCGCCGGGATGGTCTTCGGGATGCGGCCCGAGATCACCCAGAACTGCCTCGTGGACTTCTTCACCGACCCCATCTACCGCTCCCGCAGCGTGAGTTGGCGGACGAACGCGGAGAACGTCGTCGCGCAGTTCCGTGCCTCCTGCTCGGAGTCCCCGGACGACGAGGGGTTCCAGGCGGTCCTCGCCGAGCTGCGGGAGACGGCGGGCGAGGAGTTCACCGAGCTGTGGGAGCGGCGGGACGTGCGGCCTGCGGGGCAGGTGCACAAGGAGCTCACGCATCCGGTGGTGGGGGCGTTGCACGTCGAGTCGACGGCCCTGCGGGTGCCGGCGCGGCCCGATCTCACGATCGTGCTGCACACTCCGTTGGGGGAGGCGGAGACTGCGGCGAAGCTGGAGTGGCTGGCTTCGCCGGAGGGGCGGCGGGGGTCGATGTACCCGGTGGCCGGGTAGGGCCCTGTTTCTTTGTCCTCCGTACGCCTCCGTATGCTCGGATCATGACCGAGAGTGCTGCGCTTGACGCTGAGGACCGGAAGATCGTTACGCTGGCTCGTTCGGCGCGGGCGCGGAATGGGGTGGCCGAGGGGGCCGCTGTGCGGGACGAGACGGGGCGGACGTATGTCGCCGGGACGGTTTCGCTTCCCTCGCTGTCGCTTTCCGCCTTGCGTACCGCTGTGGCGATGGCTGTCGCCTCCGGGGCGGAGTCCCTTGAGGCGGCGGCGGTCGTCTCCTCCTCGGAGGAGCTTTCCGCCGATGACCTTTCCGCTGTGGCGGACCTTGGCGGGGCCGGGACGCCGGTTTTCCTGGCGGGGCCTGATGGGGAGGTCCGGGTGCGGGCTCAGGCGAACTGAGTCTTTCCCCAACCCCGCCCCTTCCCGAAAACCCGCTCTGGCGCGGGGGCCTTGGTTGCCGTCATCACCGGCTCCGCCGAGTTCGTCCTCAAACGCCGGACGGGCTGGATCTTTCAGCCGTCCGGCGTTTGAGGACCGGGGGTCTGGGGGCGGAGCCCCCTGCGCGGCGGAGCCGCCAATGGATACAGCGGGAAGGGGCGGGGTTGGGGAAATTACACCGCGTCCGGGCCCCGTTCCCCCGTGCGGACCCGTACCACCGTTTCCACCGGTACCGCCCACACCTTCCCGTCGCCGATCTTGCCCGTGGCCGCCGCGCGGACGATGCCGTCGATCACGGCCTCCGCGTCCGCGTCGTCGACCACGATCTCCACCCGTACCTTCGGGACCAGGTCCACCTGGTACTCCGCGCCCCGGTACACCTCCGTGTGGCCCCGCTGGCGGCCGTAGCCGCTTGCTTCTGTGACGGTGAGGCCCTGGATGCCCAGTTCCTGAAGCGCGGTCTTCACCTCGTCCAGGCGGAACGGCTTGATGACCGCGGTGATGAGCTTCATCGGACGGTGCTCCCCTTCATCGGGCTGACCAGGACGCCGTGATCGTAGGCCGTCTCCGCGTGGTGCGTCTGGTCCAGGCCCGTCTGCTCGTCCTCCGCCGACGCCCTGAAGCCCATGAGCTTGTCGATCGCCCTGCCGATGCCGTACGTCACCGAGAACGTGTACGCCGCCACCGCGAGCACCGCCACCGTCTGCTTGCCCAACTGGGCGAGCCCGCCCCCGTAGAAGAGGCCCTCCGCTCCCTCCGTCATCGTGGCCGTCGCGAACAGGCCGATCAGGAGCGTGCCGACCACGCCGCCGACCAGGTGGACGCCCACCACGTCGAGCGAGTCGTCGTAGTCGAGGCGGAACTTCCACGCCACGGCGTACGAGCAGACCACCCCGGCCGCGAGACCGACCACCGCGGCACCGAGCACCCCGACGCCCCCGCACGCGGGGGTGATGGCGACCAGGCCCGCCACCGCGCCCGACGCCGCGCCGAAGGTGGTGGGGTGGCCGTCGCGTCGCTGCTCCACGAAGAGCCAGCCGAGCAGGCCCGTGCAGCCGGCCAGGAGGGTGTTCAGGAGGGAGGCCGCCGCGAGGCCGTTCGCGCCGAGCGCCGAGCCGCCGTTGAAGCCGAGCCAGCCGAACCAGAGCAGGCCCGCGCCCATCAGGACCATCGGCAGGTTGTGCGGACGCATCGCGTCCTTCTTGAAGCCGATGCGCGGGCCGATGACCAGGACGAGCGCCAGGCCGGAGGCGCCGGAGGCGATCTCGACGACCAGGCCGCCCGCGAAGTCCAGCGCGCCGAGGGACGAGGAGATCCAGCCGTCCGGTCCCCACACCCAGTGCGCCACGGGAACGTATACGAGCAGCGCCCACACCGGCACGAAGACCAGCCAGGCCGCGAACTTCGTGCGGTCCGCGATCGCACCGCTGATCAGTGCCGTGGTGAGGATCGCGAAGGTCAGCTGGAACGTGGTGAAGAGGAGGGTGGGGACCGTCCCGGTGAGGGTCTGCGGGCCGATGCCCACCAGGCCGAGGTGGTCGACGCCGCCGATCAGGCCCGCGAACGCGTCATCGCCGAACGCGAGCGAGTAGCCGGCCAGCAGCCACACCACCGTGACCAGGGCGATCGAGACGAAGGACATCAGGAGCATGTTGAGGACGCTCTTCGTGCGGACCATGCCGCCGTAGAAGAGCGCGAGGCCCGGTGTCATGAGCAGGACGAGTGCGGTGGCCGCGAGCAGCCAGGCCGTGTCGCCGGTGTCGGGGCCCTCGGCCGCGGCCAGGGTGGTGAGGGAGTGCGCGTACTGCACGGACTGCACGGGGAATCTCTCCTCCGGGTGGGGGCAGAGGGAGAGCGTCACCGCCCCGCGTTTCGGAACGGGCACCCGGGCGTTTCCGGCGTGTTTCGTGTTGCGCGAGGGTTTCCGGACGCTCACGAACGGCCTGTCGGTGCCCGATCAGGGGTCCGGGAGCGCCTCGGGGTGCTGCGGCCCTCCGGCGATCAGGGAGAATGGGCGCCATGAGCGTTCGTACCGAGTCATCCGAGCCGTCCGAGGCCACCCATCGCGCCGGTTTCGCCTGCTTCGTGGGCCGCCCCAACGCGGGCAAGTCCACCCTCACGAATGCTCTGGTCGGCCAGAAGGTGGCGATCACCGCGAACCAGCCGCAGACCACGCGGCACACGGTCCGCGGCATCGTGCACCGGCCCGACGCCCAGCTGATCCTGGTGGACACCCCCGGGCTCCACAAGCCGCGCACGCTGCTCGGCGAGCGGCTCAACGACGTCGTGCGGACCACGTGGGCCGAGGTCGACGTCATCGGCTTCTGTCTGCCCGCGAACGAGAAGCTCGGCCCCGGTGACCGGTTCATCGCCAAGGAACTGGCCGGCATCAAGAAGACGCCGAAGATCGCGGTCGTGACGAAGACCGACCTCGTCGACAGCAAGACGCTCGCCGAGCAGCTCATCGCCATCGACCAGCTCGGCAAGGAGCTGGGCTTCGAGTGGGCGCAGATCGTGCCGGTCTCGGCGGTCGGCGACAAGCAGGTCCAGCTGCTCGCTGACCTGATCGTCCCGATGCTCCCGAAGAGCCCGCCGCTCTACCCCGAGGGTGACCTCACGGACGAGCCCGAGCAGGTCATGGTCGCCGAGCTGATCCGCGAGGCCGCGCTTGAAGGTGTGCGGGACGAGCTGCCGCACTCCATCGCCGTCGTGGTGGAGGAGATGCTGCCGCGCCAGGACCGGCCCGCGGACAAGCCGATGCTCGACATCCACGCGAACGTCTACATCGAGCGCCCCAGCCAGAAGGGCATCATCATCGGCCCGAAGGGCAAGCGCCTCAAGGAGGTCGGGATCAAGTCCCGCCAGCAGATCGAGGCGCTCCTGGGCACCCCGGTCTTCCTTGACCTGCACGTGAAGGTCGCCAAGGACTGGCAGCGCGACCCGAAGCAGCTCCGCAAGCTCGGCTTCTGACAGTCGGCACGCTGCTTGTTCCACTTACTCCACGCCCCTGATCCGGGTCACCAGCAGCGCCCCCGCCAAGCCGATCCCCGCCGCCATCAGATACAGCACCCGGTAGCCCCCCAAGTGCGTCACGAGTGGGGCTGCCAGGGCGGGGGCCGCTACCTGGGGGAGGGAGTTGGCGATGTTGATGACGCCCATGTCCTTGCCGCGGTCCATGGCCTTCGGCAGGACGTCCGTCATCAGGGCGAAGTCCACCGACGTGAAGACGCCGAAGCCCACGCCGAGCACCGCCGCCGCGACGATCGCGCCCGGCCAGGTCTGCCAGCCGGACAGCAGGGCCGTCGCCACCGCCATCAGGACGCCGGACCAGAGCACGAACGGTTTGCGGCGGCCCACGCGGTCCGACCAGACGCCGCCCACGACCACGGTCGCGAGCAGCGTCACGCCGTTGACCGCGGTGAGGATCAGGACGCCCTCGTCCGGGTCGGAGTAGTGCAGGCGGTCCCGCAGGTAGTAGAGGAGATAGAGCAGGACCAGGGCGTTGCTGAGGTTGATCAGGAAGCGGGTCAGCCAGGCCCACCCCAGGTCCGGGTAGCGGCGCGGGCTCAGCCAGAAGGCGCGGGCGAACGAGCGCCACGCGAACGGTGGCCTGTCCCGCGGCGCGAGGCGCAGGTCCCGGTGGCGCAGGACGTACGGGAGCACGCCCGCCAGCGTGAACACCGCGCACGCCGCGTACCCCGCGCCCACACCCCCGGCAGCCGTCGCCAGGCCCGTGCCCACGACCACGCCCAGGATCTGCGCCGCCCCCAGCCAGCCGCCCACCGCGCCCCGCTGGAGCCGCGGCACCCTGTCCGGCACGGCTGCCGTGACGGCGGCGAACGCGGCGTTCAGGGTGAGCTGGACCAGGCACCAGCCCGCCGCCATCCACCACACGGACCCGGCGGCCGAGAGCAGCAGGAGCGCCGCCGCGCCGCCCGCCGTGCCCGCCACGATCCACGGGGTACGCCGCCCGAAGCGCGACACGGTGCGGTCCGAGAGCGCCCCGAAGAGCGGGTTCGAGGCGAGGGACACCACGGCCCCCGCGCCCGCGACCCACGCGAGGACCGTCTCCTTGGAGGTGCCGGCCGGGGCCAGATCCTCCGCCTGCACGGCGAGCAGGATCTGCAGCGGGCCGTACCAGCCCACCCAGATCGCACCGTTGGCGAGCGACAGGGATGCCGTCCAGCCGCGGCCGACCCGGTCGACCGGCTCCCGCAGCGCGTCGGCCGTCATGCCCGTTGGGCCCGCAGCGTCTCGCGCAGCCACGCGTACGACGCCTTCGGGGTGCGCTCCAGGGTCGTGTGGTCGACGTGGACGAGACCGAAGCGCTGACGGTAGCCCTCCGCCCACTCGAAGTTGTCCATCAGGGACCAGACGAAGTAGCCGCGTACGTCCACTCCCTCCTCCAACGCCCGGTGCAGTGCCCGCAGATGGCCGTCGAGGTAGTCGATCCGGCGTTGGTCGTCGATGCCCTCGTACGAGCAGCCGTTCTCGGTGATCACCAACGGGGGCAGGCGGTCGCCGTACCGGTCGCGGAAGCCGGTGAGCAGTTCGGTGAGCGACTCCGGTACCACCGGCCAGCCGAAGTCCGTCACCGGGCGGCCCTCGATCTGCCGTGGCGAGAAGGGGAGTTCGGGCGGCAGGGTGAGGCCGGAGAACTCAGTCGGCGCCGCCGTTGCCGACGCCGGGAGCGGGGCGCCCACCTTGGTCGGCTGGTAGAAGTTGATCCCGTACCAGTCGACGGGCTCGGCGATGACCTTCAGGTCGGCCTCGATGTCACCGCCGCCCTGCATCAACTCCGCGATGCCGTCCGGGTATCGGCCCAGGATGAGCGGGTCCGCGAACAGGCGGTTGAGGAGGACGTCGTAGAAGTCCGCCGCCTGGGTGTCCTCGGCCGAGGACGACGCCGGCCAGGTGGGGCCGTGCGAGTTGGCGATGCCGATGTCCGTGACGCCCGCCGCGCGCAGCGCCCGTACGGCGAGACCGTGGGCGAGGAGCTGGTGGTGCGCCACCGGCAGCGCGTCGAACATGAGCTGCTGCCCGGGTGCGTGCTGGCCGAGCGCGTGACCGAGGAGGGTGTGCTCGGCGGGTTCGTTCAGGGTGATCCACTTCTTGGCGCGGTCGCCGATGCGCCCGGCCACCACCGCCGCGTACTCGGCGAAACGCTCGGCCGTGTCGCGCCGCAGCCAGCCGCCCTCATCGGCGAGGGCAAGCGGTGTGTCCCAGTGGAAGAGCGTGGGGACGGGGCTGACGCCCGCCGCGCACAGCTCGTCGACGAGGCGGTCGTAGAAGTCCAGGCCCGCGGCGCTCACCTCGCCAGCCCCGCTCGGCAGGACGCGCGGCCACGACACCGAGAAGCGGTAGGCGTCCGCGCCCAACTCGCGTATGAGCGCGACGTCTTCGCGGTAGCGGTGGTAATGGTCGCAGGCGACGGCGGCCGTCGTGCCGTCCTTCACCCGGCCCGGCACCGCCGTGAACGCGTCCCAGACCGAGGGGCCGCGTTCGTCGACGGCGCCCTCGATCTGGTGAGCCGAAGTGGACACGCCCCACACGAAGTCGCGGGGGAACTGAGGGAGTGGTTCGCGCGCATCGCTCGCTGCCATGGCCGCGATCTTCCGTACGGCCGCGTACGGAAGTCAATGGGCGTGCCTCAGAAAAGGTGAACACTTCTCACGTCTTGCGCGTTCTCCCGATTACGCCCCCTCCTTGAGGACGCGCGTGATCAGCTTGCGCTGTGGATCGGTCAGGCGGGGATCCGAGCAGTACACCGTGTGTCCGTCCACGGTGAGCTGGTAACTGAAGCCGTCCGGCACCCCTATCGGTGGCGTGCTCCGGCCCTCTGCCACGGCCTCTTCGGCCAGGGCCTGCCACTCGTGGGCATCGGGCAGACCCGAGGTGTCGACCTCGGCGTGCCGCTCGATGCCCGCGAATCCTCCCGTGCGCTTCACCTGGATACGCATGGAACCTGTCTACTCCATGGGGAGGTCGGTCGGTAGGCGGTCGGTGGGCGGGTCAGTTGGTGGGCACGCCGACCTGGGACCACGCCTTCACCACGGCGCCGTGCTCCTCGCCCTCGCCGTACTTGGCGCGCGCCGCGGCCACGGTCAGCTTCGCGAAGTCCGCGAAGGACGCGTCCTGGGCCAGCTCGCCGCCGGTCAGGACCGCGTACCAGATCTGTCCGGCCCGCTCCCACGCGTTGCCGCCGAGCGCCTCGGCCAGCAGGTAGAAGGCGTGGTTGGGGATGCCGGAGTTGATGTGCACGCCGCCGTTGTCGCGGCCCGTGCGGACGTAGTGGTCCATGTCGGCGGGCTGCGGGTCCTTGCCGAGCACGTCGTCGTCGTACGCCGTGCCCGGGGCCTTCATGGAGCGCAGCGCCTTGCCGGTCACGCGCGGGGCGAGCAGCCCGGCGCCGATCAGCCAGTCGGCCTCGGCGGCGGTCTGGCCGAGCGTGTACTGCTTGATCAGCGAGCCGAAGACGTCCGCGAAGGACTCGTTCAGGGCACCCGGCTGACCGAAGTACGTGAGGTTCGCCGTGTACTGGACCACGCCGTGCGTCAGCTCGTGGCCGATGACGTCCACCGGAATGGTGAAGTCGAGGAAGATCTCGCCGTCACCGTCGCCGAACACCATCTGCTCGCCGTTCCAGAAGGCGTTCCCGTACTTCTCGCCGTAGTGGACCGTCGCGTTCAGCGGCAGACCGCTGCCGTCGATGGAGTTGCGCTGGTACGTCTTGAGGAACAGCTCGAAGGTCGCGCCGAGGCCCGCGTACGCGCGGTTGACGGTCGCGTCCTTGCCGGGCTTCTCGCCCTCGCCGCGGGTCTTGCGGCCCGGCAGCTCGGTCTTGTGCCGGGCGTCGTAGATCGTGCGGTGCGGTTTGCTCTCCGCGGCTTCCTTGGGCAGTGAGACGGAGGGGGCGCCGATGACCGTGGTCAGACGGCGGTGGGTGCGCTCGATGGAGTCCCGTTCCAGGGTGCGGCGGGCGGGACCGGCGAGCGTGGCGTCGTCACTCTGGGCCAGAGTGTCGAGCACGTGGGGCGGAATGATGGTGCAGAAGACAGGCTCGAAGCCTGGGTTGGCGGTCATGGCGGCAATGTGGCACTGGGTCATGCCGCTGTCACTACCTGCAACCATGATTAATGAAATAGAGGTATTGATCACCTCATACCCGTTACCTGGCGGCGATCCCGCATACTGATACGCACCCGCGCACACAGCGCGGCTCGGCTAGGCTGCGGAGCATCATGCGTTACGGGCTGCTTCTCCTTAGCTGCCGCGGCGAGGGCCTGTAGTCGAGGCCGACCCCCTCCCCGCGGAGTTCGGTGTTGCTCGCGAAGCGACCGTCGGCCGTCCTTAAGGACACTCCCGAGGAGCCCCCGCATCATGGCGATCAAGCCCAATCTGCAGCGCGCCACTTCCATGCCGATCCACAAGTACGGGCAGTACGACCAGGTCGACATCCCCGACCGCACGTGGCCCGACAACCGGATCACGGTCGCTCCCCGCTGGCTCTCCACGGACCTGCGTGACGGCAATCAAGCGCTGATCGACCCGATGTCCCCCGCGCGCAAGCGCGAGATGTTCGACCTGCTGGTCCGCATGGGCTACAAGGAGATCGAGGTCGGCTTCCCCTCCTCCGGGCAGACCGACTTCGACTTCGTGCGGTCGATCATCGAGGACGGCGCGATCCCGGACGACGTCACCATCTCCGTGCTGACGCAGGCCCGCGAGGAGCTCATCTCCCGCACGGTCGAGTCGCTGGTCGGCGCCAAGCGCGCCACCGTCCACCTCTACAACGCGACCGCGCCCGTCTGGCGCGAGGTTGTCTTCCGTGGCTCTAAGGACGCGGTCAAGCAGATCGCCGTCGACGGCACGCGCCTCGTCATGGAGTACGCGGAGAAGCTGCTGGGCCCCGAGACGGTCTTCGGCTACCAGTACAGCCCCGAGATCTTCACCGACACCGAGCTGGACTTCGCCCTGGAGGTCTGCGAGGCCGTCTGCGACGTATGGCAGCCCGAAGAGGGCCGCGAGATCATCCTGAACCTGCCCGCCACGGTCGAGCGCTCGACGCCCTCCACCCACGCGGACCGCTTCGAGTGGATGTCCCGCAACCTGACCCGCCGCGAGCACGTCTGCCTGTCCGTCCACCCGCACAACGACCGCGGCACCGCCGTCGCCGCCGCCGAACTGGCCATCATGGCCGGCGCCGACCGCATCGAGGGCTGCCTGTTCGGGCAGGGCGAGCGCACCGGCAACGTCGACCTGGTCACGCTGGGCATGAACCTGTTCTCGCAGGGCGTGGACCCGCAGATCGACTTCTCCGACATCGACGAGATCCGCCGCACCGCCGAGTACTGCAACCAGATGGAGGTGCACCCGCGCCACCCGTACGCAGGTGACCTCGTCTACACCGCCTTCTCCGGCTCCCACCAGGACGCCATCAAGAAGGGCTTCGAGGCCATGGGCGTCCGGGCCGAGCAGCAGGGCAAGACCGTCGACGACATCGAGTGGGCCGTCCCGTACCTGCCCATCGACCCCAAGGACGTCGGCCGTTCGTACGAGGCCGTCATCCGCGTCAACTCGCAGTCCGGCAAGGGCGGCATCGCCTACGTCCTGCAGAACGACCACAAGCTGGACCTGCCGCGCCGCATGCAGGTCGAGTTCTCGAAGATCATCCAGACGAAGACCGACTCCGAGGGCGGCGAGGTCACGCCGGACGCGATCTGGGGCATCTTCCAGGACGAGTACCTGCCCAACCCCGAGAACCCCTGGGGACGCATCCAGGTCAAGAACGGCCAGACCACCACCGACAAGGACGGCACGGACACGCTGACCGTCGAGGCGACGGTCGACGGCGCCGACACCGTCCTGACCGGCACCGGCAACGGTCCGATCTCGGCCTTCTTCAACGCGCTGCAGGGCATCGGCATCGACGTACGCCTCCTGGACTACCAGGAGCACACGATGAGCGAAGGAGCCTCCGCGCAGGCCGCGTCGTACATCGAATGCGCCATCGGTGACAAGGTCCTGTGGGGTATCGGCATCGACCCCAATACGACACGTGCCTCGCTGAAGGCCGCGGTCTCCGCGGTGAACCGCGCCGCGCGCTGACGCCTTCCGGCCGCCGGGCAGGCCGAAAATGAGCCTGCCCGGCGATCGTCTACCGGCCATCTCTCGCACAGGGTGCTGACGCCACATCAACAATGTGGCTAACATCACGCCCAACGCGGCAATGTTGCCGGGGCGTTACGGAGGTGCGCGGTGCAGCCAGATCGGGGACGAAACGGCCGGGAATCCCGTATCTTCGCCGCGCCCGTTTCCCGCGGGCGAGTCCTGCGCAGGCGCGTGATCGGCGTGCACACGGCCTGGACCACGGTCGGGGACGGCGAGTTCTTCTGCCCCGGCTGCGGCGGCGACCGCAACTACCAGCGCCGCACGGGCAAACGCCGCTTCGTCCTGCTCGGTGTGCCGGTCCTGCCGCGCGGCGCCGCGGGCCCCATCGTCGAGTGCGCCGCCTGCGGCGACCACTTCGGCACGGACGTTCTCGGCCATCCCACCACCACACGTCTCTCGGCCATGGTGCGCGAGGCCGTGCACACCGTCGTCCTCGCCGTCCTCGCCGCGGGCGGCACCTCCTCGCGCACGACGCTCGACGCGGCCGTCGGCGCGCTGCGCGGGGCCGGCTTCGACGACTGCCGCGATGAACAGCTCGTCGCGCTCGTCGACGCGCTCGCCGCCGACACCGGACGGGCCACCGTCCCGGACTGCGGGCCCGGCCTGGCCATAGAACTCCACGAGGCGCTCGGCCCGTTGGCCCCGCACCTGGCCCCGGCCGGACGCGAGGCGCTGCTGCTCCAGGGCGCGCGGATCGCCCTCGCCGACGGCCCGTACACCCCCGCCGAGCGCGAGGTGCTCGCCACCGCGGGCGGCGCGCTGACCATCGGCGCGGACGAGGTGACGCGGCTGATGGTCGCGGCGCGGACGACGCACTTCTGACCTCAGGGGTGTAGAAGCGCTACTCCCCAGGGAGTACTGCGGCCCGGATGTCTCCCCGCGCCGTACTCCCCAACTCGCCCTCGCGCCCGACGGATCGCATCGCTCCCTCCGGAAGGGTTGGCACCGAACCTGCCAACCTGCCGGAAGGAGGCCCGTCATGCGGGCCGAACAGACCACCTCACGCCGGCGTCGAGCCGTGCCCTGGGGGCTCCTGGGGCTGTGGATCGCCGTCCTCGCGCTCGCCGGGCCCTTCGCCTCGAAACTGGCCGACACCCAGCAGGACCGCGCTGTCGACTACCTCCCCGCAAGCGCCGACTCCACCCACGTCGCCGAGCTCCAGGCCCAGTTGCCCGGCGGCGAGGCCACGGAACTCGTGCTCGTCTACCACCGTGCCAACGGTCTGACCGCCGCCGACCGCGAGACCGCGGCCGCCCAGGTCGCCGAGATCGGCCGGGACCACAAGCTGACCGGCACCCCGCGCGCCGTACCGTCCAAGGACGGCACCACGCTGATGTACCCGGTGGCGAGCAACGAACCAGGCCAGGACGAGAAGGCCAGGGACGCGCTCGTCGACGACGTACGCGAAGTCGCCGAGGGCAAGGCCGGGTTGAGCGTCGACGTGGGTGGCCCGGGGGCCCTCACCACCGATGCGGGCAAGGTCTACAACTCGCTCGGCGGGCCGCTGCTCTACACCACCGCCG
Organism: Streptomyces sp. NPDC051214; assembly: GCF_040682375.1. NCBI lineage: Bacteria > Bacillati > Actinomycetota > Actinomycetes > Kitasatosporales > Streptomycetaceae > Streptomyces > Streptomyces sp. NPDC051214. The sequence continues at coordinate 573,932 of NZ_JBFBAT010000002.1, forward strand.
CAGTGGTCGCGCTGCTCCTGATCCTCATCTACCGCAGCCCGTTCCTGTGGCTCGTGCCGCTCGCCGTGGCGGGCATGGCCGACTACCTGGCGATGGGCGTCGCGTACGGGCTGCACGAGGGCTTCGGGACGTCCGTCACCGGCCAGAGCAGCGGCGTGATGACGATCCTCGTCTTCGGCGCGGGGACCGACTACGCCCTGCTCATCGTCGCCCGCTACCGCGAGGAGCTGCGCAGGATCGAACGCCCCTACGACGCGATGGTGGCCGCGCTGAAGGGATGCGGTCCCGCCGTGCTCGCCTCGTCGGGGACGGTCGCGCTCGGCCTGTTCTGCCTGCTCGCCGCCGACCTCAACAGCAGCCGGGGCATGGGCCCACTGGGCACGGTCGGCGTGCTGTGCGCGCTCCTCGCGATGCTGACGCTGCTGCCCGCGCTCCTGGTCCTCCTCGGACGGCGCGTGTTCTGGCCGCTCGTGCCCACCTTCGGCAGCGAGCCCAAGAAGCGCCGCAGTCTCTTCTCCATGATGGGAAGCTCCGCGGGGCGCAGGCCCCGCACCGTGCTCCTGGGCGGCGCCGTGCTGCTCGGCGCGCTCGCCCTGGGGGCGTTCAGCCTGCCGGGTGCGCTGAAGCAGGAGGACTCCTTCACCAAGACACCCGACTCCGTCACCGCGATGGAGACCCTCGCGAAGGCCTACCCCGAACAGGGCACCCGGCCCCTCACCGTGATGGCCCCCGAGGACCGTGCCGCCGCGGCCCTGTCCGCCGTCAAGGACACGAAGGGCGTGGAGAGCGCGCGGCAGGGGCGCTCGGGGAAGGGCTGGACGGAGATCTCCGTGATCGCGAGGGCCGCGCCCGAGTCGGCGGCCGAGACGGCGACGATCAAGGCGCTGCGGGCCGGCCTCGACGGCTCGTACGTGGGCGGTGCCAGCGCCCAGCAGCTCGACCTGAAGGAGACGAACGACCGCGACACGATGATCATCGTGCCGCTTGTCCTCGCGGCGGTGCTGCTGATCCTGGTCGTGCTGCTCCGGTCACTCGTCGCGCCGTTGCTGCTCCTCGCCGCCGTGGTCGCGGTGTGGGGGGCCTCGCTGGGCATCGCGGGCCTCGTCTTCGAGCCGCTCCTGGGCTTCGAGGGCACCGACCCGGGACTCGGGCTGCTGTCCTTCGTCTTCCTCGTCGCCCTGGGCGTCGACTACGGCATCTTCCTGATGCACCGCATGCGGGAGGAGTCCCTCGCCGGGGCGGAGCCGAGGGAGGCCGCGCTCACCGCGCTGCGGACGACGGGCGGCGTCATCGCGTCGGCGGGTCTGGTGCTCGCGGCGACGTTCGCGGTCCTCACCAGCATGCCGCTGGTGCAACTGGTCGAGCTCGGCTTCGTGATCGCGGTCGGCGTGCTGCTCGACACGTTCCTGGTACGGACGTACCTGGTGACGAGCGCGAGCGTGGCGCTGGGGCGCAAGGTGTGGTGGCCGGGCAAGCTGTCGCGGCCCGCGACCGCCACCGACCCGGTCCCGGAAGCGGAGCCCCAACGGGTGCCTGCCTCCTGACCGTCGGCCACTTCAGGACGCCCCTTCCCTGCCGGAGGGGCGTCCTCGTACGGGAGGATGCAGCGGTGGGGAGAGAACCGCAGGTGCAGATCGGCCGGGGTCCGTCGGCGCCGCGTGGCGTGCTGCCCTTCACCGGGGCCGTGCCCGGCACCTCGCGCGCCCTGCGGGACGACGCCGTGTTCGCGGCGGGCCTCGCGGTGCTGTCCGCCCTGCTCGCGGTCTTCGTCGTGGACGGGCGCCGGCCGGACGCGCTGGGGTGGGCCCTCCTGCTCGGCGCCCACCTGCCCCTGGTGTGGCGGCGAAGCCGTCCCGTGCCCGTGCTCCTCGCCGTCGTGGCCTGCATCGCGCCCTACCACGCCGTCGATTACACCCACGTGGCCGCGGTCCCCGTCGGCATGGTCGCCCTCTACACCGTCGCCGTGTCCGGCCGTCCGCGCCGCGCCCTGATCACCGGCACCCTCGTCGTCGGCGTCACGATGTCGGTCAACGCGAGCGTGGCCCCGCACCAGGTGGCCGAGGTGCTGAGAATCGCCGGGTGGATCGTCGCGGTGCTGCTGCTCGGCGTGTACGTGCGCATCCACCGCCAGTACGTCACCTCCGTACTGGAGCGCGCCGAGCGGGCGGAACGCACGCGCGAGGAGGAGGCACGTCGGCGGGTCGCCGAGGAACGGCTGCGGGTCGCCCGCGATCTGCACGACCTGCTCGCGCACAGCATCACCCTGGTCGGCGTGCAGACCTCCGTCGCGGCCCATGTCCTGGCCGCCGATCCCGAGCGGCTCGACCGGGCGGCGGTGGCCAAGGCCCTGGACGACATCGCCGACACATGCCGCTCGGCGCGGGGCGAACTCCGGGCCACACTCGAGGTGTTGAGGGAGACGGGCACCGCGGAGGAGTCGCGAGGACCGCTGCCCGGCCTCGACGGCCTCGCCGATCTCGCGGAGGCGGCGCGTACGTCCGGGGCCGAGGTCGACCTCGCGGTACGGGAGGCCGACGCGCCGCCCGCCGTGGGCGCGGCGGCCTACCGGATCGTGCAGGAGGCGCTGACGAACGCGGTGCGGCACGGCGGGCCGGGACTCACCATCCGGGTGGGAATACGCACGGAGGGGGCCGAGCTGCGGGTGACGGTCGAGGACGACGGCCGCACCCCCGACGACCCCGCGCACACCCCCGGGTTCGGCCTCGTGGGGATGCGGGAGCGGGCCCGGAGCGTGGGCGGCACCCTGGAGGCGGGGCCTCGCTCCGAAGGCGGTTTCATGGTGTCCGCCGTACTGCCGCTGGTGCCTGTGGGAGGGCTTCGATGACGATCCGTGTGCTGCTTGCCGACGATCAGACGCTGGTACGGGCGGCCTTCGCGATGCTGGTCGAGTCCGCTCCGGACATGGAGGTGGTGGGGCAGGCGGGGACGGGGCGCGCGGCGGTCGAGCTGGCCCGCTCGGAACGGGCCGATCTCATCGTCATGGACATCCGCATGCCGGACCTGGACGGGATCGAGGCGACGCGGCTGCTCGCGCGGGACGAGGATCTGGCCGGGGTGAAGGTGCTGATGCTGACGACTTACGACACGGATGAGCATGTCGTGGAGGCGTTGCGGGCCGGGGCGTCGGGGTTTCTGGTGAAGGACACGAAGCCGGCGGAGCTGCTGGATGCGATTCGTGTCGTGGCGGCGGGGGAGTCCCTGCTGTCGCCGGGCCCGACTTCTCGGCTTGTCGCGCGGGTGTTGCGGGCGCCGGCGGAGGTTGCTCTGCCGGATGCGCTTTCCGGTCAGTTGAGCGAGCGGGAGTGTCAGGTGCTTGCGCTGGTGGCGCGGGGGCTCAACAACACGGAGATCGCGGAGCGGTTGGGGCTCAGTCCGCTGACCGCGAAGACGCACGTGAGCCGGATCATGGGGAAGCTGGGGGCCAGGGATCGGGCGCAGTTGGTGATCGTTGCGTACGAGTCGGGGTTGGTGCGGCCGGGGGTGGAAGGGGCCAGGTAGGGGCGGTCCCTGCGGGGCCTTCCCCAATCCCGCCCCTTCCCGAAACTGGGGCTCCGCCCCAGACCCCGCTCCTCAAACGCCGGAGGGGCTGAATCTTGCGGCCCTCGCGCCGAGCGAGTTTGTGGGAAGGGGCGGGGTTGGGGACTCAAAAGACCGTTACAGCAACCCCGCCCCCGCCAAGAACTTCCCCACCCGCTCAACCTCCCCGGGGGCCAGCGGAACCTGTGGCTCCGCCGTAGCGGGGCACGCAATCACGCCCCGCAGATGCAGCGCCGCCTTGAACGCGCCCAGCGCGGACGAGCTGCCCCCCATCCGCCCCGCATCCCCCACCCGCACCATCCCGAACAGCCCACACAACCGCTCCTGTTCGGACCGAGCCCGCACCCAGTCCCCCTCCCGGCAGTAGCGATACAGCCGCGCATAACCCTCGGGGTCCACGTTCCCCAAGCCCGGCACCACCCCGTCCGCCCCCATCGCCAGCGCCGAGTCCACCGTCGTCTCCGAACCCGTCAGGACGCTGAAGCCCGCGATGTCCGTCCGGCCCCGCGCCCCGAGCACCACCTCCCGGAAGTTTCCCTCGTCCCCGCTGGAGTCCTTCAGGCCGGCCAGGACGCCCTCCGCCGCCAGTTCCAGGATCAGTTCGGCGGGCAGCTTGGAGTGGACCGAGGCCGGGAGGTCGTACGCGAAGACCGGGACCGGTGAGCGCGCCGCGAGGAGGCGGAAGTGGCGCGCCATCTCCGCCGGGTGCGTGCGCGTGTAGAAGGGGGCCGTCACCACCACGCCGTCCGCCCCCGCGTCCGTGACGGAGCGGACGTGGTCCAGGACCCTGGGCGTCGCCATGTCGATCGCCCCGGCCAGGACCGGCAGTTGGCCCCCCGCATGGACCGCCACCGTCTCGATGACCTGCCTTCGCTGGGCGTCCGTCAGGTACGCCGCCTCCGACGACGAACCGAGGACGAACAGGCCGTCGACCCCGCCCGCCACCAAGTGGTCGACCAGCCTGACGAGCGACGCCGTGTCCACCTCGCGGTCCGGTGTCAGGGGCGTGCAGACGGGCGGAACGACACCGGTCAGCGGGGTGGGCAGTGTCATGGGGTCTCCCTGGGGCTCGCGTCCGTGGCGGCGGACTGGATCACTAGCTCGTGCGTGGACTGGCCGTACGGCACGGGGTGGTGGCAGCGGTAGCGGTGCCCGGACCCCGGCGTCGACTCGACGTCCGGCATGGTGGCCGCGCAGGCGTCGTCCGCCTTCCAGCACCGCGTACGGAACGGGCAGCCGCTCGGCGGGCGTGTGGCCGACGGCACCGGGCCGACGAGCGGGATCGGGTCGATGGGGTCCAGGAGGCCGGGCGTCGCGGAGAAAAGGGCCCGGGTGTACGGGTGCCGCGCCCTGTCCAGGATCTCCTCGGCCGGTGACTCCTCCACGATCCTGCCCAGGTACATGGTGATGACGCGGTCGCTCATCCGCCGCACCGTCTGGATGTCGTGCGACACGAACACCAGGGCGAGGCCGAGCCGCTCCTTCAGGTCCAGGAGGAGGTTGAGGATCTGGGCGCGCACGGAGACGTCGAGCGCGCTCGTCGGCTCGTCCGCCACCACGAGCTCCGGTTCGAGGGCCAGGGCACGCGCGATCGCCACGCGTTGACGCTGGCCGCCCGACAGCTGGCCGGGCAGGCCATCGGCCAGGACCTTGGGGAGGCCGACCAGGGACATCAACTCGCGGACGCGCGCGTCACGTTGGGCCGGTGTCCCCCTCCTGTGCACGTCCAGGGGGTCGCGGAGGATCTGGCGTACGGTCAGCCTGCGGTTCAGGGCCGTCGACGGGTCCTGGAAGATCATGCCGGTGTTGCGGCCGATCGCGGTCCGGCGCTCGGCCGGCTTCATCGTCCACAGGTCGCGTCCCCGGAAGGACACCGTCCCCGCCGTGGGCTGCTGCACCCCGACGAGCACCTTCGCGAGCGTCGACTTGCCGCACCCCGACTCGCCCACGACGCCCACCGTCTCGCCGGGCGCGATGGTCAGGTCGGCGCCGGTCAGGGCGTACACGCGCTCCCGCGAGAAGAGGCCGCCCGAGCGTGCGCGGTGCACGACGTGCGCGTCGGACAGGGAGAGGAGAGCGGTCATTTGAGGGCCTCGTTTCCCCTGGGCCGCGGCACCCGTGGCGGCTGCTGCGCCGGGTGGTGGCAGGCGATGGAATGCCGTGCCCCGCCCACGAGTTCGGGCGCCGTCGTGCGGCACACCTCGCTCGCCAGGGGGCACCGGTCCGCGAACCGGCAGCCCGCGGGGAAGTCGGCCGGCGAGGGGACGACGCCCTTGATCTGGGTCAGGCGTTCCGCCGCCGATTCGAGCGAGAGGACCGAGCCGAGCAGGCCGCGCGTGTAGTGGTGCGACGGTGCCTCGACGAGGTCCGCCGTCACGCCCGTCTCGACGATCTGGCCGCCGTACATCACCACCACGCGGTCGGTGACGTCCGCGACCAGGGCCAGGTCGTGCGAGACGAGGATCAGCGCGAAGCCCAGTTCCTCGCGCAGGCGCAGGAGGAGCTGGATGACCTGGGCCTGGACCGTGACGTCCAGGGCCGTCGTCGGTTCGTCGGCGACGATCAGTTTCGGGTCACGGGAGAGGGCCATGGCGATCAGGACGCGCTGGCGCTGGCCGCCGGAGAGTTCGTGCGGGTAGCTGCGCAGGGTGCGGTCCGGGTCGAGGCCGACCAGTTCGAGGAGTTCGACGGCCGTGCGGCGCCCTCCCCTTCGTACGACCTGCTTGAGCTGGGAGCGGACCGTCATCGCGGGGTTGAGGGAGGACAGGGCGTCCTGGTAGATCATCGCCATGTCGTGGCCGAGGAGCCGTCTGCGGACGCGCATCGGCATGCCGAGCAGTTGCTCGCCGTCGAAGGTGACCCGGCCGCCGATGCGGGCGCCCTTGGGTTCCAGGCCCATCACGGTCAGCGCGGTGAGCGACTTGCCGCAGCCCGACTCGCCCACCAGGCCGAGGACTTCGCCGGGCCGGACGTGGAAACTGATGCCGTCGACGATGTCCACGCCGCCGTGGCGGGCGTCGAAGCCGATGGTGAGGTCGGAGACCGTGAGGACCGGGGTGCCCTCCGGCAGCGGGCGCGCCCGTGCGCGCAGGCGTTCGGCCGCCTCCGTCAGGCCCGGCAGCTCGAGGACCTTGCCGCTGCCCGGCTCGGGCGCTTCGAGACGGTCCTCCTTGCGGGCCTCTCCCGGCACGTCGCGGGTCGCGGGCGCCGCCCACGCGTCCGACACGCCCTCGGAGAGGATGTTCAGGGCGAGGACCGTGATCAGCATGAGCAGGCCGGGGAAGACCGTCGCCCACCAGCCGCCGAGAAGCACCATGTTCTTGCCGTCGGCGATGACGCTGCCCCAGGACGGGTCCGGCGGCCGCACGCCCGCGCCGATGAACGACAGCGAGGCCTCGAAGACGATCGCCTCGGCGACCTGCACCGTGCAGAACACCAGGATCGGCGCCGCGCAGTTGATGGCCACGTGCTTGATCAGGATGTGCGGGGTGCGGGCGCCGACGATGCGCTCGGCGACGACATAGTCCTCGCCGTATTGATCCATCACGTTCGCGCGCACGACCCGCGCGATCGGCGGGGTGAACAGGAACGCGATGGCGCAGATCAGTACGAGGATGCCGCCCCCGAAGACCGCCACGAGGACGGCGGCGAGGGCGATCCCGGGGAACGCCATGACGATGTCCAGGCACCGCATCAGCGTCTCGTCGACCGCCTTGCGCGAGGTCGCCGCGATCGCCCCGAGCGCGGCCCCGACGACCAGGGCGAGCAGCGTCGCCCCCAGCCCGATCGCCAGGGACCAGCGCGCCCCGTACATCAGCCTGCTGAGGATGTCCCGGCCGAGGCTGTCCTGCCCCATCCAGTGGTCGGCGGTCGGGTGGCCGGTGCCGTCGGCCTGCGGCTGCTGGTCGAGCGGGTCGTGCGGGGCGATCAGCGGCGCGAGGAGCGCCACGAGGACCACCACGCCGAGCACGCCCACCGCGATGCGTGAGAGCACGGGCAGGCGGCGCAGGGAGCGCAGCCGGATGCCGGGCCGCGAGAGCCGCTCGGCCAGGGCCTTGCGCGACGTGATCATCAGGCGGTCCCCCTCAGGCGCGGATTGACCAGCAGATAGAGGATGTCCAGGACCAGGTTCACGACCACGAATCCGACGGCCGTCGTGATGACGACCCCTTGCACGACGGCCGGGTCGCCGTTCTTCACCGCGTCGATCATCAGCTTCCCCATGCCGGGCAGCGAGAAGATCGTCTCGATGACGACGGCGCCGCCGAGCAGATAGCCCACGCGCAGGCCGAGCACGGTCAGCGGGTTGATGAGGGCGTTGCGCAGGACGTTGCGGCCGACCACCACGACCGGTGGCAGACCGCTGCCGATCGCCGTCCGCACGTAGTCCTTGTCGAGTTCCTCGACCACCGCCGTGCGGATGATGCGGGTGAGGCCGGCGGCCACCGGCAGGGAGAGCGCGAAGGCGGGGAGCGTCATCGTCTTCAGCCAGCCGGTGAAGGAGTCACCGGGGTTGACGTACCCGCCGGTCGGGAACCAGCCCGCCTCCACCGCCAGGTACTGGATCATGAGCAGCGCCAGCCAGAAGCCGGGCGCCGCCACACCGGTCAGCGAGATGACGCGGATCAGCTGGTCCGGCAGCCGGTCGCGGTAGATCGCGGCGGTCACGCCGAGCAGCAGCGAGATGACCACCGCGATGCCGAGCCCCAGGAACGTCAGCTGCAGGGTGAGCGGCAGCGCGGTGGTGACCTGCTCCATCACCGGCGAGCGGGTGAGCACGCTGATGCCCATGTCGCCCTGGACCAGATCGCCGACGAACGCCACATAGCGCACCGGCAGCGGATCGAGCAGCCCGTTCTCCTCGCGGAAATCGTGCAGCTGCTCCTCGGTCGGATTGGCGCCCTGGAAGAACGCCGACGCCGGGTCGACGTCCGAGAACCGCATCACGAGGAAGACGAACAGGACGATGCCGAGCAGCAGCGGGACGAGCAGCACCAGGCGGCGGACCAGGATGCGGAGGACCGCGATCACGTCGCCCACTTCGCCTGGAGCAGGTTGATGCCGGGGTAGGGCTGGGCCTTGACGCCGGTGAGCTTCTTCGGGTCCCAGGCGGTCATCAGCTCGTTGTGGACGACCGGATAGATCACCGCCTGTTCGGCGACGGTGTCGATGTAGTCCTGGACCATGGCCTTCTTCTTGGCCGCGTCCGGCTCGCGCGTCGCCTGCTCCATGTCCTTGAAGAGCTTCTTGGCCACGGAGTTGTCCGCCCAGCGGGCGTAGCCCATCCACAGGTTCTCGGGCCCGTAGTTGTAGTGCATGATCAGATCGGGGTCGATGCCGAACTGGTTGGGATTCGATGCGGCAGCGACGACCTGATAGTCCTTCTTCTGGTCCATCTTGGTGAAGACGGCCGTGGTCTCCTGCGGGTCGAGCGTCGTCTTGACGCCGATCGCGTCCCACGAGGCCTTGATGGTCGGCAGGCAGTCGATGATCCAACTCACGTTCACCGCCATGAGGTTGATCGACAGATCCTTGACCCCTGCCTCCTCCAGAAGCTTCTTCGCCTTCTTCGGGTCGTACGCATAGACCGTCTTCGCCGGCCGGTAGGCGGGGTTGGACTCGTTGAGGAAGGAGCTCGACGCCTTGCCGTGGCCCTTCAGCGCGACCTGGATCATCTTCTCGGTGTCGATGGCGTAGTGGAGCGCCTGGCGCACGCGTACGTCGTCGAAGGGCTTGTGCGCGGTGTTGAACATCAGGAACAGGTTGTTCATCCCCGCCCCGCCCTCGACGGTGAGCCCGCCCTTCTTGAGCTGCTCGATGTTGGCGTACGGGATGTTGTCCGCGATCTCCGAGTCCGCGCTGCCGCCGGAGATCTTCGCGACGCGGGGTGCCGCGTCCACGATGGTCAGCCAGTTCATCTTCTTGAAGGCGGCCTTGCGGGGGCCGTTGTAGTCGTCGAAGGCCTCGAAGGTGGTGTTGGACTTCGGCGCGTGCGACGCCTGCTTGTACGGGCCCGAGCCCACCGCCTTGCCCTTGGTCGCCTCGTCCCAGGCGCCGGGCTTGGAGAACACGTGCTTCGGCATGATCTTGGCGAGGGAGAGCCGTGCGAGCCCGTCCGGGAACGGAAATTTCAGCTTCAGCTCAACGGAGGTCGCGTCGACCTTCTTGACCTCCTTCAGCCAGCTCTCGAAGAAGCCCTTGGCCAGCGTCTGCGTCTTCGGATCGAGAATCCGGTCGAAGACGAACACCACGTCGTCGGCGGTCACGGGCTTCCCGTCGTGCCACGTGGCGCCGGGCCGCAGCGTGAACTTCCAGGTGGTCGCCTTGACGTCGGTGGGGATCTCCGTGGCGAGCGCGGCATACGGCTCGCGGGTGAGGGGGTCGGTGTTCAGCAGACCCTCGTAGATGTGCTCGTTGCCGGCCATCGCGAAGGCAGACGCGGTCTGCGTGGGGTCCCAACTGCCGTCGTTGCCATAGCCGATGACGGCGGTGAGGGTCGAGTCACCGCCCTTGCCGCCGCCGTCCCCGGCCTCGTTCGTGGACTCGGGTCCCGAGCAGGCGGAGAGCGTGGTGGTGATGGCGGCGGCCGCGCCCAGCACACCGGTGTACTTGAGGAAGGAGCGGCGGTCCGGTGCGGGCCCGGTGTGTCCGGCGGATGCGATCGCCCCGCCGGAGCCTGTGCTGGTCGTCTGGTCGCTCACTGTGTCTCCCCTTGCTCCCTCGAGAGATCCCACGTCCTACGTCATGGTGGCGTGGCGACCATAAAAGGGGCCGGGAGGGCGGTCAAGGCCCTGGACGGGGGACTCGCGCAGACGCAGGTTGCCGAGCGCATGGGGGTGAGCAAGGGGAGGGTGTCGCCGATCGGGAGTGGGCAAGTGTCAGGTACGGACGTGCTGGCGCGGTACGTCGAAGGGCTCGACGGCCATGTGGTGACGGTCGCGGTCTTCGACGACGGGGAGCTACGAAAGGTCGGATGGCATGGGCCGGGAGCGCCTCGCCGAGCGATTACGTTCGCGGTTGTCGTCGATCGGGTACGGCGGCGACTACAACCCCGAGCAGTGGGGCCCCGAAGTCCACGCCGAGGACACGGAATTGATGCGCGAGGCGGGGGTCAATCTCGTGACGCTCGGGATCTTCTCCTGGGCGAAGACGGAACCGGCCCCGGGCACGTACGACTTCACGTGGCTCGACGGCCACATGGACCGCCTCGCGGAGGCGGGCGTCGCGGTCAGCCTGGCGACGATGACGGCGTCCCCGCCGCCATGGCTGACGCGCCTGCACCCCGACACCCTTCCGGTGACGGAGGACGGCGTACGCCTGCACCCCGGCTCGCGCCAGCACTGGTGCCCGTCGAGCCCCGTCTACCGCACGCACGCCGTACGCCTCGCGGAACGCCTGGCCACGCGCTACGGCGAGCACCCCGCGCTCGCGCTCTGGCACATCGGCAACGAATACGGCTGCCACATCGGCAACGAATACGGCTGCCACATCTCACGCCACTGCCACTGCGAGGTGTCGACGGCGGCCTTCCGCACGTGGCTGCGGGAGCGGTACGGGACGGTGGCGGCACCCAACGAGGCCTGATCGACGGACTTCTGGTCGCAGCGCTACGGCACGGAGATCCACACCCCGCGCAAGGCCCCCTCCTTCCGCAACCCGGCCCAGCAGCTCGACTACTGGCGCTTCTCCTCGGACGAGCTCCTCGCGTGCTACCTGGCGGAGAAGGAGGTCCTGACCCGCATCACCCCGCACCTCCCCGTCACCACGAACTTCGTCCCGGTGGCGAAGACCCTGGGCCTCTTCAGTTGGGCCCCGCACCTGGACGTGGTGTCGTACGACTCGTACCCGGACCCGCACGACCCGGACTCCCTCCACTGCACGGCCTTCTCGTACGACGTCATGCGCGGCCTGAAGGGCGGCCAGCCGTGGCTGCTCCTGGAACAGGCGCCGGGCGCCGTGAACTGGCGCGAGCGCAACGGCAGGAAGCCGCGCGGGGCGAGCGTGGAGGTGCGGCGTGGGGGCAACTGCAGGTAAATCCCGCCCGCGGGGGCGTTCACGTGGGATTTCGCTGCAGTGAGCGCCCCCCCGACGACGTTAGCGAGGCGTTAGTGAGACGGCGACGGATCACCAGCGGCGGCGGACAGTCTTGTTCTCACGAGCACGAACACCGCACAGAACGGGAAGACCATGTCGCACACCACCCTCCTCCACGCCCGCAAGGCCGCAGCCGCCATGGTCATCACCGTCGCCGCGTTCGGGCTCACCGCCTGCCAGGGCAGCGGAAACGACGCCTCGTCGTCCTCCGCCCCCGCGTCCGCTTCCGCGTCCGAGGCCGGGAAGAGCGGCGAGTCCGCCGCGACCGGCAAGACCGGTGCCGACTCCGCCGCCGTCAACAAGGCGTCGGGTACGCCGGCCAAGTCCGGCAAGAGCTGCACCGACCAGATCAACTACGCGGGCGACCCGCGCTCGAACGCGGAGATCAACAGCATCGGCGCCGACACCGGCACCTGCCCCACCCCCGAGAAGGGCGACAAGGCGGGCAAGAGCTGCACCGACCAGATCAACTACGCCGGTGACCCGCGCTCGAACGCGGAGATCAACAGCATCGGCGCGGACACGGGCACCTGCCCCACCCCGGAGAAGGGGGACAAGCCGGTGGGTACGCCCAACAAGCCCGGCGTCAGCTGCACCGACCAGATCGACTACGCCGGTGACTCCCGGCCGAACGCGGAGATCAACAGCATCGGCGCGGACACCGGCTACTGCCCGCCGGTCGAGAAGTAGGGGGAGCAGGGGGGCGGGAGGACGCGGCTAGACGCCGAGGTTCTCGCGGAGCGCGCCGACCACGTACTCGGGCGAGAACTCGAGGAACCAGTTCATGAACCGCAGCCCGTACTCGTCCCGCGCCCGCTCGATGATGGGGTCGGCGGCCTCGGGCGCGGTGAGACCGAACCGCTCCTCCAGCCAGGCGAGATACGCCTCGTGCCCCGAGCTGTGCTCCTCGTCGACGTCCCACTCCTCCTCGGGGAGGTACCACTCGTGGTCGATGGCCAGCAGACGGAACAGCTCCCGCAGGCCCGACGCCACCACATCGAGATCGCCTTCGTCACCGAAGAGGACGACCGGCAGCGTCGCCAGATCGGCGCGGTCGTCGCAGCGCCACAGCGCGTAGAACGACCCGGAGCCGGTGGCCTGGGCGAAGGGCACGAGCCGGTCGAGGCGGGCCCGCAGCTCCGGGGAGTCGGTCATGTCCAGCCACTGGACGAGGCCGGCATCGCGCCTGCCGTACTCATACATCTCGAACCCGTCGGAGAAGCCCGCCTTCCCCGGCCCGTCGTGGAACGCCTTGAGCAGATTCAGCTCGGGTATGGGCGAGTAGGCGTCGGGCACGGAATCTCCTCGGCGTGGGGGCAGCAGACAGAGGACGGACGCTACCGGCTCCCACTGACAGGGCTTGACCAACAGCGTGGGACCACAGCGCGGACGAAAAGGCGAGGCGGCGAGCGGTGGGCCGCGGCTACGTTGCCGCCATGCCCGAACTCCAGCGCCTGCGCGCCGATCACGCACCCGCCCTGCTCGCCTTCGAGCGCGCGAACCGCGCCTACTTCGCGCAGCACGTGCCCGACCGTGGCGACGCCTACTTCGCCGACTTCGACGCGCGGCACGCCTCCCTGCTGGCCGAACAGGACGCGGGGACCTGCCACTTCCACGTGCTGGTGGAGAGGGAGGGCGAGGGTGAGGGTGAAGAGCGGGAAGTGGTGGTGGGGCGCGTGAATCTTGTGGACGTCGCGGACGGTGAGGCCGAGCTCGGGTATCGCATCGCCGAGAGCGCGACGGGGCGTGGGCTCGCCACGGATGCGGTACGGCGGGTGTGCGGGCTCGCCGTTGCCCAGTACGGGCTGCGTTCGCTGCGCGCGGCGACGGACGTGGACAACGCCGGGTCGCGGGCGGTGCTCGTGCGTGCCGGGTTCGTGGTCGTGGGTGAGGTGGAGGCCGACGGTGAGGGGCGACGGGCCGAGGTGCGCTATCGCCGTGCGCTGGCCGCTGGTTGACACATGATCCGGTGCGCGTCAGAGTCGCGCCGGTGGAGATCAGGGATCTGAGCGAGGCCGAGCGGCGGGTGTGGGAGGCGTTTCCGCTGGGGCGAGGCGTCGACTTCCGGGAGCGGCACAGGGAACCCGCCGATGCCGGCGCGGACTGGGGCCCCGAGCGGACCGTACGGGCCGAGGTGCTGCGCGCTCTGCTCATCGACGGGCCCCGCCAGGAGGGCGAGACCCCCGTCCTGCGGCTGCACGGCGCTCGCATCACCGGCAAGCTCGACCTCGAGTACGCGGAGGTCGCCGGGGCGATTCACCTGTGGTCCTGCTACTTCGACGAGGAACTGGACCTCTACGGGGCGCAGTTGCGTCAGCTGAATCTGGGCTGGTCCGTCTTTCCCGACCTCTACGGCACGGGATTACGGGTCGACGGCTCGCTGCGCATGACCGGTGTCCGCGTACGGAGGTCCATCCGGCTCGGGGGCGCGCGGATTGCCGGGGCGGTCTTCCTCGACGGGGCGCGGCTGGGCGAGGACGGTCTGTCGGACGCCTTCGACGAACCCGTCCTCGCGCTCAACCGCGCCACCATCGACGGTGACCTCCACGCCGACGACGGCTTCACCGCCCACGGGTTGGTCCGCCTCGCGGGCGCGGTGGTCGCCGGGACCATCACCCTCAACGATGCGGTGCTCAGCAACCCGGGCGGCACAGCCTTGCATGCGGCGAACCTCAGCGCCGGGGACGATGTGCATGCGATGCGGCTCACGGCTCACGGGCGCCTCAACCTGCCGGGTGCGCGTATCCCCGGCCAGGTCAACCTGGAGGGCGCCCGCCTCTCCAACCCGGGCGGCATGGCCCTGCGCGCCAGCATCACCGGGGGCACGCTGTGGCTGGACGGAGCCGCGCCGGTCGACGGCACCGTCACACTGCGGGGCTGCCAATTCGATCTCCTGCACGTACCCCCCGAGGTCTGGCCGGACAAGGTCCGCCTCGATGGCCTGACGTACAACAGGCTCAGCCCGCACGAACCCGCCGAGCGAAGGCTTCAGGTACTGGAGCGGGACACCGAGGGCTACGTCCCCTTCGCCTACGAGCAGCTCACGGCCGCGTACCGCCGTGTCGGCGACGACGCTGCCGCTCGTACGGTCCAACTCGCCAAGCAGCGCCGCCATCGCACGACCCTGCCCTGGTACGCCAAGGCCTGGGGGTATCTCCAGGACCTCACCGTCGGCTACGGCTTCCGGCCTACGCGCGCCGCGATCTGGCTGCTCTCGCTGCTGCTGGCCGGCTCCGTCGTGTACGCGGTGCGGGAGCCGGTGGCGTTGAAGCCGAAGGAGGCGCCGGAGTTCAGCGCCGTCTTCTACACGTTGGACCTGCTGCTTCCGATCATCGACTTCGGCCAGGAGCATGCGTATGCCGCGCGGGGGGCGTTGCAGTGGTTCGGGTACGCCCTGGTCATCATGGGGTGGACCCTCGCCACGACGATTGCCGCGGGCATCACGAGGGCGATCAGTCGTCAGTAGGGGGCGTTTTTGCTGCGGGCCGGTGGGGGCTGGTCGCGCAGTTCCCCGCGCCCCTACGGGGCGCTCACCTCGGGCGGCCTCCCACGTTCCCCACAAACGCCGACCACGCTTCGGCGCGGATCAGTAGGGCGGGGCCTTGGGGGTCCTTGCTGTCGCGGACGGGGACGCTGCCGGTGAGGCCGTCGGCCACCTCGACGCAGTTGTCACCGTCACCGTCGCTGTACGTGCTCTTGCGCCAGCGGGCGTTGCTCAAGTCGTACTCGCGCATTGTCTGTAGTCCTCCGCCACCGAGTCGATGAGGGTCAGGGACGCCTCCGGCGACAGCGCGACGGCCCTGAGTAGATCGTAGGACGCCTGTACGCGCTTAACCACCGCTGGATCGTCGAGCAGGGTCCCTGAATACACCCCCTCTGTATAGACAGTTGGCGGTGCGTCCTCGAACTCCATGAGCTTGAACATCTTGCCCATCTTGGAGTGCGCCCCGGCGGCGAACGGGATCACCTGCACCAGCACCTTGTGCTCCCGCGCCATCGCCGCGAGCTGCTCCAGTTGCCCGACCATGGTGGCGGGGCCACCGACGGGAATGCACAGAGCGGTCTCGTGCACGATCGCCCAGTACACGGGTCTTGTGGCGTCCTTGAGGAGCGGGGCGCGGCTGATGCGCGCCCTGAGCAGCTCCTCGATGTACTCGTCGGAGGCCAACGGATTGCTCGCCACGAAGAGCGCTCGGGCGTACTCCGGTGTTTGCAGCAGCCCCGGAACCAGTGCCGGTTCGAACTCGCAGATCTTCGTCGCCAGCCGTTCCAGCTCCACCGCGTGCGCGAAGTACTCCGAATACGGCTGGTCCTTGATGAGCGTGCGCCACATCCGCTCGAAAAAGCCATCGGTTTGTAGAACTTCGTCGAGCCGCTGCGCAACATCCAACTGCGGTTTGCGGATTGCCTGTTCGAATTGGCCGATGTATCCGCCGGAGACAAAGACCTGCATCCCCAGTGCCGACTGGGTGAAACCGGAGACCTCGCGCCGTCTCTTCAGCTCCGCCCCGAAGAACTCCCAGGCCGCCTGACGTGAACCATTGGCCATGGCCAACCGCCTTTCGCTGCCTCGCAGTTGTAGGAGACAGACTCCTGACGAGTCTAGGTGGATTCCGTCACCGTAGGGATGCGAAGAGTGAGATCCGACGGCAAAGGGGAGCCACCCGATGGGTGAGAAGAAGGCGCACGCGCCGGTATGCGTCGAGGACGCGGAGGAGACCATGAAGGAATTGCGCACCGCACTCGCGCGGGCGGGAATTACTTTGCCGTCATTGCGGATCGACCCCACATCTTTGGCCCGGGAGGCGCCTTGCCCGATCATCGAATTGGGTGGATGCCGGGTCGAGACGGCGGCCCGCCTGGTCGCCGCGCTGGGGGTCGCGCCATGAACCTGTATCTCCCCGTCGGCGCGTACGCCGTGGACACCCGTACCGGGCAGGTCGGCAGGGTCATGGGGCACGAGGGGCCCTATGTCCAGCTGCGGCCCTTCGGTGGCGGGCGGGAGTGGGACTGTGCGCCGGACGCGCTGCGGACCGCCACGACGTCAGAGCGGCTGAGGGCGGCCACCGCCTATGCGAATGCCCGGAGTCGGGGGGAAGTGCCGTGACGTAGGGTGCGGCGCCATGGCCATATGGAAGTGGAGCAAGCCGAAGGTCGAGTCCAGATACCCGAGACCGCTCACCATGCACCAGCTCTGGATGGTGTCGCTGAGCGCGCCGGTCAGCCGGGACAAGGACGCGTCCCGGACCACCCTGTATCCGTTCACCCGCATCGACGACGGCAAGGCGCGGAAGTGGCTGGCCGAGCAGTGGGAGATCACCGCGCCCGAGCAGTTGCTCGGGCGCCTGAGCGGGCTTGCGAGTACCGGGTATCGCGCCATGGCGCAGAGGTCTGTCGGCGTCGCGCCGCTGGCCTGGGACATCGCGCTCTATGTGGACATCTCACGGCGCGGCTTCGCCTGCGGGATGCTGAGTGAGGCCGACACGTGGAACCGGCTCAAGAACGTCGTGCCGACGGTGGTGGGGACGTACTCCTCGTGGGAGGAGTACGCCGGTCACTACCTCCTGGGGAGGAAGGTCTGGCGGGACAGTCTGCAGGGCACGCAGGACGCGGACTTTCCCGCGCCGCAGGCCGCGTCCGACACCCACCTGCGCAACCTCCTGGACCCGGCGAACCGCTCCAGCGCGTGGAACCTCGCTCCCTGGGAAGCGATCAGCCGCCCCGACGTCAGCCGTACCAGGTGATGTTGCAGACGTAGACGCACTCGTGGCGCGGTAACTCCTCGCTCGGGTTCCAGTCCCAAGCCCAGTCGCTCACAGACCGGCCTCCGCTTCCGCGGTTTCCCGGATCTGACGGATCTCCGTGATCACGGCCGTGGGGTCCTGTTCGCCCGCGTCCACGATCCGCTCCAGCTCGCGCAGTCGAGCCGCGCGCTGCGGATGCCGTTCGATCGCGATGAACACGGCCCACGAGTGGATGAAGGCGCGTAGGGGGGCGAGGCTCTGCGTTTGCTGGGCGTTGGTGGTCGCCTCGAAAAGGTGCTGGGTGAGCGCGGGGGCCCGGCTGGGCGCGATGCGGGACACCGCGGCCCGCAGCGCGTCGGGTGTCAGCTCAGGCATCGGGATCAGCGGCCCGTACGGGCCGTCGGGCTGTGCGCTCACGGAGTCCTCCGGTGCGGGTGGGGGTGGGCGGACGGGGCTTCGTACGCTACCGGTCCACCGGGGGAGGTGGGCGGCATACGGGGCCGAGTGCAGCCCGGGGAGGGGCCGGTGCGACCCCCGCCACGGCTGTCGGTGCCGTACGCGAGAATGGGGCCATGAGTCTGTTCCGTGATGACGGCATCGTGCTGCGCACCCAGAAGCTGGGTGAGGCGGACCGCATCATCACGCTGCTCACCCGCAGTCACGGCCGGGTCCGTGCCGTCGCGCGCGGCGTGCGGCGCACGAAGTCCAAGTTCGGGGCGCGGCTCGAGCCCTTCTCCCATGTGGACGTGCAGTTCTTCGCGCGCGGCAGCGAACTCATCGGGCGCGGCCTGCCGTTGTGCACGCAGAGTGAGACCATCGCTCCGTACGGTGGTGGGATCGTCACGGATTACGCGCGCTACACCGCCGGCACGGCCATGCTGGAGACCGCCGAGCGGTTCACCGATCATGAGGGCGAGCCCGCCGTGCAGCAGTATCTGCTGCTCGTGGGCGGCCTGCGGACCCTCGCCAACGGTGAGCACGAACCGCATCTCATCCTCGACGCGTTCCTTCTGCGCTCCCTCGCCGTGAACGGGTACGCGCCCAGCTTCAGCTCCTGCGCGAAGTGCGGGATGCCGGGCCCGAACCGGTTCTTCTCCGTCGCCGCGGGCGGCTCCGTCTGCGTCGACTGCCGGGTGCCCGGCAGCGTCGTACCCTCGATGGAAGCCCTCGGCCTGCTCGGCGCGCTGCTCACGGGAGACTGGGAGACGGCGGACGCGTGCGAGGCACGGCATGTCAGGGAGGGCAGCGGGCTTGTTTCCGCCTATCTGCACTGGCACTTGGAGCGCGGGCTCCGCTCATTGCGGTACGTAGAGAAAACCACGTAAGCACGTAGCACGCAGCACGTCACGTACAGAGATCAGCTAGGTAGGAGAGAGCCCCCCATGGCACGACGCGGAATCCTCGGACGGTCCCGCCGTGAGTACAAGGTCCCCGAGCCGCACCCCTCGGGCGCCACACCGCCGAAGATCCCCGGCGAGCTGGTGCCGCAGCATGTGGCGATCGTCATGGACGGCAACGGCCGCTGGGCCAAGGAGCGGGGGCTGCCGCGCACGGAGGGGCACAAGGTCGGCGAGGGCGTCGTCCTGGACGTGCTCAAGGGCTGCCTGGAGATGGGCGTCAAGAACCTCTCGCTGTACGCCTTCTCCACCGAGAACTGGAAGCGCTCGCCCGACGAGGTCCGCTTCCTGATGAACTTCAACCGCGACGTCATCCGGCGCCGGCGGGATGAAATGAACGAGCTCGGCATCCGGATCCGCTGGGTGGGACGCATGCCCAAGATGTGGAAGTCCGTCGTCCAGGAGCTCCAGATCGCCCAGGAGCAGACCGTCGACAACGACGCGATGACCCTGTATTTCTGCGTGAACTACGGCGGTCGCGCGGAGATCGCGGACGCCGCGCAGGCCATCGCGCGCGATGTGGCGGCGGGCAAGCTCGACCCGTCGAAGGTGAACGAGAAGACCTTCGCCAAGTACATGTACTACCCGGACATGCCGGACGTGGACGTGTTCCTGCGCCCGAGCGGCGAGCAGCGCACGTCCAACTACCTCATCTGGCAGTCCAGTTACGCCGAGATGGTCTTCCAGGACGTGCTGTGGCCGGACTTCGACCGGCGCGACCTGTGGCGGGCCTGCCTGGAGTACGCCGGGCGCGACCGCCGCTTCGGCGGGGCGATCCCGAACGAGGAAGAGATCGCCAACAGCTAGGGCCGGACGTACCGCAGACGCCCTGTGGGCCCGCACCGAAGCCGGTGCGGGCCCACAGGGCGTTCAAGGCGTTCTGGCTACTTCTGCGCGCACTCCGCGCACGTGCCGAAGATCTCGACCGTGTGCGCCACGTTCACATACCCGTGCTCGGAGGCGATGGCCTCGGCCCACTTCTCGACCGCAGGGCCCTCGACCTCGACCGCCTTGCCGCACACCCGGCAGACCAGGTGATGGTGGTGGTCGCCGGTCGAGCAGCGGCGGTAGACCGACTCGCCCTCGTCCGTGCGGAGCACGTCGACCTCGCCGGCGTCGGCGAGGGACTGGAGCGTGCGGTAGACCGTGGTCAGGCCCACCGAATCGCCCTTGTGCTTGAGCATGTCGTGCAGGTCCTGCGCACTGCGGAACTCGTCCACCTCGCCCAGGGCCGCCGCCACAGCGGCGCGCTGCCGGGTGGATCGGCCTCGTACCGGGGGTCCCGCAGCCGTTGTCACAGGTGCCTCCTCAACTGAAAAACTCGCACGATCGCCCGCACATCTGTCATATCCCGTCGGGCCATTGTGCCAGCTCGCTCTCAGACGGTGACCTCGTCCGCCGGGCGCCGCGCCCCGGGGACGTCCTTGGCGACGTCCGCCGTACAGGTCGCGTCCGCGGTGGCCACGGTCCGTGCCCGGCGCCGGGCCAGCGGGGTCGCGAGCGCCGTCAGGACGACGAAGACGCCGATCGCCATGAGGACGATGGTCGCCCCGGGCGGCACGTCCTGGTAGTACGAGGTGACCGTGCCGGACAGTGTCACGGCGGTGCCGATGACCACCGACAGGATGAACGTCACCTTGAACGAGCGGGTGATCTGCTGGGCCGCGGCGACCGGCACCACCATCAGCGCGCTCACCAGGAGCAGGCCCACGACGCGCATCGCCACGGTGACCGTGACGGCCGCGGTGACCGCGATCAGCAGGTTCAGCGCCCGCACCGGAAGACCCGTGACCCGCGCGAACTCCTCGTCCTGGCTCACCGCGAACAGCTGCTTGCGCAGGCCGACGGTGACGAGGACCACAAAGGCCGCGAGCAGGCAGATCGCCGTGACGTCGGAGTCCGAGACCGTCGACAGCGAGCCGAAGAGGTACGAGGAGAGGTTCGCGTTGGAGCCGGTGTCCGAGAGGTTGATCAGCAGGACACCGCCCGCCATGCCGCCGTAGAAGAGCATCGCGAGGGCGATGTCGCCGCGCGTCTTGCCGTACGCCCTGATCAGCTCCATCGTCACCGCGCCGACGACGGCGATCAGCGTCGCCATCCAGACGGGGCTGGAGTTGAGCAGGAAGCCGAGGCCGACGCCCGTCATGGCGATGTGGCCGATGCCGTCGCCCATCAGGGCCTGGCGGCGCTGGACGAGGTAGATGCCGA
This sequence comes from Streptomyces sp. NPDC051214, assembly GCF_040682375.1. NCBI lineage: Bacteria > Bacillati > Actinomycetota > Actinomycetes > Kitasatosporales > Streptomycetaceae > Streptomyces > Streptomyces sp. NPDC051214. The sequence goes on from NZ_JBFBAT010000002.1 coordinate 594,933, forward strand.
TGGCGGGGGCCGTGATGCCGACGAGCACGGCGGCGATCAGCGCCCGCTGCATGAATTCGGTCTGGAAGATTTCCATCATCAGGTCAGCAGTCCCGTCCGGATCGGCTCGTACTCGTCGGCCGAGTGCGGATGTACGTGGTCGTGGCCGGGCAGCGCGTGCTGTCCCGTGGCCTTGGGCGGCGGACCGTCGTGGGTCACGCAGCCGTCGCGCAGGACGATCGCGCGGTCGATCAGCGGCTCCAGGGCGCCGAGCTCGTGCAGCACGAGCAGGACCGTCGTCCCGGCCGCGACCTGCTCGCGCAGGGTCTGGGCGAGGATCTCCTGGCTCGCCAGGTCGACGCCCGCCATCGGCTCGTCCATGATCAGCAGCTCGGGCTCGGAGGCCAGCGCGCGGGCGATGAGCACGCGCTGGTGCTGGCCGCCGGAGAGGGCGCTCACGGAGTCCTTGGCGCGGTCGCCGAGGCCGACGAGCCCGATGGCCCGGTCGACCGCCGCGCGGTCCGCCTTGGTCGTCCAGCCGAGCTTCGTGAGCTTCGTGCGCGAGAGGCGGCCCGACGAGACGACCTCGCGGATCGTCGCGGGAACACCGCTCGCGGCCGTGGTGCGCTGCGGTACGTAGCCGATGCGGGCCCACTGCCTGAAGCGCTTCAGGGGGGTGCCGAAGAGGTTTATGTCGCCGCCGGTCAGGGGGACTTGGCCGATGACCGAGCGGACGGCGGTGGACTTGCCGGAGCCGTTCGCACCGAGCAGGGCGACGACCTCGCCGCGCCTGACCGTGAGGTCGATGCCGCGCAGGACCGGGCGCGCGCCGAGGGTGGCCGTGGCCGCCCGCACGGATATGACGGGCGGGGTGGTCTCTGCCGAGGCCGTGGCTTCCATGGCGTGCGCCTCCGATGCTGCCGCTAGCGGTTCTTTCACTTCGCGCCGAGTGCCTTCTCCAGGGCGCCGAGGTTCGACTCCATGACCTCGATGTAGTCATCGCCCTTGGACTTGTCCGTAATTCCCTCGAGGGGGTCCAGGACGGCCGTCTTGAGGCCCGCGTCGTTCGCGAGGGTCTTGGCGGTCCTGTCGCTGGCGAGGGTCTCGAAGAACACCGTGGAGACCTTGTCCTCCTTGGCGATGTCCTGGAGCTCCTTGATGCGGGCGGGGCTCGGGTCCGACTCGGGGTCGATGCCGGAGATGCCCTCCTGGTCCAGGCCGTAGCGCTCGGCGAGGTAGCCGAAGGCGGAGTGCGTGGTGATGAACGTCGTGGACTTGGTGTTCATCAGGCCGCTCTCGAACTGCGCGTTCAGGCCGTTCAACCTCTCGACCAGGGCCTTCGTGTTCTTCTTGTACGCCGCCGCGTGGTCCGGGTCGGCCTTCTCCAGCGCCTTGCCGACACCCTGGGCGACCTCGGCGTACTTCACCGGGTCGAGCCAGACGTGCGGGTCGGCGCCGGCTTCGCCCTCTTCGTCGTGGCCGTGCTCTTCCTCGGCGTGCTCTTCGCCCTCGTGGCCGTGGTCGTGACCGACGCCCGTGCCGTGCTTCTCCAGCTTGGTGAGGGTCGCGGCGTCCACGGTGTTCTCCACGCCGGACTGGCCGATGGCGTCGTCGACGGCGGGCTGGATGCCCTTGAGGTAGAGGATGACGTCCGATTCACCGAGGGTGGCGGTCTGCCTCGGGCTGAGCTCCAGGTCGTGCGGCTCGACACCCGGCTTGGTCAGGGTGTCCACGGAGACGTGATCGCCGCCGATCTCCTGGGCGAGGTACTGCATGGGGTAGAACGACGCCGTCACGCTCAGCTTGCCGTCGCCGTTCTTGTCCGCGGCGCTGGAGGAGGAGCAGGCGGTCAGGGCCGTGAGGCCGAGCACCGTGGCGGACGCGAGGGCGGCGGTGGGTATCAGGCGACGTACGTTCATGACACTCATTTTCAACAAATCTGGAAACGATTGTCAACTAGCGCTCGTCGCGGGGTCCGGCCGGAGGCCGTCGGGGACTCTCATCCGGAACCGATTTGATTAGGGGGGTAAGGCCGCCGGTAACCTGAGTCATTCGCTTCGCCCACCGTCGTAATGAAGAGAGCACCGTGGCCGCCGACAAGATCGACAGCATCGTCAGCCTGAGCAAGCGCCGTGGCTTTGTTTACCCGTGCAGTGAGATCTACGGCGGCCAGCGTGCCGCCTGGGATTACGGGCCGCTCGGCGTCGAGCTCAAGGAGAACCTCAAGCGTCAGTGGTGGCGCTACATGGTCACTTCGCGCGAGGACGTAGTCGGCATCGACTCGTCGGTGATCCTGGCCACGGAGGTCTGGCAGGCCTCGGGTCACGTCGCGACGTTCTCCGACCCGCTGACCGAGTGCCTGTCCTGCCACAAGCGTCACCGCGCCGACCACCTTGAAGAGGCGTTCGAGGCCAAGCACGGCCGTCCGCCCGAGAGCCTGGCCGAGGTCAACTGCCCGCACTGTGGCACCAAGGGCCAGTTCACCGAGCCCAAGCAGTTCTCCGGCATGCTCTCCACGCACCTCGGCCCGACGCAGGACAGCGGCTCCGTCGCCTACCTGCGTCCCGAGACCGCGCAGGGCATTTTCACCAACTTCGGCCAGGTCCAGCAGACTTCGCGCAAGAAGCCGCCGTTCGGCATCGCGCAGATGGGCAAGTCCTTCCGCAACGAGATCACGCCCGGCAACTTCATCTTCCGGACCCGCGAGTTCGAGCAGATGGAGATGGAGTTCTTCGTCAAGCCGGGCGAGGACGAGAAGTGGCAGGAGTACTGGATGGAGCAGCGCTGGAACTGGTACACCGGCCTGGGCCTGCGCGAGGAGAACATGCGCTGGTTCGAGCACCCGAAGGAGAAGCTCTCCCACTACTCCAAGCGCACCGCTGACATCGAGTACCGCTTCCAGTTCGGCGGCAGCGAGTGGGGCGAGCTCGAGGGCGTCGCCAACCGCACGGACTACGACCTCTCCGCGCACTCCAAGGCGTCGGGCCAGGACCTGTCCTACTTCGACCAGGAGGCCGGCGAGCGCTGGACTCCGTACGTCATCGAGCCCGCGGCGGGCGTCGGCCGCACCATGCTGGCCTTCCTCCTCGACTCCTACATCGAGGACGAGGCCCCGAACGCCAAGGGCAAGTTGGAGAAGCGGACGGTCATGCGCTTCGACCACCGCATCGCCCCGGTGAAGGTCGCGGTGCTCCCGCTTTCCCGCAACCCGGAGCTGTCGCCGAAGGCCAAGGGCCTGGCGACCGCCCTCCGGCAGAACTGGAACATCGAGTTCGACGACGCGGGCGCCATCGGCCGCCGCTACCGCCGCCAGGACGAGATCGGCACGCCGTACTGCGTGACGGTCGACTTCGACACCCTGGACGACAACGCGGTCACGGTCCGCGAGCGTGACTCGATGAAGCAGGAGCGCGTCTCCCTCGACCAGATCGAGGGCTACCTCGCCTCGCGCCTGGTGGGCTGCTGACGCTGGCCCCCTCGGCCGTCGGCTGAGTGAAGGTTGAAGGAAGGCCCCGGTTCCGCATACGGAACCGGGGCCTTCTGCTGCACACTGTTCGCCATGCCTTCGATGACCACGAGCAAGGTCAGCAGATGGGACCAGCACGGGCGCGCGCATGTGGTGCACGTGCGAAAGGCGGGTGTGCAGCGGCAGTTGAGCTGTGACACGTGCGCCTGGAAGAAGCGGGTGCAGTTCCTGCCGTGGCTGAAGGCGGAGGAACACCTCGCGGAGGAGCACCAGGCGACGGTGGACCCTTCGGTGCCGTGACCTTCGGATTCTCGACCAGCGGTGGTCAGCTGAAGCGCCGCACGAACGTCCGCTGCCACGGTGTCTCCACCGCTCGTGGCGCGTAGTGCTCCCGTACGTAGGCGACCGCCTCGCCGCCCGGCACTCCGTCCAGGACCGCCAGGCACGCCAACGCCGTTCCCGTACGCCCCTGTCCGCCGCCGCACGCGACCTCGACCCGCTCGGTCTCCGACCGCTGCAGGGCCTCGCGCAGGGCGGCGGCAGTCGCCGCGCGGTCGGTGGGCAGGCGGAAGTCGGGCCAGCGCAGCCAGCGGGACTCCCAGGGGACGGCGGGCGGCTCCTTGCCAAGGAGATACAGCGCGAAGTCGGGCGTCGGGCCGTCCGGCAGCGGATGGCGCAGGCCGCGGCCGCGGACGAGCCGTCCCGAGGGGAGTCGCAGTACGCCCGGTGCCGTGGGGTCCCAAGTAGCGGTCACGGCGTGAGCGTAGTGCGGGAGTCGGTGCCGGTGCCCGGCTTTTGGGGTGCGGCCTCCAGGCGTTCGGCGGTGCGCCGGGCGGTCTCCCTCGCCCAGGGGCCGCTGGTCAGGGCGCCGAGGAGGAGGACCGCGAGGCCGCAGCCCGCGATGATCCACCAGGCGGGGCGGCTGGCCTCCGTGAAGGTGGCGGCGTACGACGAGGAGCCCACCCCGGAGGCGAGGACCGCGCCGATGACGGCGACGCCGAGGGTCTGGCCGATCTGGCGGCTGGTGGAGGCGACGGCGGCGGCGACGCCGGCCTGGGAGCGGGGCATCCCGGAGACGGCGGTGTTGGTGATGGGGGCGTTCACGAAGCCGAAGCCGAGGCCGAAGAGCACGTAGCCGAGGAAGAGCGTCGCGTTCGTGGTCTCCGCGTCGAAGGCGGCGAACAGGACGCCGGACGACGTCATCGCGACACCGGCGACCAGGAGCGGGAGGCGCGGGCCCCGGCTGCCGACCAGGCGGCCCGAGAGCGGGGCGCAGACGAAGGTCATCGCGGCCATCGGCAGCATCCACACGCCCGCGTGCAGGGCGTTCAGGCCGCGTACGTTCTGGAGGTAGAGCGTGGAGAGGAAGAGGAAGCCGCCGAGCGCCGCGAAGGCGCTGACCGCGATGACGGTGGCCCCGCTGAACGGGGCGGAGCCGAAGAAGCGGAGGTCGATGAGGGGGTCGGCGCGGCGGGGCTCGTAGGCGAGCAGGCCGACGAGGGCGAGGAGCGCGGCGCCCGCGAAGGCGATGATCAGCGGCGAGGTCCAGCCTGCCGTCGGCGCCTCGATGATCGCGTACGTCAGGGCGCCGAGCAGCACCATGACCAGGAGCTGGCCCACGGGGTCGGGGCGGCGCGGCCTGGGGGCGCGGGACTCGGGGACGTAGCGGATGGTGAGGAGGAGGGCCGCGAGGCCGACCGGCAGGTTGATCCAGAAGATGGAGCGCCAGCCGACGGAGTCCACCAGGAGGCCGCCCACGAGCGGGCCCGCCGCCATGGAGATGCCGACGACGCCGCCCCAGACGCCGATGGCGCGGGCGCGTTCGCGTGGCTCGGTGAAGGTGTTGGTGATGATCGACATCGCGACCGGGTTGAGCATGGACCCGCCGACCGCCTGGGCCATCCGGAAGGCGACCAGGGACTCCAGGTTGGGCGCGAGGGAGCAGGCGACGGAGGCGACCGTGAAGATCACGAGCCCCACCTTGAAGATCTTCTGCCGCCCCACGCGGTCCGCCGTCGACCCCGCGAGCATGAGGAGCGCGGCGAGGACGAGGGTGTAGGCGTCGATGGTCCACTGCATGCCGGAGATGCTGGTCCCGAACTCCCGCGCCATCGAGGGCAGCGCGACGTTCAGAACGGTGTTGTCGAGACTGACGATGAGCAGACTCATACAACAAATCCCGAGAACAACCATGCGCCGACGGTGCGTGAGCTCTTGCTGGGGCATGAGTTCGACGGTATCCCGGGGGGATGGGCGGCGCGCTCGCCAGGGCCGCCGGGGGCGCCCCGTAAGGGGCGCGAGGAACGGCGCGAGCAACCACGACGGGCCCGCACCAGGAATGCGGCCGGCCGGAGGCGCCCTGCAGGGGCGCGGGGAACTGCGCGAGCAAGCACAGCGGACCCGCACCGGGACGGCGGCCCGCGCCCTGCAGGGCCCCGGGGCCAGAGAGACGCACCGCCCGGCAAAGGCGGGCGCAAGGGCACGCCCGCGGATGGGGGACAATAGGAGGTCTGCCCTCGCCATAGAACCGCTCGCACCGGAGGATCCCCGCGCCATGGAGCCCCAGCTTCAGATCGGCCCGCACGCCGTGCGGCCGCCCGTCGTGCTCGCCCCCATGGCGGGCATCACGAACGCGCCGTTCAGGACGCTGTGCCGGGAGTTCAGCGGCGGCAAGGGCCTCTTCGTCAGCGAGATGATCACCACTCGGGCGCTGGTCGAGCGCAACGAGAAGACCATGCAGCTGATCCACTTCGACGAGACCGAGAAGCCCCGGTCCATCCAGCTGTACGGCGTCGACCCGGCGACGGTCGGCAAGGCGGTCCGCATGATCGCCGAGGAGAACCTCGCCGATCACATCGACCTGAACTTCGGCTGCCCCGTCCCCAAGGTCACCCGCAAGGGCGGCGGCTCCGCGCTCCCGTACAAGAGGCCGCTCCTTCGCGCGATCCTCCGCGAGGCGGTCGCGGGGGCAGGTGACCTGCCCGTCACGATGAAGATGCGCAAGGGCATCAACGACGAGCACATCACCTTCCTGGACGCGGGCCGCATCGCCGTCGAGGAGGGCGTCACGGCGATCGCCCTGCACGGCCGCACCGCCGCCCAGCACTACGGCGGCACCGCCGACTGGGACGCCATCGCCCGCCTCAAGGAGCACGTCCCCGAGATCCCGGTGCTCGGTAACGGCGACATCTGGTCCGCCGACGACGCGGTGCGGATGATGAAGGAGACCGGCTGCGACGGAGTCGTCGTGGGCCGCGGCTGCCTCGGCCGCCCCTGGCTCTTCGCCGACCTGGTCGCCGCCTTCGAGGGCACGGGCGCGCCCAAGGCTCCTGACCTGCGCGAAGTCTCCAAGGTCATGCTGCGGCACGCGACCCTGCTCGGCGAGTGGATCGGCGACGAGGCGCGCGGTGTCATCGACTTCCGCAAGCACGTGGCCTGGTACCTGAAGGGCTTCGCGGTCGGCTCGGAGATGCGCAAGCGTCTCGCGATCACCTCGTCCCTCGCCGAACTGGAGGACGGGCTCGGCGAGCTGGACCTCGACCAGGCCTGGCCGACGGGCGCGGACGGCCCGCGCGGCCGCACGTCGGGCAACAACCGCGTCGTCCTGCCGGACGGCTGGCTGAAGGACCCCTACGACTGCGCGGGCATCAGCGAGGACGCGGAACTGGACACGTCGGGCGGCTGAACCGCCGCACGTGCGGGATTTGGCCTGAACACCTTTCGTGGCCAGGGTGCCGCTGCCACCCCAGCGCTGCACCCTGCCCTGCTCGGCGCGTACGCGGCCTCTGACCGGCGCGCCAATCGTCTCGTCACGCGTCCGGATACTGACATCGGGCCGCCTCAAACGGCGTGATTCTCGCCACCCCTGATAGGTCTTGCGCTCAGATGAGCGGTTTCAGGGTGACTGCACTTCTCCAAGGGGTGGCACTCAGTGCCACTGCTCGATCATTCATGAGATGAACTCACATCTGAGAATAAGCCGCTCACATGAGCGAAACCCGGGGTCTACGGGGGTTGCGTCTTCAAGAGTTGAACGAATGATCGTCCGTCCAGCTACCGCTGAGTCACTTTCGATCTACTGGCGGACGGGTGGTTACGGCCGCATGACGCACAAGTGGACGTACCCATGCGCCTTCGATCTGGGTATGTTCCTCGCCGTCAGGGCAGCCACCGAGTCCTCGAGGAGTCGAGACCCGTGTCGGAAAACAAAGATCCCCACGTAGCGCAGAACGACGCGAACGACGCGAGCGACGCGAGCGATGCGGCGGTGAAGTTCGTTTACGACTTCACCGAGGGCAACAGGAACCTCAAGGACCTTCTCGGCGGGAAGGGCGCGAACCTCGCCGAGATGACCAACCTCGGGCTGCCCGTCCCTCCGGGCTTCACGATCACCACTGAGGCCTGCAAGACCTACCTCGCCAGCGGCGAGGAGCCGGCCGAGCTGCGCGACGAGGTGAGCGCGCACCTCGACGCCCTCGAGAAGACGATGGGCAAGAAGCTCGGTCAGGCCAACGACCCGCTGCTCGTCTCGGTCCGCTCGGGCGCCAAGTTCTCGATGCCCGGGATGATGGACACCGTCCTGAACATCGGGCTCTCCGACAAGTCGGTGACCGGTCTCGCCAAGCAGTCCGGCGACGACCGCTTCGCGTGGGACTCCTACCGCCGCCTCATCCAGATGTTCGGCAAGACCGTCATGGACGTGGACGGCGAGCTCTTCGAGGACGCCCTGGAGGCCGCCAAGGCCGCCAAGAAGGTCACGGTCGACACCGACCTGGAGGCCGCGGACCTGAAGAAGCTGGTCACGAAGTTCAAGAAGATCGTCAAGACCGAGGCCGGGCGCGACTTCCCGCAGGACCCGCGCGAGCAGATGGACCTCGCCATCCGCTCGGTCTTCGAGTCGTGGAACACCGACCGCGCCAAGCTCTACCGCCGCCAGGAGCGCATCCCCGGCGACCTGGGCACCGCGGTCAACATCTGCTCGATGGTCTTCGGCAACCTCGGCCCGGACTCCGGCACGGGCGTCGCGTTCACCCGCGACCCGGCCAGCGGCCACCAGGGCGTGTACGGCGACTACCTGCAGAACGCGCAGGGCGAGGACGTGGTGGCGGGCATCCGCAACACCGTCCCGCTCGCGGAGCTCGAGCAGATCGACAAGAAGTCGTACGACCAGCTCATGCAGATCATGGAGACCCTTGAGACGCACTACAAGGACCTCTGCGACATCGAGTTCACCATCGAGCGCGGCCAGCTGTGGATGCTGCAGACCCGCGTCGGCAAGCGCACCGCGGGTGCCGCCTTCCGCATCGCGACGCAGCTCGTCGACCAGGGCCTGATCGACGAGGCCGAGGCGCTGCAGCGCGTCAACGGCGCCCAGCTCGCCCAGCTGATGTTCCCGCGCTTCGACGACACCGCGAAGGTCGAGCAGCTCGGCCGGGGCATCGCCGCGTCACCCGGTGCCGCGGTCGGCAAGGCGGTCTTCGACTCGTACACGGCCATCAAGTGGTCGCGTTCGGGCGAGAAGGTCATCCTCATCCGCCGTGAGACCAACCCGGACGACCTCGACGGCATGATCGCGGCCGAGGGCATCCTCACCTCCCGCGGCGGCAAGACCTCGCACGCGGCCGTCGTCGCCCGCGGCATGGGCAAGACCTGTGTCTGCGGCGCCGAGGAGATCGAGGTCGACACCAAGCGGCGCCGCCTGACGGCCCCCGGCGGTGTGGTCGTCGAAGAGGGCGACGTCGTCTCGATCGACGGCTCGACCGGCAAGGTCTACGCCGGTGAGGTGCCCGTCGTGCCGTCGCCGGTCGTCGAGTACTTCGAGGGCCGCATGCACGCCGGTGCCGACGACGCGGACGAGCTGGTCGGCGCCGTGCACCGCATCATGGCGTACGCGGACCGAGTACGCCGCCTCCGCGTCCGGGCCAACGCCGACAACGCGGAAGACGCGCTGCGTGCCCGCCGCTTCGGCGCCCAGGGCATCGGCCTGTGCCGCACCGAGCACATGTTCCTCGGCGAGCGCCGCGAGATGGTCGAGCGGCTGATCCTCGCTGACGCGGACGGCGAGCGCGAGGAAGCCCTCAAGGAGCTCCTGCCGCTCCAGAAGCGCGACTTCGTGGAGCTCTTCGAGGCGATGGACGGCCTTCCGGTCACCGTCCGCCTCCTGGACCCGCCGCTGCACGAGTTCCTGCCGGACATCACCGAGCTGTCCGTCCGCGTCGCCCTCGCCGAGTCCCGCAAGGACTCCAACGAGAACGACCTGCGCCTCCTCCAGGCCGTGCACCGCCTGCACGAGCAGAACCCGATGCTGGGCCTGCGCGGCGTACGCCTGGGTCTCGTGATCCCCGGCCTGTTCACCATGCAGGTACGGGCCATCGCCGAGGCCGCGGCCGAGCGCAAGAACGCCAAGGGCGACCCGCGCGCGGAGATCATGATTCCGCTCGTCGGCACCGTCCAGGAGCTGGAGATCGTCCGCGAGGAGGCCGAGCAGGTCATCGCGGAGGTCGAGGCGACGACCGGCGTGGCCCTGAAGCTGGCGCTCGGCACGATGATCGAGCTGCCGCGTGCCGCGCTCACGGCGGACCAGATCGCGGAGGCCGCCGAGTTCTTCTCCTTCGGCACGAACGACCTCACGCAGACGGTCTGGGGCTTCTCGCGCGACGACGTGGAGGCGAGCTTCTTCACGGCGTACCTGGAGAAGGGCATCTTCGGGGTCTCGCCCTTCGAGACCATCGACAAGGACGGCGTGGGCAAGCTGGTGCGGGACGCCGTGGCCGCGGGCCGCGCCACCCGCCCGGACCTGAAGCTCGGCGTCTGCGGCGAGCACGGCGGCGACCCGGAGTCCGTCCACTTCTTCCACGAGGTGGGCCTGGACTACGTCTCCTGCTCCCCGTTCCGTATCCCGGTGGCCCGCCTGGAGGCAGGCCGCGCCGCCTCCGAGTCGGCGGGCAGCGACCACCGGTAGTCCTGACGGGCCACCGGTAGAACTCCGGGACCGACGCCGTGTCCCCGACCCTCACCGATGCGGTGTCGGTCCCGGTTCACCACGAAGGGGCAGTTCCCTGTGCGGGGGAGCTGCCCCTTCGGCATGCCACGCTCGAACTCAGTCCGTTCTCGGCTCGCGGCTGTTGGCCCGGTTCTTCGCGATGTTCCGCGTCTTCTTGGTGCGGGCCGACTCGGCGACCACGGCGAGTACCGCAGGCGACGTCGACCCCTCGGCCAGGTAGCGCTGCATCCAGTCCGTGACCTCCGCCAGCTCGTCCGGTGTCGGCACGTGACCGTCCTTGACGGACAGGTAGAACTGCCAGTCCTGGATGCGGCGGCGGATGAAGTCGCGGAAGCCGTCCACGGGGAGCCGGTCGATCTCCGGCAGCAGTTCGTCCGACCACTGGCGGAACTCGGCAGGACCGCTCACCTTCCACGCGATCCTGTCCACGAGGGCGACCACCGCCGTCTTGGCCCCGCTCGCGTCGGGGTCGCGCAGGATCGTGGCCACGAGCGCGCGGTCCCGGTCGCGGCTCGGCGAGTCAGCGATCACCGAGACGACGCGGAGGTACGCGGACGTTCGGGCGTGGTCGTCCGCGACGGCCTCGTCGACGTCCACGTCGACGATCCCGGCCTCCGCCAGCAACTGGGCCACATCGGAATGCAATGTCATCGCTTCATCCCTACTTGCAGGGTTTCTTGGCGGCCTCGGCGGCCTCGCGCTGCTCCTTCGCAGCCCGCTCCTCCGCCTGGCTTCGCTTGCCGAGCTTCCTGACGGCGGTCCTGATCTGCGGCTTGAAGTGCTCCACCGCCTGCCGCTGCTTGCTCGAGAGCTCCGGCTGGTTGTGGAGGGGTTTGCCGTTCGGGCCGATCCTGACCTCGCGGCCTCCGCCACCGGTGACGTGAGCGTGCGCCGGCTTGTCGACGTCGTACTCGTGCACGACGATCTTCACGCCGTTCTTGCTGACGTCGAGGAGGGAGAGGCCGAGCGGGTCGATCCACATGAACGGGTTCGGGACGTAGTTGTGCGGCGCGAAGCCACCGGCCAGGCCGATCGGGTCGGGGGTGAGGTAGCGGGCGCTCTCGGGGTCGTAGTGCCGGAAGTAGTTGTAGTGCAGCCCCGTCTCGGGGTCGTAGTACTGGCCGGGGAAGCGCAGGGGTGTGTAGGCGGTGGCGCCCCGGTTCCAGACCGTGGTGCCCCAGAGGGTGGTCCGGGTGCGCCAGGCGATGTCGCCCTGTTCGTCGAGGAGTTCGGTCGGGGTGCCGACGAGGTCCGTGACGATGGCGTAGAAACGGGCGTCCACCTCCTCGTCGGTGAGGTGTTTGCGCTCGGTCTGGGCCAGGGGGCACAGTCCGTCATGGTCCCATGTGAGGGTCACCGATTCCGGTGCGCCCGGGGCGTGGCTCGTCTGTTCGCAGAGAGTCATGTCGTCCCAGGTGAAGTCGGTCTGTTCCGCCACGACCTGCTCCGCCACCCCCTGTTCCGTCATGCGCTGCTTGGACACGCGGCGGCCCAGCGGGTCGTAGAGGTAGCGCCACCGTGTGCCGTCGGGGGTCACCACGGAGGTGAGGCGGTCCTCCGCGTCCCAGGTGTAGCGCCAGGTGTCGGGCTTGCGGGACAGGCGGGTCTTCTGGCGCAGGGTGGTGCGGCCCGCCGCGTCGTGTTCGTAGCGGACGTTGCCCGCCGCGGTGATGCGGGTGCCGGTGTAGGTGCGTGCGCCGGTGGCCTCCTGGCCCGGCATGGGGGCCGGCCAGGAGGCGTCGGTCTGGTTGCCCGCCTTGTCATAGGCGTAGGTCTCCGTCCAGCCCGCCGCCTGGACCGCCGTGACGCGGCCTGCCGCGTCCAGGTCGAAGCGCCGCGCGCCGCCCAGCTGGTCCTCCACGCCGGTCAGATGGTCGTCGGCACGGTAGGTGTACGTACGCCGCTGGATGTGCCTGCGGCCGGGACCCGTCAGTTCCTGTTGCGTCAGGCGGCCCACGACGTCGTACCCGTTCGTCAGCGTCAGGGCCTCGCCCACCGTGCGGGTGAGTTCCCGGCCCGCCCCGTCGTGCGTGAACGCGAGCCTGCCGCCGGACGCGGTCAGTTCGGTGCAACGGCCGGCCGCGTCGTACGCCCAGGTGCTCGTCGCGCCGGACGGTGTGGTGCGGCCGGTGCGGCGGCCCAGTGCGTCGTAGGTGTGGGCCAGCGTGCGGCCGTTGACCGTTTCCGCCAGGAGACGGCCCGCCCTGTCCCGCGTCAGCGTCAGGGTCACGTCCGGGCCCACCGCCTTGGTGAGGGCGCCTGTCGCGTCGTACGTGTAGCGCGTGATCGCGGAGCCCGCCACGTTCTGCGTGACCGTCCGGCCCAGCGCGTCCCGTTCGAAGGTGATCACGTCGCCCATGGCCGTCGTACGGGACACCAACTGGCCCGCGGCGTCATGCGTGTACGTCAGGGTGCGGTCGTCGAAGTCCGTCTCCGCCACCAGGCGGCCCGCCGGGTCGTACGCGTAACTCCACGTCAGCCCCTGCGGGTTGGTGACCCTGCGGAGCTGGAGCTGGGTGTCGTGCTCGAACTCGATGCGGGCGCCGTCGGGGCCCGTGCGGGCCGCGATCAGGTCGAAGTGCGTGTACTCGTGGGTCGAGACCGCGCCCATCGCGTCCGTGTGCGAGACGCAGTTGCCCTCGCCGTCGTACGTCCACGACTCCGTCGAGCCGTCCGCCTCGGTACGCCGCGCCAGCTTGCCCTCCACCGTCCACTCCAGGCGTGTGGTCGCGCCCGTCGGGTCCGTGATCGCGGTCGGGCGGCCGAAGGCGTCGAGGGCGTAGCGGGTCACCGCGCCCAGCGGGTCGGTGACTTCCAGCGGCAGGCCCGCCGCGTTGCTGCGCAGCTCGGTGGTGTGGCCGAGGGGGTCCGTGACGGTGGACACGGCTCCGGTGGCGTCGTGGGTGAAGTGATGCGTCGTGCCGTCGGGGGCGGTCATGCTGGTGCGGTTGCCGCGCTCGTCCCATGTCTGGCGCTGGACGGCGCCGTCCGGGCCGACGATCTCGACCAGCAGGTGGAGGTCGTCGTACTCCGCCCTGGCGTACGTGCCGTCCGGACCCCGGGTCGCGATCAGGTTGCCGTGCTCGTCCCAGGTGTTCTCCGTGCGGTGCCCCAGCGCGTCGGTGCGGACGAGCAGGTCGTTCCGGCTGTTCCACTCGGTGTGGACGGTGCCGCCCAGCGGGTCCGTCTCGGACAGGAGCTGGCTGAGGTCGTTGTAGCGGTAGACGGTGGTCTCGCCGAGGGCGTCGGTGTAGCGGGTCTCCTGCTCGTCGCCGCGGTACTCGACGGTGCAGGACAGGTGGCCCGCGGTGCTCTGGCCGCGTACGCAGCGGTCTTCGTCGTCGTAGGTGAAGCGGTACCAGGTCTGGTTGCTGTCGGTCCAGGACGTGACGCGGGCCCGGTCGTCGTAGTCGAGGCGCAGCCTCAGCGCGGCCGAGTCGTGGACCTCGGCCAGATTGCCGACCTCGTCGTAGCCGTACGCGGTCACCAGCGTGCTGCCGGTCTCGGTGGCCGTGCCGGTGCCGGGGGTGAGCAGTCGCAGCGCGGTGATGCGGTGGTCGTCGGTGTCCACCGCCAGGTGGTAGCCGCCGGTATGGCGGATCGCCGTGGGGGCGCCGGTGGGGTCGCGGTCGATGTCGATGCGGTTGCCGTTGCGGTCGGTGATGGCTCGCAGCGGCAGGGTCGTAGTCGTCGTGGCCGTTGTGTCTGACGCCTCCGTCTTGCCGTCGGGCGTGACCGGCAGGAAGCGGCGGACGCGGCCGGTCTGCGGGTCCGCGACCGTGACCGTGCCAGAGGCGTCGACGGTCAGCGGCCAGCGGGGGCCGTGGGCGGGGAGCAGCGGTTCGGCGCCGGGGGAGGGGTGGGGGTAGGACAGCAGCTGGCCGTCCTCGGTGACGTAGATCAGACCTTCGTCGTCGATCTCGACCCGCTCGTCCAGCGTCGAGGCCCATGAGTCGCCGTACCAGTGGCCCCAGCGGTACGTGGACAGGTGCGTGCGGTGGAGGACGAGCGGGAGCAGGCCCGGCAGGGCGATGTCGGTCTGCTCCATGAGCATCTCGCCGGAGACCATGTCGATGGGGTCACCGTTCTTGCAACGGCCCTTGGCCGGCTTGCCCTTGCCCGCCACCTTCTTCATACCGCCCGAGAGGGCCTTGCGGAGTCCCCCGGCCCCGGAGCGCAGTCCGCGGGCCGCGGACTTGAGCCCCTTGGCCGCTCCGGCGAGGCCGCGGAGGCTGGTGAGCGCCTTCATGCCGGGGATGCAGTCCAGGGCGGCGAAGGCGACGTCGAGCAGCCCGGCTTCCCCATTCGCGTATTTATGGAGGGTGTCGGCGAGTACGACGAGGGCAGCCACGAGGACGATCGCGGCGAGGATGGGTCCGCCGATGATCATCGCGATGACGCCGAGGACGGCGACGACGACCTTGCAGACGGCGACGATGGTGTCCCAGTTGTCGGTGACCCAGTCGCCGACTTCCTCCCACCACTTACGGTTCTGGATGCCCGCGTCCGAGGCCTCTTCGAGCTTCTTCTTCGCCGTCCCGGCCGCGTTCTCACGCATCTTACGCGCGTCCTCGGCCATCTTCTTCGCCGCGTCCAGGTGGCTCTTCGCGGCGGAGACGTCCGACTTGGCCGCCGTCTGGGCCTTCTCGGCGGAGTCGGCGTTGCGGGTGGCGGCCTTGACCTTGTCCGGGTCGGGTTTGGGGACGTCTTTCCCGCTGTCCTTGTCGTCCTTGTACTTGTCGGCTTCCTTGCCCGCACGCTCCATCCAGGAGTCGGCGGAGGTCAGGCGGGACTGGGCGGCGGAGAGGCTGGTCTGCGCTTCACGGCCCTGGGCCAGGGCCTTGTCGGCCAGGGCCTGGGAGCGTTCCAGTTCGGGCCAGTAGGCGGAGAGGGCGTCGCCGGCCATTTCGTAGCTCTTCTTGAGCTTCTTCAGCTTGCCCGGGGCGTCCTCGAACTCTGCCGTGAAGGACTCCGCGGTCTTGCCCGCCCAGGTGAGGATCGCGTCCTCGCCCGCCATCCCCTTGATGTCCCGCAGCACCTTGGATACGTCGTCGGCGAAGTCGTGCAAGTTCTTCGCCAGGTTCCGGACCCGGTCCGGATCACCGGGCGTTGGGTCCTTGTCCAAGTCAAGGACATGCCAATCCGCTGGACGGTTCGACACCGAAACATTCCCCCGTTACGTCACACACGTACGTCCTGAGACGCACCAGAAGCTCATCTGGCAGTGCTCGGGCAACGTTATCCGGTCAAGCGGGCCATCTGGCGTGCGCAGATACCGCCGCTTCGGGCGTCAGCGGCGTGCCTCGCGCAGCATGATCGCCAGGGCGCGCCGTGTGGGGCATTCGCGCCAGTTGCACTGGCAGCGGGTGCAGTTCAACGCGTGGGCCAGCATTGCGCGGTACGCCAGATCCGCCGGGTCCTGCGCCGGCCCGGCAGTGCTCCTGCGCCCGCCGTGCTCCACCATGTCGACTCCGTCCAGTCTCCCCGTGCCCCGGCCGGCTCGCGGTGGCCAAGGCCTTACCGCATCACTTCCGTCGAACCGGCGCCGATGGACGCAGCGAGGAGGCATATGCGGCCGAGCACTGGGTGTGCGCACCACGAAGTGCGCCCCCTCCGTGTGCCCGGGGTGAGCGGTGGGGCTGATCGGGCGCGCCGTCTCACCCTTTCAGCGCGGTGTACCGCACCCCCGTGAGTCCCTCCGACGCCTCCCAGAGGCGTTCCGACGCCGTGTCGTTCAGGGTCCACTTCGCTCGCCAGGACCGTGCCGGTGCGCCCTGCCAGCCCAGTACCCGGGGCCCGGTGAACGAGTCGGGGCGGACCGCCGGTGCCGTGGCCGCGTACAGGGTCGGCAGCGCGCCCTTCGCCGCGGGCTGGGCCGCGACGCGGTTGCCGAGCCACATCACGCGCTCCACGACCTTGCGGCCCTCCATCCTGGGCGCCGTCGCCTGGAGGTTCGTCTGCGCGTAACCGGGGTGTGCCGCCGCGGCCACGACGCCGGAGCCCGCGGCCGCGAGGCGTCGTGCCAGCTCGTGGACGAAGAGGAGGTTCGCCGTCTTGGAGCGGGCGTAGGCGATCCAACGCCGGTAGTCGCGCTCGCTGTTGAGGTCGCCCATGTCGATGTTCGCCAGTACGTGGACGGCGCTGGACACGGTGACGACCCGGGCCCCCGGTGTCCGCAGGAGCCGGGGCAGGAGGAGGCCGGTGAGCGCGAAGTGGCCCAGGTGGTTGACCCCGAACTGCGTCTCGAAGCCGTCCGCCGTCTGCCGGTAGGGCAGCGCCATCACGCCCGCGTTGTTGACGAGGAGGTCGAGTCCGCCGCCGTTCGCGTCGTCACGGTCGTACGACTCCGCGAACTCCCGTACGGAACCCAGGTCGCCCAGGTCCAGACGCCTGAACTCCGCCTGTGCCGACGGCACTTCGGAGCGCAGTCGGACCAGTGCCCGCGTCCCCCGCTCTTCGCTGCGGCAGGCGAGCACCACGCGCGCGCCACGACGGGCGAGTTCGCGTGCGGTGACATAGCCGATGCCGCTGTTGGCGCCGGTGACCACGGCGCTGCGGCCGCTCTGGTCGGGGATGTCGCTCGCGTTCCAGCCCGTCATGACACAGCTCCCTCGGCTCTCTGCTCTCTGCTTGGGCGCACGCCTTACCCGAGAGTAGGGGTGCGAGCCCGAGGCAGGGAGGGCAGAGAGTGCGGGGAGGGTGGCGAGTCAGGCCGCGGCGCCCCCGTCGATCACCAGGTCCGCGCCCACCACCGACGCCGATTCGTCCGAGGCGAGGTACAGCACGGCGGCCGCGACCTCCGCGGTCGAGGAGACGCGGCCGAGCGGCGTCGCGCTCTTCATCCGCTCCGCTCGCCCGGCCTCGCTCTCGCCCGGACGCAGCGACATGGTGGTGTCGGACGCGCCGGGGCTCACCGCGTTGATCCGCACCCCGTCGCCGATGTGCTCGATCGCGGCGCCCTTGGTCAGCGCGGAGACGGCGGCCTTGGTGACGCCGTAGCCGATGGTGCCCGGCAGGCTGGTGTGGGCGCCGAGGTTGGAGGAGATGTTGACGATCGCCCCGCCGCCGGGCTGCGCACGCATCTGCCGCACCTCGGCCTGGAGCGCGAGCAGTACGCCGGTGACGTTGATGTCGAGCATCGTGCGCCAGTCCTCCTCGGACAGCTCCGCGACCGGCTGCCCGGCACGCAGGACGCCCGCGTTGTTGACGGCCACGTCCAGCGAGCCGAACCGCTCGACGGTGGCAGCGACGAGCGCCGCGAGGTCCTCGGAGCGCGATACGTCGGCCGGGACGGCGAGCGCCGTGCCGCCCGCGTCCTCTATGAGGCCCACGGTCTCCTTGAGGGGACCTTCGGTGCGCCCGGCGACGACGACGTTCGCGCCCTCGGCGGCGAAGGCGAGTGCCATGGCACGGCCGAGGCCGGAGCCGCCGCCGGTGACGAGGGCGGTGCGGTCGGCGAAGCGGGTGCGCGGTCCTGAAGTCATGTCACAGCTCTTTTCTTGAACGATCGGTTCAGTATCAGGGCATAAAAAAAGAGGCCAGGGAGATCGAGGAAACGGGGCTCAGTCGAGCAGGGTCAGTGCTTGTTCCGTCGCGTCCCGCACCCGCGCCGGGTCCTTCGAGGCCTTGCCGACCACGCGCACCCCTTGCATCAGGGTCAGCAGCATGCGCGCGAGGGCGAGCGGGTCGCGGCCCTCGGGGAGTTCGCCCTGCGCCTGGGCGCGGACGAGCGCGGAGTGCAGCAGCGTCTCCATGTGCTCCCAGCTGCGCTCGACGCGGCGGGACGCCGCCTCGTCGTGCGGGCCGAGCTCGGCCGCGGTGTTGGTGATGAAACAGCCGTTCAGGCGGTCCGTTTCGGAGGCCGCCTCAGCCCCGAAGCGGCGGACCACCGAGCGGACGGCGGGCAGTGCGGGGCCGGGCTGCGAGAGCTCCGCGAGCAGCCGCGGGTTCTGGGACTCGGCGTACCGCTCCAGCGCCTTCAGGTACAGGTCGTGCTTGTTGCCGAAGGTCGCGTAGAGGCTGGCGCGGCCGATGCCCAGCTCTTCGACGAGGTCGGCCATCGACGTCGCCTCGTAGCCGCGCCGCCAGAACAGCTCTAGGGCCGACTGGAGCGCGGCGTCCGGATCGAATTCCTTGGTCCTGGCCACGAGGGGAGACTAGGGCTGTCTGGAACGCTTGGTCAAGTAAATCTGTTAGGCAAGACGGACCCGGTGCGTCTGGACCGTCACCGAGTCGTCGTCCAGGCACCGCCCCGTCTCCAGGTCGAACCGCTGCTTCAGAAGCGGTGACGCGACGAACGGCCGGCCCGCCGCCGCGCCGATCAGGCCGCGCGAGAGCACCGCGGCCCCCGTGAACGGGTCACGGTTGTCGATCGCGTACGCGCGGCCCGCGCGGTCGAGGAAGAGCGCGGCCTGGCGGCCGTCGGGGAGCAGCGCGGCGATGCCGCGGCCCGGCTGGAGCTGTGCGCGGTCGCAGACCTCGAACCAGTCGTCGTCCAGGCGGAGTTGAATGCTCATCGGGATGCAGCACCTTCCAGGTCGCGGGGGCGGGAGCCGATGGAGAGCAGCGGCAGGTCCGGCTTGATCTGGTCCCGTTCCGGTACGAAGCTCACGGTCGGGTCCGGGACGTCGGGCGCGTTCACGAAGGACACGAACCGTGCGAGCCGCTCGGGGTCGTTGATGGTCTCGGACCACTCGTCGCGGTAGTGCGCGACATGGTCGGCCATCAGGGCCTCCAGCTCGTCGCAGAGACCGAGCGAGTCATGGACGACGACGTCCCGTACGTGGTCCAGGCCGCCCTCGATCCGCTCCAGCCAGGTCGAGGTGCGCTCCAGGCGGTCGGCCGTACGGATGTAGAACATCAGGAACCGGTCGATGAGGCGCACCAGTTCGGCGTCGGACAGATCCTGCGCGAGCAGGTCCGCGTGGCGGGGTGTCGCGCCGCCGTTGCCGCCCACGTACAGGTTCCAGCCGCTCGATGTGGCGATCACCCCGAAGTCCTTGGACTGGGCCTCCGCGCACTCGCGGGCGCAGCCCGAGACGGCCGACTTCAGCTTGTGCGGGGAGCGCAGGCCCCGGTAGCGCAGCTCCAGGTCGATGGCCATGCGGACCGAGTCCTGCACGCCGTAGCGGCACCAGGTCTGTCCGACGCAGGACTTCACCGTCCGCAGGGACTTGCCGTACGCGTGGCCCGACTCGAAGCCGGCGTCCACCAACCGCGTCCAGATCAGCGGCAGTTGCTCGACACGTGCGCCGAACATGTCGATGCGCTGGCCGCCGGTGATCTTCGTGTAGAGCCCGAAGTCCCGTGCCACCTCGCCAATCACGATCAGCTTGTCCGGGGTGATCTCCCCTCCCGGAATACGCGGCACGACCGAATAGGAGCCGTTCTTCTGGAGGTTGGCGAGGAAGTGGTCGTTCGTGTCCTGGAGGGATGCCTGCTCGCCTTCGAGGACGTAGCCGTCGGCGCCGATCGTCGGGGCCAGCGAGGCGATGATCGAGCCGACCGTCGGCTTGCAGGTCTCGCAGCCCTCCGTGCCACGGGCGGACTCGCGGCCGTGGGAGTCCAGGAGCCGCCGGTAGGAGGTGATCCCCAGGGTGTGGACGATCTCGTACAGCTCCTGGCGCGTCTGGGCGAAGCAGCCGCACAGGCCCTTGTCGACCTCGACGCCCGACGCCTCCAGCTCGTCGTTGACGAGCTGGCCGAGCACCTTCACGCAACTGCCGCAGCCCGTACCGGCCTTGGTGCACTTCTTCACCTCGGGCACGGTCGTGCAGTTGTGCTCGGTGACGGCGCCGCGGATGGAGCCCTTGGTGACGTTGTGGCAGGAGCAGATGACCGCCGAGTCCGGCAGCGAGGACGGGCCGAGCGCCACCGGGCCGCCCGCGCCCGCGGGAAGCACCAGTTGCTCCGGTGAGACCGGCGGCACGCTGCCGGTCATCGGCCGCAGCACGCCGTACGCCTCCGCGTCACCGACCAGGACGCCGCCGAGGAGCTCGCCGCCCGCGCCGATGACCAGCTTCTTGTACGTGCCCGAGCGCGAGTCGGAGTAGACGACGTCCAGGCAGTCCGGGGTCGCGCCGTGCGCGTCGCCGAAGGACGCGACGTCCACGCCGAGGAGCTTCAGCTTGGTGGACAGGTCGGCGCCGGTGAAGCTCGACTCCTCCGCGGCGATCGAGGCGGCGACCGTCTCGGCCATCTCGTAGCCCGGCGCGACCAGGCCGTAGACCCGGCCGTCCGACGCCAGGGCGCACTCGCCGATCGCGTACACGGCCGGGTCGCTGGTGCGGCACTGCTCGTCGACGGTGATGCCGCCGCGCTCGCCCACCGGAAGACCGCAGTCGCGGGCGAGCTGGTCGCGGGGCCGGACACCGGCCGAGAACACGACCAGATCGGTGGCGAGTTCACTGCCGTCCGACAGCTTCATCCCGCTGACGGCGCCCTCCGTGCCGACGATCTCCTGCGTGCCGACGCCCGTGTGCACGGTCAGGCCCATGCCGGTGATGGTGCGCAGGAGCGCGGCGCCGCCCCCTTCGTCGACCTGCACGGGCATCAGGCGCGGCGCGAACTCGACCACGTGCGTGTCGAGTCCGAGCCCGCGCAGTGCGCCCGCCGCCTCCAGGCCGAGCAGCCCGCCGCCGACGACGACGCCGGTCGTGGCGTACGTCTTCGCGTACTCCTCGATGGCGAGCAGGTCCTCGATGGTGCGGTAGACGAAACAGCCCGTGGTGTCCTTGCCCGGCACCGGCGGCACGAAGGGGAAGGAGCCGGTCGCGAGGACGAGGGTGTCGTAGGCGAAGGTCTGCCCCGAGCGTGCCGTGACGGTCTTCGCCTCGCGGTCGACGGTCTCGGCCGGGTCGCCGACGTACAGCTCGATGCCGTGCTTCTCGATGAACTCCGGGTCCGTGAGGGAGAGTTCGTCGGGCGTGCGGCCCGCGAAGTACGAGGTGAGCTGGACGCGGTCGTAGGCGGGCCGCGGCTCCTCGCACAGGACGACCACGCGGTGGTGGTCGGTGAGGCCGCGGGCGGCGATGGCCTCGAGGAAGCGCTGGCCGACCATGCCGTGCCCGACAAGGACGATGGTGTTGTCGTGCGCGCCGTGTCGGGGGCTGGGGGTGTCCGTGGGCATCTCAGAGGCCTCCGTCGTGGGTGAGCAGGTGGAGCAGGGGGCTGCCGTCGTCGGGCAGCGGGTCGTCGGCCTCCCAGGCGCGGGCGAGCGCGCCGACGGCGGTCAGCTCGCCGAGCAAAACGCCGCCGACGAGCCGGTCACCGCGCACGACGACCTTGCGGTACGTGCCACGGGTGGCGTCAGCGAGCTGGACGACGTCGTCGTCGGGCCGGTGCTCGGGGTCACCGAAGGCCGCCAGGTCCAGGGGAGCGGAACCGGGGCGTCCGTTGTGCAGGGTGAGGCGGGTGAGGGCGCGGGTGCCGGAGTAGGGGCGCGCGTCCCGGGGGGAGAGCAGGGCGTCCGCCAGGGCGTCGGCCTGTTCCAGCGCGGGCGCCGCGAGGCAGCGGGTCTCGCCGGAGTGCTCGGCGCAGTCGCCGATGGCGCGGATGTGCGGGTCGGAGGTGCGCAGCTCGTCGTCGACGACGATGCCGCGGCGCACGTCGAGGCCCGCGGCCTGCGCGAGCCCCGTGCGGGGGCGGACGCCGCAGGCGAGGACGGTGACGTCGGTGCCGAGTACGTAGCCGTCGGCGAGCTCCACGGATCGGACGGCGCCGTCGGACTGCCGTACGCCGCGCACGCGGCACTCGGTGTGCACCTCCACCCCGAGGTCGGTGAGGTGCTGGTGCACGAGCGCGCTCGCGGCGGGGTCGAGCTGGCGCTCCATGAGGCGGTCGCCCTGCTGGGTGAGGACGACCTGGGCACCGCGCACGGCCAGCGCGCGAGCGGCCGATACGCCGAGGAGGCCGCCGCCGATGACGACGACGCGGGTGCCTGGGTCCGGCCGCACGGCCTCGGACAGGGCGAGACAGTCCGCCATCGTGCGGAAGGCGTGCACGCCGCGCGGCAGTTCGGTGGCGCCGGGCTCGAAGAGGCCGCGCAGGGGTGGGAGCACGGGGTTCGAGCCGGTCGCGAGGACGAGCGTGCCGTACGGGACGACGCTGCCGTCCGCGCAGTGCACGACCCGGTCCTCGCGGTCGACGCGGACGGCGCGGGTGCGGAGGAACTCACCGGGGACGGGCGGGAGGCCGATGACCCCGGCGCCGAGGCGCCCGGAGAGGACGTCGGCGAGGAGCACGCGGTTGTACGGTGCGTGCGGCTCCTCCCCGATGAGGGTGACGGCGCGGGTTCCGTCGCCGGAGCCCCCGAACCGCTGAGCGAGGCGGACGCCGGCGAGGCCGCCGCCGATCACCACCACGGGGGGCGCGGGGCTCGGGGTCGATGAGGTCATGTACGGCAGCGTGCGGGGGCGGTGTTACCCGGCGGCATCCTGACTGTTTCCCTGCGGGAACGCTGCGCTCAGCGGGGGCCGGGGTGGGGTGTGAGGGTGCCCCGCGTCCTGCTCTGGCCGAACAAGCCCTTCCCGCCCACCCGCCCGTTCACCCCGCATCCGATCCTGGACGAACAGGCCTTCCCGCCCACCCGCCCGATTGCCCCGTAGACGCCTTGTGAACGAACAGGACTTAACCCTCGTTGAGGCCATCCTCAAGGGGGCCTTAAGGATCAGCCGTGTGCGGCTGACCAGGCGTTTTTCCGGTCGCCCTGTGTCTAGTCTGCGGCCGTGACCATCGACGTGACCGCAACCCGACCCGACGCGCACCCCGCGCCGTCCGTTCCGCCGATTCGCGTCACCCCCGCTGCCCTGCGCAACGGGATCCTCGGCACGGCGCTCGCCGTCACCGCGCTCTGGGCCGTGCAGGTCGAACCCTCGGCCCGGCTCGACGTGCTCTTCGCGACCGGCGCCCACCTCACCGGCCTGCTCGCCGGGTACGGCGTCCTCGTCATGCTCTTCCTGATGGCCCGCGTCCCCCCGGTCGAGCACGGGGTCGGCGCCGACCGGCTCGCCCGGCTGCACGCCCGGGGCGGCCGCCACGTCCTCACCCTGTGTCTGGCCCACGCCCTGCTCGCCCTGTGCGGATACGCCGCCCACGCCGGCACCGACCTCCTCAGCGCCGGCCTCGACCTGCTCGGCTACCCGGGCCTCGCCCTCGCCGCCGTCGGCACGTCCCTGCTCGTCGCCGTCGGTGTCACCTCGGCGCGTGCGATGCGGCGCCGCGTCCCGCACGAGACCTGGCGGGCCGTGCACCTGCTGACCTACCTCGGCGTGGCGCTCGGCTTCGTGCACCAGCTCGCGGGGCCCGACGTGGCGGGCAGCATCCTGACGGTGTGGCTCTGGTCGATGCTGCACGCCACGGTGGCCGTACTCCTCGTCTGGTACCGCGTCGTCGTGCCCGTGCGCCAGGCGCTGCGGCACAGCCTGCGCGTCATCGACGTACGCGACGAAGGACCCGGTGTCGTGTCGGTCGTGATGCAGGGCATCGGGCTCGACGAACTGCGCGCCGAACCCGGGCAGTTCTTCCGCTGGCGCTTCCTGCGGCGCAGGCTCTGGCGCACCGCGCTGCCGTTCTCGCTGTCCGCGCCCGTGCGCGACGACACCCTCCGGATCACCGTGAAGGCCCTCGGCGACCACACGCGGCGGATGCGGCGCCTGAAGCCCGGGACGCGGGTCCTCGCCACCGGGCCCTTCGGGGCGCTGACCGCCCACCGGCGTACGCGGCGGAAGGTGCTGCTGCTCGCGGGCGGGGTGGGGATCACCCCGATGCGGGCGCTGTTCGAGACGCTGCCCGGCGGGCCCGGGGACCTCACGCTCCTCTACCGGGCGGGCAGCGCGGAGCAGCTCGTGCTGCGGGCGGAGCTGGAGGCGATCGCCCGGAGCAGGGGAGCGGGGCTGCACTATCTGCTCGGCCGGTCCGACGCCTCGTTCGATCCGCTCGCCCCGCAGGCCCTGCGCAACCTGATCCCGGACCTCGCCGAGCACGACGTCTACCTGTGCGGGCCGCCCGGAATGGCCGCATCGGCCACCGTGTCGCTCGTACGGGCCGGAGTGCCCCAGGAGCGCATCCACGCCGAGTGCTTCACCTTCTGAGAGTCATAGGTTTCTTGAACCCTGGAGAGGGGCTGACGTGGGACGTCACCGCAAACCCGTGGGCCCGGCCCTGAGCCCCACCCCGCAGGCGCGCCGCAGACTGGCGGCGGGCCTCGCCGGAGCGAGCGCGCTGGTCGCCACCGTGCTCGCCCTCACGGTCGACCCGGCGGGGCCACCGGCCCCCGACCGCGCCCCGGCGGGCGTCCCCGCACCTCAGGCGGCGCCCTGATGAGGGGCAACGAAACCTCTGAAGTCCCTCAACTCTCCCTCTTTTCATGGACGGCGTGATCAGCCCCTCCATAAGGTCGCGATCATGCCCGACATATCTCTGACCACCGTCGTCGTCTTCTGTGTCGCCGCACTCGCGGCCGGCTGGATCGACGCGGTGGTGGGCGGCGGCGGGCTCCTCCTGCTGCCCGCCCTGCTCCTCGGCCTGCCGGCCGGGACCCCGGCCGCGCACGCCCTCGGGACGAACAAGGCCGTGGCCATCGTCGGGACGACCGGTGCCGCGGTGACCTACGTCAGGAAGACGCCGGTCGACGTGCCCACCGCCGTGCGGATCGGCCTGGCCGCGCTCGCGGGATCCATGGGCGGCGCCTTCTTCGCCGCCGGCATGAGCACCGAGGTGCTGAAGCCCGTGATCATGGTGGTGCTGCTCGGCGTCGGCGCCTTCGTCATCTTCAGGCCCGCCTTCGGCACCGCGCCCTCCGCGCGCCCCGCCTCGCCGAAGCGCATCCTCGCCGCCATCGGCCTCGCGGGCCTCGGCATCGGGTTCTACGACGGCCTCATCGGGCCCGGCACCGGCACTTTCCTGGTGCTCGCGCTGACCGCCGTGCTCCACCTCGACCTGGTGTCCGCCTCCGCCACCGCCAAGATCGTCAACTGCTGTACCAACGCGGGCGCCCTCGCGATGTTCGCCTGGCAGGGCGCGGTCCTGTGGCAGCTGGCCGCGCTGATGGCCGTCTTCAACCTCGCGGGCGGCATGTTCGGGGCGCACACCGCCCTGAAGAAGGGCAGTGGCTTCGTACGGATCGTGCTGCTCACCACCGTGTTCGGGCTCGTGGCGAAGATGGCGTACGAGCAGTGGTTCGCGTAGCAATGCCCGGGGCGGGGCCGGCCGCACCCCGCGGCCGGTCGCGGATCAGCGACGCACGCCCGTCAGGTGCGCGAACACCACGACGTTGCCCTCGTACCCCGTCTTCTTCGAGTAGCCGCCGCCGCACGTGATCACCCGCAGCTCCGGCCGGTCCGCCGCCCCGTACACCTTGGCGTCCGGGAACTTCTTCGCGTCGTAGACCTCGTTCGCGTCGACGGTGAACACCGCGACGCTGCCGTCCCTGCGTTCGATCTCGATGGTGCGGCCCCGGGTCAGACCGCCCAGGTCGTAGAAGACGGACGGGCCGTCCGCGTTGTCGACGTGCCCCGCCACGACGGCGGTGCCGGTCTCGCCCGGCGTGGTCCCCGACTCGTACCAGCCCGCGAGATTCGTCTTCTTCGGCGGCGGTACGTCGAGGCTGCCCTGTGGCGTCAGGCCGAGCCCCATGAGGGGCGCGTCGATCCGGAGAGAGGGAATCCGGATCCGGTCGGGCGGGGACGGGGGCAGCGCCGCGGCACCCGGGGCGTCGCCGGACCGGGGGTGGGCCGAAGCGGCCTGCTCGGCGGACGGCTGCGGCGGGGGATGGGACTCCGTGCCGTTGTGCAGCAGCCACGCGCCGGAGCACAGGGCAAGCACGGTGACCGCGCCTATGGCGGAGTTGACGGCCTTCCCGCCGGGCTGCCTTCTGCCGGGCTGTTTCCCGCCGGGGTGCTTGCCCCCGGGCTGCTTCCTGCCGGGATTCTTCCTGCGCGTCAATCGACTCGTCCCCCTCAGGGTTCGGGGAGGCCGGTCCCCGCATCCCCCTCCGGATCCACGAGGGACCGGTGGACCCGGAGAGGGAGGGGGCTGGCGGTACCGGTGGACAGCGGAGGGTGTCCGTCAGATCCTGTCGCCTCTCGCCCGGCGATGCAGGAGCCAGGTACCGCCCGCGGCGGCGACGGCGAGCGCCGCCACTCCCGCCGCGGTCTGCACGGGGTCGGGGCCGAGAGCGCCGCCGACCCCCGTCTTCACATGGCCCTTCGGGGCCACCTGCTGCTCGTCGCGGGCGGCGGCGGTGGAGGTGATCGTCACGACCAGGTCGCCCGCCACCTGCTTGCCGTCCGCGCCGGATCCCGAGCACTGCGCGGCGATCTCGTAGGTGCCGGGCTGGGCCGACGGCGGCACCTCGAACGTGCCGGTCGCGTTCTCCTTCTGCGTGTCCGGGGCGAGCGTGAAGGTGCCGGCGCCGACCGCGCTCGCGTCGCCCGTGGCGGTCCCGTCGCTGCCGCAGGCGGTGGTGTCCACGGTGACCGTGGAGCCCGGCATGACGGTGGACGGGTGGACCTCGAGGCCGCCCCCCGCGTCGCGCGCGGCGGCCGCGGCGGGGGGTGCCAGCAGGGCCGCCGATGCGACGGCGAGCGCGGCAGTGGTCAGCAGGCGGGCTTTGCGCATCGTGCTTGCTCCTCCGAGGGGCCATCAGAGGGCACGGCCCGCGGCACCTCCAAGTGCCGCTGCGTCGGTCGAACCCCGCTGTACCGAGGTAAGTGGCACTCGGCGGCGCACGCCTCCTGAGCAGCTGTCAGAAACTGTGTGGCGGAGCGGCTTCCGACCCTTCGGCGGGAACATTCCAGCAGGTCACTCGGCGTGTCGCCGAGCAGTGTCCGAAGGGGGCGCGGGGCGCCTGTGAATGGGTGACCCCAGGGCTGACCGGATGCCTCTGAGCGACCTCGGCTCGGCTCGGCGCAGGCCGACCTGATCCCGCCTCAGACGGCGTCCCAGGGAACGTCGGCGTAGAGCTCCGCCAGTGTCGTCATCAGCTTCTCGTCGACCGCGAAACCGGTGTCGTCGATCCGCCGCACCGGCGCGATGCCGCGCGCGTTGGTGACGAAGGCGGCCGCGTACGAGGAGAGGCCGGCGAGCGTGACAGGGGCCCGGCGCGTGGGGATTCCGGCGGCCCGGAGGCGTGCTTCGAGCAGCTGCATGGTGATGCCTTTCAGGCAAGGGGCGTCGGGCCAGACGACCCCGGTGCCGTCGTGGAAGCCGATGTTCGTGACGGCGCCCTCGCTGATGGTGCCGTCGGGGCCGGTGAGCAGCGCGTCGTCGAAGCCCGCGCGCCGGGCGAGCTCCCCGTGGCGGGCCTGGCCGAAGCCGCCGATGTGCTTGATGTGCGGGAAGGGCCGCTGGTAGGGGACGGACCGCAGGGCCTGCGGGCTCCGGGACATCTCGCCCGGCGCCCGGACGGTGACCGTCACGGACGGCTCGCCGTCGGGTGCGTGGACGTGGACGCGTACGGAGGCGTCGGTGATGTCGTCGCGGAGCACGTGCCGGATGAGCCCGCGCACGTGCTCGGCGCCCAGCTCCCGGTCGAACAGCTCGCGGGTGGCCGCGTCGAGCCGCTCCAGATGCAGCCCGAGTCCGCGCGTCGCGCCATTCCTGACCTGCATCGCGGTGAAGTGCCCCACGCCACCGAGCGCGGCCCACAACAGCCGGTCCGCGGTGACGTCCCGCCCGTCGATCTCGATGCGGTGCAGGGGCGGCTGAGTCGTCGTCATGGCCGCCACCGTACGACGCCTTCGCCAGTGGCCGACGCCCCCCGAGAAACTCCCCGACAGTCCCGCTTGACCTCAACCTAGGTTGAGCAACGAGGCTCCTCTCATGACCCAGAACACGCGTACCGCTGATTCCACGTCCACCGCCACGTCCACCGCGACCTTCTCCGGCGCGTCCGCCGCACCCCTGCGCGTCGCCGTGATCATCGGGAGCAACCGCGAGGGCCGCTTCGGGCCGATCGTCGCCGACTGGCTGCTCGCGCGGATCGGGGAGCGGGCGGACTTCGAGGTGGACGTCATCGACCTGGCCGACTCCCACCTGCCGACCGCGCTCTCCTACAACCCGTCACCCGAGACCCTCGCCGAACTCGGCAAGGTCACGCCGAAGCTGGCCGCCGCCGACGCCTTCGTCGTCCTCACCCCCGAGTACAACCACTCCTACCCCGCCTCCCTCAAGAGCCTCATCGACTGGCACAACGCCGAGTGGCAGGCCAAGCCCCTCGCCTTCGTCTCGTACGGCGGGCTCTCCGGCGGCCTGCGCGCGGTCGAGCACCTGCGCCCGGTCTTCGCCGAACTGCACACCATGACGATTCGCGACACCGTCTCCTTCCACAACGCGGGCGGCCTCTTCGCCGACGACGGCACCCACAAGGACCCGACGGCCGCGAACGCCGCCGCCAAGTCGATGCTCGACCAGCTCCACTGGTGGGCGTGGGCCCTCCGCAGCGCCAAGGAGGCCCGGCCGTACGGCAATTGAGGGTGCGCGGGGTCGCGCGAGGTCAGGCCTCCGGCAGGCGCACCGTCGCCACCGCGCCGCCGCTCTCCGCGTTGCGCAGCTCCACCCGCGCGCCGATCGCCTGGGCCTGGCCGAACGCGATGGTCAGGCCCAGGCCCGTGCCCTGGCCGCGCTCGCGGGCACCGGTCTGGAAGCGCCGCGGGCCGTCCTTGAGGAGATGCTCGGGGAAGCCGGGGCCGTGGTCGCTGACCGTGACCACGGGCCCGGCCACCCGCACGTCGACCGGCCCGGCACCGTGCCTGCGGGCGTTGGCGACGAGGTTGGCGATGATCCGCTCCAGACGGCGCGCGTCGGTACGGACGAGCGTGTCGCCCGAGCCGTCTGCTCCGCTCTCTGCTGTCGTCGCGAACCGCACCGCACATCCCGACCGCTGCACGATGCCCTCCGTGAGCGCGCGCAGCGGATGCGTGCCCAGGTCGGGGCGTTCCATCTCCGCGTCGAGCCGCGCCACTTCGAGCAGGTCCTCGGTGAGGGTGCGCAGGGCGAGCACCCGGTCGCGCACCAGCTCCGTGGGGCGGCTCTGCGGCAGCAGTTCGGCCGCCGTGTGCAGGCCGGTCAGCGGCGTGCGCAGCTCATGGGCGACGTCGGCGGTGAAGCGCTGCTCGGCCTCGAGCCGCTGCTGCAGGGACGCCGCCATCGTGTCGACGGCGGCGGCCAGTTCGGCCACCTCGTCCTTGCCCGGCCGGCTGCCCGGCACACGCGGATGGTCGATACGGGCGTCCAGATCGCCCTCGCTGATGCGGCGCGCGGTGGCCGCCGCGGTCCGCAGCTCGCGGCTGAGGCGGCTGGCGAGCGCGGCGCCGCCAAGGGCCGCGAGGATGACGACGACGACCCCCGAAACAAGGAGCTGCCGGTCGAACTCCGCCATCTCTGCGGCCTGTTCGGTCAGCGCCTCGCGCACCGAGAGCACATGGCCGCCCACGGGGCGCGCCGCCCACACGACGGGGTGCTCGGCGCCCATGTCGAGATACGTGGTCCGCCGCCCGTCCAGCGCGGCGGCCCGCAGCGACGCCGGCAGGTCGGGCGCGTCGAGGGCGGCGTCCGTACGGGCGTCCCCGGCGGTGTCGACCTGCCCCGTCAGCTCGTACAGCTGACGCACCCGCACGAGCTGCGCGGTCGCCCCCGACCTGGCGTTCTCGGAGACCTGTTCGAGTCGCGCCTGGTGGACGAGGACCCCGATGGCGACGGCCACGACCGCGCAGCCGAGCGCGAGCAGCGCGGCGATCTTCCAGCGCAGACCGAGGGCGTTGAGCGCGGCGCGGGTGCGCCGGCCGATGCCTCTCACCTCGGCCCGCCCGTGCCGCGCGAGGGCTCCGGAGTGGGCGTCGGGCTGGGCGTCGGCGCCGGGGAGCCGTCGGAACCGGCGTCGTCGTTCTTGTGGTCCTTGGCGTCGCTCTCGTAGTTCTTGGTGTCGCTCACCGTCGACATCCGCACGCCGTCCCAGTGGAACCGCACGGCCTGCTGGCCGCCGTCCGCGCACGAGCTGCGCACCAGCAGATCCTTGCCGAGCGTCTCGATGCTCACGCGCCTCCCGGAGGTGAACAGGACCGGGTAGACGCGCCCGTCGCGCTCCTCGTAGACGGACAGGACGCTGCGGCCGCTCTCCGTGTCGGCGGCCACGAGCAGCTCGGGGCGCCCGTCGCCGGTCAGGTCCGTCAGGAGCGGCGGCCGCAGTCCGGCCTGCCCGGGGCGGTCGATCTCGCTGCGGTCGGCGAGCGGCTTCATCCGCGGGTCGGCCCGCAGGATTTCGCGGAAGTCCTGCGTGCGCAGCCCGTCCTTGCCCAGCTTCGGCAGCTCCTCCAGGGCTTGTGGCGGCGGCTGGTGGGTGGCGGTGTCGGCGCCGGGCGCCTCGGGTGACGTGCTCGACCAGGCGGGCCAGAGGGGCTGGGGGCGCGGCTGCACGGACACGGACGGCGCGGGCTCACCGGCGTCGAGCCCGTCCACGCTGCCGCATCCGGCCAGCACGACGGCCGCCGTGGCGGTGAGGACGGCGGCACGGCGCAGGAGGCGGCGGCGGTGGGCGCGGGAAAGGTTCATGGCTCCGTCGACGGTAGGAAGCACGCGTCACGGAATCCGGGAGATTGTGTAACAGACAGGGGCATGCGGGGTGGAAACGCGGGATTCGGGACCTTCGGCCTGGCCGGTGGCCCCATCGGCATCGGCCGGTGGCCGCCCCGGGGAGAATCGACGCATGACGTCGACGTACGAAACCGGCTCCGGGGCGGAGTCCGGCTCCGGCCGGGCAACGGTCCTCACCGTGCTGACCACGACCGACACCGCACAGAAGGCGGAGGACCTCGCGAGCGGTGCGGTGGCCGCCAGGGTCGCCGCGTGCGCGCAGATCGTCGGGCCCGTCACCTCCGTCTACCGGTGGGAGGGCGCCGTCGAGACCGCCCGCGAGTGGCAGATCCTGTTCAAGACGGCCGCCGCACGCTACGAGGCCCTGGAGACCTGGCTGACCGAGGCCCACGACTACGACACCCCAGAGATCATCGCGACGCCGGTCGTGCGGGGGAGCGCGGCCTACCTGGAGTGGGTGGTGCGGGAGACCACCGGATGACGCGGGAGGGCGGCCGGCTGCCGTTCTTCGTGTACGGGACGCTGCGGCCGGGGGAGCGCAACCACGACGTCCATCTGCGCGGCGGCATCGAGACGGAGCGGCCGGCCCGGCTCCCGGGGGCGGTTCTCTACGAGGGCCCCGGCTATCCGTACCTGGTGGAAGGCCCCGAAGGCGGTCCTGTCTACGGCGAGTTGATCACGGCGACCCCTTCCGCGTACGACCGGCTCCTCGCCGCCCTCGACGTACTGGAGGAGTACGCGCCCGGCGACCCCCGCAACCTCTACGAGCGCGTGGAGCGCGAGGTGATCCTCCTGGACGGGGCTCCGGCGAACGCGTGGGTGTACGTGGCGGCGCCGCGAGTGGCGGCGCGGCTGAGGGCGTCGGGGGCGGTGATCGGGGGAGGGGACTGGGTGTCGTTCCGGTCCGGCCGCTGAGGCGCGGCGGTAACGCACTTTGTGCAGCTCAAACGCCTGCAACTCGATCTGGTGGACTGAATCACCCGTGCGAGCGACCCACGCGAAGCGCATGATCACCAAGGGTTGTCGCTGTGGGACTCTCCGTGTGCACCAGTCGGTGCGCGAGTCGGTGCGTGAGCACCACGTCCTCAGCAGGAGTTGCCCCATGAGCCTTCGCCGTTCGCTGCCGGCCCTCGTCGGCGCCGTAGCCCTCACCCTCGGCCTCCCCGTGGCGGCCGCCGCGTCCGCTCACGCCCCGGCCGCCGTCATGAACCCCTGCGGGTTCTACGAGACGGGCAGCGACGCGTTCTACAACCACTGCACGGGCGACGGCTCGCACGTCGTCATCAAGGTGGAGGTGGCCATGGCCCCCGACTACGAGCGCTGTGTGGGTCCGGGCAAGCTCTGGCTCGGTTCGGCGAGCAAGATCCAGGGCGCGCACTACGTGGGACGCACCTGCTGACCCTCACCCTCTGACCGCGGGCCGGGCGGTTTCCCCCGGCCCGCTGTCATGCCCGGCCCCCGGCCCGTTCGAGCCGCACCGCGCACACCTTGAACTCCGGCATCCGCGAGACCGGGTCGAGCGCCGGATTGGTCAGGGAGTTGGCCCGGCCCTCGCCCGGCCAGTGGAACGGCATGAAGACCGTGTCGGAGCGGATCGCGGTGGTGATCCGCGCCGGGGCCACGGCCCGCCCCCGCCGCGAGACGACGGTCAGCGGCTCGCCCTCCTCGACCTCGAGGCGCGCGGCGAGCCGCGGATGCAGCTCCACGAAGGGCCCGGGGGCGGCGGAGTTGAGCTCGTCGACGCGGCGCGTCTGGGCCCCCGACTGATACTGCGCGAGGACCCGCCCGGTGGTCAGGAGCACGGGATACTCCGCGTCCGGCTCCTCGGCGGCGCCGCGATGGGCCACCGGCACGAACCGCGCCCGCCCGTCCACGGTGGCGAACCCGTCGAGGAACAGGCGCGGGGTGCCGGGGTGTTCGGCCTGCGCCGTCTCGGGGGCCTCGACCGCGGGGCAGGGCCAGAACACCCCCTCCCCGTTGCCCTCCTTCAGGCGTGCGTACGAGATCCCCGAGTAGTCCGCCACGCCACCCGCGCTCGCCCGGCGCAGCTCCTCGAAGACCTCCTCCGGGTCCGTCGGGAAACCCTTCTCGTGGCCCAGGTGCGCGGCGAGACCGTGCAGCACGTCCAGGTCGCTGCGTACGCCGTCGGGAGCGCTCACCGCCTTGCGGCGCAGCAGCACCCGCCCCTCCAGGTTCGTCACCGTGCCCGTCTCCTCGGCCCACTGCGTCACCGGCAGCACGACATCGGCCAGTTGGGCCGTCTCGGAGAGCACCACGTCGGCCACGGCCAGGAAGTCGAGCGACCGCAGGCGCTCCTCCACATGCGCGGCGCGCGGCGCCGAGACGACCGGGTTGGAGCCCATCAGGAGCAGTGCCCTGATGTCCCCGCCGAGCGCGTCGAGCAGCTCGTACGCGGACCGGCCGGGACCCGGGAGCGAGTCCGGGTCGACGCCCCACACCCCCGCCACATGCGCCCGCGCCGCCGGGTCCGTCAGCTTGCGGTAGCCGGGCAACTGGTCGGCCTTCTGACCGTGTTCCCGACCGCCCTGGCCGTTGCCCTGCCCGGTCAGGCAGCCGTACCCGGCGAGCGGGCGGCCCGCGTTGCCGGTCGCCAGGCAGAGGTTGATCCACGCGCCCACCGTGTCCGTCCCCTTGGACTGCTGCTCGGGTCCGCGCGCGGTGAGCACCATCGCGGTCTCGGCGCCGCAGAACATCGCTGCCGCGTCCCGCAGTCGGGGCACGGGGATGCCGCTGATCCGCTCCACGTACTCCGGCCAGTGCGCCATCGCCGCCGCCCGCGCGTCCTCCCAGCCGGTCGTCCGCTCCTCGATGAACGCCTCGTCCGTCCGGCCCTCGGCCACCACCAGATGCAGCAGGCCGAGCGCGAGGGCGAGGTCGGTGCCGGGGCGCGGCGCCAGATGCAGGTCGGCCTGCTCGGCGGTGCGGGTCCTGCGCGGGTCGACGACGATCAGCTTGCCGCCGTTCTCCTTCAGCTCCGTCAGATAGCGCAGCGCGGGCGGCATCGTCTCGGCGAGGTTCGACCCGACGAGGATCACGCAGCCGGTGCGCGGGATGTCCTCCAGGGGGAACGGCAGACCGCGGTCGAGCCCGAAGGCCCGCTGCCCCGCCGCTGCCGCCGACGACATGCAGAACCGGCCGTTGTAGTCGATCTGCGACGTGCCGAGCGCCACCCGCGCGAACTTCCCCAGGGCGTACGCCTTCTCGTTGGTCAGACCCCCGCCGCCGAACACTCCGCACGCGTCCGCGCCATGTTCCGTACCCGTGCGGGAAAGGCCCTCGGCGACGCGGGCGACGGCCTCCTCCCAGGTGGCCGGTTCGAGCCGGCCCGTGGCGTGGGATCGGATGAGTGGCTCGGTCAGGCGCACCCGGGAGGAGAGCACAGCGGGCGCCGTGCGGCCCTTGCCGCACAGCGCGCCCCCGTTCACGGGGAACTCGGGACGCTCCACGACCTCCGTGCCGCCGGGCCCGGTGGTCAGGCCCATCCCGCATTGCAGCGCGCAGTACGGACAGTGGGTGGGCGTCGCCTTGGTGTGCATACGACCCAGCTTCCGCCGCGCTTGTTACACCCCCCGACGCCATCGGGTTACACACGCGGTAACCCAACCTCAGCAAGCTCGGCCCCCCACTGTGAGCCGCCGCGCCCGTTTTGGGGGCGCGGGGAACGGCGCGAGGACGGTCGTGCCCCTTCAGGGGCGCGGGGAACTGCGCGAGGACGGACCACGACCCGCACCCGGGGGACGACCGGAACAAGGCAGACGCACCCCCGCTCCCCGCCAAAGGCCAGCGCTAGCGAGCCGCGGCCAGGGCCCGGTCCACGCCCGGCTCCCGGGGCCCGAGGAACCGCGGATCCGGTCGAAACGCCGAGTCCACCGCCGCCTTGCCGGCCGCGAACAGCTCCCTCGCGCCGCCGTAGTACCAGGTCGCGTCGTGTTTGGCGTCGACCCCGACCCCGTACGACGAGACGCCCGCCGCGCGGCACAGCGCGACGGCCCTGCGTATGTGGAAGCCCTGGCTGATCAGCACCGCCCGGTCCACGCCGAACACCTTCTTGGCGCGCACGCACGAGTCCCAGGTGTCGAAGCCCGCGTAATCACTGACGATCCGCCGCCCCGGCACCCCGTGCTCGGTCAGATAGGCGCGCATGGCGTCCGGCTCGTCGTACTCCTCGCGGCTGTTGTCGCCGGTGACCAGGACGACCTCTATCCGCCCCGCCTCGTACAACTCCGCCGCCGCGTCGAGACGGTGCGCGAGATACGGCGAGGGCTCGCCCTTCCACAGGCCGGCGCCGAAGACCACCGCGACCCGCGTGCGCGGCACGTCGGCGGTCGTGTGCAACCGTCCCTCCGCCGTCACGAACAGCCAGGTCGCGGGCAGCAGAGCCACCACGCAGAGGGCCATGAAGGTCTGCACGGCCCGCCGCTGCCCCTGCCGCGTCCGCGGCACCCGCACCCGTGGCACCCGCACCCGCGGCAGTCGCATCCACGGCGACCGCGTCCACCCCGGACGCCTCACCCACCCAGGACGCTTCATCCCGTTCCCCGTTCCCCCGTGCCCCCGGCCGGATCCCCCCGATCCGATCACTGCCCCCAACGGTAAGCGACCGCACTGACAACGTTGCGCCGCCGACGGTGAGCCAGGCCGAAAGGACCCGTCACCGGCACGCAACGCGACCGAAACGCCCCGCGGTCATCCTCGGTCCATGACGCCGTGGAATCCATGTCGCGACGAGCCCGGCAGCACCCCTCTCGAAAGTACGGCGCACCTCATGAACCGGATCACCAGCCAGCTCGGCAGCCAGCTCGCCCTCGTCTCGCTCGACGGCAGGCGCCGCCCCGCCCCGCGGCGCCCCGCATCGGCGCCCGACCTCGTCGTGGTTGCCCACGGCAGCCGTGACCCCCGCGCCCTCGCCACCGTCACGGCGCTCCTGGCACGGGTCCGTGAGCTGCGGCCCGGCCTCACCGTGCGCCTCGGCCACATCGAGCTGAACGAACCCCTGCTCGGCGACACCCTCGCCGAGTCCGACGGCTCCGCCGTCCTCGTGCCGCTGCTGCTCAGCCGCGGCTACCACGTCAAGCACGACATCCCCGAGGCCGCGGCCCTGGCCCCGCACCTCGACACGCGCCTCGCCGCCGCGCTCGGCCCGCATTCTCTGCTGGTCGACGCGCTGCACGACCGGCTCGTCGAGGCGGGCTGGCCTGCCGAGCGCGGCCGGGCCGCCCGGCGCACCGGCGGCGTGGTCCTCGCCGCGGCCGGCTCCCGCGACCCCGACTCCGCCACGGACACCCGGCGCACGGCGGAGCTCCTCGCCCAGCGGCTCGGCGTACCGGTGATTCCCGCGTACGCCACGCCGACCGCGGCCGCCCCGCTCAGCGTGGCCGCCGCGGTGCGCGCCCTCGCCGCACGTGGCCGCCACCGCACCGCCGTGGCCTCGTACTTCACCGCGCCCGGCCGCTTCGCCACGCAGTGCGCCGACGCCGCCCCCTGGATCGCGTCGGCCCCGCTTGGCGACCACCCGGCGATGGCCCAGCTCCTCCTGCACCGCTACGACAAGGCCCGCGCGACCACGCCCGCCACTCCCGCCACCTCCGCCACGCACCTGCCGCCCCGTCAGCTGACCTCCGCCTGACCGTCGCCTGTCGGCCACCGAGGTGCCCTGAAGCCCTCTTTGTCACTCCTTGCGTTTACTGTCGGTGCATGGAAGGCACTGCACCGAACGGGTACGACGAAGAGGCGGCCTATGACAAGGCCGCCGTCGAGCGATGGGCCACCGAGCCCGACAAGAGGCCGGGGCGCACCGCCTTCCAACGGGACCGCGCGCGCGTCCTGCACTCCTCCGCGCTGCGCCGCCTCGCCGGGAAGACCCAGGTGGTCACCCCCGGCACGCGCAGCAACGAGGCGTGGGACGCCAGTGCCCGCACCCGCCTGACGCACTCCCTGGAGTGCGCCCAGGTCGGCCGCGAGCTCGGCGCCGCCCTCGGCTGCGACCCGGACCTGGTGGAGACCGCCTGCCTCTCGCACGACATGGGCCACCCGCCGTTCGGCCACAACGGCGAGCAGGCGTTGAACGAGGTCGCCGAGAGCTGCGGCGGCTTCGAGGGCAACGCCCAGTCCCTGCGCCTGCTCACCCGCATCGAGCCGAAGCGCTTCGTGAGAAGCGAGGAGACGGACGAACTGGTCGGCGTGGGGCTCAACCTCACCCGGGCCGCCCTGGACGCCGCCACCAAGTACCCCTGGCCGCGCGGCGCCCACCCCACCGACCCGGACTCGCCCAAGTTCGGGGTCTACGAGGACGACCGGCCGGTCTTCGACTGGGTCCGCAAGGAGGCCCCAGGGCGCCGCACCTGCTTCGAGGCCCAGGTCATGGACTGGTCGGACGACGTGGCGTACTCGGTGCACGACATCGAGGACGGCCTGCACGCCGGGCACCTCGACCCGAACCTCCTGCACGCCGAGCCCGAGCGCCGGGACATCTTCGCCGTCGCCATCGGCCGCTATGTGCCCGCGGACACCGACCCCGAAGAGCTCTCCGAGGCCCTCGACCGCCTCCTGGACCAGGAGTGGTGGCCGCATGGGTACGACGGCTCGGCGATCGCCCAGGGCCGCCTGAAGGACGCCACCAGCCAGCTCATCGGCCACTTCTGCCTCGCCGCCGAGACCGCCACCCGCCTGCGGTACGGCAAGGGCCCCCTCACGCGGTACGCGGCCGAACTGGTCGTCCCGCGCGAGGCCCGCCACGAGTGCGCGGTCCTCAAGGCCGTCGCCGACCGGTATGTGATGCAGCGCCCCGCCCAGGAGCGGCTGCGCGCGGATCAGCGGATCGTCGTCGCCGAGCTGGCCGAGGCGCTCACGGCACGGGCCCCCGAAGGTCTCGACCCGCAGTTCCGCGCGCTGTACGACACGGCGCCCGACGACCGCGCGGCCCTGCGCGTGGTCGTCGACCAGATCGCGTCCCTCACGGACGCCGCCGCGCGTTCCCTGCACGCGCGGCTCACGGCGAGACAGAGCTGACATATGCGGAATGAGCCGATCGACCACGGGGCGTGACGAAAACTGGCCGGATCGGGCCGCAACCCCTTCCCGCATCACGCTCCGTGCGGGACGCTCCCCTGACGGCAAGGCTTTGAGGAGGCATCAAGTGGTCGACGCGGATCAGACGTTCGTCATTGTCGGAGGAGGACTCGCGGGCGCGAAAGCGGCCGAGACGCTCCGGTCGGAGGGCTTCACCGGCCGGGTGATCCTCATCGGCGACGAACGCGACCACCCGTACGAGCGCCCGCCCCTGTCGAAGGGATACCTCCTGGGCAAGGAGGAGCGCGACAGCGTCTTCGTCCACGAACCCTCCTGGTACGCGCAGTCGGACGTGGAGCTGCATCTCGGCCAGACCGTCGTCTCCATCGACCGCGAGGCCAAGGCCGTCCGCCTCGGTGACCGCGACGTCATCCACTACGACAAGCTGCTGCTCGCCACGGGAGCGGAGCCGCGCCGCCTCGACGTCCCCGGCACCGGCCTGGTCGGCGTGCACCACCTGCGCCGCCTCGCGCACGCCGACCGGCTGCGCCAGGTCCTTTCCGGTCTCGGCCGGGACAACGGCCACCTGGTGATCGCCGGAGCCGGCTGGATCGGCCTCGAGGTCGCCGCCGCCGCGCGGACGTACGGCGCGGAGGTCACCGTCGTCGAGCCGCAGGCCACCCCGCTGCACGCGGTCCTCGGCCCGGAGATCGGCCAGATGTTCACCGACCTGCACGCCGAGCACGGGGTGCGCTTCCACTTCGGCGCCACGCTCACCGAGATCGCGGGGGAGGACGGCCTGGTCCTGGCGGCCCGCACGGACGACGGCGAGGAGCACCCGGCACACGACGTGCTCGCCGCGATCGGCGCGGCCCCGCGCACCGGGCTCGCCGAGGCTGCGGGCCTGGAGATCGCCGACCGCACGCACGGCGGCGGTGTCGTGGTCGACGCCTCGCTGCGGACCTCGGACCCGGACATCTTCGCGGCGGGCGACGTGGCCGCCGTCCAGCATCCGCTCTTCGACACCAGGCTGCGCGTGGAGCACTGGGCGAACGCCCTGAACGGCGGTCCGGCCGCGGCCCGCGCGATGCTCGGCCAGGACGTGACGTACGACCGCGTGCCCTACTTCTTCTCGGACCAGTACGACGTGGGCCTGGAGTACTCGGGGTGGGCGCCGCCGGGTACGTACGACCAGGTCGTGGTCCGAGGCGACGCGGGGAAGCGGGAGTTCGTCGCCTTCTGGCTGAGCGAGGGCCGGGTCCTTGCCGGGATGAACGTGAATGTGTGGGACGTCACGGACCCGATCCAGAGGCTGATCCGCGCGGGCGCGCGGCCGCCCGCCGAGGCCCTCTCCGACCCGTCCGTCCCCCTGGAGTCGCTGCTCGGGTGACGGGCCGGGCGGGAGTGTCACAGCAGGGCCGTAGTATTCCTACGTGGCAGGCAGGATCAATGACGAGGACGTGAAGGCGGTTCGGGACGCGGTCCCGATCGACGCCGTGGTCTCCGACTACCTCCAGCTGCGGAACGCGGGCGGAGGCAACCTCAAGGGCCTGTGCCCCTTCCACGACGAGAAGTCACCGTCCTTCCAGGTCAGCCCCAGCAAGGGTCTCTTCCACTGCTTCGGCTGCCAGGAAGGCGGCGACACGATCGCCTTCGTGATGAAGATCGACCACCTCACCTTCTCGGAGACGGTCGAGCGCCTCGCCGCCCAGGCGGGCATCACCCTGCGGTACGAGGAGGGTGGGTACAACCCCACGAGCCAGCGCGGCGAGCGCATCCGTCTGGTCGAGGCCCACAAGATCGCCGCTCAGTTCTACGTGGACCAGCTGGAGAGCCCCGAGGCCGAGATCGGCCGGAAGTTCCTGGCCGAGCGCGGCTTCGACCAGGCAGCGGCGGCGCACTTCGGTGTCGGCTACAGCCCCGCGGGCTGGGACCACCTCACCCGGTTCCTGCGCGGCAAGGGCTTCACCGACAAGGAGCTGGTCCTCTCCGGCATCTCCCAGGAGGGCCGCCGCGGCCCCATCGACCGCTTCCGCGGCCGCCTGATGTGGCCGATCCGCGACATCAGCGGCGAGGTCGTCGGCTTCGGCGCGCGCAAGCTGCGCGACGACGACAACGGCCCCAAGTACCTCAACACCCCCGAGACGCCGATCTACAAGAAGGGCCAGGTGCTCTACGGGGTCGACCTGGCCAAGAAGGAGATCGCCAAGACCTCCCGCGCGGTCGTCGTCGAGGGGTACACGGACGTCATGGCCTGTCACCTCGCCGGTGTCACCACGGCCATCGCGACCTGCGGCACCGCCTTCGGCGGCGACCACATCAAGATCCTGCGCCGCCTCCTGATGGACAACGGCTCGGCGCGGGTGATCTTCACCTTCGACGGTGACGCGGCAGGCCAGAAGGCCGCCCTGCGCGCCTTCGAGGACGACCAGAAGTTCGCCGCCGAGACGTACATCGCCATCGCGCCCGAGGGCATGGACCCCTGCGAGCTGCGCCTCGCCAAGGGGGACTCGGCGGTCGCCGACCTCGTGGAACCCCGCACGCCGCTCTTCGAGTTCGCGCTGCGCCAGATCGTCGCCCGCTACGACCTGGAGACCCCGGCGGGCCGCGCCGCCGCCCTGGACGAGGCGGCGCCGGTCGTGGCCCGCATCAAGAACAGCGGCGCGCAGCACGAGGTGGCCGTCCAGCTCGCCGGGATGCTCGGCATCCTGGACACCCAGTTCGTGGTCAAGCGCGTGGCCCAGCTCGCGCGTTGGGCCCGCGACCGGGGTGGCAGGGGCCCGGCCCCGCAGCAAGGCCCACCCCGTGGCCAGCAGTACGCGCCGTCTGTGCCCGCAGGGCCCTCCGGCCCCGCGCTCACCCTGCGCAGCCCCGCCCACCGCACCGAGCGCGAGCTGCTCAAGCTGGCCCTGCAGCGCCCGGAACTGGTCTCCCCGGCCTTCGACGCGTACGGCGTGGACGAGTTCACCGCGCCGCCGTACGCGGCGGTGCGCCGGTGCGTCGAGGAAGCGGGCGGCGCCGAGGCGGGCATCCCCGAACCGCAGACCTACCTCGCCCGTGTCCTGGACGCCGCGCCGGACGACACGGTCCGCGCCATGGTCACCGAACTGGCCGTCGAGGCGATCCTGCGCAAGCAGGTGGACGAGATCTACGCGGGCATGCAGCTCGTCCAGGTCAGGCTGCGCGCCGTGGACCGCCGTATCCGTGACGTCCAGGGCAGCCTGACCCGCCTGAGCGCCCAGGGCGACCCCGCACAACTGGCCGCGGTCCAGAACGAGTTGTGGATCCTCCAGCAGTACGCCCAGGCCCTCCGCGAACGCGGCGCCGACGCACTCTGAGGTTCGTCCGACGGCTGATTGGTTACCCGTCGGGTAACCGATCGGTCACGCACCGGACTCAAAAAGTCACCGCACGCCCCTCGTGGCGGCCGTGTGTCGTACCCCACACTGGGGTGCGGTGCCTGAGTCCTCGGAGCGCGGCCGGCCCGCAGACAGCGGATGCGGAACCGGTACACCCGCGATTCCACACATCGTGTTCGGGACGGACAGCGGCGAGGCCGTGGAAGCCGATCCCGCTGTACCGCTGCCGCACGCCTCAGCAGCGATCATCATGGAGGTCGCCCCCGTGCAGACCCAGACCCTCAGCCAGAGCGAGACCGCCGTTGCCGCGGAAGCGGAGGCAGCGGCGGATACGGACGTCATCGCGGCCGTGCCGCAGCAGGGCCGCCCCGCACGGCACCCGGAGGCGGGTCACGAAAGCCCCGGGGTCCAGGCGGCCCCCGAGCCCCCGGACGCCCCGGAGGCACTCGAACCGGACAGCGGCGAGCTGCCCCTGCCGCCCGCGCCCCGCAGCCGCGCCGACACCGGCGGCCCCTCATCCGACCTGTTCCGCCAGTATCTGCGCGAGATCGGCCGCATCCCCCTGCTCACCGCGGCGGAGGAAGTGGAACTGGCGCGCGGCGTCGAGGCCGGCCTGTTCGCCGAGGAGAAGCTGCGCCTCGCCACCGACCTGGACTCGCAACTCGCTCTTGACCTGGACAAGTTGGTGGTCGCAGGGCGGATGGCCAAGCGCCGCCTGATCGAGGCCAACCTCCGCCTGGTCGTCTCCGTCGCCAAGCGGTACGTCGGGCGCGGACTGACCATGCTCGACCTCGTCCAGGAGGGAAACCTGGGCCTGATCAGGGCGGTCGAGAAGTTCGACTACGCCCGCGGCTACAAGTTCTCCACGTACGCGACCTGGTGGATCCGTCAGGCGATGTCGCGGGCCCTCGCCGACCAGGCCCGCACCATCCGCGTCCCCGTGCACGTCGTGGAGCTCATCAACCGCGTCGTCCGCGTCCAGCGCCGCATGCTCCAGGAGCGGGGCTACGAACCGACGCCCGAAGAGGTCGCCGCGCACCTCGACCTGCCGCACGAGCGGGTCAGCGAGGTCCTTCGCCTGGCCCAGGAGCCGGTGTCGCTGCACGCGCCCGTGGGCGAGGAGGACGACGTCGCGCTCGGCGACCTCATCGAGGACGGCGACGCGAC
The DNA here is from genome assembly GCF_040682375.1 of Streptomyces sp. NPDC051214. Taxonomy (NCBI): domain Bacteria; kingdom Bacillati; phylum Actinomycetota; class Actinomycetes; order Kitasatosporales; family Streptomycetaceae; genus Streptomyces; species Streptomyces sp. NPDC051214. The sequence continues at coordinate 637,525 of NZ_JBFBAT010000002.1, forward strand.
GAGCCCCGTCGAGTCGGCGGCCTTCCTCCTGCTGCGCGAGCACCTGGAGGCGGTCCTGTCCACGCTCGGCGAGCGCGAACGCAAGGTGGTCCAGCTGCGCTACGGCCTCGCCGACGGCAGGCCCCGCACCCTGGAGGAGATAGGACGCATCTTCGGCGTGACACGCGAACGCATCCGCCAGATCGAGTCCAAGACCCTCAACAAGCTGCGGGACCACGCCTTCGCGGACCAGCTCAGGGGCTATCTGGACTAGCCCCCGTGCAGGAGCTAGTCGACCTCGGCCACCGCCTGCGCGAACTGAGCCGCGTACAGACGCGCGTACGCGCCCTCGGCGGCCAGCAGGTCGTCATGCGTGCCCTGCTCCACGATCGACCCGTTCTCCATCACCAGGATGGTGTCCGCGTCGCGGATCGTGGAGAGACGGTGCGCGATGACGAACGAGGTCCGCCCGTGGGCGAGCCGCGCCATCGCCTTCTGGATGAGCACCTCCGTACGGGTGTCGACCGAGCTGGTCGCCTCGTCGAGGACCAGGATCACCGGGTCGGAGAGGAACGCCCGCGCGATCGTGATGAGCTGCTTCTCGCCCGCGCTCACCCCCGTGCCCTCATCGTCGATGACCGTGTCGTAGCCGTCGGGCAGGGTGCGGCAGAAGCGGTCGGCGTGGGCCGCCCGCGCCGCCTCCTCGATCTCCTCACGCGTGACGTCCTTGGCCGCTCCGTACGCGATGTTCTCCGCGATGGTGCCGCCGAACAGCCAGGTGTCCTGGAGCACCATGCCGATGCCGGACCGCAGTTCGTCGCGTGACATCTCCGCTATGTCGACGCCGTCGAGCGTGATGCGCCCGCCGGTGACCTCGTAGAACCGCATGAGGAGATTGACCAGCGTGGTCTTGCCCGCGCCGGTCGGGCCGACGATGGCCACCGTGTGGCCGGGCTCCACCTTCAGGGACAGGTCCTCGATGAGCGGCTTGTCCTTCTCGTAGCGGAAGGACACCTGCTCCATCTCGACCCGGCCGCGCGGCTGGTCGGGACGCATCCCGGGCACCGGGTCGGCGTCCTGCTCCTCGGCGTCGAGCAGTTCGAAGACCCGTTCGGCGGAGGCGACACCGGACTGCACCAGGTTCGCCATCGAGGCGACCTGTGTGAGCGGCATCGAGAACTGCCGCGAGTACTGGATGAAGGCCTGCACGTCACCGATGGACAGGGCGCCGGACGCGACCCTGAGGCCGCCCACCACGGCCACGAGCACGTAGTTGAGGTTCGACATGAAGAACATCAGCGGCTGCATGGCCCCGCTGTTGAACTGCGCCTTGAAACCGGCCTCGTACAGCGCGTCGTTCTGCTCGGCGAACGCCTTCGCCGACTCCTCCTGGCGCCCGAAGACCTTCACCAGGGTGTGCCCGGTGTACATCTCCTCGATGTGCGCGTTGAGCTTGCCGGTGGACTTCCACTGCTGCACGAACTGCGGCTGCGACCGCTTGCCGACCTTCGTCGCCACGAAGAACGACAGCGGCACGGTGACCAGTGCCACCAGGGCGAGCAGCGGCGAGACGTAGAACATCATCACCAGGACGCCGACGATGGTGAGCAGCGAGTTCACCAGCTGGCCCATGGTCTGCTGGAGGGTCTGGCCGATGTTGTCGAGGTCGTTCGTCGCCCGGCTGAGCACCTCACCGCGCTGCCGCTTGTCGAAGTACGACAGCGGAAGCCGCGACAGCTTCTCCTGTACGTCGCCGCGCATCCGGAAGACGGTCTTGTTGATGGCGCGGTTCGAGAGCCGTGTCGAGATCATCATGAGCAGACCGGCGATCAGGAACGTCACCAGGGCGAGGAGCAGCACCTCGCCCACGGCGTCGAAGTCGATGCCCTGTCCCGGCGTGAAGTCGACCCCGGAGAGCATGTCGGCCATTCCGCCGTCGCCCTTGTCGCGCAGGCCCTCGATGGCCTGCTCCTTGGTGATCCCGTCGGGCATGTCACGGCCGACGATGCCCGCGAAGAGCAGGTCGGTCGCCTTGCCGAGGATCTTCGGGCCGAGCACGGTGAGCGCCACGCTGAGCACGCCGGCGGCGATCATCCCGTACATCGTGGTGCGCTCTGGCTTGAACTGCGCGAGGAGCCGTCTGCCGGACCCCTTGAAGTCGATGGACCGGGCGTCCGGTCCCGTCATCATCATCCGTCCGCCCGGACCGGCCATCACGCGGCCTCCGCTTCCGTCAGCTGGGAGAGCACGATCTCCCGGTAGGTCTCGTTGCTCTCCATCAGCTCCTGATGGCGTCCCGTCCCCACGACCCGGCCCTCGTCCAGGACGATGATGCGGTCGGCGTCCCTGATCGTCGCCACGCGCTGGGCGACGATCACGACGGTCGCCTCGGCGGTCTCGCGGCCGAGCGCGGCCCGCAGGGCGGCGTCCGTGGCGTAGTCCAGGGCTGAGAAGGAGTCGTCGAAGAGATAGATCTCGGGGCGCTGTACGAGTGTCCTCGCGATCGCCAGGCGCTGGCGCTGACCGCCGGAGACGTTCGTGCCGCCCTGCGAGATGGGCGCGCCCAGACCTTCCTCGAGGCTCTCGACGAAGCCCTTGGCCTGGGCCACTTCGAGCGCGTGCCAGAGCTCCTCGTCGGTCGCGTCGGGGTTTCCGTAACGGAGGTTGGTGGCGACCGTGCCGGCGAAGAGGTACGGCTTCTGCGGCACGAGGCCCACGGTCCGCGCGAGCAGCGCGGGCTCGATGGTGTGTACGGGCACGCCGTCCACCAGGACCTCGCCCTCGGTGGCGTCGATGAGCCGCGGCACCAGGCTGAGCAGCGTCGACTTGCCGCTGCCGGTCGACCCGATCACGGCGGTCGTCTCACCGGGCCGGGCGACCAGGCCGACGGCCTTCAGGACGGGCTCCTCGGCACCGGGGTAGCGGAAGCCCGCGTCGCGGATCTCCAGGTGGCCGTGGCGCCGCAGCTCCGTCACGGGGGAGGCCGGGGGCACCACGCTGCTCTCGGTGTCCAGGACCTCCTCGATGCGCTCGGCGCAGACCTCGGCGCGCGGCACCATCATGAACATGAAGGTGGCCATCATCACGGACATCACGATCTGCATCAGATACGCGAGGAACGCGGTGAGCGCCCCGATCTGCATGCCTCCGCTGTCGATGCGGTGCGCGCCGAACCACACCACGGCGATCGACGAGATGTTCACGACGGTCATGACGATCGGGAACATCAGGGCGAGCAGCTTGCCGGTGCCGAGCGACACGTCGGTCAGCTCGGCGTTGGCCTTCCGGAAGCGGTCCTTCTCGTACGCGTCGCGGACGAAGGCGCGGATGACGCGGTTGCCGGTGATCTGCTCGCGCAGCACGCGGTTCACCGTGTCCAGGCGCTCCTGCATCGTGCGGAAGAGCGGGCGAAGGCGCTTCACGATCAGGCTGACGCAGACCGCGAGGACGGGCACGACGGCGACGAGGATGCCTGAGAGCGGTACGTCGAGGCCGAGCGCCATGACGATGCCGCCGACGCACATGATCGGCGCCGACACCATCAGCGTGAACGACATCAGGACCAGCATCTGCACCTGCTGGACGTCGTTCGTGGTCCTGGTGATCAGCGACGGCGCGCCGAACTGCCCCAACTCCCGTGCGGAGAACGACTGCACGCGGTCGAAGACGGCGGCCCGGACGTCGCGGCCGAGCGCGGACGCGGTGCGGGCGCCGTAGTAGACGGCGCCCACGTTGCAGACCACCTGGGCGACGGTGACGGCGATCATGATGCCGCCGAACGACAGGATGTAGCCCGTGTCGCCCTTCACGACACCCTCGTCGATGATGTCGGCGTTGAGCGTGGGCAGGTAGAGCGAGGCGCACGTCTGCAGGAACTGCAGCAGCACCAGCAGGGCGATGGGCTTCTTGTACGGGCTGAGGTGGGCCCGCAGGAGTCGTATGAGCATGGTCTCTTCGAGAGGCGTGGGCGGGATCTGCAGCGGGCGCCCCTATCCTCCGGTACCGCACCCGGGGGCGTGCAACCGATTAAGTCATGACCCGGTAAAAAGTTTGTCCGGGTCAAGAACTAGGTGCGCTCCTCAGGAGCCGCTCGCCGCGAGCGCCCCAGGATGAGCCTGCTCCCGCACCGTTCGGTACTGCTGGCGCACCGCCTGGCCCACGGCCAGTTCCTCGCCCGGCTCGAATATCTGCGCGGCCGCGCCCTGCCAGTACGGCAGTTGGCCGTTCAGCGCCCAGGCCGCCTGCCGCGCCGCACCGATCGCCGCGTAGTCCGCGGGCTGCGGCACCACGACCTGCGTGCCGAACAGCATCGGCGCCGCCGCCTGCACCGCGGGCAGCTCGGCCGCCGCGCCGAGCAGGAAGACCCGGCGCACCTCCACGCCCCGCGACCGCAGTACGTCAAGGGCGTCCCCGAGCCCGCACAGCATGCCCTCGAAGGCCGCCCGCGCCAGATGCTCCGGCCGCATCGACTCGCGCCGCAGCCCGGTCAGGGTGCCCGCGGCGTGCGGCAGGTTCGGCGTCTTCTCGCCCTCCAGGTACGGCAGAAGCACGAGCCCGTGCGCACCCGGCGTCGACTTCATGGCCAGCTCCGAGAGCCCCTCCAGATCAGGCACCCCCAGCATCTCGGCCGCGCCGCGCAGCACCCGCACGGCGTTCAGCGTGTGCACCACGGGCAGATGCATGCCGGTGGCGTCCGCGAGCGAGGTGATCGTCCCGCTCGCGTCGACCAGGGCCTCGTGGTGCACGGCCATGACGGACCCCGAAGCACCCAGCGAGACGACCGCGTCGCCCTGCTGGACCCCGAGCCCGAACGCCGCCGCCATCGTCTCGCCGGTACCCGCCGAGATCAGCAGCCCCTCGGGCGTCGTCCCCGCCGGCTCGGCGGGGCCGATCACCTCCGGCAGCATCGCCTGGTGGCCGAGCGCCAGTTCCACGAGATCGGGGCGGTACGTGCCCGTCGCCGCCGACCAGTAGCCGGTGCCGGAGGCCCCGCCCCGGTCGCTCGTGCGCCGCGCGGGCCGCCCGAGGAGCTGCCACACCAGCCAGTCGTGCGCCTGCATGAGAGAGGCGACGCGCCGCGCCGCCTCCGGTTCGTTCTTCGCCAGCCAGCGCAGCTTCGTCACGGGGTGCGCCGCCTGCGGCACGCATCCGACGGCCTGCGCCCAGGCCTCGCGGCTGCCGAGCCCGTCGATCAGATCGGCGGCCGCGACCTGCGCCCGCCGGTCGTTGCCGACCAGCGCGGGCCGCACGGTGTTGCCGTGCTGGTCCAGGGGGACGACCGCGTTCTGCTGCGCGGAGACGCCGATGGCCTGTACGCCTTCGAGCAGCCCGCCGCCCGCCGCCTCGCCGAGCGAGAGCAGCCACGCCTGCGGATCCACGTCCGACGGACGGCCCGCGCCATCGGGGCCCTCCGTCGGATGCGGGGCATAGCCCTGCTTGAGTACGGCGCCCGTGTCCGCGTCACAGACCACGATGCGCGTGAAATCGGGCGAACTGTCCAACCCTGCGACTATCCCCATGCCTGGAATTCTGCCGCACCGCGCGACGTGACCCGTACCTCAGCTCCCGGGGACCGCCCCCGTCACGTGTTGCTGGTGCCCCAGTCGTCCTCACCGCTGCCCTGCCCGCGCTCGCGCAGCGACCGCACGCGGTCGGCCACCGAGTCCGGGACCCGGTCCCCGACCTTCTCGGACACGGTGTGGAAGGCCTTGCCCGCCACGTCGCGGCCCTGCTGCGTCGCGGACTCCACGGTGTTGCGCACCGCCGGGTTCTGCGCGAACTCGCGGGCGGACTTCCTCAGCTTCTCGTAGCGCTCGCGGCCTGCACGGGTACCGAGCACGTACCCGAGAGCCAGTCCCGCGACGAATGTGAGCCGGTAGCGCATGGCTGCCACCCTTCCCTTGCCTCGGCATCGATCGTCTGTTCGCTCATCTGCTGCCCTGTGTGGGCGGTGGGGATACCGATTGGCGGAGCACCCCCCTGCTTGCGCTAATGTATGTGTCGCAGCGACCGCCCGCCGCCTGGAGAGTTCCCAGGTAGCTGCGTTCGATGCAACGAGACGATCCCCTGTAGCTCAATTGGCAGAGCAGCCGGCTGTTAACCGGCAGGTTACTGGTTCGAGTCCAGTCGGGGGAGCTCGGTCTCCTGTAGCTCAATTGGCAGAGCAGCCGGCTGTTAACCGGCAGGTTACTGGTTCGAGTCCAGTCGGGAGAGCTTGTGAGAAGGACCCTTGGGATTGCCCTCAAGGGTCCTTTTTCGTGCCTGGTGGAACCATCGGGGCAGCCCTGCGGTCCTCATGGTCGAGCGAAGCCGACCATCCGAAGCAGGAGATCGTATGAGCGGCTATGCTGCGGCAGACGGCGCGCACAAATGTGCGCGACGCGCCGTTAGGGGCGGTAGCTCAGCCGGTTAGAGCAGCGGACTCATAATCCGTCGGCCGTGGGTTCGAGTCCCACCCGCCCCACCGAAGCGCTGGGGCGCAGGAACGATTCCACCTGCGTCAGCAGCGCAAACCTCCCCGTCCTGGCTTCAGACCAGGGATTCGGGGCAGCAGGGCCTCATGAAGATATTGATCGTCCTGGTCGTCATCGGTCTGGCCGCAGCCTGGTACCTGCAATCGCGGAAGCGCCGTTGAACGCGCACGCCGGATCCGCGGCGGCCGCGCCGGTCGCCGTGCATCCGCCGTCGGGCACCGGAGGCCGCCGGGTGACGGTCCGGGGGGAGATCCTCGGCCTCGCGCACTGTGACGCGGACGTGGTCGAGTTCCTGCGCCTCGCCGGGCTGCCGGACGCCGAGGACTTCCTGGACGATCCCGAGTGGGTGAAGTGGCGCGGAGGGCGGGCCCACCACTACGAAGCGGCCTCCGCCTAGAGAGGTGCCTGCCAGGTGGCTGTCGTGCCCGATCCGACACCGTCCGTCGTGCCGTCGTCGTAGACCGTCAGGCGTACGCCCGTCCGGCCGTCCGGCAGAGTCGCCCTCGCATCCACCGCCACCTCGATGCGGGTGACGTCGGGGCGGCGGGACGCGGCGGCGAGGGCGCGGCGCAGGGCTGCCAGGAGGTGGCCCGCCGTCGGCTCCGTGACGCGGGCGTCGACGGCTCCGGTGAAGTGCACCGAGGGCTGGACGCCGACCACCGCCGCCGCGCCCGCCGTCTCGCGGAGCACCTTGCCGCGGAACGTGGTCGGGGCGTCGGCCGGTGGCTGCTGGAGCGCGAAGATCGCCGTGCGGACCTCCTGGATGGTGGACTCCAGCTCGTCCACGGCCTGGTCGAGGGTGGACTCCACCTGCGGCGACGTGTCCCTGCGCCGGGTCGACTCCAGCATCATGCCCGTCGCGAAGAGCCGCTGGACGACGAGGTCGTGCAGGTCGCGGGCGATGCGGTCGCGGTCCTCGAACACCGCGAGGCGCTGCCTGCTCTGCTGGGCGTCGGCCAGCACGAGGGCCAGCGCGGCTTGTGAGGCGAACTGGGTGGCGAGCAGACGCTCCACGGAGGTGTACGCGCGCTCACCCCTGCGGCGGGGCAGCGCGAGCGTCCCGATGAGCCGTCCGCCCGCCTGCAGCGGCAGCATCATGCTGGGCCCGAAGTTGGTCCGTACGTGCGTGGTCATCCGGGGGTCGGTCGCGGAGTCCTCGACGAACACCGGCTCGCCCCCGAGGAGTTGTTCCAGGACCGCGCTGCCGGGCTCGATGGTCGTGCCGATGAGGTCGTTCTGGAGGGCGCTCGGGTGGGCGCCCGCGTCGCTCGGGGGCGTGACGCCGTCCTCTTCCTCCGTCGCCGCCGCGACGATCCGCATGCCGCCCTGGTCCGTGGGCTGCAGGATCACCCCCGCCGACGCGCTCGCCAGGATGCGGGCCTGCTCGGCGACCGTCAGGAGCGCGTCGGCCGCCGGTTCGCCGGTGAGCAGGGCCGTGGTGACCGCGGCGGCGCCGTCGATCCACCGCTCGCGCTGCCTGGCCGCCTCGTACAGGCGGGCGTTGCCGATCGCGATGCCCGCCTGGCTCGCCAGGACGCGGAGCAGTTGCAGGTCGGCCTCGGTGAAGCGGCCCTCGCGCTTCTCGGTGAGGTAGAGATTGCCGAACGCCTCGTCGTGGACGTGCACCGGGACGCCCAGGAAGCTGTGCATCTCCGGGTGCTCGGGCGGTACGCCGCACGAGCGGGGGTCCGCCGTCAGGTCGTCCAGGATGAGCGGCTTCGGCTCGCGGATCAGGGTGCCCAGGAGGCCCGAGTGGCCGTCGGGCAGGGGGCCGATGCGCTCCCGCTCGGCCGCGGTCAGGCCCGCCGTGAACAGGTCCGTCAGCTTGCCGGGCCCGGGGTCGATGACACCCAGCGCGCCGTACCGCGCGCTGGTCAGCTCGGTCGCGCTCTCCACGATGTGCTGGAGCGTGGTGTGCAGTTCGAGGTCCGAGCCCACGCCGAGGACCGCGTCCAGGAGAGGCACCAGGGAGAGGGGCAGGTCGTCGCCGTTCATCGCGCGGCGACCCACGCCTTCGCCACCGGGCCGGTCAACATGACCATCAGGTGCCCGCGCCGAGCCCGGTCAGCCGGAGAGCGGGTTGAGGACCAGCGGCTGGATCTTGCCCTCCAGCATCGCCCCGAGCCCGAGCACCGCGCACACGTCCGGGCGTTCGGCGATCTGCACCGGCATCCCCGTCGCGTCCCGCAGCATCTGGTCGAGGCCCGGGAGCAGCGCGCTGCCGCCGACCATCATGATCCCGCGGTCGGCCAGGTCGGCGACCAGGTCGGGCGGGCAGTCCCGCAGCACCTTGCCGATGCCGTCGAGCACGGCGGTGAGCGGCGTGTGGATCGCCTCGCGGACGGCGGCGGTGTCCACGTGCACCGAGCGGGCCAGGCCCGTGGCGACGTCACGGCCGTGGATCTCGGTCGACTCGGGACCCTGCTGGGTGAGGCCGTTGCCGCGCAGGGCCAGCTGGAGCGGACGTACCGACTGGCTGGGGAGCATCAGCTCGTGGTGGTGGCGCAGGTGCTGGACGATCGCGTTGTCGATGGCCTCGCCGCCGACCGGAATCCGCTGGGCCGTCACGATCGATCCGAGGGACAGCACCGCGACCTGCGTCGTCGCGGCACCGCACACCAGGATCATCGTCGCCTCCGGCTGCTCGACGGGCAGCCCGCAGCCGACCGCGGCCGCGATGAGCGTGTCCACCAGCTCGACCCTGCGCGCCCCGAGCCCCACCATCGTCTCGACGGCGGCGCGCTGGGCCAGCGGGTCAGCGTCGTGCGGCGTGCAGGCGGCGGCGCGCAGCCGGGGCTTGCGGCGCAGGGTGCGGCGGAGCTTCTCGCCCAGGAGGTGGCGCAGCATGCGCTGGGCCATCTCGATGTCGACGACGGTGCCGCCGGAGACCGGCCGCACGACGCGGATGTAGCCCGGCGTACGTCCCGTCATCTGCTCGGCGAACTGGCCGACCGCGATGAGCGCGCCCGTCCGTGTGTTCACGGCGGCGGCACTGGGTTCGTCGACGACGAGACCGGCGCCCTTCACGAACACCCGGGTCCTCGCGGCACCCAGGTCGACGGCGATGTGGCAGCGGCGCAACTGCTCCAGACTGACGGTCATGGCAGATCCTCCCGAGAGCGCAGACCGTACGGACCGTCGGACGACGGTCCCATCTCGCATCGTGCGGTGGCCGCGGGCGGCGCGCGCGTTGGGCTGAGCCGGGTGGGGTGCCGCCGCACGGGTGGTCTTGATCGCGTCGCGGGCGGCGCAGTTAGCATCCCGTGTGACGCATACGCCCCCGGAAGAAGACGAAGCCGACGGCTCCCGCATACCCGGAGCTGCCGACGGCCCCCCGCTGTCCCCGCTACCAGTGGAGCCCCAGGGGCCCGTCGAGAAAAGGCGGATACTCGCCGATCTGACGCCTTTGCGTACGTCCGTCGACTACCGCCGTCTCTGGGCCGGCAACACGATCTCCTGGATCGGCCAGGCGATGACCGCGCTCGCGGTCTCCCTCCAGGTCTACGACATCACGCACTCCAGCTTCTCGGTCGGCCTGGTGGGGCTCTTCTCGCTGGTCCCCCTGGTCGTGTTCGGCCTGTACGGGGGCGCCATCGCGGACACCGTGGACCGGCGCAAGCTCGGCCTCTACTCGTCGCTCGGCTCGTGCGGGCTCTCCGTCGCCCTGGCCGCGGGGGCGTTCGCGGGCTTCCACCACGTGTGGTTCCTGTACTCCGTGGTCGCGCTGCAGGCGGTCTGCGGCGCGCTGAACTCGCCGGCGCGGTCCTCGATGATCCCGCGGCTCCTGCCGCCGGAGCAGTTGCCCGCGGCCAACGCGCTGTCGTCGATCACGACGACGGGCGGCACGATGCTCGGCCCCATGCTGGGCGGCCTCATCGTCGGCCTGTGGGGATACCAGGCCGCGTACGCGGTGGACGCGGTGGCCTTCAGCGCGTCCCTGTACGCGATGTGGCGGCTGCCGGCGATGCGGCCCGAGGGGTCGGGGGCGGGCGCGAAGCGGGCGTCCGTGCTCGACGGGCTGCGGTTCCTCGCCACCCGGCCGAACCTGCGGATGACGTTCTTCTCGGACCTGTGCGCGATGGTGTTCGCGCACCCGCGGGCGCTGTTCCCCGCGGTGGCGGTGGTGTGGTTCGGGGGCGACGCGAAGACGGTGGGCCTGCTCGTCGCGGCGCCCGCGGTGGGGGCGCTGCTCGGCGCGGTGTTCTCCGGCTGGCTGGGGCGGATCCGGCGGCACGGTCTGGCGATCCTGTTCGCGGTGGCCGGGTGGGGCACGGCGATCGCCGTCTTCGGCCTGACCCGGAATCTGTGGCTCGGGCTGTTCTTCCTCGCGGTGGCGGGCTGTGCGGACACCATCTCGATGGTGTTCCGGAGCACGATGCTCCAGGCGGCCGTGCCGGACGAGATGCGGGGCCGGCTGCAGGGCGTCTTCATCGTGGTCGTGGCGGGCGGACCGCGGCTCGGGGACTTCATCGCGGGGTCGGTGGGGGACCTGGGGTCGCCCTCGTTGGCGGTGGTGGGAGGCGGCATCGCGTGCGTCGTGGCCGTGGGGCTGCTGGCCCTGCGCTGGCGAGGCTTCGCCCGCTACGACGCGAGGGCGCCGGAGGCGTAGGGGCGGTCAGGGGTGGGGCAGCATGTCCGGCAGGTGTGACAAGTCGCTGATCGTCGTGTGGGCGCCGGTTGCCGTGAGGCGTTCGCGGGCCTTGGGGCTCGGGGCGTATCCGATGAAGGCGACGCCCAGGCTTCGCGCGGCGGCCGCCTCCGCCGTCGTGGAGCCGACCATCACGCAGCGGTCCGCCGGGATGCCCAACTGCTCCAGCGCGCGGCGCGGGCAGTCGGGGTCGGGCATGAGGAGGGTGAGGTCCGAGGTACGGCCGTGGATCTCGACCTCGGGGAGGTGAAGTCCCTTGGCGCCCAGATAGGCCACCACCGCCCGCGGCGACGTGTCGGTGACGACGGCAAGACGAAGGGCCCTCTCCGGCTGGGCCAGGGTGCGCAGGACGGACGCGACGTACGGCTCCGGCTTCGCGGTGAGCGCGGCCTGCATCTCGATCTCCTCCAGGCGCAGGCGCAGTTCCTCGGCCAGCGTGCGGTGCCGGGCGAAGGGGCGCAGCACGTCCATGGGGTGGACGCGGTCGGCCGTGCCGCCCCGCGTGGAACCCCCGGGCAGGAGGGGCGTGCCGGCCAGCGCCGCCTCGGGGTCACGCCGCTCGGCGATCAGGGCGGTGAGGGCGCGGGCGGCATGCCGGGCGGACTGGTCCGAGTAGAGCCGGGCGAGGGTCCCGTCGAAGCCGAGGAGGACGGCTTCGACGATCGCCGGCAGCGGGGCGGGGGGCGGCTCGGTGGACACCTCGCAGTACCAGTCGTCGGACTGCGGGACCGGATCGAACCGGTGCGGCAGACGGCCCGAGCGGGTCAGGCGCTGGTGCAGGTCGTTGGAGACGATCACGACGGCGCGTCTGCCGTCGCGCCCGAGCAGATGACGCGGCCCGGACGGGATCGTCGGCGCCGAGACCGTCGGGTCCGGCTCATGGGTGAAGGTGACCCCCAGCCCGAGCACGGGGAAGGCCTCCAGCGCGGCCGGGAGTTCGTTGACCGTCGTGGTCAGTACGTGCAGGACGTGCACCTCGGGGGCCACGGTCACGTCCCAGCCGCGGGGGCGGGAACGCATCGCGAACTGATCGGGGGTGATGCCGCCCCGGATGAGGAGGTGGGAGATCTCCCGGCCCAGGTTCTGCCGTACGTCCTCCTGGCTTCCCGCCGGGCGCGCGAGGTACTCGAAGGTGAGGGTGGTCGGCGGGGTCACCGGCTGGTCGTCCGCGGTCTCCCGCTGGACGCCGAGGTCGTCGAGCTGGTCGCTGGGGAGTTCCTCCTGGGGGGCCGGCACCTCGTCCTCGGTGGCGGGGAACTCGCGGAGGAGTTCGGTCAGTTCCGTCTGCTCCTGTTCGGTGGCGCCGAGCTCCCGGTTCAGCTCCAGCCGCGCGTGGAGCAGGGACTGGCGGAGACGGTTGATCTCGGCGCGGGTGGCGCGGGCCGCCGGGCCGGGCACGCCTTCCAGGGGGGTGCCGCGCCACAGGTCGAGGGCGGCCCCGACCAGCTCGCGGGCCCGGACGAAGTCCCCCGCGAAACGGGCGTCACGGGCGTCGTCGTGCAGCCGCTGGAAACGGAACAGGTCGACGACGTCGGGGCCTGTCGGGAGGGCCAGCGCGTACGTGCCGCTCCCCGCCACCACGGAGTCGGGACCCAGCGCGTTGCGCAGGCGGGAGGCGTAGGTCCCGAGCAGCCGGGGCGCGTCCGCGGGCCTGTCGCCCCCGCCCCACATGCCGTGGAGCAGCTCGTCGTGGGGCACGTCTCGCCCGCGCCCGAGCAGCAGCATGCAGAGCATGGCCTGCTCGCGGGCGGACCCGGTGGCGAGGGGTCGGCCGCCGCGGGCGACGCGGAGAGGACCCAGCAGGGAGTACGTGCGTTCGTGCGACGCGGGCGTGGAGAGCTGGGTGAGCCGCTGGAGGGCCTGGCTCCGGCGCCCGGGGTCGGCGGAGCCGAGATCCGTGACGGCCGAGAGGAGCGCCTCGCCCAGGCCACCGGGCTCATTAACACCACCGGGATCGCCCAGGCCACCGGGCTCATCAACGCCACCGGGCTCGACGGCACCACCGGGATCGCCGAGGCCTGGCCTCAGACGCGAGCTCACCTCGTCGATGCCCTCCACGGCAACCTCGCCGGCCCCCGTGTACATCTGGCGTACGAGGCGCCCGAGTGCGGCGAGGTCGGCCCGGCAGCTCTCCTCGCCGTAGGGGATGAGGGTGAAGCCGCAGAGCACGGCGCCCCCGTGCGGCGGGAGCCGCACGAAGTCAGGGGAGAGGGCGCCGTGGGTCATGCCCGCGGTGTGCAGGGCGGAGACCGCGCGGGCGAGGGGCGGGACCAGGTCGAGGAGGAGGTGGGTGGGCAGGCCGTCCGGGTGGTCCGCCAAAAGTTCCGCGAGGTTGCGGCCCTCGATGAAATCCATGACCACGTACGGGACTTCGCCGTTCGCGTAGTCCCGTACGGCCGCCACCTGCGCATGACGGAACCGGGACAGTTGCCGCGCCGCCCGCGTGAAGTCGCCACGGAGCCACTGCGGCGCCTGGGGGTAGCGCTGCACCACCACGGGCTCGCCGCCCCGGCGCAGATCCTCCGCGAGCCACACGCTGCCGCTCTGCCCGATCCTCCGCACCATCCGGTAGCGGTCGCCGAGCAGCTGCGGCCCCCGGCCCCCGCCCAGCTGCCGCACACTGTCCGGAGTGACCGTCGCGAAGGGCTCGCCCGCCGGAGTTTCCGGCCCGGCGCCCCCGCCGGATGCCGCCACCGCCCGCAGTTCCCCCGGTGCCGTTCCCGCCCGCTCGTCGATCAGTCCGCCGACCCGGGCGAGCAGCTCCCGCGTGCGTCCCCGCGCGGTACGGGGAAGCGTACGGAGCAGCAAGTCCCGTACCCCGTCCCGGAATTCATAGGACCCGGCGTCCCCGCCCGAGGAAAGCATCCCGCTGAGGATCACCTCCGCCAGATGCTGCGGACGCGGGCGCTCCTCCACCGCGGCCTGGACGAGCCGCATCACCGGCAACTGCGCCTCGCCCACCGCGAGATGACCCGCGAGGCGGAACGCCTCGGGCGACGCGGTGGAGCGGAAGCGGAGCACGAGGTCCTCGGGCGAGGCCCGGGTGACGTCCTCGGCGGCGGCCTCGGCGCCCGGGGGCGCCTGACCCAGCCACCCCACCGCCCCCGGCACCCGCGCCCCGCCCGCCACCAGCGCCGCCCAGTGGGAGAGCCACGTCCCGGCGGGTTCGAGGACCGGGACCGGCACCGCTTCGCCGGGCGGCGCCTCCGAGGCGGCGTACGGCGTGAAGGCGAGGGCCGCGGACGGCGCCGCCGGGTGCGGGGCCGAGAGGGAGCCCGGGGTCGTGGGCAGAGCCGTGGTGCGCCAGAGGCGTTCCGGGAGTGGCTGGATCACGGCCACCGGCTGGTGCGCGGCCCAGCGGCGCAGCGTGCGGTACCAGCGGGTGCCCGCAGCGCCTGCGCGCCACTGCGGGCCCATGCAGTCGCTGATCACCAGGGTGACCGTGCGGCCCGCCGCGGGGGCGTGCGCCGCCTGGGGCGGGACCGTGCCGTCCGCCTCCGCGCGGTGCAGCTCCACCGTGCGGAAGATGCCGGACTGGGCGAGCGCCGTGTGGAGTTCGTGGACCAGGGGGCGCCAGATCGGCATGGTGGGGCCCGCGTCATGCACCAGGCACAGGCGCAGCCAGCGTTCCTCGGCGGGACGCAGGACCGGCAGCCAGCCGCGCGGGTGGCCGCCCAGGCGGGCGATGCGGTCGGCCGTGGCCTCCTCGTCGATGACCTGGCCCACCGGGGAGGGGACGCGGCGCTTCAGGGGACGGAGAGCGCGTTGCAGGGTGAGGGGGTGCGTCACCATCGGGGGGACGGGGACCCGGACCGGGGTGTGGTCCGCTGCTTCCGTTGCCGGTGCGTCGGAGGCGCGTGACGGGTCCTCGGGGGAAGCGGAGGCCGCCGACGCGTCTCCGTCGGGCCGGGCGGGCAGCAGGAGCGGCACCCGGTCGTCCGGCGCGGGAGCAGGGGCGGGATCGGCCGGGCGCGGAGTCGGCGACGGGCTCACCTGCGGTGGCGTGGGTTCCGTCGGCGCCGCGTCGGCGGAGGCTTCCGGCCGCGTCGGATCGGCGCCCTCCATCTGCCCCGCGAGCCAGAGGAGTTCGGCCAGCTCGGTCGACGTGGGGCGTGACCCGGCCGCCGCCTCCGCGAGGAGATCGGCGAGCCGCGCGACGGGGCCCCGGCGGCCGGGCGCGTCAGAGTGCATCGGGACCCCGCTCAGCTGTCTGCGTCAGGCCGGGCGTCAAGTGCGCTGCGGGCACGTCGCGGGTACGCATGCCGGTGTTCGCCCTGCCGGTGTTCGCCCCGCCGGTCAGGCGGCGGGCGGGGAGAGGATGGGGCCCGAGGCCGCGCGCGTCAGAGGGCATCGGGGCCCGGATCCGCGGCCTGCGTCAGATAGGGCATCAGCTGCCGCGCGAGTTCGTCGCGCGACCCCGCGTCGACCCCCGCCGCGCCGGTCAGGTAGATCGCGTTCAGGAGCTGGTCCGTGGCGAGTTCGCCGCCGGTGCCGCGCTCCAGGAAGCGGGCGATGAGCGTGCGGGCGTAGGCGTCGGGTTCGCCGAGGTGGGCCCGGACGATCTCCTCCAGGTGCTCGTCGCGGGGCTGGCGCAGGCGCAGCGTGACGCAGCGGCGCAGGAACGCGGGCGGGAACTCGCGCTCGCCGTTGCTGGTGAGGACGACGAAGGGGAAGGCCCGGCAGCGCACGCGGCCGCGCTCGACGGTCACCGGGTCGTCCGAGCCGTCGGCCAGGAGGGCCGCCTTCGGGGTGTGCTTGGCGATCCGTACCAGCTCGGGGATCTCGTACTGGCCCTCCTCCAGGATGTTCAGGAGGTCGTTGGGCAGGTCCAGGTCGCTCTTGTCGATCTCGTCGATGAGCAGGGCGCGCGGGCGTTCGTAGGGGAGGAGCGCCGTGCCGAGCGGGCCGAGGCGGAGGTGGTCCTCGACGCCCGCGCCGTCCCGCGCCGCCTTGGCCCGGGGGGCGCGCCCCGCCGCGTACAGGCGCGACAGCGGGTCGTACTGGTAGAGGCCGTCGTGCAGGGCGCTGCGGCTCGTGATGTTCCAGCGCAGCACCGGGCCGAGGCCCAACTCCCGTGCCACCGCGTACGCGAGGCTCGACTTGCCGCTGCCGGGCGGGCCCGTCACCAGGAGCGGACGCCGCAAGTACAGCGCCGCGTTGACCAGTTGGACGCAGGTCTCCGTGGCCCGGTACGTGTGCGCGCGGTGGACGCGGTCCGGGGAGGTCGCCGAGCCGTCGTCCGAGGGCGTGTCGAGGACCGGGCCGCCGTCGAAGGCGCGCCAGGGCGGCGGCGGAGGCAGCCGGGTGATCCCGTCGTGGGGCTCGTTCGTGCCGGTGTAGACGGGCCACAGGGACATGATCGGGGTTCTCCGTATTCCTGCGTCGGGAGGTGGGCTCAGGCGACGGGGGAGTGGTGGTGGGCGGCGGGTGTGTCGGGGAAGCAGCGCGGGTCGTCCCAGAGGAGCTGGACGTCCCTCGCCCAGTGGGTGTCCGGCTCGTCCGA
Source organism: Streptomyces sp. NPDC051214 (assembly GCF_040682375.1). Classification (NCBI taxonomy): domain Bacteria; kingdom Bacillati; phylum Actinomycetota; class Actinomycetes; order Kitasatosporales; family Streptomycetaceae; genus Streptomyces; species Streptomyces sp. NPDC051214. Next base: position 654,128 of record NZ_JBFBAT010000002.1, read on the forward strand.
AGCCTCCGCGGCCTCCCGCAGCGTGAGGATGGTGCGCGGGAGTTCGGCGGGCGCGTGCCCCTCGACGTGGGCGGCGATGCGGTCCAGGAAGTCGGAGCCCGCGCAGGTCGTGTCGTCGTGGTGGCCGGGGTCCTCGCAGCCCGTGCGCGGCCACAGGATGACCGGGACCGGCACGGTGAGCGAGACATCGAAGTGCGTCACGTCGGCGTCGGGGCCGGCGCGTTCGGCGCGTGGCGGGGCGGCGAACCCGGCCAGGTCGGCGCCGTCGCGCCGCAGCCTGCCCCACAGCTTGTTGGGTTTCTCCTCGGTGCCGCACTCCACGCGGTGCAGGACGGTCGCCGGGCCGTCGTCCAGGTGCTCCCACCTGCGGGCGAGCCGGTGCCGCAGACCGCCCTTGCGGCGCGACCGGTCGGTCACGACGAGGGGGTACGAGCAGCCGAGCGGGGTCGGGTCGTCGGCCCCGCACTCCCACCGGGCCACCGGCCAGTTGAGCAGCGCGCGGGGCAGCACGAAGGCCAGCAACTCGTCGGTTCCGGGGGTGATATGGGAGAAGGCGTCGTCGACGCGCTCCTGGACGTACGCGCGCACGCGCCCCGCGGGCAGGGTGTGCGAGCCCACGGGGTGGCGCAGCCCCTCGCGGTAGGCGGACACCTCGACCAGGAGCTGGTCGTCGCCCGCGCCGCTGTGGTCGATCTCGACGAGGATGGGCGACCAGGCGGGCGGCTCCCCCGGCTCCCCCGGCTGCCCAGGCTTCGGCGGGGCAGGGGCCGCGGGCGCTTCGAGCAGGCCCGCGAGACGGTCGGCGAGGCGCGTCACCGCGTCCGGGTCATCGACCTCCCAGAGGATGTACCAGGCCGCCGACCACAGCGAGCCGAAGCCCTCCGGCGGCACGGGCGGCCCGAGCGGGCCCACCGCGTCGCGGTACAGCCGCTCCGGGTCACGGGCGACGCCCGTGTCCGCCGCCCGGTCCACCAGGGCGCGCAGCCGCTCCTTCGCGGGTCGCCGATGGCCGGGGATGGGGACCAGGTCGCCGAGCGGGGGCCAGTAGCGTGCCATGACGGAGGTGGGCAGCATCCGTCCGTTGCGTACGCCGCTGGAAGCGCGGGCGGCGGCCGACACCATGCCCACCACGCGGTTGCTGTCCGCGAGGGTCACCGCCGCGCCGCTGAACCCCGGCGCCAGGGGCTGTCCGTGCGCGCTCCACGCCTCCAGCTGGACCCACTCGTCGGCGATCCGCTGGGCGGCGGTGGCGCGGTACTCGGCGAGGGTGCCCTCGGGGTAGCCCTTGGGGAATCCGTACACCAGGAGCCGGGGGCGGGGTTCGGCGTACGCGTCGTCGGGCGCCGCGAACTCGGCGGGCCGCACCGGCACCGTGTGCGCGAGCTCCAGGACGGCGAGGTCTCCCAGGTCGCCGCCGTGTCCGTTCCAGCCGCCGTGCGCCCCGACGACGGCGCTCACGACGCCGACATCACCGCGGTGGGGAAAGGAGACGGTGATCGGCGCGCCGCTGCCGCGGACCACGTGCGCACAGGTCAGCACGTGCCGCTCGGACACGAGGAACCCCGCCCCGATCTCGCTTCCGCACGCGATGCGGGCATGCCACGATGCGCTGCTCATGGGGCGGGGGTGGCCTCCGCCGTGGTCGCGGCGGCGGGCCCGTCCGGGGTCCAGGCGAGGCGCACCACCAAGTGGCCCTCTGCCGTGCCCTTGACGATCACCGCGCCCGCCTCCGCCGACATCCGCACGCCGAACTCGATCTCCACCGAGTCCGGGCGCAGGCTGCCGTCACGGAACACCCGCAGCGCGGACTCCGCGGCCGCGCGGGCTCCGGCGAGCGACTCCTCGAAGGTGCGGACCGCGCGGGAGGGGCCTTCGCCGCGCGAGATGAGGTGGGAGCCGTGCGTGTCCTCCACGTCGGCCATGACGACCCGTGTGCCGTCGTCGGTGGTGAACTCCACCAGATCGTCCATCAATGCCCCCGTCGCACCCTGTCGCGTCTGCCAACCGCATTGTTACGGAAGGGCCTTGCGGCTGTCACCCGCGCCCCGGGCACCGGACGCGCACGGGTGAGGCTGGCGGAAAGGTGCCCTGGCGGCTTCCCGCCAGCACCCGTCAACACCCCCGCAACACAAGCCCCCCGACACTTTTCGCAGCACCCGGGAGCCACCCCCGCCCGGGTCCGACGAAGAGAGGGCACCCATGACCCGATCCCCCGCGTGGCGAAGAGCCAGGCTGCTGCCTGCCGTCGGCCTCGCGTTCGCGCTGCTGCCGGCCGGGCAGGCCGCCACCGCGGCTCCTTCCGCCGCGCCGCAAGGGCGGGCCACCCCCGCCGCGCGCGCCGCCCACACGGTCACCCTGGTGACCGGCGACAAGGTCACCGTGACGGAACTCGGCGGCGGCAAGAGGACCGTCACCGTCGACCGGCCCGCCGGGGCCCCCGGAGCCGTCCGGAGCGAGATCACGGGGGACCGCATCACCGTCGTACCGGACGAGGCGCGGCCCTACCTGAGCGCGGGCACCCTCGACGCGCGGCTCTTCGACGTGACGGAGCTGATACGCCAGGGGCTCGGGGACGAGAAGGGCGGCGCGCTGCCGCTCATCGTCACGTACGGCAAGAACGCCCGCCGGGACTCAGGACCGGCAACGCCCCGTGGCGCCGACAAGGTGCGTGCGCTGCCCAGCGTGGGCGGCCTGGCGGTGAAGGCGGCCGAGCCGGGGACCTTTTGGCGGGACGTCGCTCCGGATGCGGCTCCGGATTCCGCTCCGGGATCCGGCAAGTCGGCGCGTACGAAAGCGGGTTCGGGCGGGGGCCTCGCTGACGGCATCGACAAGATCTGGCTCGACGGCCGGGTCGAGGCCGACATGGCGCAGAGCAACGAGCAGATCGGCACCCCCAAGGCCTGGGAGGCCGGGCTCACCGGCAAGGGCGTGAAGGTGGCCGTCCTCGACACGGGCGTGGACGCGGGCCACCCCGGTCTCAAGGGCCGGGTGGACGCCACCAAGAGCTTCATCCCGGGCGAGGAGGTCGCCGACCGCAACGGTCACGGCACCCATGTGGCGTCGACCGTCGGCGGCAGCGGCGCCGAGTCCGAGGCCGACAAGGAGAGGGGTGTGGCGCCGGGCGCCGCGCTCTCCGTCGGCAAGGTGCTCAGCGACGAGGGCTCCGGCAGCGAGTCGCAGATCATCGCCGGCATGGAGTGGGCGTCCAAGGACGTCGGCGCCAAGGTCGTGTCGATGAGCCTCGGTTCGCAGGAGGCGAGCGACGGCACCGACCCGATGGCGGCCGCGGTCAACACCCTCTCCAAGGAGACCGGCGCCCTCTTCGTCATCGCCGCGGGCAACACCGGCGCCCCCTCCTCGATCGGCTCGCCCGGTGCGGCGGACTCCGCGCTGACCGTCGGTGCCGTCGACTCCGCCGACAAGGCCGCCTACTTCACGAGCCAGGGCCCGCGCGCCGGCGACAACGCCCTCAAGCCGGACCTGTCCGCGCCGGGCGTCGACATCCTCGCCGCCCGCTCCCAACTCACCGAAGGTGAGGGCTACTACACCGAGATGAGCGGCACGTCGATGGCGACGCCGCACATCGCGGGCGTGGCCGCCCTGCTCGCCGAGAAGCACCCCGACTGGAGCGGGGACCGCCTCAAGGACGCCCTGATGTCGACGTCCACGCGACTGGACGCGTCGGCGTACGAGCTGGGCGCGGGGCGGGTCAGCGTGCCCGACGCGATCGACGCGCGGGTCACCGCGACCGGCAGCGCCGACCTCGGCTCCTACTCCTGGCCGTACGAGGACAACAAGCCCGTCACCAGGACGCTGACGTACACGAACGCCTCCGACGCGGCGGTGGAGCTGAGCCTCGCCGCCGAAGGAGCGGCCGAGGGTGTCGCCACCCTCGCCGACAAGACGCTGACCGTCCCCGCGCACGGCACCGCGTCGACCACGGTGACCGGCGACGGCGCGAAGGCGGCCGTCGGCAACACCAGTGGCCGCATCGTCGCGAGCGCTGCCGGGAAGCCTGTCGCGCACACCGCGTTCGGCCTGGTCAAGGAGGAGGAGCGGTACACGCTCACCGTCCACGTCAAGGACCGCGACGGCGCCGCGACCGGAGCCGGCCTCGTCTACCAGCGGCTCGCGGAGCAGGTCGACCCCGTCCAGACGGAGGTCGGTGCGTCCGGCACGCTTGAGCTGCGCCTGAAGCCCGGCACGTACGCGCTCTCCTCCTTCCTCGACGTGCGCGGCGGCAACGGCAAGGACTCCCTGGGTCTTGGCTTCCTCGCCGCGCCCGAGATCGTCCTCGACAAGGACCGCGAAGTCACGCTCGACGGGCGCACGTTGCGCGAGATCGGCGTGGACGTCGGCAAGCGCACGGAGACCCGCCAGCTCCTGATGGAGTACGACCGCCGCGCGAACGGCGCCGTTCTGCAGGGCGCGGTCCAGGTGCCGGTCAAGTACGACAGCGTCTTCGCGGCGCCCACCGAGAAGGTGACCGACGGCAGCTTCGAGTACCGCACCGTCTGGCGCCTCGGCAAGCCGTCCCTGGACGTCAAGGGCCTCGGCGAGGTGGTCGCCCAGCCCGGCGGCACGGTGGGCGACGGCCGGAGCAGACTGCGGATCGTGGACGTGGGCGGCGGCACGGCGGCCGAGTACGCGGGCAAGGACGTCAAGGGCAAGGCCGTGATCGCGCGGCGCGACCCCGGATCGGACGCGACGCCCGCGCAGCTCGGTCAGGCGGCCCAGGACGCGGGGGTGAAGGCGCTGTTCGTGACGGACGACGCGCCGGGCAGGCTCAACGCCTGGTTCGGCACGGACGACAACGCGGACCGGCCGCTGCGGATCGGCACGGTCAACGCCGCCGACGGCGCGCGGCTGCGGGCGGCTGCGAAGGCGGGCCGGACCGTGGAGACGACGGCGACCTCACGCACCCCGTACGTCTACGACGTCTCGGAGGGCCACAAGGGTGCGGTGCCCCGCGACCTGACGTACGAGCCGTCGAAGCGTGAACTGGCCGTCCTGGACACGAAGTTTCACGCGGTGAAGCCCGTCGCGGGCGGCGAGTTCCGCTACTCCCTGACCGACACCTTCGAGGTGGGGATCGGCTTCCAGGAGAAGATCGACTATCCGGTGGAGCGGACGGATTACGCGTCCACGGGAACCGGCCAGCTGTGGCACGAGTCGGTGTCGGTCGGTCCGGGCGTCCTGGAGGAGCGGAGCGGCCTGGTCGCCTACCGGGGCGGCAAGCACGGCGAGCTGAACTGGTTCAGGCCCGTGTGGCACCCGTGGCTGGGCACGGGCCTTGGCTGGGGCCAGCAGCGGACCGGGAACGACCTGGAGTTCAACGTCCCCGGGTGGGGCGATTCCGGGCCCGACCACACGGGGTTCGGTGACGTGTGGAACGACGAATCGATGACGCAGTTCACCGAGGTCCACGCGGACGGGAAGCTGGTCGACCGGCGCCGGAGCTCGGCGGCGTACGCATGGGACGCGAGCCCGGAGCCGACGGCGTACAAGGTCGTGACGGACACGACGCTCGACCCTCAGCGGTGGCGCCTGGCCACGAAGGGCCACTCCGAGTGGACCTTCACGTCGAAGGAGACGCCGAGCGACCGCAAGACCTTCCTGCCGCTCCTCAACCTCGGCTTCGACGTGGACACGGACCTCGCGGGTGACGTGCGGGGTGGCCGGAGCGTGCCGGTGGGGATCTTCTCCGAGTACGTCAAGGGCGCGCCGGACACCGGGACCATCGGCGGCGGCAAGCTCGAGGTGTCGTACGACGACGGGAAGAGCTGGACCGGGGTGAAGCTGGACCGGGACGGCACGAAGGCGGCCTGGAGCGGGAGGCTGAAGGTGCCCGGTTCCGCCGAGTTCATCTCGTTGCGGGCCTCGGCCAAGGACGACCGGGGCGGCTCCGTCACGCAGGAGATCGTGCGGGCCGTCGGGGTGAAGTAGCCGACGGAGGGCCGGACGCGGCGACGCCGCCTCCCCTGGGACGGGGGAGGCGGCGTCGCTGTGAGTACCTCTGGGTGACGTCAGACCAGCCAGCCGAGGAAGTGGGCGATACCGGCGACGACGTCAGTGATGATGTTCATGGTGGTGCTTCTCCTTGTGGGACTTTCAGGATGTTCCAACTCCCGGACCCCGTATGGGACATGAGCCGGGAGCGCTGTAACTACGGTCTGCAGCCCGTCGCTTGCGCACCGTAATCATCGTCAATCACAGAGGCCACATGCAATCTCTGGCGTGACGATCACCTGTTCCAGGGAACATCTGCTCCCCTGTTCGCATCTTGTCGGGGGCACGTCCAGAAGTTGTTAGCCTGCGGGGCGAATAATCGAGCCCAGGAGGCCCAGTGTCACCCGACCGCCCCACGATCGCCCTGGTCACCAGCAGGCCTCAGCTGGAGACCGGCCTCGACCGTGACCTCCCCGAGCTGGCACGCTCGCTCGGCGCGGCGGACGCCGATGTCACCACCGTCTCCTGGGACGACCCGGAGGTCGACTGGGAGCGGTTCGACCTCGTCGTCATCCGGTCCGCCTGGGACTACAGCGAGCGCGTCGCCGAGTTCGTGGCCTGGGCGGGACGGGTCGCGCGGCTCACGGTCCTGGCCAACCCGGCCTCCGTGGTGCGGTGGAACACCGACAAGCGGTACCTCGCGGAACTCGATGCGGCGGGGGTCCCCGTCGTGCCGACCCGCTATCTGGCACCCGGCGACCCGCTGGAGATCCCCGACGACGGCGAGTTCGTCGTCAAGCCCACCGCCGGAGCGGGCGCACGCAATGCCGCCCGGTACGAGAAGGGTGAGTACGACGCCGCCGTACGGCACATCGAGCGCATGCACGGCGAGGGCCTGACCGCGATGGTGCAGCCCTACATGCCGGGCATCGACGAGACCGGCGAACGCGCGCTCGTCCACGTCGGTGGACGGTTCCTGCACGCCGTGCAGAAGGGCGCGGTGCTCGCGCCGGGCGCTGCGTACGACGACGAGAAGATGCCGCACCCCGATCTGCGCCCCTGGCAGCCGACCGCCGCCGAACTCGACGTCGCCGAGCGGGCGTTGGCCGCGGTGCCGGGCTCGCCCGAGCTGCTGTACGCGCGCGTGGACCTCGTCGACGACGCCGACGGCGCGCCCGTGGTCATGGAGCTCGAACTCGTCGAGCCGAACCTCTTCCTCTTCCTGCACGAGGACTCGCTGCCCGCGGTCACCGAGGAGATCCTCACCGCGGCCGGGTAAGCCGGGTAAGCCCGGTAAATGAGGTGGACGTGGCGTCGCAGGCGTGCATACCCTGCCGCCATGTCCAGTCCCGAGTCCGACAGACTCCAGCCACCGGCCGGCATGACCGGTGGCTCTCTCACACGTCACCGGACCCATCGCCGCAGCGCGGACTGACCTTCCCCTTTTTTTCTCCTTGGCGCGGCCGCCGCACGGCTGAGCCGCCGCCTTGTCGACCCCTGACGTGGGTGCGGAGTCTTCTCATGCCATTCGCTCTCTACATGCTCGGACTTGCCGTCTTCGCGCAAGGCACATCCGAGTTCATGCTCTCCGGTCTCGGCCCCGACATCGCCGCCGACCTCGACGTGTCTCTCTCGACCGCCGGAACCCTGACCTCGGCCTTCGCCGTCGGCATGGTCGTCGGCGCGCCGCTGATGGCCGTACTCGGCCGCCGTCGGCCACCCAGGACCGCACTGCTGGCCTTCCTGGTCACCTTCCTGCTCGTCCACGTCGTGGGCGCGCTGACCACCAGCTTCGCCGTGCTGCTCGCGACCCGCGTCGTCGGCGCGCTCGCCAACGCCGGGTTCCTCGCGGTGGCCCTGGTCGCCGCCGTCGGCATGGTCGAGCCGCACGCCAAGGGGCGGGCCACGTCGGTCCTGCTCGGCGGCGTCACCCTCGCCTGCGTCGCGGGAGTGCCGGGCGGCGCGCTGCTCGGGCAGTCCTGGGGGTGGCGGTCCGCGTTCTGGGCGGTGGCCCTCGTCTCGGTGCCCGCCGTCCTCGCGATCCTGCGGTCCGTGCCCGCCGGCGCTCCCGCCGCCACGCAGGCCGACACCCGCGCGGAGCTGCGGTCCCTGCGCGAGCCACGGCTCATGGTGACGCTGCTGCTCGGGGCGCTGGTGAACGGCGCGACCTTCTGTACGTTCACCTACCTCTCGCCGGTGATCACGGACGTCACCGGCTTCTCCGAGAGCTGGGTGCCCGCGCTCCTCGCGCTCTTCGGCGTCGGGTCGTTCATCGGGGTCACCGTCTCGGGGCGGTTCGCGGACGCGCGGCCCGTCCCGTTCCTCCTCACGGGCGCGGTGGCGCTGCTCGCGGGATGGGCGCTCCTCGCGCTGACCGCGGGGAACCCGGTGGCGGCGGTCGTGCTCGTCCTCGTCCAGGGCGCGCTGTCCTTCGGCGTCGGCTCGGCGCTGATCACCCAGGCGCTGTACGCGGCGAGCGGCGCCCCCACGCTCTCCGGCGGCTTCGCCACGGCCGCGCTGAACGTGGGGGCCGCGATCGGTCCCGTGGGCGGCGGCATCGCCCTCGCGGTGGGACTCGGCCACCGCTCGCCGCTGTGGGTCAGCGCGCTGCTCGTGGCGCTCGCGCTCGTGGTGGGGGCGGTGGCGCTCCTGCGCGGGAGAGGTCAGGGGCCGTCCGGGAACGACAGCCGCTGGAGCAGCCCCCAGGTGAACTCCGCGACGCAGCGCCGCGGCTGACCGGCGCTGTCCGGCGCGGTGAAGGCGAGCCGCCAGCGCGTGGGTGCCGTGCCCTCCATCGGGCGGGCCGGCGGAAACGCGCGGGCGGCCTCGTCGACCGTGCACGACCAGGGGGTGAGGTCGTCGAGAGTGTGGAGCGCGGGCCCCGGGGCGCCGGGCGCGCGGATCAGCCACTCGTTCCACACCGCGCCGTTCGGTGCGCGAAGGACCTCGAAGCGCAGGTCGGGCCAGAGCGGCACCGGCCACAACAGGGCCTCGCACTCCAGGTCGCCGATGTGGCGGGTCACGGTGGCCTCGGGCGGGCCGAGGACCGAGCGGTAGCGGGAGGCGGCGCCGCGCGAACGGGGCGAGCGGGACATCGCCTGCCAGCGGCGGTTGGCCTCGCGCATGTCCGCGACGGAGGCGCCGAGCTCGTGGCGGGCCGCCTCCACCAGGTCCGGGTGGTGGTCGGCCATGCGGCGCAACAGGACAAGCTGGAAGGCGAGCGGGGTGAACGGGCCCGATGACCGGGGGCCGGAGGCGGAGCTAGCGGACATGGGCCCCATGGTCGCGCACCGTCGCGGCTCCCGGGCGGCGCCCGTCGGGAAGGAAGAGGACGGAGTTGACGTACCGGGGCCTGCGCGGCGTGAGCACCCGGCGAAGAAGGCCTTGCGAGACGACGTACGACGTGTCGTCCTGGTGCGCCTCCAGGTCGAAGTCGGCGAGCGGCAGCCAGGTGTGATGGGGCAGGACCCAGCCCTCGTAACCATGGTGCCGGGTGAGCAGCTCGACGATCGGCTTGATCGGCTGGATGCGGGACTCCAGCTCGATGAAGAGGGCGGGCCGGTCTCGGGTCAGCAGAGCGTGGGCGCCGTGCAGGACGGGGAGTTCGTTGCCGTCCACGTCGATCTTGATGAAGTCGACGTCGCGCAGGCCGAGCCCGTCCAGGGTGAGACAGGGCACCTCGACCGCCTTGGCGTGGATGTCCCTGCGGATGAGCGAGGAGACCCCGCGGTCCCCGCGGTCGCCCTGCGGCAGCCAGAGCCGTGCCGTGCCGGGGCGGTCGGTGGCCGCGGCCTGGATCACCCGGACGTTGCCGGGCGTGGAGGTCTCCAGGAGCCTGGCCAGATGCGGCACGGGCTCCACGGTCACCACGCGGCGCGCACGCGAGGCAAGGCGGCGCGACCAGGGGCCGTACCAGCCGCCGACGTCGACCGCCGTGCCGCAGTCGCGCGGGCAGAGGTCGGCGAGGCGGGCCAGCTCCGGTTCGAAGCGGGGGTAGACGAGCCGGGCCAGGGAGGCGATGAGCCGGGCGGGGAGGTGCGGGGCGAGGCGGGCGGCCACGGTCTTGTGGGGGTTCGCCCCGGTCTCGCTGGGGCCCGTCACGGGGAGATCCGCTTCAGGAGCTGCTCGTGCTCGTCCTCGGATATCTGCTCTCCCGACGACGGCAGGAGCTGCGGTATGCCGTCGATGATCGGGTAGCGGCGGCGCAGCCGCGGGTTGTAGAGGACCTCGTCCGGCACGAGGGGTTCCGCGGGCTCCAGAAGGTGCAGCGGGCCCTTGTCCAGCGGACAGGCGAGGATCTTCAAAAGCGGGTCTTCGGGGTTCATCAGCTGGTCAACTCCTTGGTCGGGGGCGTCGGTTGAGGGGGCGGCGCGTCATGCTTGGGCATGGCGAGGAGCACGGAGACCGCGAGCGCGGTGCCCGCGATCCGCAGGGCGAGCCGCAGCGGCTCGTCCGGCAGCGGCTCGCCGAACGCCAGCGTGCCGAGTACCGCGGTGAACAGCGCCGTAACCGTCGTGCACACGGGGACGATGAGCGAGGCCCGGCAGCGCTGCAGCGCGGCCTGGGACATGATCAGGCCGAACGCGCCGGTGAACATCAGGAGATACGGGTACGGGGAGGCGAGCAGGTCGAGCAGCGCCGAGCCGAGTTCCTGCGTGGTCAGATAGCTGGACACGCCCTTGATGGCCAGCGAGCTGACCCCGTAGAGCAGGCCGACGGCGACCCCGTACTCGACGCCCGTCGTCGGCAGCCGGTGCCGGTGCTTCGCACGGCGCTCGGCCGATCCGTACAGCAGGACCCCCGCCGCGAGCGACGGCAGACAGACCGTGAGGACCAGCGCGACGGGCGCTCCGTGGCTCACGGTGTCCGCCTCCTCGTCCAGCGAGAGGACCACCATGAGCAGCGCGGCGAGGATGGCCCCGACGGCGTACCGCTCGCGCCCCGACGTCTGCTCGCCGAGCAGCACGGAGGAGAGCAGCAGCAGGAGCACGAGCCCGGAGACGAAGATGCCCTGCGCGGCGGCGATCGGCAGCGTCCGGTAGACGGCGAGCTGCGCGCCGAACCCGGCGGCGAGCGCGAGCGATCCGCCGATCCACAGCGGGCTGGAGACGACTTGCCTGAGCAACCGTGCCGGTTTGCGCACGCTGACCGACGGCATCGCCGTCAGGGCCCGTTTCTCCAGGACGAACCCGGTGCTGTAGAGGACGTTCGCGAGGAGAGCGGCGGTCACACCCCACCACATGGCGTTACGTCCTTCGGGCGTGCAGCAGCAGGATCGACGAGGCGCTCGGCACGGCGCACGCGAGCCGGTCCAGGGCGCGCAGCGGACGCGGTACGCCGTGGAAGGGCGCACCCGCGACGCGCACCACGTCGAAGCCGGACGCGGCGACGAACTCCCGCAGCGCGCGGGCGGTGTAGAGCCGCAGGTGTCCGACGACCTCGCTCCCCGGGCGGCCGTGGATGCCGCGCAGGCTGACCTCGGAGAAGACGGGCTGGACCCCCGCGAGCAGGAGCCCGCGGTTGTACCAGGCGGCGAGGTTGGGCGTGGACAGCATCAGATGGCCCCCTGGCCTGAGCACTCTTCTCAGCTCGTCCAGGGCGCTGTCGGGGTCGACGAGATGCTCGATGACCTCGCTGAACAGCACGGCGTCCGCGGAACCGTCGGCGAACGGGAGCCCGCCGTCGGTGAGTTCACCGCGTACGACGTACGGCAGATGCGCGTGCGCCCGCTTGAGGGCGTCCTGGGACCAGTCGACGCCGACGACGCGATGCCCCGCCAGGAGCGGGGCGGCGGTCGCGGCCGCGGTGCCGTCGCCGCAGCCGATGTCGAGGACGACGGCCGTACGGGCGGTGGCGGGGCCGATGGCGTCGGCGAGCATCCGCGCCTGACGCAGGCTGCGGGCGTCGCCGGAGGCCACGGGGACGGAGGGGTCCTCGTAGAAGTCCCGCAGGTCGCGGGGTGCGGTGCTGGTGCCGGTCAAGGTTTCTTCCCCTCCTCCGTGGGCTCCGTGGGCTCCGTGTGCTCCGTGGCGTGGAGGTAGTGCTCGAAGAGGTCGCGCAGGTGCGCCCCGTCGCCGCTGCTGAGCAGGGTCTTCGACCAGCGCAGCGCCACGTGCAGCCGACCCGCGGTGGACGCCGTGGTCACGGTCAGACCGCGGGGCAGCCGGGCGGGCGCGGAGAACCACACGGCGTGCGCGCGGCCGGCGTCGCCGAAGTCCAGGGAGTACGGGACGCGGCCGATGTTGCTGAGCAGCGTGGTGGACGTCCAGGGCGCGGCGGCTCTGCGCAGGCCACGCGTCACGGCGGCCCTGAGGGTGACGGGCAGGACGGGCGAGGTCAGGAGGGCGGCTCCGCGGCCGAGTTGGGGCCGGGAGAGGGCCTTGAGCGCGCGGGTGCGGTCGGCCGTGCGGCGCAGAAGCGCCCCGATGTCCTCCGGGCTCCACTCCTCGGAGGTCAACTCGGCGGCGCTGAAGGGGACTTCGACGAGCCGGGTGCCGTTCCCGATGGGCATGTCCATGCTGCGGGGCCGGTCGTCGACGGGCATGGTGATCCGGAACGGCTTCGGCCGCGCGCCGTGCTCCCGGTTCCAGTGCGCGATCATCAGGGCGGTCGCCACCATGAGCTGGTCGTTCACGGTGAACGGCGCGCCCTTGGGCCGCCGGGGCACGGGCAGCTCGGCGACGAGCATGCCGTTGCCGGGAGAGGGCTCGGGCGTCCCGCGCGAGACCCTGGCAGGAGGCGCCCACCCGGAGGGCGCGTCCCCCACGTCCACCGCGCTCTCGGCATCGGGGGACGTGGGCGTGCGCGACGGGGGAGCGGCGGGCGAGTTGTCCTGCCCGCCGTACAGCTCGGCGGCGGTGGCAAGCACCCGGAGGCAGGCGGGTCCGTCGAGGGCGGTGTGATTGATGGTGAGGAAGAGGACACTGCCGTCACCCTTGCCGGAGGCCACCGTGTCGCCGCCGTCCCCCTCCTGCGCGATCACCTCCAGGCGGATCGGCGGGGAAGCCGACAGCGGTGGGGCCTCGGAGAGGGAGCGGGTGCGGGCCTTCTTGAGGGCGTCGCGTTCCGGCGCCGGGAACGTCACCACCTCCACGTCCGGCTCCGCCGTCAGCTCCCATTCGTAGCGACGGCGGTACCAGGGCCCCCGCGCCTCCCGCATCAGAATGCGCGGGTGGCGGCGCAGGGCCTCGTCGAACGCGGCCTTCAGGCGGGCCGGGTCCGGGGTGCCGGGCAGGTGGACCTCGATGTGTACCGTCTCCGGCTCCTCCTCCTGGAGGCAGTGCCGGGCGACCTCGTCGACGACGGGGAACGGCACGCGCTGCGGAGGCCGTTCGGGTCCGTCGGCGTGACGCGCCGGGTGATCGAGTGCGGTCATCGGTCGGTGTCCTCCCCGGAGGTGGACGGCGCCGCGGCTCCCGCGAGCCCCTCCGATTTCCTTGGCCCGCGCCGCCTGAAGCGCGTGGTCCGCGTGGTCCGCGCACCCGGCGGTGCCGGTTCCGGCTGGGCCGCCGCGGGGCCCCTGGCCGAGATGGTCGAACTGGTGGCCCGCGGGTCGCCGCCCGCGTCGGAGCCCGCGTCGGCACCGGGCCCGCTCTCCCCGCGCTTGCGGCGCGGCAGCGGAGTCGTCCCCAGGTCCCGGTCAGGCCCCGGCGACGGTGTGCCACCGCTCACCGGGGGAGGCGGCATCACCGGGGGAGCGGCGGGCGGAGGCTGGTGCGGAGGCGGCTCGTACGGAGCGAACTCGCCGCCGCCACCGGGTCCCGCGGCAGTCGCGGTGGTCCCCTCCTGGGCACCCTTCACACTCACCAGCGCCGCGAACAGGGCGATCAGCGCGAGCAGCTGGGCGAGGGGGCCGAACGCGCCCTCGTCAGCCGTGCTCGGCTCACCCGCACCGATGGCCGCCGCGATCCCCGCCCCGGCCATCGCCACGAAGGCGAGCGGCACGAGCAGTGCGTGACGGCGCCAGGCGAGCAGCGCGAGCGCCGGCACGAGCAGCGCGAACCAGCCCGCGATCACCACGCCCACCAGGGTCAGCGCGACCGTGCCCAGGATCAGGCCCGGGGCGGGCGGCGCCAGGTCCGGACCGTCCGGGTTCGGCTCGCGGCGCTTGATCAGGACAAGCGCGATCAGGGCGAGGATGCCCACACCGCCGCCGATCAGGCCGATCTCGTAGATCCGCGAGGGCTCGTAGGAGAGCTTGACCGTGCCGCCCTCACCCTTGGGGACCAGGAAGCCCTGCTGCCAGCCGTCCAGACGTACGGACGACAGCTCCTTGCCGTTGAGCGTCGCCTTCCAGCCGTCGTTGATGTTCTCGAAGGTCGAGAGGTACGAGGCCGAACCCGCGCCCACCGACACCTCGCGCCGGTCGCCGAGCCAGTCCTTGATGTCCAGGGAGCGTGACTCCTCGTCGATCGCTCCCGGCGTCCCCTGCGTCATCGAGACGTCCATGAGGGCGAGCGGGCCCCCGTCCCCGGCCTCGACGGTGTGCTTGCCCGCGCCGAGCGACAGGGTCGTGTTCTCCGAGCCGCGCGAGCAGAGCGTCACCTCGATGGGCCGCCGCTCGATGAGGTCCCGTACGGAACCCTTCGCGCTCGTCGCGTGCAGCTTGCCGTCGACGGCGAGCACCGGGCCCTCACCGCAGGCGAGTTCGAACTTCTTGGACGCCGCCGGCTGCTTCGTCCGGAACTTGTCGAGCGCCGGGACGTAGACCTCGGTGAGGCCCACCGGCAGCTGCAGTTCCTTGTCCGCCACCGGGTTGTGGACCGCCAGCGGCGCGGTCTCGGTGATGGTGATGGTCAGCTCGTCCGTGGTGATCGGCGGGAAACGCGTGTTGCCGTTCTCGTCGACGCCGGCGATCGCCGCGCCGTCCGGGGAGCTGATCTCGACCTTCTCGGGCCGGGTCGAGAGCCCGCCCGCGGCCGGCAGGACGACCTCGCCGACCGGCACCTTGCCCTTCCACTTCAGGTGCACCACGGGCCTGTCGCCGGCGATCCACGCCGTCGTCAGGTCGCCGTCCGTGAGGTTGCGCGGCGAGAGACCGCCGCCGAGCCTCGACGTGGAGTCGGCGCTCGCGATGATCTGGTCCTGCTGCTCGGGCGCCACCTTGTAGAGCAGCTCGTCGAGCTCGGACCCCGCCACGGGGAGCGCGCTCGCCTTCACCTCGTACTCGCCCTCGGCCGGAGTGGTGAAGCGGCGGTGCAGCCCCGACTCGGTGTTCACCGGCGAAAGGGCGCTCGGGTCGGAGGCGCGGTGCATCGAGTACGTCGTGGCGTCGGCGCCCTCGGCGGGCGTCCTGGCCTGGGACCCGGTGTCCGTGGGCAGTTGCAGCAGCTTCGTCACGCGCACACCCGGAACGGTGATCTCCGAGAACCCGGCGCCGGTCAGGCCCTCGTGGCCGATCTCCGCGTCCAGGATGGTGAGCTTCAGCCAGCTCGAGTCACCCTCGGGCGCCTTGATGCTCTGACGCATGCCGTTGGGCTTCAGCGAACTCGTGCGGCTGCCCTGCTCCGTCTCCACGCGCACCTTGGTGGGCGCGGCCCGCACGCCTTCCTGCGGCAGCGGCGTGACCCGGAGCATGGACGGAATCGACTCCTTGGCCCGGAACTCGGCCTTGATCCACGCGCCCTTCGGCTTTCCGGGGCTCCCCTCGGCCCATGACGTGGCCGGGTTGCTGTCGAAGGCGTTCACGGGGTCGTACTGCGGCAGGTGGAAGAGCCAGTTGCCGTAGCTGGACGCCGTCACGGACTTCGCGCCGCGCAGGTAAGCCGTCGTCTGGTGCTCGATCCCGGTGGTGGGCAGGATCTGGTGCGGCTTCTTGCCCGGCTCCTGTAGGGCCCCGCTCGCGTTGCGTTCGTCCGGCGTGTAGGTGTACGAGGTGTTGGAGCTGACCAGGCCGAAGCGGGTGTCCGCGCGGCGCAGGCCGTCACCGACCGCCTGCAGACCGGGAGTTCCGACGCCCGGGTGGTTGTCGCCCGTCAGGACGGAGGGGCGGTCGCGCATCGAGGGGTCGGCGGACAGCTGGAGCAGCGCCTCGGGGCCACCGCTCACCACGGCCGTGTTCGAGACGGGCTTGATCCCGGCCTGGCCGGGCCGCTCGGCGCCCGTGCCCGGTGCGTAGATCTCCACCGCGCGCTCACGCGGGTAGAGGCCCTCGACCTGGAGGGGCGTGTCCTTCGGGATGATCCCGCCGGTCTGTGTCGGACCGAAGCCGGTGACCCGCTTGAAGCCGGACTCCTCGAGGGTCCGCTTCACGGTCGCGGACGGCACGTTGCCGACCTGGTCGGGGTCGAGGTCATTGCGTACGACGACGTAGTACAGGCCCGCACGCGTCAGATAGTCCTGCAGACCCGGGACCGCGCCGCCGGTCGTGAGCGCCTGCTCCACCGCGTCCATCGCGCGCCGGTTGCCGGGCGTGCCGAACGGGACGTAGTCCCGCTGCGCCCAGCGCGACTCGGCGAGCACGTCGAGGGGCTGGTCGATGGGCGAGCCCCAGGTGTAGATGCCGTGCGCGGTGGCGGGCACCACGAGCGCGCGGGAGTCGGGGGAGTACTTCTTCAGCCAGTCGCCCGTCGCCTCCCAGTAGTCGGGCAGCTTCTGGAACGAGCCGGGCTGCAGGATCGAGCCGTTCAGGTAGGGGAAGGCGAGACCCGGCAGCACGAGCAGGGCGGCGATCAGCGGGGCGAACTTGCGCCCGCGCACCGGCCGCGCCCCGCGTGCCTGTGCGGCCACGCCCACGAGGTGCATCAGGCCGAAGACCAGCGCGAGCGCGAGGCCCGTCTGGAACTTGTAGATGTTGCGGAAGGGGACGAGCCCGCCGTTCAGCCACGACTGCACCGTCTCGTGGAAGGGCGCGCCGAACGAGCCGCCGTATCCCGCGAGGGTGATCAGCGCGACCGAGAGCACGGTCAGGACGAGCCAGCGCCGCTCGGGCAGGTCACGCCGCGCGAGCCCGGCGAGGCCCAGTGCGGCGGCGAACGCCGAGCAGACCACGACGATCACGGACGTCGCGACCGTCCATCCCGCGGGCAGCCACGCCTCGCCGAAGTGCAGATAGGCGACCCAGTTGCCGGCGCCGCGCAGGGTCTCCGTGGCCGACATCGTGCCGGTGGTCGTGGCGGAGTTCTCCACGTAGGGCAGGAAGTTCTCGCCGTAGATGCCGAGCATCAGGAGCGGCACCACCCACCAGGCGGTGGCGAGGATGACTCCGGGCACCCACCAGGTGATCAGCTTCCGCTTGCGGGGGCCGTTCGGTCTCGACAGGAGATACAGGCCCACCGGAAGGAGGGACGCCAACGTCGCCGCCGCGTTCACGCCGCCCATGAAGGGGATGAAGAGCGCCGAGCGCAGGGCCGCCGAGCGCGCGCTGATGCGGTCGTTCGTCAGCGGGAGCAGCACCCACGGCAGGAGGGCGCCGGGCAGCGCCGCCGCCGACGTCGATCCGACGACGATCGTGAAGGTCGGCCACAGGGCGTACGCCACCGCGCCGAGCAGCCGGCTCGCGCTGCTGCCTATGTTCAGCCGCTCCGCGAGCCGCAGCGCACCCCAGAAGGCGGTCGCCACGATCAGCGAGAGCCAGAGGCGCTCCGCGAGCCACACGGGGAGCTGGACGAGGTCGGCCGAGCCGTAGAACGGCAGCATCGGCCACGTGTAGCCGACGTACTGGTCCTGGATGCCGCCGAATCCGCCCCGGTCGTGCCAGAGCTGGCCCAGGTCGGAGAGGAACTGCCAGGGGTCGACGGCGACCCCCAGCTTCGTGTCGAACGTCATCCGCCCCGGCTTCACGGCCAGGAAGAGGACGAACACCACGGCCCAGAACCCGAGCAGCCAGCGCTTGGAGCGCGGGCCTCTGCCGGGTTCGGGGGCGTCAGCCGTCGGCCGGACTGCCGCCGGGGGTGGAGCCTGGACCGTGGTCATGGACACCGCCTGAGGATGAGAAGGAGATTCCAGGTGGCGAACTCGCGTACACCCGGCACTTTGGTGATGCCACTGGCCAGGAACGGCCAGTAGCGGGACCGTGCGGACACGACGGACACGTCTTCCCTCGCCCGCACTTGGCGCAGGGTCGGGCCGACGTGGTGAGCGAAGAGGTTCTCGCCGAGCGTGTGTTTGGCTGCTTTACCGGTACGTCGTTCATAGCGGGCGCGCCCACGGGCGCCGCCCAGGTAGTGCCAGGGCGCCCACTCGTGGCCGCCCCACGGCGAGTACCAGTTGGTGAAGGAGACATAGATCAGGCCGCCCGGCCTGGTCACCCGCACCATCTCGCTGAGGAACGTCTGCGGGTCGTCCACGTGCTCGAGGACGTTGGAGGAGAAGGTGACGTCGGCGACGCCGTCCGCCAGCGGGAGCAGATACCCGTCGGCGACGACGGAGCCCTCCGGCGGCTTGGCTCCCAGCTCGGCCGGGTCCGGCTCGAACAGGAAACTCTGGGCGCCGCGGCGCCGGAACTCCTCGGTGAAATAGCCACCGCCGCCGCCGACATCGACGACGACACGGCCCTTGACCGGTCCGTAGGCCTCGACCTGGTCGGCGGCGTCACGGGCGAGCAGGGTGTAACACCGCTCGGGCTCTTGCTGCTCGCGCAGGAAGGCCCGGAAGAGGGTGGCGGATCGGCGCAGGGACGGGTCCTTCACGTGGACCCCTGGGCTGCCTGGTGCGTGACGATCGCCTCGGAGGCCACCGCCTGGAACTCGCGCACGGAGTTGGCCCACCGGTAGCTGGTGGCCCGTTCGCCCGCCGCCTTGCCGAAGGTCTCGCGGCGCTCGGTGCTCAGCGCCAGGGTGCACCAGGCGGCGGCGAAGGAACTCTCGCCCCGGGCGAGCAGCCCGGTCACGCCGTCCTCGATGGAGTCACGTACGCCCGGTACGTCGAAGCCGATGGCCGGGGTCGAGCGCGTCGCCGCCTCGGTGATCACCAGGCCCCAGCCCTCCACGGCGGAGGGGTGCAGGAGCATCCACGCCTCGCAGAGCAGCCGGTGCTTCTCGGCCTCGGAGACATGGCCCTTGAACTCGACGCCGGGTCCCGCGATCTGTTCGAGCCTGCCGCGCTCGGGTCCGTCGCCCACGATCACCAGGCGTCCGCCGGTGACGGGCCTGACCCGCTCCCAGAGGCGGAGCAGCAGATCGATGCGCTTGTACTCGACGAGCCGTCCCATCGCCAGGAACATCGGCTCGTCCGAGCGGGGGTGGAGCGGACCCGGCTCCTCGACCCCGTTGTGGACTATGCGTATGCGCTCACGGTCGACGCCTATCGCACGCAGCGCGGTGGCCGTCGACGGCGAGACGGCCACCAGGAGATTGCCGCGCTGGGCACCGGAGAGCGACCAGTGTTCGAGTCTTCGGCCGAGCCGGGCCGCGGGGGCGAGGGCACCCTGGAAGCGCATCCCCCACAGATCGGTGTGCACGTGGTTGACCAGGCACAGCGTGGGCCCGCGGTGCCACAGCGGCGCCAGGTACGGCATGCCGTTGCAGACCTCGACGAGGAGGTCGCAGTCGCCGACCTGCCGGGTGAAGGCGGAGCGCGAGCGCAGATAGTGCCCGAGGTCCCCGCCCGCCGACACGACGCGGTAGTCACGGAAGGCCGCAGGGCCTCCGCACAGGAGGGTGACCTGATGGCCGAGCTTGCTCAGGCCGTCGGCCAGCCGGTCGACGAGCAGTTCGGATCCGCCCGCGGCCGGATTCGCCAGGTCGCGCCGGGCGAGAAAAACGATCCGGCGCGGCTGCGGGGGAGGTGCCGGTAGCCGTTGCGCGACCCGCGGGGTTGCGGCGCGCAGCGGAGAAGGCACGTGCTGGGGCATGCGTGCTCCAACTCGTCAGGGTGCGGAACCGTGAGGTCGCTATGGGGGGTTGCACCGTTCGGGGGTCGCTTGCGGAGGTGCTGTGCTGTGACTGTGCGGGGCTGGTGCGGGGGCGGTGCGGGGACTGTGCTGGGGTGGGACCGTTAGTTTTCGCCGCAGTGTTCGACGCGGCTACTCACCGAAGTGACAACTTTCGGGGTTTCAACTGCTGACGTCTCATCACATCGTGGTGGGTTGCAGGGCGGTTGGTGACGTATCGCTATTCGGACCGCTCGGCTCCGCCGCGGAACCCGGCCCTCCGGGCCCTTGCGCCCCACGGTCGGAACGCCGTCCGCGCAGAACGAGAACGCCTCCCGCGAGGGTGAGCAGCGCACCCAGCACACCCGCACCGACCGGCAGCGTCTCGCCCAGGAGCTTCAGCCGGCTGCTGTCGTCGTCCGCGAGCTTGACCTGCGCCTTCTGGGTCTTCTCGGTGAACGCGATGCGCTTGCTCTCGAGCAGCACCGTCGCGTCCTTGTCCGAGCCGGGCGCGCGCAGCGTCTTGCGGGGGCCGATCGCCGCGTAGATGATCCGGCCCGTGCGCTTGTCGGCGACCAGCTCGACGCCGTGGTTGGAGTACCACTCCTCGGCGAGCACGTTGCTGCGCTTGGGCTGCCCCACCAGGCGGCCCGGCACCAGACGGGTCCCGGTCTTGGCGGGCTTCACCTTGGCGGTGAAGCGGTAGCCCTCGTAGCCCTGGATCTTCTTCGTGCCCCGGAAGGTCAGCGGGACGGTCGCGCCGAGGGTGTTGTCCCACCACACGTAGGAGCGTCGCTCCACGTCGAAGGGGAACTTGAGGTAGGCCTCGCCCTCGAAGTAGGGCTTCTCGTCGCAGCAGTGCACCGGCTTGTTCGTCTCGCGGTCGGTGACCCAGCGCTCCTGCGTGAACTGGAGCGCGTCGTGCGGGTTCGAGGCCGGCAGCGACTTGTCCGGATCGACGGACGTGACCACGTCCCAGACGGCGTGCTCGCTGTTGCTGTCGTCGACGTCGCCGCGTACCTGGCGCGTGATCGTGAGGTTCTTGTTATGGACCGTCTTGATCTTCCCGGTGTCGAAATAGCTTCCTTTGCCCTCGAACACGGTGGTGGTGTCGATGTCGACGGGCGTGCGTTTCGCCCGTGGCTCGACGTACCACGCGAGCATCGGGGCCAGGACGAGCAGAAAAACGCCGATTCCGAGCAGGATCAGCGAGAGGGGTGAGGCTGTGCGGCGCATCCGGCACTCCTGGTGGCGGGTGAGAAGTGTTACCGAGCCGTAGGGGCCGGAACGCTAGGCGGACCCTTGACGAAGTGTCAATGCGTTGATGAAACTGTGCACCAACCGGGTGGGGCCGGTGAGGGACTGTGCGCACGGGCTATCCGCGCGACCTGGGTGGGGACGACCTCCAGCAGAGAGGCTGACCCTGACATGCACCGATTGCTCGCCGCCGGTCTGACCGTCGTAGCCGCCGCGGCACTCGCCGTGGCCGCCTCGTTCGGCGTCGTCGCGCTCCTGAACGCGACCCCGGAACAGCCCAACACCCCCCTCGTGCACTACGAGACTGCCCCGCGGGGACAGTGAGTGACCGTGCCCGTGACCGAGAGCCAGGGGTCACTTTCCGTCCGCTCCGCCTGGCGCGACGTACCGCCCCTGCAGGTGCGCCGGTTCGCCGCGCTCGCCCTGGACGAGGTGCCCGCCCTGGCGCAGGACATCCTGCGGCAGATCCGCTCCGAGTACCCCGGCCTGCCCGTCGTCCTCGACGACTCGGGCGAACCCATGGCGCTCATCGGCATACGCCGTGCCCTGGAGGGGTTCGTCCAGCAGATCGCCTCCGCCGAGGGCGGGCGGCCGTGCTACCCCCTTGAGGTCTTCCAGGAATTCGGCAGGGGCGAGGGCCTGCACGGCCGCAGCCTCGACTCGCTCCAGGCGATCTACCGCCTCGGCGTACGGCTCGCCTGGCGCCGCCTGGCCGAGATAGGTCAGCAGATCGAGATCCCGCCGCCGGCCATGTACGAACTGGCCGAGTCGGGCTTCGAGTATCTGGACGGCCTGGTCGACCAGTCCGTCCGCGGATACGCCGAGGCCGCGGCCCGGCAGGCGGGCGAGAGGCTGCGCCTGCAGCGCAAGCTGATGGACCTGCTGCTCTCCGAGCGGCGCGGGGACCCCGGGGCGTCGGCTCCGGTCGACTTCGGTCACTCCTCCGGCGCCTCCGCCGCACCGGGACAGCCCGGAGCCCGCAGCGCCCTCGACGAACGGGCGGCCCGCGTGGGCTGGCAGCTGCCCGAGCGGGTCGCCGTCGGGGTGCTCCTGCGCCCCGCGAGGGAGGCCGTGGCGCCCGCCGTCGGCCAGGGCGTGCTGCTCGACATGGAGACGGAACAGCCCCGCATGGTCGTCCCCGACCCCGACGCGGCGGGCCGTCCCGAGCTCCTGCGGCGCGCCATGGCCGGCTGGTCCGGCGCGATCGGGCCGCCCGTGCCCCTTGCCGACGCGGCGAAGTCGCTGCGCTGGGCGCAGGCCGCGGTCCGCCTGATGGAACGCGGACTGCTGCCCTCCGGTGAGGTCCTGCACTGCACCGAGCACACCGAGGCCCTGGTCCTGCTTCAGCCCGAGGAGCTCATCGAGGACCTGGCCCGCCGCTGCCTGGCGCCGCTCGCGCACTGCGGGCCCGCGCACGGCCGCCGGCTTGCCGAGACCCTGCTCGCCTGGCTGGAGACGCGGGGCGGCGCACCGGAGGTCGCGGCCCGCCTCGGGGTGCACCCGCAGACGGTGCGCTACCGCCTGCGGCAGATCAGGGAACTGTGGGGAGACGAGGTCGACGACCCGGACCGCCGCTTCGAGCTCGAACTGGTCCTCAGGGCACGGCGGTTGAGGGGAGAACTGGGCCGCGCGGGCTGAGGCGCACGGCCCAGGCTCCCGGAGCCGTGCTTGCGGGTAGCCTGCCGCAATGGTCGCAATCGACATCGCGGTACGCGCGCAGGCAGCACTCGGCGAGGGCCCCACCTGGGACTCCGCCGCCAAGCGGCTCATCTGGGTGGACATCCTGAGCTCACGCGTCCACACGTACGACCCGTCGAGCGGGCACCGCTCGGTCCTGGCCACCGAGCAGCACGTGGGCGCCGCGAAGCCGCGCGCGGGCGGCGGCCTCGTGGTCAACCTCCGGGACGGCGTGGGCCTTTACGACGCGATGGCCGACGGCGGCGCATTCCGCTGGCTGCACCGCGAGGTCGTGCCGGGCCGCCGGGGAAACGACGCGGCGGTCGCTCCCGACGGGGCGCTGTGGGCGGGCACGATGCGTTACGACGAGGGGAAGGGCGGCGGCAATCTGATCCGGCTGACCGGTGACGGCGCATGGGACGACGTCCTTTCCCGTATCTCCGTCAGCAACGGCATCGGCTGGAGCCCGGACGGCCGGCTCATGTACTACATCGACACCCCGACGCGCCGCATCGACGTCGTGGAACTGCGCGACGACCAACTCCCGCGCTCCAGGCGGCCCTTGGTGACGATCGAGGCCGACGCCGGATACCCCGACGGCCTCACCGTCGACGCCGACGGCTGTATCTGGGTCGCCCTGTGGGACGGCGCCGCCATCCGCCGTCACACCCCGACCGGCGCCCTGGACCGGGTGATCGAGCTGCCGGTGGCCCGCCCGACCGCGTGCGCGTTCGGCGGCGCGGGGCTGCGCGACCTCTACATCACCTCCGCCCGTACGGGACTTGAGGCGCCGCACCCCCTGTCCGGGTCGGTGCTCGTGCTCCCGGACGCGGGGCAGGGCGTGGCGCAGGCGGCGTTCGCCGGATAGGGGCTGATCAGGCGGTTTGCCGTACATCGGCCGCACATCGGACGTCCGCGCCGCTGGAACATTCGATTCCGCACACAACCTTCACGGCAGCGGCTTCCTCTGTCACCCGTGGCTCACTTAGCCTCCATGCCTCATGGACTACTGCCACCCGTGCCACAGGCACCTCAACGGCGCCCTGGCCTGCCCGGGGTGCGGCACCCCGGCCGACGCCTGCCGTGAGTACGCGGAGGCGGTCGCCGCGCAGGACGACGCGCCGGGTTCCGAGCGCCCGTACGACGACGAGGCGCCGCGCGGCAGGAGCCGCCGCCGGGAGCGGGGGCGCCGGGCGGCGCACCGTCGCAGGCGCCGCAAGATCCTCCTGGTCACCGCCGGGCTCGCGCTCGCGGCCGGTGGCCTGAGCCTGGCCGAGCTCGGCATCGAGGGGCCGTCGGAGGAACCGGCGGCGGCGTCCGCGCCGGACGCGGAGGCGAGCCGGTCCGCGTCCGGGAAGCCGACGGACCCGGGCGGCGGGGCGACCACGGGCGACGGTGCCACGTCGGCGACACCCTCGGCGTCGGCATCCGCGACGGGCGAGGAGTCCAAGAAGGCCAAGGACGGCAAAGGCGGCAAGGGCGAAGAGGGCGACAAGGACGGCGAGGAGACGCAGGAAGCCGGCCAGCAGCCGGACGCGACCACTCCGGGCACGACCTCCGCGCCGGACGCACCGGACTCGCCCGATGCGCCGGGCACTCCCGGGACCTCAGGCCCCACCACGCCACCGCCGAGCTCGCAGCAGCCGGACCCGACCCCCGAACCGGAGCCGTCGAAGACGTGCGACCGCTTCCTGTGGTGGTGCACGTAAGAAAGGCTCGTCCGGTGGGGCACGTAAGGGCCGTCAGGCCGCGGTGTCCTCGCCGATCATCCTGCGCAGCAGGGCCCGCAGCGAGAGCCGTTCCTCCCGGGAGAGCTCGGCCAGTGGCTCCCGCGCGAAGTCCAGCGAATCGCGCAGGCTGCGGGCGACCTGGAGGCCCTCGTCCGTCGGCGCCGCGAGCTTCACGCGGCGGTCGGCCGGGTCGGGCCGCCGCTCGACGAGGCCGCGTGCCTCGAGACGGTCGATGATCCCCGTGATGTTCGACGGCTCGCACTTCAGCTTCTTCGCTATGCGACGCATGGGCAGCGGCTCGAGGGACAGCAGTCCAAGTACGCGCGCCTGCGCCCCGGTGAGGGCGTGCTTGCCCGCCGCGGCGTCGTACTCCTCGTGGTAGCGCGCGACGACCGTGCCGATGAGCTCGACGACTTCGAGCGTCAGGGGGTCCGTGCGCGGGGTGCGGGAGCTGCTGGTGGCCATGCGCTCCAGGCTACCCCGATACTTGACATGGTGAAATATGTAGGCGCATGGTTGTTTCACAACCTGAAGCATTTCCACGATGTCAGCCTGTCGGCAACGGCAGCCTGAGCAGGAGGAGGACGCCCGCATGTCCGTCACCCCCGAGGCCCCCGGGTCCGCGCAGCTCCCCGCCGTCAGCCGCGAGTGGCACCTCGTGCGCCGCCCGCACGGCTGGCCGGTCCCGGAGGACTTCGCGCTGCGCGAGGCCCCCGTGACCGCCCCGAGCGACGGCCAGGTCGTGGTCCGCAACCTGCACTTCTCCGTGGACCCGTACATGCGGGGCCGGATGAACGACGTGAAGTCGTACACCCCGCCGTTCAAGCTGGACGAGCCCATGCAGGGCGGTGCGGTCGGTGAGGTCATCGCGTCGAACGCCGACGGCCTGGCCGTGGGCGACCACGTCCTGCACTTCGCGGGCTGGCGCGACTACGCGACCGTCCCGGCCAAGCACGCCGTGAAGGTGGACCCGCAGGCCGCGCCGCTCTCGGCGTACCTCGGTGTGCTCGGCATGCCGGGCCTGACGGCCTACGCGGGCCTCTTCGAGGTCGCCTCCTTCAAGGAGGGTGACGCGGTGTTCGTCTCCGGCGCCGCGGGCGCCGTCGGTTCCCAGGTCGGCCAGATGGCCAAGCTCAAGGGTGCCTCGCGCGTCATCGGCTCGGCGGGCTCGGACGAGAAGGTGAAGCACCTCGTCGAGGAGCTCGGCTTCGACGCCGCGTTCAACTACAAGGACCCGCGCCCGGTCGTGGAGCAGCTGAAGGAGGCGGCCCCCGACGGCATCGACGTCTACTTCGACAACGTCGGCGGCGAGCACCTCGAAGCGGCCATCAGCCGCATGAACGTGCACGGCCGCGCCACCATCTGCGGCATGATCGCCGCCTACAACGACACCGAGCCGACGCCGGGCCCGCGCAACATGGCCATGATCATCGGCAAGCGCCTGCGTCTGCAGGGCATCCTCGTCGGGGACCACGAGAACCTCCAGCCGCAGTTCGTCGAGGAGGTCGGCGCGTGGATCCGCTCCGGCGAGCTCAAGTACAACGAGACCTTCGTCGAGGGCGTGGAGAACGGCGTCGAGGCCTTCCTCGGCATGCTGCGCGGCGAGAACACCGGAAAGATGGTCGTTTCCCTCGCCTGAGAGTGGTGAGCCGGTGAGGTGAGGGCGACGGGCGGTGGCCGGAGCAGGTGGCCGCCGACCGTCGTTTTCCGTCATCCGATAAAGTAATTCCACATTGTCGCGACTGTGGGCGCGCATCGCGGAACATCTCAGGAGGAACCGGCACTTATGTCCATCCAGCAGATCGACGTCAAGTACACCGCCGTCGCCACCGCCGAGAACGGCCGTGACGGCCGCGTCGCCACCGATGACGGCAAGCTCGACGTCGTCGTCAACCCGCCGAAGGAGATGGGCGGCAGCGGCGCAGGAACCAACCCCGAGCAGCTCTTCGCCGCGGGCTACAGCGCCTGCTTCCAGGGCGCCCTCGGCGTGGTCGCCCGCAAGGAGAACGCCGACATCTCCGGCTCGACCGTGACCGCCAAGGTCGGCATAGGCCAGAACGAGGCCGGCGGCTTCGGCCTGGAGGTCGCGATCACCGCCTCCATCCCGAACGTGGACGCGGCCACCGCGCAGTCCCTGATCGAGAAGGCGCACCAGGTGTGCCCGTACTCCAACGCCACGCGCGGCAACATCAAGGTGGAGCTCGCGGTCGCCTGATCGCCTCTTCGCGTACGTGAGGGAGGGCGGCACCCCGGACAGGGGCGCCGCCCTCCCTCACGTGACCGCGGCGGTGTGGACCGCCCGCACGAGCCGCTCCTCCTCCGGGGCCGGGCTCCCGGGGAAGGGGAAGCGGCGCCGCGTGTACCCGTAGGCGAGCCCGCTGCGCGGATCGGCGAACGCCTGCGAGCCGCCCACGCCCCTGTGCCCGATGGTCCCCGCGCCGAGGAACGGATGCCAGGCCTCGGCGACGTTCTGGAACCCCACCCCGTACGACTTGTGGGCCCGCGCCACCAGGTCGAACCCGTTGGAATGGATCTGCCCGACCTCGGCCACGGTGTCCGGCTTCAGGAGCGGCTCCCGCCCGTCGAGCCCGCCGACCGCTGCCGCGTACATCATGGCGAGCCCGCGCGCGGAGGCGACACCGCCGACGGACGCGGGCCCTTTGGCGCGCACCAGGCGGGAGTTGGGGAGCGACTCCAGGTCGGCGGGGTGAGGACCGTTGCGGTTGAAGGCGATGGAGTTCAGGGTGTCGGGCTGCGGCGGCTGCGCGTCGACGAGGGCGCGCTCCGAGGGGGAGGGAATCGCCGGCAGCACGGAGCGGAAGCGGGGTTCGAGGGCTTCCGGAAGCCCAAGGAAGAAGTCCAGACCGAACGGGGCACGGACCCGCTCCTCGTACACCTCCTGCAAGGTGTGCCCGGTGGCCCGGAACACGACCTCACCGGCCAGTGCCCCGACGGACAGCGCGTGATAGCCGAAGGCGGTGCCGGGACGCCAGTAGGGCCGCTGGGCCGCGAGTCGGGCGGCGATGGCGCGGTCGTCGGCGACCTCCTCCGGACTGAAGCCGCCGTCGGTGCCGACGACGCCCGCGCGGTGGGAGAGAAGCTCCCGGAGCGTGATGCCATCCTTGCCCTGGCCGCCGAACTCCGGCCAGTAGTGGGCGACTTCGCGGTCCAGCTCCAGGGTTCCGTCCTGGACGAGCAGCGCCATGACGAGATGGGCCGCGCCCTTCGTGGAGGAGTAGACCCCGAAGAGGGTGTCCCCGTCGGTGTCGGGCCCCACCCACAGATCGACGACCTGCTCCCCTCGTACGAACGCGGAAAGCTGCGCGGCGTGGTCGGGCTTCTCTCCGGCGAGTACGCGGGTGAACTCGTCCCGTACGGCTTCGTATCCCGGGGCGGTGGTGCCTTGCACTTTGGTCTCACGAGTCATGCTTTTCGAATCCCCTAACCGCCCCTTCCCAGAAACCTGCTGGCGCAGGGGCCCCGTGCGTACCGTCATCACCGGCTTCGCCGAGTTCGTCCTCAAACGCCGGACGGGCTGAACCACTCAGCCCGGCCGGCGTTTGAGGCCATCTTGTCGGGGGTCCAGGGGGCGGAGCCCCATGGTTTCGGGAAGGGGTGCCCGCGCGCGGAGCGCGCTAATGGGTGCAGCGGGGAAAGCCCCGCAGGGACCGCTCTAGCCCCCGCTCACACTCAGCAGCGCCCGCCCCACCTGCGGGAACACCCCCTTCGGGTGGTCCCGGAACAAGGGCTCCGTGCCGAACAGGACAACACGCGCCCCCGCAGCAGCCCCACTCACCACAGAAGGCTGCCCCGCAGCGTCAGCGGGACCACCAGCCCCACCCTCCGCGGCACGCCAATGCCCGGAAACCAGCGGATTCCCACCCCCATAGGACTGATCAACCCGCACCCCACTCCCCAGCCCCTTGAACCACATGGGCGAGTAGACGAACGAGTGCGACACCGCACCCCCGGTGACAGGCCCCCCGGAGTTCACCACCCGCACCACACCATTCGCGTCCCCGTTCCCAGAGACCGCCTCAACGGAAAGCAGCTTCGCGTCCGAGTTCAGCGAGGCCCCCTCCGAGCCACGCCCGACAAGCCCGCCGCCCCCGGCGAGGAACGAGTCGAGCCCGGCCTTCGCCCCCGCGTTCAGCTCCCCGTACGAAAGCCCGGCCGACACGAACAGCGCGTCCGCACCCGACTTCTTCCAGTCGAACCCGGCGTTGAGGACCTCCGTCGAAACCGGCACCACGTCGAAGTTCATCTCCCGCAGCGCGAACAGCTCCCCGGGAGTGACGGCCGCCGCGACCCGCGTGGGACGGACCACCGCGCCGCCCTTCGTCTTCGTCGCGTCGAAGGCGACGTCGTACTTCTTCGCCGCGGCGACCGCGGCGCCCCGCGCCGACGAGGGCAGGATCACGCTGCCGTCGTCGGCCCGCCGCACGGAAGTCCCGTGTGCGAGCAGCCAGTTGAGCGCGGCGACCTCGCGCGCGTCGTCGAGCCGCAGCCGAAGAGATCCCCGCGAGGCGACATGGCCGACCCTCGACGCGGAGTCCACCCCACGCGACCGCACCCCGGACAGCGAGCCGCCCTTCACCGAGTCCACCGTCGCGCCCCACAACCGCCCGAGGCTCCACCCCGAGATGTCGTACATGGTGGACACCTTGTCGCTGATGTCCCGCCCGTCGGCGAGCATCACATTCGCGAGCCCACGCTTGGGCTGACGCATGTCGATGACGTACGAGCCCTCGGCGTACGACTTCCCGCCGAGCCTGAAGTCCCGCGTGGCCCTGCGGACTTCGACGTCGTTGTCGAGCAGGTGCTCCACAAGACGCGAGGCCGCCGCAGCCGAGCGCTGCCCGCGTTCACCCTTCTCCTTGCCCCGCGGAATCACGTACGCACGCGGGAAATCAGTCGTGTAGACGTCCTCCGGACCGATGCCGGGCACCCCGGGCACGGTCTCCGGAGAGACCGGCACCTGCTTCGCGCCCACGGCGCCCCGCCGGAACGTCTCGATCTGGTCGGCGATCACCGAAGTGCGGTGCTCCTGCGTGTACGTGAGCGTCGCCGACATGGCCGCGCCCGCGATGTCGACGTTGATCGCGGATCGCCGCCGCAGCTCGGGCACCGGAAGCTCGTCGTACTCGTCGTTGTTGACGGTCATCGGGAACTCGATGGTGTGCGCGGCGACCGTGCCGTGGAACGGCATGTACTGCGGGGTGAAGATCGGCGGCCAGTCGTCCCAGCCCTCTTCCTGGTCGCGGAAGGGGATGATCGCCGGCTCGACGCCGTCCTTCTCGGGGGTGTAGCCGAGGCCGTTGACCGCGGCTTCCATGCCGAGGGCGTTGGCGTAGGTGTTCTTCAGGAAGAGGTCGTACTCGTAGTTCTCGCCGTGCGGGGGAGTCGTCGGCTCGATCAGCGTGCCGTTGACGTACCCGTGCAGATCGATCATGACCGCGGGCTGCTTGTCGATCGCGATCTGCCGCATCGCGCGCGCCTCGGGCTGCGACGCGGTGATGAAGTCGCGGTTGAGGTCGAAGCCGTTGGCGTTGGCGCGGGTGCCCGCGATGCGGCCGTCGGGATTGGCCGTGACGTTGAAGTAGAGCCGGTTGTGCGCGAGCAGATCCTTCGTTTTGCCGTCCTTGGCCTTCGCGAGCTTCTCGATGAGCTTGAGGGCGGCGTCCGTGCCCTCCCACTCGTTGCCGTGGATGTTGTTGTTGATGAAGACCGGTGTCTTGTACGAGGACTTGACCGCCGGATCCTTCGCGGCGGTGCCGGGCTCGTTCTCGATGAGGTCGCGCATCCGCTCCTGGCGGGCGGTCTCCTTGGCCGACTCGGGGGAGGTGACGGTCACCAGATAGAGCTGGTGCCCGCCCGCCGAACGGCCCGCGATCTCCACGCTGACCCGGTCGCCGATGCCCTGGATGTCATTCAGCTTCGGCGCGAGGGAGTGATAGGGGGCAAGACCCAGTTTTATCGACTTGTCATCAGGATTCGTGGGAGGTGGGGTGAGCTTCTGCTCGCGGGGATAGCCGCGGTCTTTCCCGCCGCGACCGGAGTCGAGACCGGGGGTTTCGGAGGTTCCCAGAGCCCGGTCGGCGGCGCTCTCCGGGCCTTTCGCGGCCCGTTCCGTACTGCTGAGGGGCGAGCCCTCGCGGAGG
Source organism: Streptomyces sp. NPDC051214 (assembly GCF_040682375.1). Lineage (NCBI taxonomy): Bacteria > Bacillati > Actinomycetota > Actinomycetes > Kitasatosporales > Streptomycetaceae > Streptomyces > Streptomyces sp. NPDC051214. The sequence continues at coordinate 684,712 of NZ_JBFBAT010000002.1, forward strand.
ATGTCGCGGCCGCCCGGACCGGGGTCGGCGGTCGCGCTGCCGGGGACGACGGTGGTGAACAGAAGAGCGCCCGCCGAGGCGAGGGTGGTGAGCAGAACGGGTCTGGATGGCCGGGATATGCCCATACGTACCTCCGGGAAAGAAGTCGGTACGCGTGGTCTACCGGTTCAACCACCGCGCAACAAGAGGGCCTTCACCTCCCTTCGCCCCCAGGCGTCCCGTGGACCGCAGGGCCGTGACCGGCGGATAGGCTGTGCGGCATGCGTGATCTGGGACGTGGCTTCGGCTATTTGATGAAGGGCCAGCGCTGGGTCGCCCAGCACGGCAAGCAGTACGGAGTCGGCCTGCTGCCCGGCCTGATCACCCTGCTTCTCTACGCGGCCGCGCTCGTCGCGCTCGCGCTGTGGGGCACGGACATCGTCGGCTGGGCCACGCCGTTCGCCGACGACTGGTCCTCGCCGTGGACCGGCCTGTTCCGCGGCTTCCTCACGGGGCTCCTCTTCGCGCTCGCGCTCCTCCTGTCGGTCGTCACCTTCACGGCGGTGACGCTCCTGGTGGGCCAGCCCTTCTACGAGTCGCTCTCGGAGAAGGTCGACATCTCCGTCTCCGGGTTCGCCCCCGAGTCGGGCCTGCCGCTCTGGCGCGAACTGTGGATCTCCGCCCGCGACAGCCTCCGCATCGTCGTCCGCGCCCTGGTCTGGGGCATCCTGCTCTTCGCCCTCGGCTTCATCCCGGTCGTCGGCCAGACCGTCGTCCCGGTGATCGGCTTCTGCGTGACGGGCTTCTTCCTGGTGGAGGAGCTGACGGCGGTGGCGCTGCAGCGCCGGGGCGTCGAGGCCCGCGAACGCCTCGCGCTGCTGCGCGCCCGCAGGCTGATGGCGTGGGGCTTCGGCACTCCGCTCGCGGTGGCCTTCCTGGTGCCGTTCGTCGCCGTGTTCCTGATGCCGGGGGCGGTCGCCGGCGCGACGCTCATGGCGCGGGAGCTGCTCGGCGAGGACACCGGCCGAGCCCCGGACGACGACGACCCCCGGGGCGCGGCCGACCCCGCCGCCCCCGGCGGACCGCAGGCCGCTACCGGCGGGCGTTCATAGCCGTCGTCAGGATCTCGCGCACCTGGGCGATGATGTCGAGCCGGTTCTGCACGAACTCGGGATCGGTGACCGCGCCCGTGGCCGGGTCGGTGTTGCCCGCCCCGAACTGCAGGACCGGCGTGTGCACATGGCCGCCGGGCAGCCGGTCGTGCAGCCCGAGGCGGTCGCGAAGGAGCGTCGCCCGGTAGGCGATCTCGTTCGACAGGTAGTTGCCGCCGCCGCCCTCGCGGGCCGTCGAACCGGCGGTGGGCCCGTCCGGGCGGACCACGGGAGCACTCTGGCCCGCCGGGATCTCGGTCACCGACGTGTTGTCCCGCACCGGGAAGCGGCCCGTGTCGGCGCTCACGATCTCCTTGTACGGGAGCGTCGTGGACGTCCACTGGGGCTGCGTGGCCGGGTCGGTGACCGGGACGGTCTCGGTGCGCGAGAGGTTCTCGTTGTCCGGGAATCCGCCTCGCCAGGCCCCGTTGGTCCGCTCGATGTCGAAGCGTCCCACCCGGCCCTGACTGATGGTGGTGAAGAGGTCGACACGGGGGAGGTGGGCGCGCAGGGTGTTCTCGACCGTGCCCTGGGCGAAGTCGTCCCAGCGGACGGGGAAGACGGCGGTCTCCACGCGGGCGGGCCCGTCGGCGGTCTCGATGACGGCGCCGTCCAGCGCCAGGGCGGTGGCGCCCGACGGGTTGCTGATGCGGACGTCACGGTCGAGCGTGAAGGGGTCGAAGCCGGTGACGAGGATGCGCTTGAGGCGGTGGCCCGCGCGGTCCTTCTGCGGGTAGCGGATGGAGTCGTGCCCACGCGAGGCGTTCTCCAACGCCCGTATGAGCCGCTCGTGCCGGGCCTTGCTCAGCCCGAACCGGCTCGGCTCCCACTGCCGGAGCTCCCGCGTCATCCCGAGCCGGGCCCAGTACAGCGGCCGGTCGTCGTCCCGGCTCAGGTCCGCCTTCCCCACCGCGGGGCCCCGCCCCTGCGCCCGGTCGACGGCACGCCGCCACAGGGCGTCTCCCTGCCGTACGACGACGCGCTTGGCCTCGGCGTACGAGTGGGCGCGGTCGAGGGCGCGCGCGAACTCGGGTGCCACGGAGTCGAATCCGCTGCGGCGCAGGATCTCCTGCGGCGCCGCCCGGTCGAGGCGCTGTTCCTCGGCGGTCGCGGCGGTCGCGGCGGGCGCGGTGGTCGCCGACGCGGGCACCGCGGCGAGGGAGAGCAGCAGGGTGACACCGAGCGCGGCGAGCCGAGGGGAGACGGTGGGCGTGAGTGACACGGGAGTCCTTCCGTGGCCGGTGGGGGTGATCGCAGTATTCCGGCAGGAAGGCGGCGTTCGCTAGAGCCCTAGCGGTCCACGGCAGCCCGATGCCCGCGCAGGGCCTCGAGGAACGGCTCGACCGCGGGCGGCGCCGCCCGGCCGCGCACGGTCGCCGCATACACGGCCCGGGGCGGCACGTCCTCGGCGTGCACCGGGACCAGGGTGATGTCGGGGCGTACGGACTCGGCGGCGAGCGCGGGCACGAGGGCGACCCCGAGCCCCGCGGCCACATAGCCCTGCTTGGCGGTCCACTCGGCGACGACATGGGCGACCCGGGGGCGGAAACCGTGCCGGTGTGCCTCCTCGAGGAGGGTCCCCCCGACGTCCGCGCTGCCCGATATCCACTCCTCTCCGGCGAGCTGGGACAGCCGCACCGACGCCTGGCCCGCCAGCGGATGCGCCGGAGGAAGCGCGACGTACAGCCCCTCGTCCAGGAGGTGATGCAGTTCGAACGCGCCGAGGTCGCCGCTGAGCGCGCCGCCCGTCGAGGAGACGAGCGCGAGGTCGAGCTCGCCGGCCCCGAGACGGGCGAGCAGCCCTGGAGTCAGCCCCTCCTCGCGGATGAGCCGCACGCCGGGGTGCCGGGCACGGAAGGCCGCGATGGCCCGTGGCACGAGCGCCGCGTCGGCCGTCGCGAACGCCCCGAAGCGCAGGGTCCCGCCGGTCAGGTCGCGCAGTGACGCCAACTCCCGCTGCATGGCGCGCAGTCGGGCCACGGTCTCCTCGGCGTGCGGCAGGAGCGTGCGGCCGTGCGCGGTCAGGCGCACGCCGCGTGGCAGCCGGTCGAAGAGCGGGGCGCCGCCGAGCGCCGCCTCGAGCGAGGAGATCTGCCGCGAGACGGCGGACTGCGTCCAGCCGAGGGTGCGCGCCGCCACGGTGAAGGACCCGTGCCGCGCGACGTCCAGGAAGACGCGGAGCCAGACGGTGGAGAGGTCGGGCGGGGCCGGGTCCAGGGCCATTCGTGCGGTATGCGGTTCGGGCATGGAAGGCATGCTAGACATTCGCTTGTCGCATCACGTGCCCGGCCCTAGCGTCGAAGCCATGGAGAAGATCGCGTTTCTGGGACTGGGACACATGGGCGCGCCGATGGCGCGCCAACTCCTCGCGGCAGGGCACCCGTTGACGGTCTGGAACCGGACCGCCGGGAAGGCAGAGCCACTGGCGGGGGAGGGGGCACGGCTCGCCGCCGGCCCCGCGGACGCGGTGCGTGACGCCGATGTCGTCATCACCATGCTGGCGGGCCCCGAAGCGGTGCGTGCCGTCGCCGACGCCGTCGTGCCGGAGTTGCGGGCGGGGGTCCACTGGGCGGAGATGTCCACCGTCGGGCCCGATGTCGTACGGGAGTTGGCGGCGAGGGTGCCGGCCGGCGTGACCCTCGTCGACGCGCCCGTCATGGGCAGCACGGACAAGGCGGCGGCGGGGCGGCTCGGCATCCTCGCGGGGGGTGCGGCGGACGGGATCGAGCACATCCTGGCCCGCTTCGGCCCGGTGACCCGTACGGGCCCGCTCGGCTCGGGAGCCGCCCTGAAGCTCGTCGTCAACAGCGCCGTCATCGGGGGCGTGGCCCTCGTGGCGGAGGCGATGCGGCTGGCGGACGCGCTGGGCCTCGACGAGGAGACGGCCAAGGAGGCGCTCGCGGGCGGGCCGCTCGGCGGCGCGGTGAACCGGGCCTTCGCCACCGGCGTGCACTTCGGCAGCGACCTCGCCGTGAAGGACGTGACGCTCGCGACCGAGGTCACCGGCCTGCCCGTGATGGAAGCGGTCCTCGGCCACTACCAGGCTGCCGCCGCCGACCCGGAGGTCGTCCACGAGGACATCGCGCGGGCGGTCGCCCACATCCGCGCCCGGAAGAACCACTAGTCACGACCAAGGAGGAGCAGCCCGCACCATGAACATCACCATCGACAACCCCGCTTCCGCGCCCCAGCCCCTGGGCCCCTACTCCCAGGTCGCCCGTGTCGAACTGGACGGCGGGGGCGCCCTGTTGTACCTCTCGGGGCAGATCGCCGGGGGCGACGACGTCGCCGCCCAGAGCCGCGGCATCTTCGAGACCCTGTCCGCCCTCCTTACGGCGCACGGCGCGACGCTCGACGACGTCATCAACATCCGTACGTTCATGACGGACCTCGGCGACCTGCCCCGATACGCCGCCGTACGCGCCCAGTTCCTCACCGCGACGCCGCCCACCAGCACGACGGTCGAGGTGCCGCGGCTTTTCCGGCCGGAGGCGCTCATCGAGATCGACGTCGTGGCGGCCGTACCACCGGCCTGATCACTCGCTCTTGGCGCCCAGAAGGCCGAGGAAATCCCTGAACGCCCCCGCCATGTCCACCGATTCGGGGTCCAGGAGCCACTGGTACTGCAGCCCGTCCATCACCGCGACGAGGAGGGGCGCCGCCGCCTCCGGGGTGAGGCCGCCGGGGAGCCGCTCCCCGTACTCCGCACGCAGTACCGCGGCGAACTTCGCCCGCACCGATCCGTACCGCTCGGTGAAGTACTCCCGTACCGGGTGCCCGTCCGTGACGCTCTCGCCGAGCAGTGCGGAGAAGGTCTGGATGATGCCGGGGCGCATCGCGTTGTAGTCGACGAGCGAGCCGAGCAGGTCGAGGCGGATCTCGTTCGCCGGTACCGCGTCCCACTGGTCGCGGGCCTCGAGGACGGCGACGAGCAGGGCGTCCTTCGTGGGGAAGTAGTGCAGCAGGCCCTGCTGGGTGAGCCCGACCCGCTCGGCGACGGCGCCCAGGCTCGCGCCCCGGTAGCCCCGCTCGGCGATCACCTCGAGCGCGGCCCGGAGGATCTCCGCGCGCCGCTCCTCGCTTCTGGCCCTGGTCGCCATGGTCTCTGCCCTTCACGCTCTCGGTCCTGCCCGCGGGACGACCGTACGTCATGCCCTGTCAAATATAACGTCCAGATTACGAAAACTACCTACCTACAGGTAAACGAGGCAGGATGGAGGGAACGTACGGAACGGACTTCGACGACGCAGGCGACTTCAACGAGGAGGTACCGCCATGGCGGGAACCCAGGCCCCCGGGACCACACAGGCCGACCAGGCGCGCGAGGCGGTCGTGGAGGCCGCGCTCGCCCGGCTTGACCTGGACGCCAAGGCCCGGCTGCTCGGCGGGCGCGACATGTGGTCGCTGCACGCGCTCCCCGAGATCGGCCTGGCGTCCCTCGTGATGTCGGACGGCCCGATCGGCGTGCGCGGCACCCGGTGGACCGCGGACGACCCGTCCATCGCCCTGCCGTCCCCGACCGCGCTGGCCGCCACCTGGGACCAGGACCTCGCCCGTCGCGCGGGCACCCTCCTGGCCCAGGAGGCCCGCCGCAAGGGCGTCCACGTCCTGCTCGCGCCCACCGTGAACCTGCACCGCTCGCCGCTGGGCGGCCGGCACTTCGAGGCGTACAGCGAGGACCCGTATCTGACCGGCGTCATCGGCACCGGCTACGTCCAGGGCGTGCAGTCGGGCGGCGTCGGCACGACCGTCAAGCACTTCGTCGCGAACGACGCCGAGACCGACCGCTTCACCGTCGACAACAAGGTCGGCGCGCGAGCCCTGCGCGAGCTGTACCTCGCGCCCTTCGAGGCGATCGTCGCTCACGCCCACCCTTGGGGCATCATGACCGCCTACAACCAGGTCAACGGATCGACGATGACCGAGCACCGCTATCTGGTCAACGAGGTCCTGCGCGGCGAGTGGGGCTTCGACGGCTACAACGTCTCCGACTGGATGGCCGCCCGCTCGACCACCGGCGCCATCGACGGCGGCCTCGACGTCGCCATGCCGGGCCCGCGGACCGTGTACGGCGACGCGCTCGCCGAAGCGGTGCGCGGCGGCCGGGTCAAGGAGGCGACGGTCGACGAGGCCGTCCGCAACGTCCTGCGGCTCGCCGCCCGCGTCGGCATCCTCGAAGGCGCCGAGCCCGTGGTCACCGAGCTGCCCGCCGAGATCGACGGCGAGGCGCTCGCCCGTGAGATCACCCGCCGCGCCTTCGTCCTCGTGCGCAACGAGAACGACACGCTGCCGCTGCGGCCCGCCGCGTCCGTCGCCCTCATCGGCGCCGCCGCACGCGACGCCCGCGTCCTCGGCGGCGGCTCCGCCACCGTCTTCCCCGCCCGCGTCGTCTCCCCGCTGGAGGGCCTGACGGCGGCACTCGGCGAGGACGCCCTGACGTACGCCGTCGGGGCCGACCCGAGCGACGAACTCGCCCCCGCGGACAAGGGCTTCGAGCTGCGCGCCGTCTGCCGCGACGCGAACGGCGACGTCCTCGGCGAGGGCAACCTCCCCACCGGCCAGGTCCAGTGGATCGGCGACGACCTGCCCGACGGCGTCACGCACGAGACGATGGCCTCCATCGAGGTCGTCGGCAGGTTCACGCCCCGCGAGAGCGGCGAGCACTCCTTCGGCACGCGCGGCCTGGGCACCTTCACGCTTCGGGTCGGCGGCGATGTCGTCTTCGAGGGGACCGAGGGGATGGGCGCCGCGTCCGACCCCTTCGAGGCGTTCTTCGGCTCACCGGTCGAGCGGGCCAAGGTGACCCTGACGGCGGGCGAGACGGTCGAGGTCTCGCTCTTCCACCCGCTCGACAAGGAGTACAAGGCGCCGCTTCCCGGCGTGGTCTTCTCCTTCGTGCACCTGGGCCCGCGGCGCGACCCCGACGAGCTGATCGCCGAGGCCGTCGAGGCGGCGCGCGGCGCGGACACCGCCGTCGTGGTCGTCGCCACCACCGAACGCGTCGAGTCCGAGGGCTTCGACCGCAAGGACCTGCGGCTCCCGGGCCGCCAGTTCGACCTGGTGCGCGCGGTGGCCGCGGCCAACCCCCGCACGGTCGTGGTCGTCAACTCCGGCTCCCCGGTGGAGCTTCCGTGGCGCGACGACGTGGCGGCGGTGCTGCTCGGCTGGTTCCCGGGGCAGGAGGGCGGCGCCGCGCTCGCCGACGTGCTGCTCGGCGCCCAGGAGCCGGGCGGACGGCTGCCCACCACGTGGGGCTCCTTCGCGGACGCGCCGGTCACCCAGGTCACCCCGGCCGACGGTGAACTCGCCTACACCGAGGGCGTGTTCATCGGCTACCGCGCCTGGGAGAGGTCGGGCGCCACCCCCGCCTACGCCTTCGGCCACGGCCTCGGCTACACCGACTGGACGTACGAGTCCCTCGACGTCCAGGGCACGACAGCCACCGTCCGCCTCCGCAACTCCGGTCCGCGCGCGGGCCGCGAAGTCGTCCAGGTCTACCTCGCCCCGACCGCCGCCGACGGCAACCGCCCGGCCCGCTGGCTCGCGGGCTTCGCGGGGGTCGAGGCAGCGCCCGGCGAGAGCGTGGAGGCGCGGATCGAACTCCCCCGCCGCGCCTTCGAGATCTGGGACGAGGAAGCCAACGCCTGGTCCCGGCAAAGCGGTTCGTACGAGGTCCAGGCGGGCCGCTCGATCGCCGACCTCAGGCTGAGCGAGACGATCGCCGTCTGACACTCCGCGCGCTAACGCACCGAGAAGCCGTACACCGTCTCCGACGCGTACACCCCACCCGGCCGCAGCACCGTCCGCGGAAACTCCGGCCGGTTGGGGGAGTCGGGGAAGTGCTGCGTCTCCAGGGCGACGCCGGCCCCCGGGCCGAACGGCAGCGGCTCCTCGAAGTGGTCCGCCGTGTAGAGCTGCAGGCCCGGCTCCGTCGTCGCCACGGTCAGCACACGCCCGGACGCCGGATCACTCAGCTCGGCCACCTCGACGGGCCGCGCGGTGAGCCCCTTGTCGAGCACGTAGTTGTGGTCGATCCCGGCCCCGACCTTCCGCGCCTCCCGGAAGTCGAACCGCGTCCCGTCGACGTCCTCGTACACCCCCGTGGGAATCTGCGCCCCGTCCGTCGGCGTGATGCGCGCCGCGTCGATCCGCAGCTCGTGCCCGCCCGCGCTGCCGCTCCCGGCGCCCGCGAGGTTCCAGTACGTGTGGTTGGTGAGGTTCACGACCGTCGGGGCGTCGGTCGTCGCCTCGTACGCGATCCGCAGCGCGCCGGACTCGTCCAGCGAGTACGTCACCGACACCGCGAGCCGCCCGGGATAGCCCTCCTCGCCGTCCGGGCTCACCCGGGAGAGCCGCACCCCGTGCGCGACCTCCGCCGCGTCCCACACCCGCTTGTCGAAACCGGCCGTGCCGCCGTGCAGCGCGTTGGGCTCGTTGTTCCGCGCCAAGCGGTACGTCCGGCCGTCGAGGGTGAACTCACCGCCCGCGATCCGGTTCGCGTACCGGCCCACCAGCGCCCCGAAGTACGGTCCCGGATGGTCGAGATAGTCCTGGAGGCCGTCGAAGCCGAGCGCCACCGGCTCGCGCCGCCCCGACCGGTCGGGAACTTCCGCCGACTGGATGATGCCGCCGTACGTCAGGACGCGTACCCGCACCCCGCCCCTTTCCAGGGTCAAGCGATGGACGGGCGTGCCGTCGGGGAGCGTCCCGAAGAGTTCACTGCGCATGATCGCGACCCTACGCCGGGCCGCGGTGACCTCAGGCCCCGGGATCCTTGGGGTTCTTGGCCTTCACCTGCCGGTAGGCCAGCTCGGCGAGCCGCGACTGGCCGTCCTTGCTGGGGTGGAACCAGTCCCACCGGCTCAACTGGTCGCCGTCGAAGCGGTAGTCGAAGACCGCCCCGCCGTCGTACCGGCAGCGCAGGTCCTTGGCGCACACGTCCTTGAGCACGTCGTTGTACGCGACCACGCGGTTCTGCACGTTGGCACGCCGCTGCGTCGCCGCCGCGTCCCGCGCGTCCGGGTCCGCCAGCATCGAGGCGCAGATGCCCAGCTTCCAGATCTGCTTGCCCAGCGCGTTCGTGCGCCCCTGGGACCAGAGCCGCTTCAGGTCCGGCACGGAGGTCACGTACACCTGGGTCTTGGGCAGCTCGCGCCGCAGCGTGCGCATCGCCTCCTCGAAGTCCGCGCGGAACTCGTCGACCGGCGTCATGGAATCCACGCTGGGCCGGCACGCGTCGTTCGCGCCCGCCATCACCGTGATCAGCTCGGGCCGTTCGACCGCGGCCTGCTCGACCTGCGCGGGGAGGTCCGCCATACGGGCGCCGGTCTTGGCGTGGTTCCAGCTGTGCCCGGCGGCCCGCTCCTTGCCCAGGAGCCGGGTGGCGAGGCTGCGCACCTCGGAGTCCGTGCCGGTCGCCCAGGACGCCTCGGGGCAGTCGGCGAGCACCGAGCAGGCGTCGAAGCCGCGGGTGATGGAGTCGCCGACGGCCGCCAGGGAGTCCGGGCTCGTGTCCCAGACCGGGGTGGGCTTGGGGGACGGCTTCTGCGCCGATGGTCCCTGGGGCGCGGGGGAGTCGCCGCCGGAGGCGTCGCACGCCGTGAGCGCGGTGGCGCCGAGAAGAACCGCCGTCGCCATGGCGACGGCGGCACGCGAGCGGTGCCTTCGGTTCCGCATCCCGGGTCCCCCTCTGTTGCCGTAGACCGATCCACTGCCGTAGGCCGACCGCGCCCCCACAGACCCCCGGCCGGGTGAAGCCTGGGCGATTCCTGGCCTTGGGGCCGACCGTACGTCACACTCCTTGTTCCGCCGCACGGTAGCCTCGCCACCCAGTGGCACCCTGTTCTTCCGGTTCCGCTAAATTACATCACGTCACATCTGTCCCGTTTTCGGGAGTTTCCCGATTTCAGGGCGACAACGCTCGGCACGGGCGCGAGGCCGCTGGGGAAGGCGAACCTCGACCCACACTGGAGGTCCCGGTGACGACACGTGGAGTTCTTTACGTGCACTCCGCACCGCGCGCGCTGTGTCCGCACGTCGAATGGGCAGTCGCGGGCGTACTCGGCGCGCGCGTCAACCTCGACTGGATCAGGCAGCCCGCCGCGCCCGGCACCTGGAGATCCGAGTTCTCCTGGCGTGGCTCGGTGGGCACCGCGTCCAAACTCGCCTCGGCCCTGCGCGGCTGGCAGCTGCTGCGCTTCGAGGTCACGTCCGAGCCGTGCCCCACGGCCGAGGGCGAGCGGTACAGCGCCACGCCCGAACTCGGGATCTTCCACGCGGTCACCGGCATCCACGGCGACATCCTGATCCCGGAGGACCGCCTGCGCGCCGCACTGGCCCGCTCCCAGGCCGGCGAGAGCGACCTGGAGGGCGAGCTGGCCAAGCTGCTCGGCAAGCCCTGGGACGACGAACTCGAGCCTTTCCGGTACGCGGGCGAGGGCGCCCCGGTCCGCTGGCTGCACCAAGTCGTCTGACACGGCCCCGGCTGTACGACGAAGGGCCCCCACCAAGCGGTGGGGGCCCTTCCTCGTACAGGTGAGTGCTCAGATGGTCCTGAACGCGAGCACCACGTTGTGGCCGCCGAAGCCGAACGAGTCGTTCAGCGCCGCGATCCTGCCCTCGGGCAGGGCGCGGGCCTCGTCGCGGATGATGTCCGCGTCGACCTCGGGGTCGAGGTTCTCGATGTTGATCGTCGGCGGGGCCATGCGGTGCTTCAGCGCGAGAACCGTGGCCACGGTCTCCACGCCGCCCGCGCCACCGAGCAGGTGACCGGTCATCGACTTCGTGGAGGCGATCGCCATGTGGTCCACGTCGTCGCCGAACGCCTTGCGCAGCGCCTTGATCTCGGCGACATCACCCTGCGGCGTCGAGGTCGCGTGCGCGTTCACGTGCACGATCTCGGCGGGCTTGAGGTCCGTGCCGTCGACGAGGTTCTGCAGCGCCGCCGCGATGCCGTTGCCGGAGGGCTCGGGCTGGGTGATGTGGTGGGCGTCGGCCGAGATGCCCTGGCCGACCGCCTCCGCGTAGATCTTCGCGCCGCGGGCCCTGGCGTGCTCCTCGGACTCGAGGATGATCACGCCGGCGCCCTCGCCGAGCACGAAGCCGTTGCGGTCGACGTCGTAGGGGCGCGAGGCGCCCGCCGGGTCGTCGTTGTTCTTGGACATCGCCATCATGTTGCCGAACGCGACGATCGGCAGCGGGTGGATCGCGGCCTCCGTGCCACCCGCGACGACGACGTCGGCGCGGCCGGTGCGGATCATCTCGATCGCGTAGCCGATGGCCTCGGCGCCCGAGGCGCACGCCGACACGGGGGTGTGCACACCCGCGTGGGCGCCCAGCTCGATGCCGACGTTGGCCGACGGCGAGTTGGGCATCAGCATCGGCACGGTGTGCGGGGAGACGCGGCGTACGCCCTTCTCCTTGAGCACGTCGTACTGGTCGAGCAGGGTGGTCACGCCGCCGATGCCGGAGGCGATGACCGCGCCCAGGCGGTGCGGGTCGACGGACGTGTCCTCGCCGGCCTTCGCGGTGTAACCCGCGTCGGCCCAGGCCTCCTTGGCCGCGATCAGCGCGAACTGCGCCGAACGGTCCAGCTTGCGGGCCTGCGGACGGGGAATGACCTCGCCCGGCTCGACCGCGATCTGGCCCGCGATACGGACCGGAAGCTCGGCCGCCCACTCCTGCTCGAGAAGGCGTACACCGGAACGGCCCGCGAGCAGACCTTCCCAGGTCGAGGCTGCGTCGCCACCCAGCGGTGTGGTTGCGCCGATACCGGTGACGACCACGGTGCGATTGGTCGAGTTCACAGGAAATTTCTCCACGGTGTTGAGGGGATCAGCGGCGCCACCGCCGGGTGGCGACAGCAGTGCAGCCTGGTCAGGCGGCCTGGTGCTTGAGGATGTAGCTGGTCGCGTCGCCGACCGTCTTGAGGTTCTTGACGTCGTCGTCCGGGATCTTGACGTCGAAGCGCTCTTCGGCGGCGACGACGACCTCGACCATGGACAGCGAGTCGACGTCCAGGTCGTCGGTGAAGGACTTGCCCAGCTCGACGTCCTCGACCGGGATGCCGGCGATCTCGTTCACGATCTCGGCGAGACCGTCAACGATCTCCTTCTCAGTGGCGGCCATGTTGGCGCTCCTTCTATGTGTCCAGAGGGTGTGGCGCCCGCCGCGGAAGCGGCAGGTTGGTTTACAGCCGTACGGATCGGATGATCCGGACGACATGCCTAGGGGAGGGTAACGACCGTGGCGGCGTACACGAGACCCGCCCCGAAGCCGATGACGAGCGCGGTGTCGCCGCTCTTCGCCTCGCCGGTGGCCAGGAGCCGCTCCATCGCGAGCGGGATCGAGGCTGCCGACGTGTTGCCGGTGGTGCGCACGTCACGGGCGACCGTGACGTGTTCCGGCAGTTTCAGAGTCTTCACCATCGAGTCGATGATCCGCTCGTTGGCCTGGTGCGGGATGAAGACATCCAGGTCGTCCGCGGTGATTCCGGCCGCGTCCAGCGCCTGCTGGGCGACCTTCGCCATCTCGAACACGGCCCAGCGGAACACCGCCTGGCCCTCCTGCGTGATCGCAGGGAACTTGATGTTGCCCTTGCTGTCGAGCGGCAGCTTCGAGACATCGCCGACGTGCAGGTCGTTCCACGACACGGTCTGCTTGATGGTCTCGGACTTGTCGCCCTCGCTGCCCCAGACGGTGGGACCGATCTGCGGCTCGGTGGCCGGACCGACGATCACGGCGCCCGCGCCGTCACCGAACAGGAAGGCCGTCGCGCGGTCCTCCAGGTCGGTCAGGTCGCTCAGCCGCTCCACGCCGATGACCAGGACGTACTCCGCGGAGCCATCGGTGATCATGCCCTTGGCGAGCGTCAGACCGTAGCCGAAGCCGGCGCAGCCCGCGGAGATGTCGAAGGCGGCGGGCTTGCCCGCGCCGATCTTGTCCGCGATCTCGGTCGCGATGGCCGGGGTCTGCTTGAAGTGCGAGACGGTCGAGACGACGACCGCGCCGATCTGCTCCGGGGCGATGCCCGCGTCGGCGATCGCCTTGCCGGAGGCCTCGACGGACATCGCGGCCACGGTCTCCTCGTCGGAGGCCCAGTGGCGGGTCGCGATGCCGGAGCGGGAGCGGATCCACTCGTCGGACGAGTCGATCGTCTCGAGGATCACCTCGTTGGGCACGACACGGGTCGGGCGGTAGCCGCCGACACCCATGATGCGCGCGTACGGGGCGCCCTTACTGGGCTTGATCTTCGACATGCTCTCCTGGCTCCTTCTCAGGCACCCGCCGCGTCGGCGGCGGATGCGGTGTCGGCGATGAGCTCAGATGCGGCGTCGAGGTCGTCGGGGGTCTTCAGGGCCACCGTCCGCACCCCGGGCAGGGCACGCTTGGCGAGGCCGGTGAGCGTGCCACCGGGGCACAGCTCGATCAGCGCCGTGGCGCCCAGGTCCTTGAACGTCTCCATGCAGAGGTCCCAGCGCACCGGGTTGGCCACCTGGCCGACCAGACGGGACACGACGTCCGCGCCGGTCGCCACGGCCTGGCCGTCGCGGTTCGAGACGTACGTCAGCTTCGGGTCGGCCGGGTCGAGGGCCTTGGCGGCCTCTTCGAGGGTGGCGACCGCGGGTGCCATGTGGTGCGTGTGGAACGCGCCCGCCACCTTCAACGGTACGACGCGGCGGACGCCTTCGGGCTTGTCCTCGGCGAGCGCCGCGATCTGCTCGGCGGTGCCCGCGGCGACGATCTGGCCGGCGCCGTTCACGTTCGCCGGCGTCAGGCCGAGCTTCTCCAGGTGCGGGATGGTGACCTCGGGGTCGCCGCCGAGCAGCGCCGCCATGCCGGTCTCCGTGATCGCGGCGGCGTCGGCCATGGCCAGACCCCGCTTGCGCACGAGGCCGAGCGCGGCCTCCTCGGTGAGCACACCGGCGTACGCGGCGGCGGTGATCTCACCGACGCTGTGTCCCGCGACCGCGCCGGGCCTGTGCGCGGCGAGGGCGTCACTGAGTGCCGCGGCGGAGAGCAGACCGGCGGCCACGAGGAGGGGCTGGGCCACGGCGGTGTCGCGGATCGCGTCCGCGTCGGCCTGCGTGCCGTAGTGGGCAAGGTCGAGCCCGATGGCGTCCGACCAGGCACCGATGCGGTCGGCCGCACCGGGAAGGTCGAGCCAGGGAGTCAGGAAGCCGGGCGTCTGAGCGCCTTGGCCGGGAGCGACGAGTACGAGCACTCTCACACTCTCTCTTGTGGACGGTGGAAGCCGCCCGTGGGGACAGGGACGAAGAACCGCTGGGGGAATTGTAGAGGCCCGACAAAATCCTACGGTTGGAGATCTCCGTCGGCCAGACGCCCCAGGATCAGCGCGATCCGCAGCGTGAATGCGGAGCGCACATCGGAGGGTGACCAGCCGGTGACGTCAGTCACACGTCGCAGCCGGTAGCGCACGGTGTTGGGGTGCACGAAGAGCATCCGGGCGGCGCCTTCGAGACTGCTGGCCTGTTCCAGATAGACGCTGAGCGTCTCCAGGAGCGCGGAGCCGGCTTCCTCCAGTGGTCTGTAGATCTCCTCCACCAACTGCTCGCGCGCGGCGGGATCGCTCGCGATCGCGCGCTCCGGCAGGAGATCGTCCGCCAGAACGGGGCGCGGGGCGTCCTGCCAGGCGGCACAGGCCTTGAGCCCGGCGGCCGCGGCCTGCGCGGACCGGGTGGCGGCAAGCAGGTCGGGGACGATGGGCCCGGCGACGACGGGGCCGGCCGCGTACGGGCCGATCAGACCCTTGGCGACCTGCAGCGGATTGTCGCTGCCGCCCGCGATGACGACCAGACGGTCGCCGAGCACACCGGTCAGGACCTGCAGCTTGGCATGCCGCGCGGCGCGGCGGATGGCCTCGACGGTGAGCTCGCTGTCGCCGTCGGGCGCGGTGCCGAGGACGACGCAGACATGCTCGGGGGAGTTCCAGCCGAGCGCGGCGGCCCTGCTCACCGCCCCCTCGTCGGCCTCACCGGAGAGCACGGCGTTCACGACCAGCGACTCGAGACGGGCATCCCAGGCACCGCGTGCCTCGGCGGCCTGCGCGTAGACCTGCGCCGTGGCGAAGGCGATCTCGCGCGCGTACACGAGGAGCGCCTCGCGCAGGATGGACTCGTCTCCCGGTGCCGCGATCTCGTCGACCGCGGACTCCATCACCTCGATCGTCGTACGCACCATCTCCACGGTCTGGCGCAGGGTGATCGCCCTGGTCAGCTCGCGGGGGGCGGTGCCGAAGACGTCGGTGGAGATGGCCTGGGGGGTGTCGGGGTGGCGGAACCACTCGGTGAAGGCGGCGATGCCTGCCTGCGCCACCAGTCCGATCCAGGAGCGGTTCTCCGGAGGCATGGCCCGGTACCAGGACAGCGTCTCGTCCATGCGCGCGATGGCCTGCGCCGCGAGGCTGCCGGATGACTGTTCCAGGCGCTTCAGCGTGGCTGAGTGCGCGTGAGCCTTCCGGTGCGCGTCCTGACGAGCGGCTTCCTCGTGGCGCGCGGCTTCCTCGTGGGCTGCCTGATGGGCGTCCTGGCGGGCTTCGTTCGCAGAAGGTTCGGGCACGGGGACAAGACTGCCTTATCGGGACGGGGGAGTGCGGTGCCGGGTCTAACGTGGGGTGTGTGATTGATGTACGGCGCTCCGGCGATCGGTACCGCGGCGGGGAGCCCGGCGCCGGTATCGAGACCTTCCACGCCTTCTCCTTCGGGCCGCACTACGACCCGGACAACCTCCGCTTCGGCGCGGTCCTGGCCTGCAACGAAGAGCGTCTGGCGCCCGGCGCGGGCTTCGACGAACACCCGCACAGCCACACCGAGATCGTGACCTGGGTGGTGGAGGGCGAACTGACGCACCGCGACTCGGCGGGGCATGCCTCGGTGGTCCGCCCCGGCGACGTCCAGCACCTGAGCGCGGCCGGCGGTGTCCGGCATGTGGAACGCAACGACGGCGACGACCCGTTGGTCTTCGTGCAGATGTGGCTGTCCCCGCTGCGTCCCGGCGGCGACCCGGCCTACGAGGTGGTCCACGGCATCGCGGACTCCACTCCGTACGCGGTCCCGGCCGCGGGCGCGCTCCTGCACGTCCGCAGACTCGCCGCGGGCGAACGCACCGCCATCCCGGACGCCCCCTTCGCATACGTCCACGTCGTACGCGGCGAAGTCCACGTGGCCACCGAAACCCTGACCCCGGGCGACGCGGCCCGCATCACGAACGGCGAGGCCCTGGAGGCAGTGGCGGGAGCCGGGGGCGCGGCGGAACTGCTGGTGTGGGAGATGACGGGCTGAGCCGCCTTCCCCCCCTCAGGCTGCGGGGCACGGCCAGGCCCGCGCAGGCGCCTCTCAAAGCTCGAAGAGCACCGCGTCTCTTAGAGCTCGGAGAGCACCGCGTCCGTGAAGGGGGGCCACGCCTCGGCGGCCCACGGTCCGAACGCCCGGTCCGCCAGAGCGACACACGCCGCCCCCGCATCGGGATCGACCCAGAGGAACGTCCCGGCCTGCCCGAAGTGCCCGAACGTCCGGGGCGACGAAGAACTCCCGGTCCAGTGAGGCGACTTCGAGTCCCGGATCTCGAACCCGAGCCCCCAGTCGTTGGGGCTCTGATGCCCGTACCCGGGAAGCACACCCTTGAGCCCCGGATACGCCACGGACATCGCCTCGGCCACCGTCCGCGCGTCGAGCAACCGCGGCGCCTGCACCTCGGCCGCGAACTTCACCAGGTCGTCGACGGTGGACACTCCGTCCTTGGCGGGCGAAGCCCCTCCGTCGAGCGTCGTGGACGTCATCCCGAGCGGCTCGAGCACCGCCTGCCGCAGATACTCCCCGAAGGGAATGTCCGTCGCCTTGGCGATGTGATCCCCGAGCACCTCGAACCCCGAGTTCGAGTACAGCCGCCGCGTCCCTGCGGGCGCCGTCACCCGGTGCTCGTCGAACGCGAGACCACTGGTGTGCGCAAGGAGATGCCGCACCGTCGAACCCTCGGGCCCGGCGGGCTCATCGAGCTCGACCGCCCCCTCTTCGTACGCCACAAGGGCCGCGTACGCCGCCAGCGGCTTGGTGACCGAAGCGAGCGCGAAACGGTGCCCGGTGGGTCCGTGCGCCCCGACGACCGTGCCGTCCGCGCGCACGACGGCGGCGGCAGCGGTGGGGACCGGCCAGTTCTCGATCAACGCCAGGCTCTGCATGCTGACGAGCCTATGCGCCTCACAGGCTCAGCCGCATCGAGGGGTCAGGCTTGCGCACGAAGCCGAGCGAGGCATACAGCGGCTCGGCCTCCGCCGACGCATTGAGATCCACACTCCCCGCACCACGCTCCCGGAACCAGTCGAGCAGCACCTCCATGCACGCCCGCGCATACCCACGCCGCCGCTGGTCCGGGTCGGTGGCCACGCTGAACACATGGCCGATGACGCCCCGCGGATTGCCCGCCCGACCGATGCGGTAGTCCAGCGTTCCCACCACCAGCGCCGCGAGCTTGCCGGGCCGGCCAGGGCAGTCGACGACGAAGGCGGCGAAGTCACCCTCGGGATCGGCAAGTTTGTCCCGGACGACGGGCAGGGACTCGGCATGCCAGCCGGTGTCGGACTCGGCGGCGGCCGCCGAGCCGGTGGCGAAAATCGAGTCGATCATCACCTGCCGCAACCTGATCAGTTCCTCGGCATCATCCGGCGTGGCACGGCGTACAACACTCATGATCGGCACCGTAGCCACCGCGGGAAGCGGCGTCCCCCGATTTTCCGAGGGTTTGTTTCCGTCACATATTTCCTCCTGGTTCCGCTTGCTTAGAGCGCACTCCAAGGTTCTAGCGTGGTGGTCATGACGGTGATGGAGACCGAGACGACCCGCACAAAGGGCCCCGCGCAGGGCGCGACCGCAGCGCCCCCGGACGCCGCCGGCAGCACCGAAAGCTCCGCCGCCACCACTACCGGCCCCGGCACCGGCCCCGGCACGGGCACCGGCCCCGACACCGGCACCGGCACCGGTGCTGATGCCTGCGCCTCGGCACCCACCACACACCCCCGCCCGACCGGGCAGGACCACTACACGATCAGCGAGGTCGTCGCCTTCATCGGCCTGACCGCGCACACCTTGCGCTGGTACGAGCGGATCGGCCTGATGCCGCACATCGACCGCTCCCACACGGGCCAGCGCCGCTACCGCAACCGCGACCTGGACTGGCTCACCTTCGTCGGCAAGCTCCGCCTGACCGGCATGCCGGTGGCGGACATGGTCCGCTACGCCGAGCTGGTGCGCGAGGGCGACCACACCTTCACCGAGCGCCACGAGCTCCTCGAACAGACCCGCCGTGACGTCCGCACCCGCATAGCGGAACTGCAGGACACGCTCGCCGTGCTCGACTACAAGATCAACTTTTACGCTGACGCCCGCCCGGCGTCGGAGAGGCACTGACACCGATGACCTCAGAGACACCCAAGCCCCCCACGTCGACCGGCTCCCTCGGCGGAACCCCTGAACCGATCGCGAAGGTGCAGCTCGGCACAGGCGGCCCCGAAGTCGGCGTCCAGGGACTCGGCTGCATGGGCATGAGCTTCGCCTACGGCCCCACCGACGCCGAAGAGGCCCGAGCGACCCTGGAACGAGCCCTCGAACTGGGCGTCACCTTCTACGACACGGCTGACGCCTACGCCGCCGGTGAGAACGAGAAGTTCCTCGCCCCCTTCCTCAAGGCCCACCGCGACGAGGTCGTCCTCGCCACCAAGTTCGCCCTGGCCATCGACCCGAACGACTCGACCAAGCGGATCATCAACAACGACCCCGCCTACATCCGCGCCTGCGTCGACGCCAGCCTCCAACGCCTGGGCGTGGACGTCATCGACGTCTACTACATGCACCGCCGCAACCCCCAGGTGCCGATCGAGGAAACGGTCGGCGTGATGGCCGAACTCGTCGCCGCCGGCAAGGTCAAGCACCTCGGCCTCAGCGAGGTCACCGGCCCCGAACTCCGCGCCGCCCACGCCGTCCATCCCATCGCCGCCCTTCAGTCGGAGTGGTCGCTCTTCAGCCGTGACATCGAGCAGGGCGTGGTCCCCGCCGCCGCCGAACTCGGTGTCGCCCTCGTCCCCTACTCCCCGCTCGGCCGCGGCTTCCTCACCGGCTCGTTCGTCAGCGCCGACAAGGAACTCGGCAAGGACGACTTCCGCCGCCAGCAGCCCCGCTTCACGGGAGACAACGCCGCCGCCAACGCGGCCCTCCTCGAACCCGTCCGCACCGTCGCCGAAGCCCATGGCGCGAGCCTCGGCCAGGTCGCGCTGGCCTGGGTCCAACAGCAGGCCCAGGTACGCGGACTGGCCGTCGTCCCCATCCCCGGCACCCGCAAGCGCACCCGAGTCGAGGAGAACACCGCGGCCACCCACCTCGCACTCACCCCCGCCGACCTCGCTCTCCTGGACCCCATCGCCACCCAGGTGGCAGGCGACCGCTACGCCGACATGACCTTCACCTCGGCCGGCCGAGAGTAGCCACAGACGGGCCACCCCGAGGGGCGCAGACCCGCCCGCCCCTGCCCGCCCCTCGGGTCCCGCGATCCCGCCGTTCACGCCAGCCCCAGGGCGAACACCGCGAACCCGGCCGCCAAGAGCCCGGCGAGGACCCTTCGCGGGGGTGTGGCGCGCTTCCACGGAGATTCGAAGCCGCGGGTGTAGCGGCCTATCAGCAGCAGGATCCCTCCGAAGACCGGCAGCCAGGCGATCCGGGCGGCTATCCAAGCCCAGCTGTCCGGTCCCGCCGTCAGCCCTGGCACCGTGCCGCCGAGGAACGATGCGGGCACGGCCGCCGCGAGCATCGCGGTCTGGTGCCAGCAAAGGATCGTCATCGCCGACAGATTGATCACCACCACCGGCGCCCACAGGGCGGGCCTGCGCAGCAACTTTCCGATGCGATCCCGCAGCAGGATCGCCGCGCCACTCTGCGCGGCGGCCAGCGCCAGGACCAGCAGCGACGGTGGGTGGGAGTTCGTCCGGGCCTCGCCAGGGACCCCCACCATCGACGCCGGGTAGTGGAAGACGAACAGCAGGGCGGCGAAGAGGGCTGTCCCCCCGACGAGCAGCAGCCACGCCCCACGCCTGCCCAGCTTCCTCTCGCCCCAACTGACGCCCAGTTGGTAGGCGAACATCCAGCCGGGCAGCAGATTCAACAGGCTCAGCCAGGACGGCATGGCGTCCCCGAGCGGGCCGTAGCGCAGGAAGTCGACGACGGCGACCGAGCCGAGCAGCGGCGCCGCGGCCCAGGCACCGAGCCGCTCGGCGGCCTTGATGCACCAGGGCGTGAGCGCGGTGATCACCGCGTAGATCCCCACGAACCACAGCGGCTGTATCACCAGCGTGGACCCCGTGCGCAGAGTCGTGCCCGGCACCCCCATCGCGTACAGCAGGGGGATCAACGCGGCCCAGACGGCTGTCACGCCTAGGACCGGACGTCCCAGGCGCGCCACGCGCCCGTGAAGCCAGCGCCTCGTCGACTCCCCGCGCGCCGCGGCCCGCCGGTACGACAGGACAGAGGCATAGCCGCCCACCAAGAAGAAGATGCCGAGCATCTGCAGCACCCAACTCAGCGGCGCGAAGAACCCGAACGACTCCAGAGGGCTCGCGTTGTGCAGTGCGCCGTCCGCGTCGCGCGTGAATCCGCCGAGCAGCCAGTGCCCGATCGGCACGGCGAGCAGGGCGAGCGCTCGCAACCCGTCTATGGCCCGGTCACGATGCGCGGGCGTCTTGGCGTCGATCGCCGAAGCCGCCTTGCGCAGGCTGGTCAGTGCGTTGAGGCTCATGGCCGCTCTCCGATGGGGCGGGCCTCGACGGAAGACGCACTTCCGCCGGTGCCGTTGTTGCCGAGGTTGCCGATGTCAGGGGTGCCGGGGGCAGCGGTCTCCGCGATGGCGGCGAAGGCCTGGAGGGAGTCCGTCCCCGGGGCGAAGTAGCCGGTGTGCCCCTTGGCTCGCTCCGCGGGAACGCGTCGGGCGCCGAACCCCGGATCGGCCGGGTCCTCGCCATGGCCGAGGCCGAACAGCTCGACGTTCGGCACGTCACCGATCCAGTCGCTGTCGTCCTTGGCCGCCCACACGCGGGCGGAGGTGCGCAGCTCGGCCACGCTGTCCGCACGCATGCCGGGGGAGCCGAGCACCACCAGGTCGGATGCCGGGAGTTGCGGGGCCGCCAGGCCGCACACCACCGAGCCGTAGCTGTGGCAGAACACGGCGGGGCGTGGCGTGCCGGTCGCCGTCAGACCTTGCGCGAACCGTGCGAGCCGTGGCGCACCCGCCTGTGCCAGGCGCCCCGTCGCGGCGTCGGGGCCGAGGCCGACCGGGGTGGTGTACCCGACCCACGCCACCACGGCCGTGTCGTCGCCCGCCGCGGCGCGCAGGGAGCGTGCCATCCCGGCCGGTGTGCCGTACTCGTCGTTCGAGCGGTCGAAGGTGCTCAGGTCCATGTCCGACCCCGGCACGACCACGGATACGTGGCGGGCTCTCGCCAAGTCCCCGTACACCTCCGCTACTTGTCCCCGGCCACGCGGATCGAACGCGAGTATCTGCCGGCCGGGGCGCAGGAGCTCCTCGTATCGCGACACAAGGGCTCGGGAGCGCTCATGGTCCTGCGGGGTGAGGCTCGGGTCGCTCTCGCGGTTCTGCTCACGGGCGCTTTCGGCCTTGAGGTAGCGGGAGTTGGCCTCGAAGCGCAGCGCGCTCGGGGCTCCGTCCAGGTTGCCGACGACCGAGGGGTGCCGTGCAGCCAGCCTGTGCTGCTGCACCTCGCTCAACGAGTGGAAGAACGCTGTGACCCGGGCGGGGGACGCGGCCACCGGATCAGGCAGCCGGACCCCCCACGTATGGTCCGCACGCCAGGCCTGGGTGCCTGGCGGTGGGCCCGTGATCGGCTGCTGCTCGTTGCCGACCGCCCAGCCGGTCGTACCCGCCACGATCGTCGTCGTGAGCGCCGCGGCGATCAGTGTCCGCTTGCTGCGGGTCTTCCAGCTCCCGCGGGCTTTCCAAGAACGAAGGCGCATGGCCCGTCTCCCTCCCCAACTCGTGGCACGCTCTGGCGTGACGAGGGAAAAGTAGGGAGACGGTGCCTGTCGGCACCTCACACTGGGGAGCCAACTTGCAGGTCATACCGGGGTATGTGCAGCTCATACCTCGGTATGGGGGCGAGGGTTCTACTGCTCTCCGGGGGTGACCAGCCCTGACTCATAGGCGAAGATCACGGCCTGTGCGCGGTCCCGCAGGTCCAGCTTGGACAGCACCTTGCCGATATGGGTCTTCACGGTCTGCTCGGCGAGGACCAGCCGCTCGGCGATCTCCTGGTTGGACAGACCGCGCGCGATCAGCACCAATACCTCGGTCTCACGCGCCGTCAGGCCGTTCAGCCGCAGCGACTGATCGGTGCGCGGCCGCTGCTTGGCGAAGTCCGTGATCAGGCGACGGGTCACGGACGGAGCGAGCAGTGCGTCGCCCGCCGCCACCACGCGCACCGCCGAGATCAGATCGGCGGGCGGGGCGTCCTTGAGGAGGAACCCCGATGCTCCGGCGCGCAGCGCCTCGTACACGTAGTCGTCCACGTCGAAGGTGGTGAGCATCAGCACCTTCGGCACGTGGACCACGCCGGGTGGTGGGTCCAACAGGGCACGTGCCGCGTTGAGTCCGTCCATCTCCGGCATCCGGACGTCCATCAGGACGACATCGGGGTGGGTGTTGCGGCTGACGTCGACACCGGCCTTGCCGTTCGGTGCCTGGCCCACGACGTCGATGTCGCTCTGGGCCGAAAGGAGTGCGGCGAAGCCGGCCCGCACCATGTTCTGGTCATCGACGATGATCACGCGGATGGTCATGCGGTGCCGGATTCCTTCGTGCTGAGGGGGAGTTGGGCCGCCACACGGAACCCGCCGTCGGGCAGCGGCCCGGCGTCGACCGTGCCGCCGACCAACCGTACGCGTTCGCGCATGCCCACGAGCCCGTGACCTGTGCCGCTGTGCTCCAACGAGTCGGGTGCCTTGGTGGGCGGGCCGTTGACCACGAGGATCAGCAGATGCTCCTCGTCCAGGGTCACGGTGATGGTGGTGCGTGCTCCCGGCGCGTGCCGCATCACGTTCGACAGGGCTTCCTGGACGATGCGGTAGGCGGACAGGTCGACGGCCGGGGTGACGTCGGCCAGTTCGGTGAGCACCGACAGCTCGGGACGCGACAGGTCGATCGGTATGCCGGCCCGCACCGTGGCCTCCACCAGATGCGGCAGTCGGCTGAGCCCCGGCTGCGGGGCCCGCTCGCCGGTTGTGTCCTCGCTGCGCAGCACGGCGAGCAACCGCCGCATCTCGGTGAGGGATTCACGGGCGCTCGCCGCGATGCTCCCGAACTCCGCTCGCGCCGCGTCCGGAAGACCGACGAGGCGGTAGGGCGCGGAATCGGCCTGCACCGTGATCACCGACATGTGGTGGGCGACCACGTCGTGCAACTCCCGGGCGATGCGGGCTCGTTCTTCCAGGAGCGTGCGCTGGGAGCGCTCGGCCTCGCTGATCGTCTCCTGCTCGACGAGTCTGCGCTGTGCGTCGCCGCGCTCGCGCAGCAGCGCGCCGAGCAGCAGCGCGACGCCGCTCAGCACGATCAGGAGCACGCTGGTGTCCTGGCTGCCGTCGTCGCGGAACGCCCCGAGGACGAGGCTCACCACGACGGTGACCAGCCAGATTCCCAGGAGGGTGCGGCGACTTTCGCGCAGGGACAGCAGAAGACACACGACCACGTAACCCACGATGATCATGGCCGTCCACGGGGCGGGGCGGTCGTCGCCCAGGGACAGCGTCACGATCGCCCCGAGGATGTCCGCGGCGATGATGATGCACCAGGCGGCCAACGGCCGGCTGACCGCCAGCAGCAGCGGCGCGGCCTGGGCGACCCCGAGGGCGCCCGCCAGGCCGCCGCTCACCCCGTAGTCGTTCGTCAGCACCTGCGTGGTGACCGGGATGAGCACCGCGACGAAACCCAGCGCGGTGATCATGGGGAGCAGTCGCATCCAGCGCCTGGGCGCCCGCGCGAGAGGTGGCTCCGTCCGCCCGGCGGGCGTCGAGAGGAAGGCCCCTGCCCTGCCGAGCGCTTCCCGGACGCCGGCGGCCGCACGGCGAGAAGCGGCCCGGCGCCCGTCCGGCTCGGTGGCCGGTGGGCGGGGGTCCTGGTCAGGTGGTGTCGTTGCGCTGCTCATTGCTCGATCAGCGTAGGCAAGAAGCACGCCCCGCGCCGTCGTACCGCGGAGCTGACCCGCACCTCATACCCAGGTACCAACCAGGCGCCCCGCGATACCCAGGTATGACCCGGCCCGGGACCCCACGGCCCCGCCGAACGACAGCTCCGCCAGGTCACAGCTCGGCCAGGTCACAGCTCCGCCAGCAGCTCGGCCTTCTTCATGGTGAATTCCTCGTCCGTCAGCAGACCGGACTGGTGCAGCTCACCGAGGTGCCGGATGCGCTCCGCGATGTCCGCCGGGTCGCGACGGGCCACCGGAGCGTTGACAGGGACCGTGCCGGGTGTCAGGGCCGCGCCCGACGACCGCACCGCGGCGAGCACCGACGCCGCGAACGGCAGCGACTCGTGCACCGGCCCGTACCCGAGGCCGAACACGACGGCCGCGGGATCCTGGTCCGCCTGGGCGGGCTGGGCGACCGGGGTCTCACGGCGCAGCAGTCGCAGATGGCCCTCGAAGACCTCGGGGGAGCGCCACTCGACGCCGCTCAGGTCCGTCACCAGGAAACTCTGGTCGCCGGCTTTCCACTTCGCGGACGAAGCGCCCGTCCAGAACCACCGGAAGGCCACCGACTTGCCGTCGAAGGACGCCTTCCCGTCGTACGCCTTGAACTGCAGCGGAGTCTCCGGGGCGGCCACCAGGTAGCGGTCCGGGGGCCCGCAGTCGCCCTCCGAGAGCTGGGCCCGCAGCTCGTCCGCGTAGTACTCGGCGAGCGTCTCCCGCTCGGCGGGCAGCACGAGTCGATACGGGTCGCAGCCGTCCTTGAGCTGGCCCGCGGCCGCCTCCATCAGCGGATCGGCCCCCGGTCTCGGCACGGCGTGCAGGACGACCGTCCCGCGCTTGCCAGGAGTCAGTGTCACCGCCGCGATCGCCTCGTGAGGGATGCGGCGTTCGCCGAGCGCCTGAAGGAGCTTCGGCGTGCGGATCCCCCGTTCGAAGCGGATGAGCACGGAGTCGGACTCGAACTCCCAGGCGGCATGAAATCCGGCCAGTACGTCACCCATGCGGCTCATCGTAGGCGGCACGCGCGCCTCCGTCCCTCCTGCGGCGTGCCGCTGTTTTGTCGATTTCTACGCGCGTCAGGCCACTGTCGCGCCGGAAAATTCCTTCCGGCAGGTGTCATCCCCGCTCGCACACTGCACCGAGCGGTATGAACCGATGCCGATGTCGGCGAAGTTCTTGAGGCTCTCCGTACCCGGCTCGAAATAGCCGGTGTGGCCGATCGCGCCGCGCGCGGAGAGCACGCGGGCGCCGAAGTCCCGGGAGACGGGGTCAGCACCGTGGCCGAGCCCGCCGACCTCCATGTTTGGCACATCCTGGATCCAGTCGTCGCCGTCCCTTGTGGCCCAGATCCGGGCTCCTGTGCCCAGCTGTGTCGCCGTGTCCGCGCGCATGCCGGGACTGCCCGCGACCGCGATGTCGGAAACGCGGGAGGGCAGCTGTCGTGCGGCGACCCCGCACACCACCGAGCCGTAGCTGTGGCAGTACAGCGCGACGGGCGAATGCCCCGGCAGGCCACGGACCAGGGAATTGAGCCGGATCGCGCCCTCATCGGCACGCATGGACGTGGCGGCGTCGACACCGAGTCCGACGGGCGCGGTGTAGTCGGCCCAGGCGATCACGGCGGTACGCGCGCGTGGGCTCGCCGAGTGCTCCGCGCCGTACAGGGCCTTCGCCATGCCGACAGGCGCCGAGTACTTGCGGTTCGTCCGCTCGAAGGTCAGCACGTTCGTGTCCACGCCCGGCACCACGACCGACACCCTGGAGGCCCGGTCGAGGTTGCCGAAGACCTCGGCGATGCGCCCCGTCCCCATGGGGTCGAAGGACAGCACCTGCCGCCCCGGGCGCATCATCACGCCGAAGCGCTTCATTCTTCGCTCCGCCTCCTGTTGCCCGACAAGGGAGAGCCGGTTGTCGTGCATGCGCTGTCGCTCGGTCTTGCGCGCTTGCCCCAGGGCGATGTGGTTCGCGCGATATCGCAGCTCTACGGGGGCACCGTTCATGTTGCCGACCGCAAGGGGATAGCGGGTGGCGAGGCGGGTGCGCTGTTGCGCGTCGAGCGACGCGAAGAAGTGGGCGAGCTTGCCGGCCGGGGCGCCGGCGTCGGGCAGGTCCCGTCCACCGATGTGACCGCGCTCCCAGGCGGAGAGCGAGGCCGCGAGCGGCGATGCGGCGTCCTTGTGGTGGCGTACCGCTGTCCAGCCCGTGGTCGCGAGCATGACGAACACGACGGCGAGCGCAAGCAGTGCGCGCCAGGCGTTGAGTTGAGGGGAGGAGTCGAAGGAAGTCACTACGGAACACCCTAGGAGAATCGTGATGCCTACCGTGCACCGGGTGAGGCAGATCACGTTTCCTCTGGGGTAATTGAGGCATAGCGGGCGCACTTTGGGCGCTTTCGTCACGCTCCGTAGGTGGCGCATGAGCGCTGTGCGCCCGCGCGTACCGCTACTGACGGTGCATCAATCAAACACGTAACGTGTTGATTTGTTCGACGGGTCGGTCCGTCGGGTGACCCGCCCTGGGGTGTGCGCGGCGTCACTCCGAGCGCCAGTTCTCCGTCAACGCAGGTCCCAGATGGTCGAGATAGGTCTCGGTGATCGCGCGGATCGATTCCACGCTCGAGTCCTCGCCCGCGCCCCACAGTCGCCCGGTCACGCGCATCACGCCGCTGAAAGCGGCCACCACCACGCGCGGTCGTGGGTCGGTGTCCAGGTCGAGCCCCTCACGCTCGGCGATCACGCACGCGATCTCCTCCTCCATCTCGATGGAGCGGCGCAGGTGGGCGGCGAGCAAGGAAGGGGTGGACTCGATCATCTGGTAGGTCCGCATGTGCAGTTCGACCGGGACGACCTCTTCGATGGACCGGCCCATCGCGTCCCAGGCCCCGAGGACGGCACCGCGCAGCGCCACGAACGGTGTTTCGTCGGCGGGGCGTTCGCGCAGCGTCTCCACGAACCGCCGCTCCACCATCTCCTGTACGGCGAAGGCGGTCTCCTGCTTGTTGGCGAAGTACCGGAAGAACGTGCGCTGGGAGACGTCGACCGCCTCGGCGATCTCGTCGACCGTCGTCTCCTCGAACCCCTTGGTGGTGAAGAGCTCCAGCGCGGCGCGCAACAGCGCGTCACGGGTGCGCTGCTTCTTGCGCTCGCGCAGGCCGGGCCGAGAGGGCTCGACGGACATGTCTCCGGAGGTCTCGGCCTGCGGTTTCGCGGGGTCCGCCGCTCGCTGCTCGGTCCTCACGCCATGACCCTCTTTCCACCGTTCTGACCAGCTCACCATACCTGTGAGCTACGTGACAGTTACCGACTTGTGAATTGGTTTGTCAACTGTCAGCGGCTGACACTAGCCTCGAACGCATGACTAGTCAGATCACCGTCGACAAGGCGGACAAGGAGCCGGAGCCGTCGTCCGCTCCGGCCCCGGCCAAGGGGCTCCGCGGCCACCCTTGGCTGACGCTCTTCTCCGTCGCGATCGGCGTGATGATGGTCGCCCTGGACGGCACCATCGTGGCGATCGCCAATCCGGCCATCGCCAAGGACCTCGGCACCTCCATGGCCGGAGTCCAGTGGATCACCAACGGCTACCTCCTCGCGCTCGCCGTCGCGCTGATCACCGCCGGCAAGCTCGGTGACCGGTTCGGCCACCGTCAGACCTTCCTGATAGGCGTGGCGGGCTTCGCCCTCGCCTCGGGCGCCATCGGGTTCTCCAGCAGCGTCGGCCTGGTCGTCGCCTTCCGTGTGCTCCAGGGCCTCTTCGGAGCGCTGCTCATGCCGGCCGCGCTCGGTCTGCTGCGCGCCACCTTCCCCGCCGAGAAGCTGAACATGGCGATCGGCATCTGGGGCATGGTCATCGGCGCCTCGACCGCGGGCGGCCCCATCGTCGGCGGTCTGCTCGTCGAGCACGTCAGCTGGCAGTCCGTGTTCTTCATCAACGTGCCGGTCGGCGTCATCGCGCTCGTCCTCGGCCTGGTGATCCTCAAGGACCACCGCGCGGAGAACGCGCCGAAGTCCTTCGACATCCCCGGCATCGTCCTGCTGTCGGGCGGCATGTTCGCGCTGATCCTGGCCCTCATCAAGGGCTCGGAGTGGGGTTGGGGCGGCTCCACGACGCTGCTCTTCCTCGCCGGTGCCGTGGTTCTCTTCGTGCTCTTCGCCTTCTGGGAGACGAAGGTCAAGGAACCGCTCATCCCGCTGGGCATGTTCAAGTCCGTGCCGCTGTCCGCGGGCGTGGTGCTCATGATCCTGATGGCGTTCGCCTTCATGGGCGGCCTGTTCTTCGTCACGTTCTATCTGCAGAACGTGCATGGGATGAGCCCCGTCGACAGCGGTCTGCACCTCCTGCCGCTGACGGCCATGATGATCGTGGCCTCGCCGATCGCCGGCGCGCTCATCACCAAGTTCGGCCCGCGCGTCCCGCTCGTCGGCGGCATGGTGGCCACGGCCGTCGCGATGTTCGGCATGTCCACGATGACGACGGACACCGCGACGCTGCCGATGTCGCTCTGGCTCGGACTGCTCGGCCTCGGCCTCGCGCCCGTGATGGTGGGAGCCACCGAGGTCATCGTCGGCAACGCCCCGCTGGAGCTGTCCGGCGTGGCAGGCGGCCTCCAGCAAGCCGGCATGCAGGTCGGCGGCGCGCTCGGCACGGCCGTGCTCGGTGCGGTGATGGCCGCCCGGGTCGACAAGGACCTTCCCGCGAACTGGGCGGACGCCAAGCTTCCGCCCATGACGCCGGACCAGCTCGACCAGGCGTCCGCCGCGATCGAGATGGGCGGGGCCCCGGTCCCGCCGAAGGCGCCGGAGCCGGTCGCCGAGGCGATCACCTCGGTCGCGCATGACACGTTCGTGTCCGGCATGGGCCTGGCCTTCACCGTCGCCGGTGTCGTCGCCGTCGTCGCGGCCCTGGTCGCCACGGCGACCAAGCGAGGAGCCAACGCCGACGCGGGCGCCGGAGTCGGGCACATCTAGCCGCGCCCCCATCCGGCGGCGAGTACCTGTCAGGGCTCGCATCCAGGCACGCGTCAGGCACACGTCAGGCACGCATCGCGCACGCATCAGGGAAAGCCCCTCAGGGTCAAACTGGGGGGCTTTCGCCTATCTGGGTGACGCACATCCGTACCCCTTCCGACGGAGCTAGCGAGTGGGTCACAGTTCTGGCAAGTGATCCACACGACACGGGAGTTGATGCAGATGCGTACGTCCAAGCCCACGACCTTCGCCGTGGCCGCGCTCGCCACAGTGATCCTCACCCCCGCACACGCCGGAGCCACGACACCGGCCACACAGGCCGGCCTCGCGACACCCGCGAAGCACGCCGGGGCCGCCGCGCCACCCTCGCTCGCCGGGTGCGGGCCGGGGGAGCTCTGCCTGTGGGGCAAGGCGAAGTTCAAAGGGGCCCGACAGACGTACGAGCTGTCCGAGATCGACATCGAGAGCTGTGTAGCGCTGCCGGAGGGGGGGCAGCGCTCAAGCGATCGCCAACCGCACCGGCCGGCCGGTCACCACGTATCAATCCGCGGAGTGCGGCGAGACGGGCGAGTTCGACACATATCCGGGGGGTGGCACCTGGGTCCCCGAATCGCCCTATCGCGTACGGGCGTTCAAGGTCTGGGAGTCCTGACAGGAGGCACCACCCCGACCTGAGGAGCACCCTCGGCCGGAGCGGCGGCACCGGCACCCGCACCCGCACCTGCACCCGCCCCCGCATCCGGCCCGGCACCGGCACCCGCACCGGCACCCGCACCCGCCTCCGCCACGTCAGGCTCTGCCCCGCCCGACAGCGCGGTCACCTGTGCCCTCAGGGCTCGCACCTCCGTCGTCAGCGCCTCGATCGCCGCCGTCTGGCGCCGCTCCTCGACGTCGTCCCGGTCGAAGCGCGAGATGAACCAGGCCGCGATGTTGGCGGTGACCACACCCAGAAGCGCGATGCCCGACAGCATCAGCCCGACCGCGAGGATGCGGCCGAGCCCGGTCGTCGGCGCGTGATCGCCGTAGCCGACGGTGGTCATCGTGGTGAAGGACCACCACACCGCGTCGCCAAGGGTCTTGATGTTGCCGTTCGGTGACTCCCGCTCCACCGAGAGAACGGCCAGCGAACCGAACATGAGGAGGCCCACGACAGCGCCGGCGACGTAGGTCGTCAGCTGAATCTGCGACGCCATCCGGGCCCGGCGCCCGACCAGCAGCAGAGTCGAGACCAGCCGCAGCAACCGCAGCGGCTGCAGCATCGGGAGGAGGACAGCACAGAGGTCGAGCCAGTGCGAGCGGACGAACTGCTTGCGGTGGTCGGTGAGATAGAGGCGTACGAGGTAGTCGACGGCGAACGAAGCCCAGACGATCCACTCCACCACCGTGCAGGCGGTTCCGACGCTCTTGCTCGCGTCGGGCACCACGATGGGCACGGCATAGGCGACGGCGAAGGCCACCGCGAGCACGAGCAGCGGAGTCTGGGTGCGTAGCTCCCAACGGAGTTGTGCCGGCCGGTGCTTTTCGGGCGCTTCCATGCGCGCATCGTAGGAAACGCCGGAGGGCGGCGGGAGCCACCGCCCCACCGCCCTCCGAACGTCCTACGTGCTACAGGTGCCGCGTGCTACAGGTGCCGCGCGACCATGCGGCCACGGCTATCGCCGTAAGGCGCGCATGGCCTAGGCGTCGCCTCCGGCAGCGCCCGGGTCGGCCGCCGTGACGTCGAGCAGCTGGTAGCGGTCGATGGCCTGCTTCAGCACGGAGCGGTCGAGCTTGCCCTCGCGGGCCAGCTCGGTGAGCACGCCGACCACGATCGACTGGGCGTCGATGTGGAAGAAGCGGCGGGCCGCACCGCGGGTGTCCGCGAAGCCGAAGCCGTCGGCGCCCAGCGACTGGTAGGTGCCGGGGACCCAGCGGGAGATCTGGTCGGGGACGCTCCGCATCCAGTCGGAGACGGCCACGAACGGGCCCTCGGCGCCGGACAGCTTCTGCGTCACGTACGGGGTGCGCTGCTCCTCCTCGGGGTGCAGGAGGTTGTGGCGCTCCACGTCGACCGCCTCGCGGCGCAGTTCGTTCCAGGAGGTCGCCGACCAGACGTCCGCCTTGACGTTCCACTCCGAGGCGAGGATCTGCTGGGCCTCGACCGCCCACGGGACCGCGACACCGGAGGCGAGGATCTGGGCCGGGATGGCGCCCTGCTCGCCCGTCTTGAAGCGGTAGATGCCCTTGAGGATGCCGTCGACGTCCACATCGGCGGGCTCGGCCGGGTGCTGGATCGGCTCGTTGTAGACGGTGAGGTAGTAGAAGACGTCCTCGCTGTCGGGGCCGTACATCCGGCGCAGGCCGTCCTTGACGATGTGCGCGATCTCGTAGCCGAAGGCCGGGTCGTAGGCGACGCAGCCCGGGTTGGTCGAGGCGAGCAGCTGCGAGTGGCCGTCCGCGTGCTGGAGGCCCTCGCCGGTCAGCGTCGTGCGGCCGGCGGTGGCGCCCAGGACGAAGCCGCGGGCCAGCTGGTCGGCCATCTGCCAGAACTGGTCGCCGGTGCGCTGGAAACCGAACATCGAGTAGAAGACGTACACGGGGATCAGCGGTTCGCCGTGGGTGGCGTAGGCCGAGCCCGCGGCGATCAGCGAGGCCGTGCAGCCGGCCTCGGAGATGCCGTCGTGCAGCATCTGGCCGGTCGGGGACTCCTTGTAGGCGAGGAGCAGCTCGCGGTCGACGGCCTCGTACTGCTGGCCGAGCGGGTTGTAGATCTTCGCGCTCGGGAAGAAGGCGTCCATGCCGAAGGTGCGGTACTCGTCGGGGGCGATCAGCACGAAGCGCTTGCCGATCTCCTTGTCCCGCATGAGGTCCTTCAGGATGCGGACGAACGCCATGGTCGTGGCGATCGACTGCTGACCCGAGCCCTTCTTCGCGGTCGCGTACGTCTTGTCCTCGGGGAGCGGGAGGGGCTTGGCGCGGACGACGCGGGTCGGGACGTAACCGCCGAGGCCCTGGCGGCGGTCGTGCATGTACTGGATCTCTTCCGAGTCACGGCCCGGGTGGTAGTACGGCGGGGCGCCGCCCTCCAGCTGCTTGTCCGTGATCGGGATGTGCAGGCGGTCGCGGAAGCCCTTGAGGTCGTCGACCGTCAGCTTCTTCATCTGGTGGGTGGCGTTGCGGCCCTCGAAGTTCGGGCCGAGCGTCCAGCCCTTGACCGTCTGCGCCAGGATGACGGTCGGCTGGCCCTTGTGGGCCTTGGCGGCCGCGTACGCCGCGTAGACCTTCTTGTGGTCGTGGCCGCCGCGGCCCAGGTGCAGGATCTGCTCGTCGGTCATGTTCTCGACCATGGAGCGCAGGCGGTGGTCGTCGCCGAAGAAGTGCTCACGGATGTACGAGCCGGTCTCGGTCGCGTACGTCTGGAACTGGCCGTCGGGCGTGGTGTTGAGCCGGTTGACCAGGACGCCGTCGCGGTCCTGGGCGAGCAGCGGGTCCCAGCTGCGGTCCCAGACCAGCTTGATGACGTTCCAGCCGGCGCCGCGGAACTGCGACTCCAGTTCCTGGATGATCTTGCCGTTGCCGCGCACCGGACCGTCGAGGCGCTGGAGGTTGCAGTTGACGACGAAGGTCAGGTTGTCCAGGCCCTCGCGGGCGGCGATGGAGAGCTGGCCGAGCGACTCGGGCTCGTCCATCTCGCCGTCACCGAGGTAGGCCCAGACGTGCGACTTGGAGGTGTCGGCGATGCCGCGCGCCTCCATGTAGCGGTTCATCCGCGCCTGGAAGATCGCGCCGAGCGGGCCGAGGCCCATCGAGACGGTCGGGAACTCCCAGAAGTCCGGCATCAGACGCGGGTGCGGGTAGGACGAAAGCCCGTTCGGGGCCTTCGACTTCTCCTGGCGGAACGCGTCGAGCTGCTGCTCGGAGAGCCGGTCGAGGAGGAACGCGCGGGCGTAGATGCCGGGGGACGCGTGCCCCTGGAAGAAGATCTGGTCGCCGCCGTCGCCCTCGTCCTTGCCGCGGAAGAAGTGGTTGAAGCCCACGTCGTAGAGCGAGGCCGAGGAGGCGAAGGTGGCGATGTGGCCGCCGACCCCGATGCCGGGACGCTGGGCGCGCGACACCATCACCGCGGCGTTCCAGCGGGTCGCGTTCAGGACCTTGCGCTCGATCTCCTCGTTGCCGGGGAAGAACGGCTCGTCCTTGGTGGCGATCGTGTTGATGTAGTCCGTGCTGCGCATCTCGGGCACGGCGACGCGCTTCTCGCGCGCGCGTTCGATGAGCCGGAGCATCAGGTAGCGGGCCCGCTCGCGGCCGCGTTCGTCGACCGCGGCATCGAGGGAGTCGAGCCACTCCTGGGTCTCTTCGGGATCGAAGTCCGGGACCTGACTCGGCAGGCCGCCAATGATGATCGGGTTGCGATCGGATCCGGAAGCCACGCTGTTCCTTCGCTGTTGGGGCTTTCGCCTGGGTTCTGCCTGGCTGTGAGACGTTCCCCATCGTGTACCGCGTAGACGCAATCGTCATCTCTACTGAGGGGTAACCGACGGGTCCGCCCGGCGGCCCTGGGGTAGGCTCGACCAAATCGCAACGATACGCCCATCCCGCCTAGCCGGTTCGTAAGACCGTTCGGACCTCAGTTCCGATCGGTGTCGCGCGAGCGAAGTGCGAGCGGAGCAGGATCTGGCAGGTGGGCCTTGAGTTGCGGCGACACGGCCGGGAACGTCACCGTTTCAGCGGTCTTGACGGCCGGGTACTTGCGCGATCCGGCCCGTCCGTGTGGACTACCGCCAATGTCCCGCGCACGCGCGTGGATGAAGGCATTCCCGAAAACATGATCAGGAGGCAAGCCGTGAGCGCGACCGCGGACCACGCGGAGGAGCGGACCAACCCTGCCGCGAGGCTGGGTTTCCAGCCCGAGCAGGTGGTCCAGGAGATCGGCTACGACGACGATGTCGATCAGGAGCTCCGCGAGGCCATTGAAGGGGTGATCGGCAGTGAGCTCGTCGACGAGGACTACGACGACACTGCTGACGCCGTGGTGCTGTGGTTCCGCGAGGACGACGGCGACCTGACGGATGCGCTGGTGGACGCCACCCAGCTGATCGAAGAAGGCGGCGACCTCTGGCTGATGACGCCCAAGACAGGCCGTGACGGCTATGTCGAGCCGAGCGACATCAACGAAGCAGCCCAGACCGCCGGCCTCGCTCAGACCAAGAGCATCAACGCGGGCAAGGACTGGACGGGCAGCCGTCTGGTCACGCCGAAGGCGGCAGCCAAGAAGCGGTGAAGCTGCCGCTCAGGCAGCAGGAAGTCGACTGAGCCAATCGCCGTGAGCCCCCACCGACGCAAGCCGGTGGGGGCTCACGCGTGCGTGTGGGGGCGCGAGCGTCGCGCGGAAGGCGCCCGCCCTGCGGGGTGAGGCGCCCGCCCTGCGGGGTGATCGGACGAAACGTCCGTTGCGTAGGGTGGTCATCACCCGAACAGCCCCACCGAAGGGATGCGAACTCATGGCGCTCGCCGGCATCGCGACCGACACCAAGGCCCCGGACTTCGAGCTGAAGGACAATCACGGCCGGACCGTGCGGCTGTCGGACTTCCGCGGCGAGAAGAACGTGGTGCTGCTCTTCTATCCGTTCGCGTTCACCGGTGTGTGCACGGGCGAGCTCTGCGCGCTGCGCGACGAGCTGCCGAAGTTCGTCAACGACGACACCCAGCTCCTCGCCGTCTCGAACGACTCCATCCACACCCTGCGCGTCTTCGCCGAACAGGAGGGCCTGGAGTACCCGCTGCTCTCCGATTTCTGGCCGCACGGCGAGGCGTCGCGCGCCTACGGAGTCTTCGACGAGGACAAGGGCTGCGCGGTGCGCGGCACGTTCATCATCGACAAGGAGGGTGTGGTGCGCTGGACTGTCGTGAACGGCCTGCCGGACGCCCGCGATCTGAACGACTACGTCAAGGCGCTCGGCACCCTGTGATTCCTCAGGGGTGACACCCTGTGATTCTTCAGGTGCAGAGCCTGTGGCGGCCGGGAACCGGTCACTAGGATCCACTCGTTGATCCGATGGCAAAGCACGACTGGGGCTCCCCGCCCCTGGACATCAATTTGGGAGGATTTGTGGGAGTCAGCCTCAGCAAGGGCGGCAACGTATCGCTGAGCAAGGAGGCCCCCGGCCTGACCGCGGTTCTGGTCGGCCTGGGCTGGGATGTCCGTACCACCACCGGTACGGACTTCGACCTCGACGCCAGCGCCATCCTGACGAATGCCGAGGGCAAGGTCAGCAGCGACGGCAACTTCGTGTTCTTCAACAACCTGAAGAGCCCGGACGGGTCCGTCGAGCACACCGGTGACAACACCACCGGTGAGGGCGAGGGCGACGACGAGGCGATCAAGGTCGACCTGGCCGCCGTCCCGGCCGACGTGGACAAGATCGTCTTCCCGGTCTCGATCTACGACGCCGAGACCCGCCAACAGTCGTTCGGCCAGGTCCGCAACGCGTTCATCCGCGTCGTGAACCAGGCGGGCGGCGCGGAGATCGCGCGGTACGACCTCTCCGAGGACGCCTCGACGGAGACCGCGATGGTCTTCGGCGAGCTGTACCGCAACGGAGCGGAGTGGAAGTTCCGCGCCGTCGGCCAGGGCTACGCCTCGGGCCTGCGCGGCATCGCGCAGGACTTCGGCGTCAACGTCTGAGCCGAGTAACGCCCTCCGCCTGTCGTCCGGCGCCGCACACCACGAGTGCGGCGCCGGACGCGCTCACCATTCTTGATCTCGAACCACGGGGAGGACCACATCATGGGCGTCACGCTCGCCAAGGGAGGCAACGTCTCCCTCTCCAAGGCCGCACCGAACCTCACGCAGGTACTGATCGGCCTCGGCTGGGACGCGCGCTCCACGACCGGCGCACCCTTCGACCTCGACGCCAGCGCGCTGATGTGCAACTCGGGCCGGGTCATCGGCGACGAGTGGTTCGTCTTCTACAACAACCTGAAGAGCCCGGACGGCTCCGTCGAACACACCGGCGACAACCTCACGGGTGAGGGTGACGGTGACGACGAGTCGCTCCTGATCGACCTCTCCAAGGTTCCGGTCAACTGCGACAAGATCGTCTTCCCTGTCTCGATCCATGAGGCGGACAACCGTGGCCAGACGTTCGGCCAGGTCAGCAACGCTTTCATCCGCGTGGTCAACCAAGCCGACCACCAGGAGTTGGCGCGTTACGACCTCTCCGAGGACGCCTCCACGGAGACCGCGATGATCTTCGGCGAGGTGTACCGCTATGGCGGGGAGTGGAAGTTCCGTGCCGTTGGGCAGGGGTACGCGTCGGGTCTGCGGGGCATCGCTCTAGACTTCGGGGTCAATGTTTCGTAAAGCCGGGGACCGGCGCGGGGGAGACCGCTAAACGGGAGCCCGTACACACACGATTGGGTAGCCAGTGCTTCTGAAAACCTTCGGCTGGTCGTTCGCGGTTACCGCGCTCGGCCTGGTCGCGGCGGTGTTCTACGGGGGGTGGACCGGTTTCGGGATCGTGGCGATCCTGTCCATCCTCGAGATCTCGCTGTCCTTCGACAACGCGGTGGTCAACGCCGGGATCCTGAAGAAGATGAGTGCCTTCTGGCAGAAGATCTTCCTCACCATCGGTGTGCTGATCGCCGTTTTCGGCATGCGGCTCGTTTTCCCCGTCGCGATCGTGGCCATCAGCGCCAAGATCGGCCCGATCGAGGCTGTGCGTCTCGCGCTCAACGACAAGGACCAGTACCAGCAGCTGGTGACCGACGCTCACCCGTCGATCGCCGCGTTCGGTGGCATGTTCCTGTTGATGATCTTCCTCGACTTCATTTTCGAGGACC
Organism: Streptomyces sp. NPDC051214; assembly: GCF_040682375.1. NCBI lineage: Bacteria > Bacillati > Actinomycetota > Actinomycetes > Kitasatosporales > Streptomycetaceae > Streptomyces > Streptomyces sp. NPDC051214. The sequence continues at coordinate 721,878 of NZ_JBFBAT010000002.1, forward strand.
GTGACATCAAGTGGCTCGGCTGGCTCGAGCGCCCGCTGGCCAAGCTCGGCAAGATCGACATGCTGTCGGCCTGCATCGCGCTCATCGTCCTGATGATCGCCGCGATGACCGTCGCCACCAACGCCCACCAGCACGGCGGCACACATGTGGACAAGGCGGAGACGGTGCTGCTCTCCGGCGTCGCCGGTCTCATCACCTATCTCATCGTGGGCGGACTCTCCGGGTTCTTCGAGAACAAACTCGAGGAAGAGGAGGAGCGCGAGCACGAGGAGGAGGAAGAGGCCAGGAAGAGCGGCAAGAAGGTTCCTGCCGTCGTCATGGCCGGCAAGGCCGCGTTCTTCATGTTCCTCTACCTCGAGGTCCTGGACGCGTCGTTCTCCTTCGACGGCGTCATCGGTGCCTTCGCCATCACCAACGACATCGTCCTGATGGCGCTCGGCCTGGGCATCGGCGCGATGTACGTCCGTTCGCTCACCGTCTACCTGGTCCGCCAGGGCACCCTCGACGACTACGTCTACCTCGAGCACGGCGCGCACTACGCGATCGGCGCCCTCGCCGCGATCCTGCTCATCACGATCCAGTACGAGATCCACGAGGTCATCACCGGCCTCGTCGGTGTCGTCCTGATCGCCTGGTCCTTCATCTCCTCCGTCATGCGCAACAAGCGCATCGCGGCCGAGGAGGGCAAGGGCTCGGGCTCGGACGAGAAGACCGAGGTTCCTTCCGGCGTCTGACGCGGGGTCCGACCCGTCCCCGGAGTGTGACGCGGGGCCGAGTGAGGAACGCTTCTGAGCGGGGCGGCCATCGAGGACGAGTCCTCCTGGCCGCCCCGTCGCATTCGTAAGGGGCCCCTGGGGCTCCGGCACTTTTTTGGGGGCGGCGATGTCCTTCTGGGACGGTTTGTGGCGTGGGCGCTCGATGGACTACGAGTCGGGCAGCGCGGCGACGAACTCCATCGAACTCACGAAGCGGCACCCGACGGTCTCGCTCAACAAACAGGGCGCGGCCACCGGCAATCTCCGGGTCAACCTCTCCTGGCAGATGCGTACGTCCGACATCATCGGCAAGCCCAAGGGCGGCGGCCTGCTGCGGCATCCCTTCCGGATGTTCCAGCCCGACGTGGTGCAGGCGCACACCCAGGGCGTGGTCAACGTCGACCTCGACCTCGGCTGTCTGTACGAGACGGTGGACGGCGCCAAGGGCGTCGTACAGCCGCTGGGCAGCTTCTTCGGGGACCTGAACGCGCCGCCGTACGTGAAGCTCAGCGGCGACGACCGGTTCGGTTCGCCGTCGGGCGAGACGATCTACGTGAACCTGGACCACCGTGAGTCGATCAAGAGGCTGCTCTTCTTCGCGTACATCTACGACCAGACGCCCGCCTTCGACCGCACGCACGCCAAGGTGACGCTCTACCCCAGCAACGGACCGCGGATCGAGATCGACCTGGACGAGCGCCAGCCGCAGGCCCGCTCCTGCGCGATATTCACGCTGGAGAACGTCAAGGACGAGCTGGTCGTGCGCCGTGAGGTGAAGTTCGTGTACGGCTTCCAGGCCGAGCTCGACCGGCTGTACGGCTGGGGGCTGCAGTGGGGCCGCGGCTACAAGACGAAAGTCGGCGGCGCCTGAAGCGCCTCACCGGCCCCGCGTGCCCGGCCCGCCCCGCGCCCTCAGCGTGCGAGGAACTGCGGCCCCTGCGGCGGCAGCCGGAAGTTCGGGTCGGGCATCGGGGCCACGGGCTGCGGATAGCCGTAACTGGGCTGCGGGACCGGCGCCGCGTGCGCGGGCGCGTGCTGCGGGTAGCCGTAGGACGGCTGCGGGGCGGGCTGGTGGCGCGGCGGCTCGGGAGGGTAGCCGTACGAGGGCTGCGGGGCCGGGGCGGGGAAGGGCTGCGGAGGCGGAGCCTGCGTGGCGGGCGCGGGCAGCGGCCGGCGCTGGGGATGCGGCTGCGGGAGCGAGGCCTCGGTCGTCGGCTCGGGCACCGCCTCGGACTCGTCCACGGAGATGCCGAAGTCGCCGGCCAGACCCTCCAGGCCGTTCAGATATCCCTCGCCCAGGGCGCGGAACTTCCAGACGTCGCCGCGGCGGTAGAGCTCGCCGCAGATCAGGGCCGTCTCGGCGCCCGTCTGCGGGGTGATGTCGAAGTAGGCGAGCGGTTCGGCCTCGGACGCGCCCGCGTCGTACAGCAGGATGCGCAGCGCGCGTACGTTCTCGAAGGCGACGTTTTCGGCGGACGCGACGAGCAGGACTCGGTTCACCGCGGGATCCAGGCCCGCCATGTCCGTCTGGATCGTGTCGGTCAGGCCCTCGGAGAGGCCCTGCGAGACGCGCTTCTTGCCAAGCCGCCACACCGTCCCGGACGGGTGGCGTGGCTGGTTGTAGAAGACGAAGTCCTCATCGGACCGGACGCGGCCGTCGGCGCCGAGCAACAGGGCCGACGCGTCGACGTCCGGGACGCCCTGCCCGGGGGTCCAGCGCAGCACGGCGCGGACGGCCGTGGCTTCGAGCGGGACGTTCGACCCCTTCAACATCGCGTGCGTCATGCGGTCATCCTGCCTTCCCGGGTTTGGACGGGACAACGCGGGGGTGACGGTGTGTGGCCTGTGTGTCTGTCATGGCCGAGTTACTTGAATTTCATGCCCGTGGGGAACCCTTGACACCCGTCCCTACGTACTATTACCGGCCACATCACGTCGGGTCGCGCCGACGAGTACAGGGGAAATCATGCGTCATTTCGGGCATATAGCCCCAGAGGTGCGACAGCGTCTCTTCCATCGGGAGCCGTGCGCCTTCACCGCGGACGCCTCCCCGCGCCTGCTCGCCGCCGCCCTGGGAGCCACGCTCTACAGCCCGGCCACGCGCCCCCGCCTCGCCGACGACATCCTGAAGCAGGCGGGCCGTGGCGTGATCTCGATGGTCCTCTGCCTCGAGGACTCGATCGATGACGCCGAGGTCGTCGGCGCCGAGGAGAACCTGGTCAGGCAGTTCGCCGACCTGGCCGAGCGGGACGGCGCGGAGCCGCCGCTCCTCTTCATCCGGGTCCGCGCCCCCGAACAGATAGCCGACCTGGCGGCCCGCCTCGGACCCGGCATCCGGCTCCTCTCCGGATTCGTGCTGCCCAAGTTCACCGAGGAGCGTGGTGTCGCCTTCCTGGAGTCGCTCGCCGCGGCGGAAGCCGCCACCGGCCGCCGGCTCTTCGCGATGCCCGTCCTCGAATCGGCCGAGCTGCTGCACCTGGAGAGCCGCTCCGAGACCCTCGCCGGGATCGCCCGCACCGTCGACAAGTACCGCGAGCGGGTGCTCGCGCTGCGCCTCGGCGTCACCGACTTCTGCTCGGCGTACGGACTGCGCAGACCGCCCCACATGACCGCGTACGACGTCCACATCGTGGCCTCCGTCATCGCCGACGTCGTCAACCACCTCGGCAGGGCCGACGGCACGGGCTTCACCGTGACCGGCCCGGTGTGGGAGTACTTCCGCGCCCAGGAGCGCATGTTCAAGCCGCAGCTGCGCCGCAGTCCCTTCCTGGAGGGCCGTGCGGAAGAACTGCGCCAGGCGCTCATCGAGCACGACATCGACGGGCTGCTGCGCGAGATCGAGCTCGACCGGGCCAACGGCCTGCTCGGCAAGACCTGCATCCACCCCTCGCACGTGCTGCCCGTGCACGCGCTCTCGGTCGTCAGCCACGAGGAGTTCAGCGACGCCGAGGACATCCTGCGCCCCGACCGGGACGGCGGCGGGGTCATGCGCTCGGCGTACACGAACAAGATGAACGAGGTGAAGCCGCACCGCGCCTGGGCCGAGCGGACCCTCCAGCGCGCCGAGGTCTTCGGCGTCGCCCGCGAGGACATCGGCTTCGTGGAGCTGCTCACCGCCGGGCTCTCCGGCTGACCACCGGGACTCCCCCGACTACTCCGGCTGAACGTAAGGACTGTGCGAGGACTGTGAACGACGACGTGGTGGAGCCGGCGACGGTGTGGTCAGGGGCGTGGGTCGCCGAGCGGCTCGGCGTGGAACTGGCCGGGGACGAGGGGTTGAGCGACCTGCTCGGCCTCGCCCTGCGCCGCAACCCGAAACGGGCGCACCTCCTGGTGTCCAACGTCCTGGGCAAGCATGTGCCGCAACTGCCCTCCGTCGTGTACGCGGCCGGGCGTGACCTCGGTGTTCGCGTGCGCGCGCTCCTGGGCGACGCGGAGGCCCGGCGCGCGGTCGTGCTCGGGTACGCGGAGACGGCGACCGGCCTCGGGCACTGCGTCGCGGACGGCATCGGCCTCGCGCCCTACCTGCACTCCACGCGCCGCCCCGTCGACTCCGTGCGCCGGGCGGGCGGCTTCGAGGAGAGCCACTCGCACGCGACCTCGCACCTGCTGCTCCCCGAGGACCCCCGGCTGCTCACCAGGGACGGCCCGCTGGTGCTCGTCGACGACGAGTTCTCCACCGGCAACACGGTCCTCAACACCATCCGCGCCCTGCACGACCTGCACCCGCGCGAGCGGTACGTCATCGTGGCCCTCGTCGACATGCGCTCCCCGCGGGACCAGGGCCGCCTGGCGGACTTCGCCCGGGAGATCGGCGCGCGGGTCGACCTCATCACCACGGCGTCCGGCACCGTGAGCCTCCCGGACGGCGTCCTGGAGAAGGGCCAGGCGCTGGTCGAGGAGTACGAGGCCTCGGCGCTCCCCGCCCCGCGCAAGGAGGGCGGCTCCGTCACCCGGGTCGACATCGGCTGGCCCGCGGGGGTGCCGGACGGCGGGCGCCACGGGTTCGCCCCCGAGCACCGGACGGCGCTCGAGGCGGCGCTGCCGGGGATGGCCGACCGCCTCGCCGAGGCGCTGGTTCCGGCAGCCGGCCCGGAGGGCGGTGCGGGTCCCGCCCGCGTTCCCGCCCGCGTCCTCGTGCTCGGCTTCGAGGAGCTGATGTACGCGCCGCTGGCCCTGGGCGTGGCCCTCGAGGAGCGGCTGCCCGCCGGGAGCACGGAGGTGCGGTACTCCACCACCACCCGCTCGCCCGTCCTCGCCGTCGACGACCCCGGCTACGCGATACGCAGCCGCCTCGCCTTCCCCGCCCACGACGCACCCGCCGACGGACCGGGCGACAGGTACGCGTACAACGTCGCGGGCGGCGGCTTCGACGCGATCGTCCTCGTCGTCGACTCCGTGGCCGACCGGCCCGAACTCCACGCCCCCGAGGGCCTGTTGGCGCAGCTCGCCGCGCACGCCCCGCAGGTGCTGCTCGCCGTCGTGCCCTCGTACGTCCCCGAGCAGACCCCCGAGCAGACCCCTGAGCACGTCCCCGAAAGGCCCTCCATGCTGCCCGAGCCCCTCCGCGGCCCCGCCTTCTCCTCGTACGCGGCCGAAGACGTCGGCTGGCTGCTCCAGGATCTCTCGGACGTACGTCTTGAGGCGCCCACCGAGGAGCGCGAGGAGGCGATACAGAGCGGTGGCGCGCACTACGCCGAGTCGCTGCCGGTCGAGTACCAGCCGAGCCCGCAGTACCAAAAGCTGTTCCGTGCCGCCCTCGGCACCTCCGCCGCCCGTATCGCGCAGGCCGTCGGCACCGTCACCGAGACCGTGCTCGCCGAACGGCCGTCCCGCCCCGTGCTCGTCTCCCTCGCCCGCGCCGGCACGCCCGTCGGTGTGCTGATGCGGCGCTGGGCGCAGCACCGGCACGGCCTGGACCTGCCGCACTACGCCGTGTCGATCGTCCGCGGCCGCGGCATCGACGCCAACGCGCTGCGGTGGCTCGCCGCCCACCACGACCCGGCCGACGTCGTCTTCGTCGACGGCTGGACGGGCAAGGGCGCGATCACGCGTGAACTCGCCGAAGCGGTGAGGGAGTTCGAGGAGTCCGGCGGTCCCGTCGGCTTCAACCCGGAGATCGCGGTGCTCGCCGACCCCGGATCCTGCGTGCGCACCTACGGCACCCGCGAGGACTTCCTCATCCCCTCGGCCTGCCTCAACTCGACTGTGTCCGGCCTGATTTCGCGCACCGTGCTGCGCGCGGACCTCGTCGGGCCCGACGACTTCCACGGCGCGAAGTTCTACCGCGAACTCGCCGACGGCGACGTCTCCCTCGACTTCCTCGACGCCATCACGGCCCGCTTCGACGAGGTCACCGACGCCGTCGACGTCCAGGTCAAGGAGCTGCTCTCGGCCGACAGGGCGCCGACCTGGGAGGGCTGGGCAGCGGTGGAGCGGATCAGCGAGGAGTACGGCATCCACGACGTGAACCTGGTCAAGCCCGGCGTCGGCGAGACGACCCGCGTCCTGCTGCGGCGCGTTCCCTGGAAGATCCTGGCGCGCGCGGGAGCGGGCGCCGACCTCGATCACGTACGACTCCTCGCGGAGCAGCGGGGCGTGCCGGTCGAGGAAGTGGACGAACTCCCCTACACCTGTGTCGGACTGATCCACCCTCAGTTCACGCGCGGAGCCACCGGCACGGACGGCAAGGCGGTGGCCTCCAAGTGACTACGTCTCCCAAGGTCCTGGTCGCGAGCGACCTCGACCGCACCCTCATCTACTCGGCCGCGGCCCTCGGTCTGACCATGCCCGACGCCCAGGCACCGCGCCTGCTCTGCGTCGAGGTGTACGAGAGCAAGCCGCTGTCGTACGTCACCGAGGCCGCCGCCGGTCTCCTGGACGAGGTGGGCCGCCGCACGGTCTTCGTGCCGACCACCACGCGGACGCGCGAGCAGTACGGGCGCATCCATCTGCCGGGCCCCGCACCGGAGTTCGCGATCTGCGCCAACGGCGGACACCTGCTGGTGGACGGGGTGTCCGACCCCGCGTGGCGCGCGGACGTGGACCGGCGGCTCGCCGCCGAGTGCGCCTCGCTCGACGAGGTCCGCGCGCACATGGTGCGCACCGCCGACCCGGCCTGGCTCCTGAAGGAGCGGGTGGCCGAGGATCTCTTCGCCTATCTGGTCGTCGAGCGTTCCCTGCTGCCGAAGGAGTGGGTCAAGGAGCTCGCGGTGTGGGCGGAGGAGCGCGGCTGGACCGTCTCGCTGCAGGGCCGCAAGATCTACGCCGTGCCGAAGCCGTTGACCAAGAGCGCGGCGGTGCGTGAGGTGGCCCGGCGTATCGGCGCGGACGAGATCCTCGCCGCCGGTGACTCGCTCCTCGACGCCGATCTGCTGCTCGCCGCCGATCGTTCCTGGCGGCCGGGGCACGGCGAACTCGCGGACACGGGCTGGACGGCGCCGGGGCTCACCGTGCTGCCGGAACGGGGGGTCGCGGCGGGGGAGGAGATCCTGCGCAGGTTCCTCGGCCGCGATCTTGCCGACGGCTGACCACTGGTGGACCCCCTGCCGCTAGCCTTGGCCCATGCCCCGATACGAATACCGCTGCCGTTCCTGTGGCGACACCTTTGAGCTGAGCCGCCCGATGGCCGAGTCCGCCGCCCCCGCCGCCCCCGCGGCCTGCCCCGCAGGCCACGAGGACACGGTAAAGCTGCTGTCCACCGTGGCCGTCGGAGGCACAACCTCGACACCTGCTCCCGCCCCGGGCGGCGGAGGCGGAGGGGGCTGCTGTGGCGGAGGCTGCTGCGGTTAGCGGTCGGTCGATCTGCCTGGGGGACTGCTTGCGGGTGGGCGTTCTGCGGGAGGGCGCCCAGCGGTAGGGCGCTAGCGGTCCACGGTCCCGGGCCCGCCCCGGGCGGTGGTGGCGGCGGAGGCGGCTGCTGCGGCTTGCGGGCCCGTCGGTCTGCTTGTTGGTGGGCGGCCTGTGCGAGGTCTGCCTGCGGGAGTGCGCTCTGCGAGAGGGCGCTAGCGCACCGTGGTCCCGGGCCCGCCCCGGGCGGCGGAGGCCGCGGTGGCGGCTGCTGTGGCCGAGGCTGCTGCGGCTAGCAGGCCGGTCGGTCTGCTTGCGGGCGGTCTGCCTGCGGGAGGCGCCCAGCGGGAGGGCGCGCTAGCGCGCCACTGTCCCGGGCCGCCCCGGGCGGCGGTTGCTGCGGCTCGTGGGCCGGTTGGTCTGCCTCCGGGCGGTTGCCTGCGCGAGGCCCGCTGCGGGAGGGCGCCCAGTGGGAGGGCGCTAGCGCACCACCGTCCCGGGTCCCGCTCCCAGCAGTTCGAGTTCCGCGCGCGTGGGTGCCCCTTCCCAGTCCCCGTGCGTTGCCACGGCGAAGGCGCCCGTGGTCACCGCTCGGTCCAGGCGTCCCGTCAGGTCCTCCCCGTCGAGCAGCGCCGACAGGTATCCGGCGACGAACGCGTCCCCCGCGCCCACGGCGTCCACCGCCCGCACCGGGCGTGCCGGGGCGTACAGCTCCCCGGCGGCGTCGTATGTGGTGGCCCCGTCGGCGCCGAGCTTGACGACGACCTCGCGGACGCCCTGCGCGAGGAGCACCCCGGCCAGGGCGGAGGCCTCACCGGCGTCCTTCGTCTCCGGTACGCACAGCGGCAGTTCGTCGTCCGACGCGATGAGGACATCCACGTACGGCATCCAGGTGCGCATGACTGCCGCGGACTCCTCCGCGCTCCACAGCCGTGAGCGGAAGTTGACGTCGAGGCAGACCGTCGTGCCGTGCTCCCGGGCCAGTTCGAGGGCGCGGCGGCACGCGTCGCGTGCGGACGGGCCGAGGGCCGGGGTGATGCCGGTCAGGTGCAGGACACGGGGCGAGCCGGAGGACGCGAAGGCGGCCTCGACCGCCGTCGCCGCGAGGCGTGAACCGGCCGAGCCCGCGCGGTAGTAGTGCACGCGGGTCACCTCCGGCAGCCGGGGCTCGAAGAGGATCAGGCCCGTGGGCGCGTCCGGATCACGTGTGGCGGCGCTGACGTCGACGCCTTCGGCCCGCAGCGTGCGCAGCACCAGCTCGCCCGCCTCGTCGTCGCCGACCGCGCCCGCCCACCGCGCCGCGTGGCCAAGGCGCGCGAGGCCGATGGCCACGTTCGACTCGGCGCCCGCGACGGACACGTCCATCGAACCGCCCAGCTTCAGCGGACCGCTGCCGCGCAGGGCGACCATGCTCTCGCCCAGGGTGAGGACGTCGGCGGCACTCCCGGGAGCCATGGCGCTCATCGGCCCGACCCCGTGACCGCCACGAACCGCGCCGCGCGCTTGCGCAGCGCGTCCAGGTCGCCGCCGTCCGCCGCGTCCCCGATCAGCGGGGAGCCGACTCCGACCGCGACCGCGCCGAGCGCCAGATACTCCTCGGCGGCGGCCGCGTCCACGCCGCCCACCGGTACGAAGGGGAGGTCGGGGAAGGGGGCTCGCAGTGCCTTGAGGTAGGCGGGGCCGCCCATCGCCGACGCGGGGAAGATCTTCAGCGCGGTGGCGCCGGCGGCGCTCGCCGCGATCACGTCGGTGGGGGTCAGGACTCCGGCCGCCACGGGCAGTTCACGGCGCAGGGCCTTGTCCACCCCGGCTCCGAGGCCCGGCGTCACGATCAGGTTCGCCCCCGCGTCCGCAGCCCGCCGTGCGTCGTCCGCCGTGAGGACCGTGCCCGCGCCGAGCCAGGCCGCACCGCCCAGTTCAGCGCGTGCCCGCCGCAGGACGCCCAGGGTGTCCGCGCCGCTGAGGGAGACCTCGACGAGCGGCACACCGGACTCGACGAGCGCCATGACCGTCCGGAAGGAGGCTTCCGCGTCGGTGCCGCGCACGATGGCGACGAGGCGCCGGGTCCGCAGGGCTGAACTGAAGGCAGTGGTGAGGTCGGACATGCCCCAAGGCTCGCACAGGGGGCTCAGCGTCCCTGCTCAGGGTGGTGAGCCGCAGAGGGGTGAGCTCCAGAGCGGTCAGCCCCAGGGTGGCGTGCCCGCCAGTACGGGTTGTCGTGCGGCAGGGCCGAGCCGACCCGCCCGTACATCCCGAAGATCATCAGCAGGACGCCCACCACGAAGCTGAACAGCACGTTCTGGATGCGGAAGGCGAGGAAGTTGAAGCTTGTGTCCAGGAGGGCGAGGTTGACGAAGCCGCTGAGGATGAAGGCGCAGCCGAGAACCATGTTGAGCGTCGACGCGAAGTTGCCGCCGATCACCATGCCGGCGAGCAGGATCAGCCCTACGCAGATCGACAGAACGCTGAGCGCGCCGTTGGTGTTCAGACCGGCGACGGTGTCGCCCCCGGTGTCGAAGAAGCCGACCTTGTCGATCAGGCCGAGGATGCCGAACGCGATCAGGACGAGCCCCATCAGGCCCGCTCCGACGCGGTAGATCGTGCTGAGACGGTGGTCGACGGGCAGGTGTTCGTTCAGCGTGACGCGCCGTCTGGGCCGCTTCGTCCCTGAGTGAAGTACATGCGTGGCCATGTCCGCCTCCCGATGTCGGCGTACGTAGCTCCAGGATCCGCCCGCGGGCCACGGACCGCCACCAGGCGCCCCCGGGGACCGCCCGCCTTGGGCCTCAGGCCCCTTGTCCGCGCTCCTCCCTGATCTGGGTGACCACGCGGCCCACCGCCTGCCGCACGCCTTCGGTCTCGGTCAAAAAATGCCAGTAGTCCGGGTGGCGCCCCTCCAGGGAGGCCACCGCGCGGTCCAGGCGGGCGACGGACTCGTCCAGCGGGCGGGCGTGCCGCTGCTCCGGGGTCTGGCGCCCCGCCATGGCCAGGCGCTGGGCGTCGCGGATCGCGAAGCGGGTGCGCTCGATCTCCTGCTGGGGGTCCTTCGCCACCGCGTTCAGCCGGTGCAGCCGGTCGCCGGCGGCCGAGACCGCCTCGTCCGTCGAGTTCAGCAGCGCGCGGACCGTCGAGAGCAGGGAGGTGGCGTCCGGCCAGCGCTGCTCGTCGCGCGCCTGACGGGCTTCCTCGAGCTTGATCTCGGCCTGGCGCACATTCTCGGCGGCCTGGTCCGGCACGCGCTGGAGGTCCTGCCAGCAGGCGACGGTGAAGCGCCGCCGCAGCTCGCTGAGGACCGGCTCGACCTGGCCGCTGCGGGTGGTGAGGGCCTGCGCGCGCGTACGCAGCGAGACCAGGCGGCGGTCTATCTCGGCGGCACGCTCGGGCAGCCGCTCGGCCTCGGCCCGCACGGCTTCGGCGTCCCGCAGGACACGGTCGGCGCGCTGCAGCGTCTGGGGCACGCCGTGCTGTCCCGCTCCTTGGTTGAGCTTGGTCAGCTCGGGCCCGAGGGCGGCCAGACGGGCGGCGAGATCGTCGGCCTTGAGCCCGGCGCCTCGCACGGCGTCGAGGGCGTTGCTGGCGGCGAGGAGGGTCTGGCGGGCGCGCTCGACGGCCGGGGCGAGCCGGGCGAGCTGGGTCTCCGCCTTGTCGAGCAACGGGCCGAGCCCCTGCTGGAACCGGTCCAGGTCCTGCTTGGCCTTGTCCAGCTCGGCCTTGGCCTCGGTGAGCTCGGTCCGCGCACGGGCGGCGACGGAGACCTCCAGGTCGTCGCGGTCGAGATCATGGGCGTCCACCGCGCTGATGTACTGGTGGCTCGCCTCGTCGATGCGCCGCCCGATGGCCTCGAAGTCGGACACGGCACGCCGGGCGGCGGGCGTGGAGTCGACGGCGACGATGGTCTCGATGGAGATGCGCAGGTCCCGCTGGGCGGTGTCCAGCTCGTAGAACGCCGCGGCCGCCGCGTCCTTGGCGGCCTGTGCGTCGGCCCGCACGCTCTCCCCGCGCCCGCCGAACCACCGCCGGGTGCCGCCGCCCGCGAAGGCAGCGGGGAGGGCGAGGGCGAGAAGGGGGAGAGGCAGGAGGGCGAGCGCCACCGCGTCGCGCAGAGGGCTCGGGCGGACACCGGGGCGGGAACGAGGTGCGGGGCGGGAGCCAGGTGCGGGGCGGGAACGAGGCCGCACGCTCCCGCAGCGACGTACATCCTCGTCAGGCAGTGCTGATCCACTCGACGTGTCCGGTGTGTACGGCTGCGAAGGTGTCGCCGTCACTATCCCTCTCCCGTGCTGTCATCCGCCTTGCCCGGTGTCACATTCTCCCACCGGTTAATGACGAACACACGGGCCTGTTAGTTCGCGCTGCGCACCGAGACTTTGCCGTCTTCGCTGCGGGCGGACACCTGGGGCGTTGCATCACTGCCGGTGAGGGCGGAAACATCATGCCCCCACCGGCCGGGGAGCCGCTCCCGTACGGGTTTGCGGCCCCGGGCCACAGTCAAGGTAGGCTGTCGAAACATCCCGGGCGCGTAGCTCAGCGGTAGAGCGCTGCCCTTACAAGGCAGATGTCGGCGGTTCGAAACCGTCCGCGCCCACAGTGACGCCGTGCAGGCAAGCGGCAGGACCGGCCTTCCACCCCTCGATCGGGTGGGGGGCCGGTTTTCGTGTGCGGGGGTCTGGGGCGTCGTGCGCGGGGCCCTGGCGCGTCAGGTCTCGACCTGGGGGCTGGGTGTCCAGCCGGGCTCCGAGTGGCTGTCGTTCGTCGGTTTGACCGTTCCGGCCCTCAACTGGGCCTGGAGTTCCTCGATCTCCTGCCGCATGGCCTTCAGCTGCTCGTAGGTGTCGAAGAGGTAGCGGACCTTGGTGCGCAGCGTCAGCGGGTCGATGGGCTTGAGGGCCACGTCGGCCACGCCGAGCAGGAAGGCGGCCGCAGCGACCTCGCGGCTGACGTCGAAACCGGTCAGCAGGACGATGGGTATGGCGCGTGTCTGGTCCAGGCGCCGTACGTAGCGCACGACGTCGAGGCCGCTCACGCCCGGCATGCGCACATCGAGCAGGATGAGCCCGACGTCCCCGCGCAGCACCACTCTGAGCGCGTCGTCGCCGTTGGTGGCGCTCACCAGCGGATAGCCGAGAGGGGCCAGCGCGCTCTCCAGCGCGAACAGGGTGTCTTTGTGGTCATCGACGACGAGGATCACGGATCGGCTCTGCATGGATGGGGCCCCCTCTCTCAACAACCACGTTATGCCGAAGTCGAGTTGGAGAGTCCCTTCGTTACCGCAGGGCTAAACCTGAGTTCAGGACGGCGGCAACAGAAGCACCGGAAGTCCCGGCAGCATCAACGGATGCCGCCTGCGCCCGCGTTGAGGCGGGCGCGGACGGCATCGGAACGCGACGGAGCCGGACGGCCTGACGATTCAGCCGGTGCTTTCGCAAAACGGCTAATGCTTTTGCGCTACGGCTGGTTGCCCCCTGCCTTCGCGTACTCCTGGGCCATGCCTCCCGCGAAGTCGTACACCACGACCTGCTCCTCGCCGACCACCCAGGCGTCGTGGCCGGGCGGGCACACGAAGACGTCACCCGGTCCGACCTCGGCCTCGCCCCCGTCGTCCATGCGGACGTGCATCCGCCCCGCGACGACATAGGCGTTGTGGTGGATCTGGCAGCTCTCGGTGCCCGCGAGCGGGGCGACGGATTCGGACCAGCGCCAGCCGGGCTCGAAGGTGCCCACGGCGAAGTCGAGTCCTGTGAGATGTACGGCTTCGAGGTGTCCGCGCGGGAAATCGCGTCGCTCGTCCGGCTTTTCGACCGCCTTGACCTCGATCATGACAACTTCCTCCGTCCGGGCCCTGCCCACACGTACCGGAGTCAGTCGGAGCCGCCGCGGGGCCCACGGCCGACGTCATCACCAGCCGACCCCTTTCCTTCCATCGTCCGCCCGCGGACCGGAGGGCGCCACTTCGAGGTTGCCGCCCGATCGATCGGGTGGTCGTACAGAACTTCGGGGATCTTGGGTGAGTTGAAGGGTTCGGCATGGCCTGTGTGGGGCCCTCGCCGGAAAGGATTCATCTCATGAAGATCGCCAAGGCCACCGCCGGTCTCCTCGGTGTCGGGCTCGCTCTGGGGACGGCCTCCGCCGCGCACGGCGCGTCGGTTGTGGAGGACGTCAAGAACCCCCTCGACCAGGTCGCCGTCGACCCGGCCACCGGGGAGCTGCGGGCGAACAACCCCTCGGCTCTCACGTCCCCGGTCGACAACGCGGCGCAGGGCGTGGCGCAGAGCGCCGTCGCGCTGCTCGGGGGGCTGCCGGCCGCGCCGCTCGGAGGGCTTCCCGTCGGGGCGCCGCTCGGAGGCTGAGGCGGGGCGGCGCGCAGTAGGGAACGGCGGTGGGCGGTGACGTCGCATTGGTGGGGGCGGTCACCCGCTGGCGACCGCCCGTTCAGCGGCCGGAACCCGGGTGTGTGCGCTTGTACCTGCGGTCCCAGCGCTCCTGGCGTTCCTTGCGGATGCGGTAGTCGCGGTAGGTCTTGGGGAAGCCGCCGCCTCCGCCACCCCCGCCCCCACCGCCTCCTCCGGCACCAGGGGCCGCGCCCGCGCCGCTTCCGCTGCTGCTCTTGCCTGAGCCCCCGCGGTCGTACTGCTGGACCATGAAGAAGACGAGCGCCGCAGCGGCCAGCCACAGAAGTGGCTGACTGAAACCCAGGCCGACCAGTGCAAGGAGCAGGACGACCAACCAGAAATTCATGGCAGCACCTCCTCGGCGTAGGGGGAGTCAACGCCCGCCGTCACCCGGTGTCAATGACTTTCTCGTGGATGTGTTTGAGCCGTGCGCGCGCCGCCACCGCGTCGGGTCCCGTCACCTGTTCCCAGAAGCGGTGACAAGTGACAAACACCGCCAACTCCCGCTCCCGGGCCCGGAGTTTCTCGACCTCCGCCTGTTCGTCCGGGGTCCAGCCGGGGGAGGCCGGGCGCTCCACCTTCCGCCAGCCGTGGTCGTCGCTGAAGCCGTCGAGGGGCGTGACCGACCAGGGGAGCCGCTTCAGCAGGGCCAGGAGCTCGGCCCGGACCTGGTGCAGTTCCTCCTGACCCGCGAGGAGGTCGTCCGGAAAGTCGTATGCAGGGGTTGCAGGCACCCCGTAATGCTACTCCTGTTCGAATTACGAGTGCGAGCGCTTCCGTAGCGACACGACTTCCGGCACGGCTGTGGACACGACGTCCGGCACGACTTCCCGTGCGCGGCTCACTCGCGGCAAGCTGTAAGCATGTGCCGCAGCATCAAGACGCTCCGTCCGCCCGCCATCCCCGAGGACGCCACCGAGGAGGAGGTCCGGGCCGCAGCGCTCCAGTACGTGCGCAAGGTCTCGGGGTTCCGTGCCCCGGCCGCGCACAACCGCGAGGTCTTCGACCGTGCCGTGGACGCGGTCGCCGAAGCCACCGCCGAGCTGCTCGCCGGGCTCGAGGTGCGCGGAGGCAAACCGCGGGCCGCCGAGCAGGCGTCCGAGGAAGCCCCGGCGGCCTAGTTCGCCGCGGTCGCCGCGGTTGCCGTACCAGGCGTGCCCGCCGGGCCCGCGCCCGTCGCGGTACGCGGCCGGCGGACCAGGAACGCCGCCCCCGCGCCCGCCGCGAACAGCGCGAGCAGGGAGACGCCCGTGGCCAGCCACGTCGCGCCGAGCCACTGCGCGCCGAAGTAGCCGAGCGCGACGCTGTACCCGGCCCAGGCCACGCCCGCGAGGGCCGACCAGGGCAGGAACTCGCGCACCTTGCGGTGTGCGGCTCCTGCCGCGAGCGAGACGATCGAGCGGCCCGCGGGGGCGAAGCGCGCGATGACGACCAAGGCGCCGCCACCCCGGGAGAGTGCCGTGCCGAGTCGCTCCTGCGCGGTGGTGAGGCGGCGCGAGCGGGCGATGGCGCGGCCCAGACGTTCGTTGCCGCGCCAGGCCAGGCGGTATACGGCCAGGTCGCCGAGGACCGAGGCGGTGGCCGCGCAGAGCAGCAGGAGCAGGATGTCGGGGACCGCGTGCGGCACGCTCTGCGCGCTGGTGCCCGCCGCGGCGGCCGCCGTGGCCGCCGTGATGACCAGGACGCCGCTCGGCAGCACGGGCACGACGATGTCGAAGAGCACGGAGAGCGCGACCACCGCGTAGATCCACGGGCTGCTGGTCAGTGAGCCCAGATTCTCAAGCACCGAAAATTCCCCGTAACTCCCCGGCCGACGACTTGCCTGCCGCGACGTCGCGGGGGAGCGGCAGGGGCGGCTTGGTGACAGCTGTACAGCGTACGCCGCGCTCTCCCGCGGAGATCCACGGGGGGCTCATATGTTCGCTACCTCACGTTCACCCGGCTGCCGCCCCCGATGGGGCATACGACGCCGAAGTCCCGTACCAACATCATCACCAACTCAAGCGACCGGCAGGTCGGCGGACGGTACGGAAGGAGCGGGGCGATGGTGGCAGGAATGCTCGCCGGGGCCGTGGCCACGGCGGTGCTCGCAGCGGGCGGTGGCGTCGGCGGAGGCGCGGCCGGCGAGGGTGCGCCCTTTTACGAGATGAAGGTCGGGGGGCGGTTCGCGCCGCCCGCGGCCTCCATGTACGTGTGGGCGGTCACCTACGACACGAAGCTGGTCCCCGCCGGGTCCCAGATCGAGATCGAGCAGAGCGGCAGGCCGAACGACATGTCGGTCACGCTCCGGGTGAAGGGAATGCAGCCTGGCCATGCGTACGGCGCGCACGTCCACCAGAAGCCGTGCGGCGTCGACCCCGAAGCGGCGGGCGGGCACTACCAGCACCGCAAGGACCCGGTCCAGCCTTCCGAGGACCCGGCCTACGTGAACGCGGAGAACGAGGTGTGGCTGGACTTCACCTCGGGCACGGACGGCTCGGGCACGGCGACGGCCCGCCATGACTGGGAGTTCCGGCCGGGCGAGGCCAGGTCCGTCGTGCTGCACCGCGAGCGGGGCGGCGCGGGGGAGCGGGTGGCGTGCTTCACGGTGCCGTTCCTTCCCACCCACTGACGCCATCGGGGACCCGACGGTCCTCGGGGCGTGACGGGGTCTGACCGTGCGACGGCGCCCCCTTCCTCGTACGCGTACGAGGAAGGGGGCGCCGTTTTTTGCGCAGGTGCGCCTGAGCGCGCGTCCGCGTCAGGCGGCCACCGGGGTCCGCTCCGGGGCGCCCTTGTCCGCGCTCTCGCCGCGCGCGGCGAAGAGCCGGTCGAGGCCGAGCGCGCCCGAGCCGGTGAAGACGAGCAGAAGCATGGCCCAGCAGAAGATCGCGGAGGCCTCGCCGCCGTTCTGCATCGGCCACAGGGCCTCCGGCTGGTGCACCTTGAAGTAGGCGTACGCCATCGAGCCCGACGAGATGAACGCGGCGGCGCGGGTGCCGAGGCCGAGGGCGACCAGGCCGCCGCCGATCAGCTGGATGACGGCCGCGTACCAGCCGGGCCAGGTGCCCGCGTCGACCGTGCCGCCGCCCATCGCGCCACCGAGCACTCCGAAGAGCGAGGCGGCGCCGTGGCAGGCGAAGAGCAGGCCGATGACGATGCGGAAAAGCCCGAGGGCGTAGGGCTGGGCGCTGTTGAGACGTCCAGTCATGGTGGGGGACTCCTTCGGTTTTTGGGGACGGTAACCGAGTGGAGGCCCAAGGTTAGGTGAACCTAATCAATGCTTGCAAGTTCAACATCTGGCCATTCGGGCGATTCCACTTCCCCCGCGGACGGGATCACTCCCCGCGCCGACGGGATCCTCGCGACGCCCGCCGCCGTCCGCAGTACGGCCCGCGCCACCGCGTCCGCGTCCGACAAGGTCACCGAGTCGACGCCCGGCCGGGCCCCGGCCGCCGTCACCCAGTGCACACCCTCGGTGGGCACCCCGAACGCGAACCTCCGTGCGTGTGAACGGCCTTGACGATCAATCAGGTGATAGGGGCGGGGAGTGACGTCGACGCCTCCGGTTTCGTGGCCGTCGACGACGTGGGCGCGGCACTGCCCCGTCCGCAGGAGCTGCCCGAGCAGTTCGTCCGCGGTGCGCCGCACGTCGGGTTCGGGAAGCCGGGCCTCGATCACTGTGGTGACGGACACAGCCGACCCCGGTACGTCGGGGGAGTGCGCGAGATACGCCCCGTCCGCGGTGGGGCGCACATCGA
The DNA here is from genome assembly GCF_040682375.1 of Streptomyces sp. NPDC051214. Lineage (NCBI taxonomy): Bacteria > Bacillati > Actinomycetota > Actinomycetes > Kitasatosporales > Streptomycetaceae > Streptomyces > Streptomyces sp. NPDC051214. The sequence continues at coordinate 739,551 of NZ_JBFBAT010000002.1, forward strand.
GACGCGGGCCCAGCACCTCGACGACGCCCGCCTCGATGAGCGCGGTCAGCTCCTCGATGCGGCGCCGGGGCGGGCCGATCGAGAGGTAGGCGTTGAGCGGTGTGTACCAGCGGTCCAGGTGCTCGCGGCGCGAGATACCGGACAGGCCGCCGTGGTCGAGGATCAGGCGGAGTTCGTTGCGCAGGTCGCGCAGCACGTCCAGGGCGGACTTCAGCGGGCTCGCGACATTGCCGAGCGCGGCCTGCGCGGTGTCCTCGCGCAGATACGCGAGCAGCCAGGCGCGGAAGTCGTCCGGGGAACGGAAATTACGGCCGGAATGCGGCTGCGCGAGGCGGTCCCAGGACCAGCGCGCGGCCTCGGGGACCCCGAACTCGGCCAGTGTCAGCTCTTCTTGAGGGCTGCGGTGCGGCGCCGCGAGGAAGGCGTTCCGGAACTCCTCGCCGCGCCCGGCGGGATGGACGAGGGCGGCGTAGTAGACCGTCTCGACCTCCTTGGCGACCAGCGGCCATATCTCGTCGAGGAAGTCCGGGGCGTCGCCGCTGTCCGCGCGCTTGCGGAACCGGGCTATGACGTCGGGGGTCAGGACGAGCGGCTCATGCCGTCCGTACGGGCCCTTCGCGTTGTCGCCGCGCGCCTGGTACGGGATGCCGCGCCGCGACCCCGCGTACAGCTTCGGCTCGTGCCCCGAGGGCTGATAGCGCAGCCCGCCCCCTGGCGCTGGTACGAAGCGTCCGCCGCGTGCCTGCGTCAGGAGCGCCATGTGGTCGAAGAAGTTGAGGCCGAGCCCACGCAGCAGGACGTGCTCGCCGGGGGCGATGGCCGAGAGGTCCACGTCGGCGGGGTTGGCCGGCGGTATGTGGCGCAGGCCGTGCCGCGCGGCGTGCGCGGCGAACTGTTCCTGCGCGCTGTCGCCCACCGCGGGGAGGTGCCCCTGGGCGAGGACGACGGCGCTGAGCCCGGAGAGTGCGCGGCCGCTGTCGAGCACGAGGGACTGCGGGCCGTCGCTCGGTCCGTCGAGCCGCACAGCGCGTGCCGCGTGCACCTCGACCCGGACCGACCCGGGGGCGGCGCGCAGGGTTTCGGCGAAGACCCACTCCAGATAGCGGCCGTAGCAGGCGCGCGTCGGGTAGTCGTCAGGGCCGAGTCCCGGCGCGTGCCCGGCGGCGGCCCACGCGTACAGGCTCGGCCCCGGCCGGATCGGTCCGGCGCAGTCGACGCTCTCGTCGGTGAAGAGGGTCACCTGGGAGGCGACCGTGTTCATGAGCAGCTCGGGCGGCTGGGCGGTCCGCCAGACGCGTCCCGGTCCCGGGGGCGAGGGGTCGACGACGTGAACCGTCAGCCGTGCCCCCGGCGGCAGCAGTTCGGCCGCCGAGGCACAGAGGCGCTCGAGGACACTCGTCCCGCGGGGCCCCGCGCCGACGACGGCGACTGCGACTGAGGCTGGGTCTGCGACTGGGCCTGCGACGTCGTGGTCCGGTGCGGCCGATGCGGATGGTGCGGACAAAGGCGTGACTCCCGGGCATTGCAGGGGGCGGTGGGGGGATGTGGGGGATCTGTGGGGTGTTGGGGGCGGTGGAAGCGGACGGTCCGCCTCATCATGCCGCCGCGGCACCGCAAGGCGAACCCCGCAGCGGAGGATCACCGGGCGGGTGTGTCCTGTGTCACGTGAGGTGTGTGAAGCGCCGGTGCCCTATGAGGGGTTATGGAAAATAAAGGTGCGTCCTCCGCGTCACGAAAGCTGTGACTCCTGGGTCGTCTTCAGGTGGGTGCCGACGCCCTTCACCACCTGCGCCTGGTCCAGGCGTACGTGCGCCGAGCGGCCCCGCAAGGTCAGCGTCATGAGCTGGTTGCCGAACCAGGGCCCGCCCGTCTTGCGCCAGTTGATGGCCGCTGGTGCCGAACGGCCGTGACGTACGAAGCGACGGCCCAGCGCCCGCCCCACCCTGCTCCAGCCGAAGTGGAAGCCCAGCTTTATCGACGCGGGGATGGAGTTGTGGACGGGGGAACACGTCAGCTGCAGGACGCGGGATTCGGGGCCGCCGCCGTCCGGCCACGTGGGTTCCGCGATGTACGCGTGGTGGACGTCGCCGGAGAGCACGCACACCGTCGCCGGGGCGCCGGGCCCCGTGCCCGCCTCGGCGATCAGGGACGTCAGCGCGTCGAAGGACGCGGGGAACGCCGCCCAGTGCTCCAGGTCCGAACGCCTGCGCAGGTTCTCGCCGAAGCGGGCCCAGCGCGCGCCGCGCTCGCCACGGCACAGCGCGGCGTTCCAGCCCTCGGCGTCATGGATGAGGTGCGGCAGGAGCCAGGGCAGCGACGTGCCGATCAGAAGGTGGTCGTAGCCACCACCCGTGCTGCCCGAGCCGCCTTCACCGCCCATGCCACTTGCGCCGCCCACACCGTCCAGCGCCTGCTGGCGCAGCCAGCGGGCCTCCTCCGGGTCGATCATCGCGCGGTTCTGCTCGTCCAGGACACGCGCCGCCCGTGTGTCGATCATGAGCAGGCGTACGCGGCCGAAGTCCCGGCGGTAGCTCCACCGGGTCGCCCCGGGATCGGCGTCCGACGCGGAGGCGAAGGCGCGCAGCGCGTCCGTGCCGTCGGGCGTCGAGCGCAGCGTGGCGTACAGCTCGTCGCGTTCGAGCTCGGCGGGCGGCAGGTTGCCGATGTGCTGGTAGACCCAGTACGACATGAGCCCGCTCAGCACGCGCTCCCGCCACCAGGGTGTCGCGCGCATCTCGGCGAGCCAGGCCTCGCTGGTGTTCCAGTCGTCTATGACGTCGTGGTCGTCGAAGATCATGCAGCTGGGCACGGTGGACAGCAGCCACCGCACCTCGGGGTCGAGCCACGATTCGTAGTAGAGGTGGGTGTACTCCTCGTAGTCCGCGACCTGGTCGCCCGGCGGGTCGGCCAGGTTCCTGCGGGCCGCGAGCCAGCGCCGCGTCGCCTCGGAGGTGTTGTCCGCGTACACCTGGTCGCCCAGGAGGAGCAGGACGTCCGGGCGGTCGGCGGGCGTGCCGGTGGCGATGCGGGCGGCGAGGGTGTCGAGGGCGTCGGGCCCGACGGGATCGTGCTCGTCGCTCGGCGGGGCGGCCCAGCGGCAGGACCCGAAGGTGACCCGGAGTGCCTCGTCGTTGCCGCCCCCCTCGCCTGTGCCGTCGCCCGGCGTGCGGATGGTGCTCGGCGGGAAGGGCGAGTCCGGCAGCGGCCACACCGGGGCGCCGCTGTCGCCGAGCCGCACCTCGTACGCGGTCTCCGTGCCCGGCCGCAGCCCGGTGACCGGGATGAGCGCGTAGTGATGGCCCGCGATCTGGAACGTGTTCGCCGTGCCCTTGGCGCCGTCGGCGCACCGCACCTCGGCGGTGCAGGGACGGTCGGCCTCGACCCAGACCGTCGCCGTCGAACCGTCGACATACCTCAGCAGCGGACCCAGGCGCAGCCGTGCCACGATGATCACTCTCCTCCGTCGCCCCGTACGGTACGGAACGACGGAGGCCGGTGGGGAGGTTCCGGGGATTCCCGCTGGTTACAGGCCGGTGACCTCACCGCTCATGCGAGCCGGTGGTTTCCCGAGATCTCCCGTGGTCGCAGCAGCCGGTCTCAGCAGCCGATCCCAGCAGCCGGTCTCAGCAGCCGTTGAGGACCGACGCCAGCTTGGTCTTCTCCGCCGCGTTCACCGTCAGGCCGTAGTGGTGCTTCACGTCCACCCACATCCGGGCGTAGTAGCAGTGGTACGACGTGGTGGGCGGCATCCACTCCGCCGGGTCCTGGTCGCCCTTGCTCTGGTTGACGTTGTCGGTGACGGCGATCAGCTGGGGGCGGCTGAGATCGTTGGCGAAACCTTCCCGCTTGGCGGTGGTCCAGCCGCTCGCGCCGGACTTCCAGGCCTCGGAGAGCGGGACCACGTGGTCGATGTCGACGTCAGAGGCGGCCGTCCAGGTGCCGCCGTCATACGGGGACTTCCAGGTGCCGGACGTGGCCGCGCAGCTGGAGTCCTGCTGGACGTTCGTGCCGTCGCGCTTGAGGACGACCTCGCGGGTGTTGCAGGCGCCGGACTGGGTGCTCCAGTGCGGGAATTTCTCGCGGCTGTAGCCGTCGGACGAGCCCTCGGCCTTCTCGGTGAGCTGGCCCAGGTAGGTGCGGGCGGTGGCGGCGGAGACCGGCGCCGGGGGAGCGGCCTGGGCGGGCGCGCCGGTGAGGAGGGCCGCCGCGGAGGTGAAAGCGGTCAGGGCGGTGATCGTGGCGAGACGTCGACGCGCGTAGACAGCGGACATGCGAACTCCCTTGATGTGGGGGGATGTTGGCCGGTGAGGCGGCCATGCTGACGCGGTGGGGTTTCCTGTGGATGTGCGTCGAGTGACAGGGTCGCGTCAATCAGGTGGTCAGTTCAAGAGTTCTGGCGCTGTGTCATGTGCATTCACACGTACGGGAGTTGGGTCGGGTGACCTGGATCACATGCCGGGGGGTCGAAAGGCCCTGGTCCGGGGTGTTCGTACGTCCCGTACGATGGATGGCGCAGAAGGGGAGTAGCTCTTCGCCGGACCGTCGACATACTGCTCAGCTCGCCTGAGCCGGCGCCCGGAGGCAGACCCCGTCGTTCCATGCGGTGTACCGCCATGGACCGGGTCGGCCAGCGAGACCTTCGGCAAGCAGTGCCCGACGTACATGACCGTGTACGTCCGTGTGTGCTGCCGTGCCGAGGTGTCGTACGTGAGGTACAGATGGCTCTCGGTGGGGCAGCCCCGACCGATTGAGGAACCTTGATCAGCATCAGCGTGACGGCGCTCGTCTTCGGCGTCGTCTTCCTTGCCGAACTCCCGGACAAGACAGCGCTGGCCGGGCTCGTCCTCGGGACGCGCTACCGCGCCTCGTACGTCTTCGCCGGGGTCGCGGCCGCCTTCGTCGTCCATGTCGTGCTCGCCGTGGCGGCGGGCAGCGTGCTGACGCTCCTGCCGCAGCAACTGCTTCACGCGCTCACCGGCGTCCTCTTCCTCGGCGGGGCGGCGATGCTGCTCCTGAAGGGCGGCGAGGACGAGGAAGAGGTCCGTGAGCCCAAGGACCAGAGCTTCTGGAAGGTCTCCGGCGCGGGGTTCATGCTGATCCTGGTCGCGGAGTTCGGTGACCTGACGCAGATCATGACCGCGAACCTGGCCGCGCGGTACGACGATCCGCTCTCCGTGGGCCTCGGCGCGGTGCTCGCGCTGTGGGCGGTGGCCGGGCTCGGCATCGTCGGCGGAAAGGCGCTGATGAAGCGCGTGCCGCTGTCGCTCATCACCAAGATCGCGGCGCTGCTGATGCTGGGGCTCGGGGTGTGGAGCCTGTACGAGGCGATTGCCTGAGCTGCCCGCTCGATTGCCTGAGCTGCCGACGCGATCCGGGTGCCCCGGGGCTGGGGGGCCCTGCAAGGGGTGTGACCTGCGGTGCTGGCGTCTGCTGGCCCCTTTTTGTATCGTGGAGAAACAAAGTGGCTCCGCCCGTGTTCCCTGACCGGCGGGCGGAGCTGCCTTGATTCTTTCCCCGCGACATCTCTGCACCTCCCTCTGTGCTCTGGAGTACGCCGATGACGGCTGAGACCGCCTCTGTTCTGACCGCCCGGGCTCTCCTTCTGGACATGGACGGGACCCTCGTCAACTCCGACGCGGTGGTCGAGCGCTGCTGGCGGCGCTGGTCCGAGCGGCACGGGCTCGACTTCGACGAGGTCATCAAGGTCGTCCACGGACGCCAGGGGTACGCCTCGATGGCGGTGCTGCTGCCGGAGCGGCCCATGGAGGAGAACTACGCGGAGAACCGCGAGATGCTGGCCGCCGAGACCGCCGACATGGAGGGCGTCGTCCCGGTGCCGGGCGCCGCGGCCTTCCTGGCCTCCCTGGAGGGGCTTCCGCACGCGCTCGTGACGTCCGCCGACGTGCCCCTGTCCAACGGGCGGATGGCCGCGGCCGGGCTGCCGCTGCCGGCCGCGCGGATCACCGCGGAGAGCGTCAGCGCGAGCAAGCCCGACCCCGAGGGGTTCCTCAAGGGCGCCGCCGAGCTGGGCTTCGACCCCGCCGACTGCGTCGTGTTCGAGGACTCCGGCGCGGGGATAGCCGCGGGGCTCGCGGCAGGCATGCGGGTCGTGGGGATCGGCCCCCGGGCCGGGGAGTTCGGGCCCACCGTGCATGTCGCCGACCTGACGGAGGTACGGGTGGAGCCGGTCGAGGGCGGCGGGATGCGGCTCAGCTTCGGCTGAGCATCGGTCGGTCTTTGGTCGTCGGTCTTTGGCCTTCGGCCTTTGGTTGGCCTGCTGCTTCCGCTCGGCTGTGCGGCTGTTGGCTGCGGGCTTCGGCGCCTTGCACCCTTGTGGTGCGGGGCGCTTTTTGTTTCCGCCCTACGGCTCCCTCGTCTCCGCCTCCAATGCCGCCCGCGTCTCCTCCCCGTAGACCCCCCTGCCGTCGCCGTGCGTCGCGCGGGCGTACTGGTAGCGGGCCACCGCGTCTTCCACCTGGCTGTCGTACGTGCCGTCCGGCTCGTCCATGTAGAGGTACAGCTGTTGCAGGCGTTCCTGGAGTTCCGCGACCTCCGCGCCCCTGTCGCCGCGGCGCAGGACGCGGTCGGCCTTGGGTTCCGCCGGTTCCACCGAGCCCGTCGCCCGTGCCGTCGAGCGGCTCGGCGGGCGCGTGGACCGCGGCTTCGGCGAGGCCGAGTGCGACGGCGTGGGGGACGGGCTCGCCTTGGGTGAGGCGGACGATGACGGGGATGTGGACGGGGACGCCGAGGGGCCCGCGGACGGCGTCGTGGGTCGTGGTGCCTTCGAGGTGGACTCGGACGGGCCGGTCACCGGGCGGGTCGGCACGTCCGGCAGGGCCTGCTCCCGCTGCGGCTTGTCGGGCGAGAGCAGTACCGCGGCGAGCACCGCCACGGCCACCACCGCCACCACGGCGCTCACGGCCGCGTACAAGCCCGCACGCCCGCGCCGCGGCGCCGGTCCGGCGTCGTACGGCGGAGGAGGCGGGGCGTCGTCCGTTTCCGGTGCTGAGAGGGTCCCGCCCTCGCCCCGCGCGAACAGCCCCACGTCCGCCGAGCGTGGCGGAGCCGCGGCCTCCGGCGGGAGAGCCTGGGCGGGGACCGGGCCGGGCTCCGGCGCCGGCTCCTCCGCGAGGCCGGGCTCCGGCAACGTCACGTACGGACGGATCCGCAGCGGATCGAAGTCCTCCGCCGCGGCCGCGTCCGCGGACCTCGCGTCACGCGCCGCGTCCGCGGCCCGTTCCGTACAGCCGCAGGCAGGCGCGGTGCCCGGTGCGCGCGACGCACCGCATTCAGGACACCGCCGGTCCTCCCGGTCGTCCCCGGGCCCGCCGTCCGGACGTCTTTCCGTGCTGCTCACTCTTCGTACCCCACCCCTAGAGAACTCCAGCGATTATGCAGACCCAGGCTTCAACAGGCCATAACGGGTCACACGGACCAGGATGGAGAGGGAGAGCCCTCGCAGGACACGCGGGAGTCCTCAGGAGGTGTCCATGACGCAGGACGTCAGCGCCCGCCCCGAGGGGCCGGAGCCAGATCCCGTTCCCGTCCCCGGGCCACCGGACGAGCACGCGCACGGCGGCGTACTGGTCTCCATCGGTGCGCTGCTGCTCGGCATGCTGCTCGCCGCCCTCGACCAGACCATCGTCTCGACCGCGCTGCCCACCATCGTCAGCGAGCTCGGCGGCATGGAACACCTCTCCTGGGTCGTCACCGCGTATCTGCTCGCCGCGACGGCCGCGACGCCGCTCTGGGGCAAGCTCGGCGACCAGTACGGCCGCAAGAGGCTGTTCCAGCTGGCCATCGTGATCTTCCTGGTCAGCTCGGCGCTCTGCGGCATGGCGCAGAACATGCCGCAGCTCATCGGCTTCCGCGCGCTCCAGGGAATCGGCGGCGGCGGTCTGATGGTCCTGTCGATGGCGATCGTCGGTGACATCGTCTCGCCGCGCGAACGCGGCAAATATCAGGGCCTGTTCGGTGCGGTCTTCGGCGCGACGAGCGTCCTCGGGCCGCTGCTCGGCGGCCTCTTCACCGAGCATCTCAGCTGGCGCTGGGTCTTCTACGTCAACCTCCCGATCGGTGTCGTCGCGCTCATCGTCATCGCCGCGGCCCTGCACATCCCGGTGCGCTCGACGAAGCACGTCATCGACTACCTCGGCACCTTCCTGATCGCGGCCGTCGCCACCTGCCTGGTCCTCGTCGCCTCGCTCGGCGGCACCACCTGGGGCTGGGGATCGCCGCAGATCATCGTGCTCGCCGTGCTCGGCGTCGTGCTCGCCGCGGCCTTCGTGGCCATCGAGCGCAGGGCGGCCGAACCGGTCATCCCGATGAAACTGTTCCGGGTCAGGACGTTCACGCTCTCCGCGATCATCAGCTTCGTGGTCGGCTTCGCGATGTTCGGCGCGATGACCTATCTGCCGACGTTCCTGCAGGTCGTCCAGGGTGTCTCGCCGACGATGTCGGGCGTGCACATGCTGCCGATGGTGATCGGCATGCTGATCTCGTCGACCGCGTCCGGCCAGATCGTCAGCCGTACGGGCCGCTGGAAGGTGTTCCCGGTCGCGGGCACCGGCATCACGGCCCTGGGCCTGCTCCTCCTGCACCAGCTGAACGAGAACAGCGGCACGGGCGAGATGAGCGCCTACTTCTTCGTCTTCGGCTTCGGGCTCGGCCTGGTCATGCAGGTCCTGGTGTTGATCGTGCAGAACGCCGTCCCGTACGGGGATCTGGGCGTCGCCACGTCCGGCGCGACGTTCTTCCGCTCCATCGGAGCCTCGTTCGGAGTCGCCATCTTCGGCACGATCTTCGCCAACCGGCTCGTCACCAAGCTGGACGACGCCGTGGCGGGGCAGCAACTGCCGCCCGGCGTCAGCGCGGACTCCCTCAAGGCGGACCCGCGCAACATCGCCGAACTCCCGGCGGCGGTGCGGCCCGGCGTCGTCCACGCGTACGCCTCGTCCATCACGGACGTCTTCCTGTACGCGGCGCCGGTGGCCCTCGTCGCCTTCGTCCTGGCCTGGTTCCTGCGCGAGGACAAGCTGCGCGGCTCGGTCACGGCACCTGATCCGACGCAGACGCTCGCCAGCAATCCCGTCGAGCGTTCGTCGTACGACGAGGTGGCGCGGGCACTCTCCGTCCTCGGCACGCGGGAGGGCCGTCGCGAGATCTACGTACGCATCACCGAGCGCGCGGGCTACGACCTGCTGCCCGGCGCCAGCTGGCTCCTGCTGCGGATCAGCCGCCACGGCCACGTCGAACCGGCGAGGCTCGCCGAGCGCACCACCGTGCCCCTGTCCGTGATCACGGCGGCGTCCCGCCAGGTCGAGGAGCGCGGGCTCGCCCGACGCCAGGGCATGGGCCTGACGCTGACCGACGAGGGCCGGGCAGTGGTCGCCAGGCTCGCAAGGGCCCGCGAGGAGTCCCTGGCCGAGCTGCTCGGCGACTGGTGGGGACCCGACCGGCCCACCGACCTGGTCAAGCTCGTCGAGGAGCTCGGCGCCGAGATGTGCGGCTCCGACGCCGAACAGCCGCACAACGGCAGGCCACCACGGCGCGGGGTGGCGGCCTGAGCGGCGCCGCCACCTCGCTCTCACGTCCGCGTGCGGGTCAGGTCAGACTGGTGCGCCGGTTCAGGTCAGTTTCTTCGCATCCAGCTTCTTCGCGTACCAGCACTCGGCGTACATCCGCTCGGTGAGCGGCTCGCTCTCCTCGTAGCCGTGCCGGGCGTAGAGCGCCCTGGCCTCGACGAGGTCGAGGCGGGTGTCGAGGACGATGCGCTCGGCGCCGAGCGCGCGGGCGGCGTCCTCGGCGGCGGCGAGGAGGAGCGCGGCGCCGCCCTTGCCGCGCATGTCCTCGCGGACGAAGACGCGCTTGAGCTCGGCGGTGGGAGGGCCGGGTAGTTCCCGCAGATCGTCCGTGAGGCGCACTCCGGCCGTACCCGCGGGCTCACCTCCGTACCGGGCGACAAGGAGTGTGCCGGTGGGCGGGCGCAGGTCGTCGCCGGTCTCCGCCGCGACCTCGCGTTCCAGCTCTCCGGGGTCGGTCCTGCGCCCTTCGTGGAGGAGGTAGTACCGGTCGCTCACCTCGGTGTAGTACGCGCGCCAGAGTGCGGCGGCGACGGGGGAGTCGACGGCCTCGGGGGCGATGGTCCAGGAGGCGGTGTCCGGGGTGCTGTGCGCGATGCGGGTGGTCATGGGGCCATTGTCGGGACGCGACTGCCGTGCCCCGCAAGCGAATTAGGGGCGGGGTGGGGCGGCTTGGCCGGGGTGGTCAGTCCTTGCGCCCGGTGGCGGCGATGCTGACGCCGAGCCCGATCATGGTGAGCCCGCCGACGCCGCCGACGGTCGAGAGGCGCCGCGGCGAGTGCGCGAACCAGCCGCGCGCGGTGGCCGCGACCAGACCCCACACGCTGTCGGACGCCAGGGCGATGGCGTTGAAGACCAGGCCGAGCAGCAGCATCTGCAGCATGACGTGCCCCTGCTCGCGGTCGACGAACTGCGGCAGCACGGCGGCGAAGAAGACGATGGTCTTGGGGTTGGCCACACCGACGGCGAACCCCTCCCACAACGTACGGAGCCCACTGTGGGCGGGGGCCTCGCCGGTGAACGCGGCGTGCAGCGAGCCGCGTTGGCGGACCGCCTTGACCCCCAGATACACCAGGTACGCGGCGCCCAGCAGCTTCAGCGCCGTGAACACGACGACGGAGCGCTCCACGACGGTGCCGACCCCGAGGGCGACGGCGACCACGAGCACGTACGCACCGATCGTGTTCCCCACCACGGAGGTCAGCGCGGCCCGGCGCCCCTGCGCCAGCGCCCGCCCGATCACGAACAGGACGCTGGGCCCGGGAATCACGATGAGCAGAAACGACATGGCGGCGAAGGCGAGTATCCGGTCGGAGGACATCATGCCCTCATGGCACCACGGGCCGGGCGCGGGCCGGTACCGCTTTTCCCCTTGCCCCACCGCCCGACCGTGAGCCTCGGGGCGCGGCCTCCGGGAGCGCCCGCTAACCCTTGGGCGCGGCCTGCTGGACGACCTCGAACGACCATACGGCGGCACTGCTCGACGCGGGCTTGGGGCGCTCTCCGCCGGCTGCGGCGCCGCCGCCCTGGTGCGCGGCCTTCATCGGGCCCTCCATCCACGCCTGGAAGGACTCCTCGTCACGCCAGCGCGTGTAGACGAGGTAGTCGTCGGTCCCTTCGATGGGGCGGAGCAGCTCGAACCATTCGAAGCCGTCCGAGTTCTCGACGGCGCCGGCGCGGGACGCGAAGCGCTTCTCCAGGGTTTCCCGCTGCTCGGCGGGAACGGTCAGCACGTTGATCTTGACGATGCTCATGGGGTCATCCTGCCGCAGGGGCGCCGCGGATCGAGGGGGCGGGGTGTCGCGTCCGCTGCGTCTTAGGCGGTCAGTGCGTGGAGGACCTCGAGGACGTTGGCTTGTCGGGTGCGGTTGGGCGGTCGGTGAAGATCGTGAGGTGCCATGCGCCGTTCGTGCGCACCATGCTGAAGGTGTCGTGCACGCTTTTGCCGGACTTCTCTTGTGCCGTCAGTTCTGCCGAGCCGACGTCCGGGCCCATGTCGAGGTCGACCTGGATTTTCGTGACCGAGAGGTCGCGGCCGCCCTTGTCGGCGAGGATTCGGCGGGCCTCGTTGCGGGCGCGGGAGTCGTCGGGGACGCCGCCCACCTCGATCAGGTGGTCCGCGTCGCGGGTGTTGAGTGCCTCCACGTAGGACTTAACTGCCGTGCGGGCAGCCTGTTTTAGGGTCGTGGTGTCGCCGGAGGCTGTGGCCGTGGAGTCGCATGCCGTCAGTAGCGCCGCTGCCGCGAGTGTCGCGGCCAGGGCGGCGGAGGCGAGGGTCGCGGATGCGCGGGTGCGGCGATTCATGTCGGCCTAGCTTCCGGCCGGGTGGCGGGCGCGCCAGGCTTGGGCCATCTCGTCCACGTCGAACGGCTTCAGGCCCAGGGGCGGGCCCGGGGGTGGCCGGCGCAGGGCCTCGGTGATCTTGGTGTTGAGGTCTGTCACGAGCTTGCGGGCGGCTTGTTCGGAGGGGGCGTCCGGCGCCGCGGCCAGGACGTCCTCGGCCTCCTTGCGCAGGGCGAGCGTCGGGGGGAGGTGGGAGAGGCCCTCGCGGGCCATCTTCTGCTTGATCCACCACTGCTCGTCGTGTGACGTGGTGTTCAGTTCTGCCGGCAGCGGCTTGCCGCGGCCCTTCAGGGTGGCGAAGTCGCCCCGCTCCTCGGTCTCGCGGATCTGTTTGTCGATCCACGACTCGAAGCTGACCTCAGGTGGTTTCCGTTCAGTCATGCGTCCATTGTTCCAGGCGACCGTGCGGTCACGTGAGGTGCGCCATAGGATGCGGCGGCGCGGGGGCGTGTGCGGCCGTCGCGCTTTCTGGACGCCGAGAGCTGGGGGAGCGTACGTGCTGGAGCTGACCATGGCCTCGATGGCCGGGGCGGACGAGGGGGCGACCGCGGGCATGCTCATGGCTGACGCCCCGAGCGCGCCGGGTTCCGTGCTGCGGGTGGGGCGCGATCGTGGGGTGTGCCGTCTTGTGCCGCCGGACGACTGGCTGTTCGTCTCGCGCACGCATCTGGAGTTCCGCTGCGGGCCCGACGGGGCCTGGACCGTGACGTGGGTGCGTGGGTCGCATCCCGAGCCCGCATCGGAGGTGCGGCTCAGTGTGGGCGGGGTGCCGGCGCCCCTTGAGTACGGGGGGACGGCTCCGCTGCCCAGGGAGGGGTCCGGTGATGTCGTCATCCAGGACCGGGCCGGGCCTCGCAGTGTGAACGTCGGGTTCTTTGTGGAGGGTTGAGGCCGGTTGGTGGGTCGGCCGCCGGGTGGTGGGTGAGGGCTCAGTCCAGTACTCGGGCCAGGGCCAGGCCGTCGTAGCCCTTCGTGCCCACCGTCTGCAAGGCCGTCCCGGTCAACTTCGGGTGATCGGCGATGAGTTGCAGCGCCTCGCGGGTGCCCCGCACGCCGGGGTCGGTGCTGTCCGCGTCGGCCACCGCGCCGCTCCGTACGACGTTGTCGACGATGATGAGGCTGCCGGGGCGGGTGAGCTTGAGCGACCACTCCACGTAGCGCGGGTTGTTGACCTTGTCGGCGTCGATGAAGACCAGGTCGAAGGGGGCCGCCTCCTCGGCCACGAGCGCGGCGAGCGAGTCGAGTGCCGGGCCCACCCGGACCTCGGTGAGCTTGTCGAGGCCGGCGCGGGCGAGGTTGCCGCGGGCCACGTCGGCGTGGGCCGGGGAGTACTCCAGGGTGATCAGGTGGCCGTCCGCGGGCAGGGCGCGGGCCAGCCAGATGGTGCTGTAGCCGCCGAGGGTGCCGATCTCCAGGATGCGGTGTGCGCCCTGGATCTGGGCGAGGAGCTGGAGCAGCTTGCCCTGGTTCGGCGCGACGCTGATCTGCGGCAGGCCTGCGGCGTCGCTGTCGTGCAGGGCCGCGGCGAGCGCCTCGTCGGCGGGGGTGAGGAGGTCGGCGAAGTAGGTGTCCACCGCGGTCCATTGCTGCTGGGGCATGGGGGCCTTTCCGGGGCGATCGGCACTCTTTAGGTTCGCTAACGATGTTAGTGGAGGGCGGGGTCGATTGTCAGCGGGGACTCGCCTCCGCCGAACCCCCCTCAATCGCCGGCCCCGACCCCGGCAACGGGCGGCCCGCGCTTTCCGTCATGAACCAGACCGCGATGCCGCCCACCACGGCCGCCGCCATCATGTAGTACGCGGGCATCATCATGTTTCCCGTCGCTCCGATCAGCGCCGTCACCACCAGCGGTGTCGTGCCTCCGAAGATCGAGACGGAGATGTTGAAGCCGATGGAGAGCGAGCCGTAGCGGACCTTGGTCGGGAAGAGGGCGGGGAGCGTCGACGGCATCGAGGCCGTGAAGCAGACCAGGAGCAGGCCGAGTGCCGCCATGCCGAGACCGATCGCCCAGAGCGACCCCTGGCGGATCAGGAGCAGGGCGGGGACGGACAGGAGCAGGAAGCCCACGCAGCCTGCCGCGATCACGGGGCGGCGGCCCACCCGGTCGGTCAGCGCGCCCGCGAACGGCTGGACGCACATCATCAGCGCCATCACGGCGAGCACGACGAGCAGCCCGTGCGTCTCGTCGTACTTCAGCTCGCTCGTCAGATAGCTCGGCATGTACGAGAGCAGCATGTAGTCCGTGACGTTGAAGACCAGGACCAGGCCCATGCAGAGGAGGAGGGCCTTCCACTGGCCCGTCACCATCTCGCGCAGCCGCACCTTCGGGCGTGACTGCTCGTCCTTGTGCGCCTTGGCGAGCTCCGCGGCGAACGCCGGGGTCTCCTCCAGCTTCATCCGCAGGTACAGGCCGATCAGACCCATCGGACCCGCGATCAGGAACGGGATGCGCCAGCCCCAGGAGAGGAGGTCGTCGGTGGAGAGGAGGGCCGTCATCAGGGTGACCAGGCCCGCGCCGCCGATGTAGCCCGCGAGGGTGCCGAACTCGAGCCAGCTGCCGAGGAAGCCGCGCTTCTTGTCGGGGGCGTACTCGGCGATGAAGGTGGAGGCACCCGCGTACTCGCCGCCCGTCGAGAAGCCCTGCACCAGGCGGGCGAGCAGGAGCAGGATCGGGGCGCCCACGCCGATCGTCGCGTACGACGGGATCAGGCCGATCGCGAACGTGCCCGCGGCCATCATGATCATGGTGAGCGCGAGGATCTTCTGGCGGCCGATGCGGTCACCGAGCGGGCCGAAGACCATGCCGCCCAGCGGGCGGATCAGGAAGGCCGCCGCGAAGGCGCCGAAGGTGGAGAGCAGCTGGGCCGTGGGGTTGCCCGAGGGGAAGAAGACCTTGCCGAGCGTCACGGCGATGTAGCTGTAGACGCCGAAGTCGAACCACTCCATCGCGTTGCCGAGCGCCGCCGCCTTCACTGCCCGCTTGACCAGCGCCGGGTCGACGACCGTGACCTCCTGCTGGGCGTCCGAGGGGGCGTCCGACGGGGTGCCCGACGGGGCCGGGCCGGACGGAGGGGCCTGCGTGCGCGAGGTCTGCGGGGGAACGGGTGCGACGGATGCGGCTGCCGGCAAGGGTTCGCTCGCCTGCCTCTCGGTTGACGACAAGGACAGGGCCGCCCGGCGAGGGGCGGCCCGCAAGCGACCATAGGTGTAGACGGCACCATTACGTTCGGTGCCCGGTCAGCCGCATACTGTCCGGAATGTGGCGCTATGCAGGGCGAATGGATCTACCCCCGGCGGTGACCGGAAGGCGTACTTGTGATCTATGTCGCGGCGCACGCAAGGAACCGCGCGCAGGGGGCCGGGGCGTTGTTCCATGGATGTGAGAGGGACGGTCTGTGGAGATCTGGTCGTCGAACGGACAAAGCGGGCTGGTTGGGAAGTCTGCGCGAAAGCCGGTAGAAAGCGGTGTGGCTGCCAGGTGAAATGGGGGTGTCGCGCGTCTCACCAGAGGGCGCGAGCCCTTCGGGTCCGACCGCACACCTCGGGGCCGACGGAGAACTCACGGGACCGACCGGACGTTGGGACCGAACAGAGACGACGAGCGGGCGGGAGGGCCGACGGGGCGTGGCGAATGTCGAGCACGGAGGACCGGGAAATGCCTTTGGGACGGGGGGACCCGGCACACCGACGACGCGGATCGGGGCGGTCCGTGTCGCCCTCTGGCTGATCGCTGCAGTACTCGCGGTGCGACAGGCGGCCGTCGTCCTGCGTACGCCGAAAGGCGAGCGGCTCATCGACCTGGAGACCTGGATCGGCCCGGACGGCGTCCTGCATGTGAACGGCTCGTTCTACGACGCGGACAAGTTCACCGGCACCCCCTTCGCGGGACTCGTGCTCAAACCGTTCTCCCGCGCGGCCGAGCAGGCGCTCGGCTGGGGCTGGACGTTCGGCACGCTGATCCTGGTCGTGATCCTCGGGCTCGTCGCCGCCCGCGCCCTGCCACAGCCCGTCTCCCGGCGCACCTCGCTGCTCGCCGCGCCCGTCGCGATCTGTCTCCTGATGCTGTCGCTGCCGGTGCGCAACACCCTGTATCTGGGCCAGACCAGCATCTTCCCCGTGCTCCTCGTCCTGCTCGGGTGCTTCGCGGTCCGCGGGGAACGCGCCAGCGGCGTCCTCATCGGCATCGGGGCCGCGCTCCAGCCCACGCTGCTGCTCTTCGCCGCCCTCTTCTGGTTCACCGGCCGCAGGCGGGCCACCGCGTCCACCGGCGCCACCTTCCTCGCCATCACCGCGCTCGCCTGGGCCGCGATGCCGCACGACTCGTGGACGTACTGGATACACCACATCGCGGGCGCGGGCCTCGGCGCGAGTCCGGCCGGTCTCGCCAACCAGTCGCTGCACGGCGCCCTGCTCCGGTTCGGCCTCGAAGGGCCGCTGGAGATCGGGCTGTACGTGGCCCTGGGCGCGGTGGTCGTCTGGTTCGGCCTGCGCCGGGCCGTGCGCTACGCCAAGGACGGGCAACTGCTGCTCGCCGTCGCGATCACCGGCTGTGTCGCCGTCGCCGTGTCCCCGACGACCTGGCAGCACCAGCTCCTGTGGGTGCTGCTCGCGGTGGTCGGCCGGGCCGGGAAGAAGCAGTCCGACCGGTACATGTGGCCCGTCGCCGTCGTCCTCGTCTCGACGCTGCCGGCGAAGATGATGCTGCCGAACATGCCGGTCGTGGAGCCCATCCGCGACAACGTCGTCCTGATCGCCGCGCTCGCCGCCGCCACGGTGGTGCCGTTCCTGTCCCGTACCGACCCGCGGTACCAGGAGCCCGTCCCCACCGACTACGCCAGGCCCGCGCCCGCGCGCTTCAGCTGGGTGCCGCTGCTGCCGTTCTGGCGGCGGGTCACCACCCGGCCGAACCTCCTGCTCGAACTGCTCCTGATCCGCGTCGGCTACTCCGCCTACCAGCAGGCACGCCTCGCCGCGACGGGCGGCACCAACTCGGGCGGACGGGCCACCGCCGAACACCACGGCGAGCAGGTCCACGCCATCGAGCAGTTTCTGCGGATCGACATCGAGCACTGGGTCAACCACGCGGTGGTGAAGGTCAGTTGGCTCGAGGAGTTCTTCAACTTCTACTACACCTCGTTCCACTTCGTGGTGCCGCTGACCGTCCTCGGCGTGCTCTACGTCCGGCGCCCCGCCGACTACCGCTGGGCGCGCTCGGCCCTCGGCTTCGCCACGCTCCTCGCGCTCGTCGGGTTCTGGCTCTACCCGCTGGCCCCGCCGCGCCTGATGCCCGAGCTCGGCTTCATCGACACGGTGCACGGCGTGCAGGACTTCACCCAGCCGGACTACGGCACGCTGACCGCGCTCACCAACCAGTACGCGGCGATGCCCTCGCTGCACTTCGGCTGGTCGCTGTGGTGCGGTGTGGTGATCGTGATGCTCGCGCCGAAGTGGTGGATGAAGGCCCTGGGCCTGCTGCATCCGCTGTGCACGGTCGCCGCGATCGTCGCCACCGGCAATCACTGGGTCCTGGACGCGGTGGGCGGCGCGGCCGTCGTCGGCGCGGGCTTCGGCATCGGCTACCTGCTGGCCGGGCCCCGGGTGGGCAAAAACCTGCGGGTGGCGACGGGCGCGGAGCCGGTCTCGGACGCGCAGCCGGTCACGGGCGCGGGACAGGTCACGGACGCCGGGCAGGTCACGGGCCCGAAGCCGGTCATCGACATGACGAAGGGCTCGGCGAAGGACCGTACCCCGAGCTGATCGTGTACGTGCCCGGGGTGGAGACCGTCAGCCGGGTGAACTCGCCGTGCCGCTCCAGGCAGGCCCCCTCGGCCCGGAGCCACGGCGAGTACACCAGGCGCAGCGTCACCGGCCCGCGCGTGGGCACGCGCACCACCATGGCCGACCCGGTGGACTTCACGACGGCCGCCGGCTTCGACACCATCGGCACCGCGTTCTTCACCCGGAACACCCGCCAGTTCGCGTCCCGCCACACCGGTTCGAGCCACTTGGGGCCACTGGCGACCAGGGCCGCCTCGTCCTCGGCGAACCCGTCCGGCTTGCCCGACGGCAGCACCACATAGCCGACGGCCCACTTGTCCAGCCACGCCCGGTAGGTGGTGGCCGAGAACGACCCGTCGTAGAAGAGGCGCCCGCGCTCGATGTCGAGCTGCCGGTTCCAGCCGCGCGCCATGTTCACGTACGGCGCCAGGGCCGTGGCCTCGCGGTGATTGCGGGCCGGGACCACCTCCACGCGGCCCCGGTCGGCGCCGAGCCGCTCCAGCTCCCGCACCACGCCCTTGGTGTCGGCTGCCCACTTCGGCACGGCCGTCGACACCGTCAGGTCGTCCGCGGTCTTCTGCCCGACCCAGGCAGAGGAGAGGATGAGCGCGACCGTGAGCACGACGCGGCGGGCGCGGGTCAGGGCCGGCATCAGGAGCGCGCCGAGCAGCGCTGCGGGCGCGAGCAGCTCGGCCAGGCGCTCCACGTTCGTGCCGATCGGGGACGGGATGAGGTAGGTCAGGACCGTCCCGGCCGCGTACACCGCGGCCCCCCACCGCAGCACACGCCACTCGCGCGGAGCCGCCACGATGAGCGCGAGGCTGAAGAGCACGGGCGGGAAGATCCGGTCGAACGGCATCAGGTGCTCGCCGGAGAAGGGGAAGAGCGCGGTGGTGATCCCCACCACCAGTACCGGCGGCACCGTCAGCGCCGCGGCCCGTCCCCAGTCACGTACGAGGAAGTAGGCGGCGCCCGCCACCACGAGGAAGAGTCCCGCCACGGGGCTGGACATGGTGGCGAGCGCCGCGCACACCACGGCGGCCCCCACCCGCCGCTCGCGCACGAGGACCAGGCACGCCGCGAACCCGAAGGCGATGCCGAGCGCGAACGTCGTGCGCCCGGACGCGACGTTGCACCACACCGCCAGCGAGGCGAGCACCGCGGGCCACAGCGGGCGCCGCATCCCGGTGCGTTCGACGAGCGCGGCGACCAGCCAGGCTCCGGCGACACCCGACACCACCGTCACGGTCTTCACGCCCACGGCGGCCATCAAGTAGGGCGCGATCAGGCTGTAGTTGGCGGTGTGCATGCCGCCGTACCAGAACAGGCCGTACGCCGCGGCCCCGTGCTCCGAGGCGAACCGCGCCCACGCCTCCTGGGCCGCCAGGTCGCCGCCACCGGTGGCGAGGAACGCCGCCCACACCGCGTACAGCGGCAGCGTGGGCAGCGTGGCGAGGAGCGGCACCCGGTGGCGCCGGCAGAAGGCGCGGAGGGAGGTCTTCCGCTCATTGGGTGTGCTGCCCGACGGCGCGACGGAGAGACCTGCGGAGACCACGGCGACCGTTTCCGTTCGAAGTCTTGGAAAGGCAAGGTTCACTTCTCAAGACGCGCCACGCAACGGAAACGTTGGCTTCGGCGCAAAAGCTCCGGGGGAGGCCCGGGGAGGCAGGGGCAGGGCGTGGGTGGAGTTGCCCCTGCCTCCCCGGCGGCGGGTCAGCCGGTCGTGACCTGCAGTTCCTTGACGCCGTTCAGCCAGGCCGAGCGGAGCCTGCGGGGGTCGGAGACCAGACGGAGGTCGGGCAGCGCGTCCGCGATCGCGTTGAAGATGAGGTTGATCTCCAGGACCGCGAGCGACTTGCCGAGGCAGAAGTGCGGGCCTCCGCCGCCGAACCCGAGGTGCGGGTTCGGGTCGCGGGTGATGTCGAACGTCATCGGGTCGTCGAAGACCTCGGGGTCGTTGTTGGCCGAGGAGTAGAAGATGCCGACGCGGTCGCCCTGCTTGATCTTCGCGTCGCCGATCTCGGTGTCCTGCGTCGCGGTGCGCTGGAAGGAGACGACGGGGGTGGCCCAGCGCACGATCTCCTCGGCGGTGGTCTCGGGGCGCTCGCGCTTGAAGAGCTCCCACTGCTCCGGGTGGGTGAGGAAGGCGTGCATGCCGTGGGTGATGGCGTTGCGGGTCGTCTCGTTGCCGGCCACCGCGAGCAGGATCACGAAGAAGCCGAACTCGTCGGAGGAGAGGTTGCCCTCGTCCTCGGCGGCCACCAGCTGGCTGACGATGTCCTTGGCCGGGCACTCCTTGCGGGCCGCGGCGAGGTTCATCGCGTACGAGACGATCTCCATGGCCGCCTCGGCGCCGACCTCCTCGGTGATCGCGTACTCCGGGTCGTCGTAGGCCGCCATCTTGTTGGACCAGTCGAAGATCTTCGTACGGTCGTCCTGGGGCACGCCGATGAGCTCGGCGATCGCCTGGAGGGGAAGTTCCACGGCGACGTTCGTGACGAAGTCGAAGGAGCCGTCGGCCGCGGCGTTCGCCAGGGCCGTCTCGACGATGGAGCCCGCGCGGTGGCGCAGGGCGTCCTCCAGGGAGCGTATGGCGCGGGGGGTGAAGCCGCGCTGCACGATCTGGCGGACCCGGGTGTGCTCGGGCGGGTCCATGTTCAGCATGATCAGCTTCTGGACCTCGATCTGGTCGCGGCTGATCGTCTCGTTGAACCGGATGACCGCGGTGTTGAGGTTGGAGGAGAACAACTCCGGGTGTGTGGAGACGTACTTGACGTCGGCGTGCCGCGTGACGGCCCAGTAGCCCGCGTCGTCGAAGCCGGAGATGCGGGGCGGCTGGGCGATCCAGCGCACCGGTTCCGTCTGCCGCAGCTGGGCGAACTCCGGGTGGGGAACGCGCTCTTGGAGCAGGTCGGGGTCGGTGAAGTCGAACCCGTCGGGCAGCGCTGGACAGGGCATCGGCAACTCCAGGAGTTCAGGTCTTTCATCTCTGTAGCTTTCCTGACGGTCCATCAGGAGATGCCCCGCAAGGTAGTAACGGGTTCTACAAGAGGCAAGGCCCGCGACGGGATCCCTTTCGTGCAGGTAGTGCGCAAGGTGCGTGCAAGCCCCTTGCGGTGCCGGGGTCGCGCTCAGCAGACTGCTTGCAGAACTAGAACGCGTACTAGTTCTCCGCGTGGGTGCCGGGACACTCGCGCGGGATGTGGATGGAGAGGACGCCCATGGCCGCGGAACCTGTCATCGTCGAAGCCGTACGCACCCCCATAGGTAAGCGCGGCGGCGCGCTCGCCAATCTCCACCCCGCCTATCTGCTCGGCGAGACCTACCGCGAGCTCCTCGGCCGCACGGGCATCCACGCCGACTGCGTCGAGCAGATCGTGGGCGGCACGGTCACCCACGCCGGGGAGCAGTCCATGAACCCGGCGCGCACGGCCTGGCTCACGATGGGCCTTCCGTACGAGACCGCCGCGACGACGGTGGACTGTCAGTGCGGCTCGTCGCAGCAGGCGAGCCACATGGTCGCCAACATGGTCGCGGCCGGTGTCATCGACGTGGGCATCAGCTGCGGCGTCGAGGCCATGTCGCGGGTGCCGCTGGGGTCGGGCTCCAAGCACGGCCCCGGCAAGCCGTTCCCCGAGGAGTGGAACGTCGACCTGCCCAACCAGTTCGAGGCGGCCGAGCGGATCGCCCGTCATCGCGGCCTGACGAGGGAGAACGTCGACTCGCTCGGCCTCATCTCGCAGGAGCGCGCCGCGACCGCCTGGGCCGAGGAGCGCTTCAAACGCGAGACCTTCGCCGTCCAGGTCCCCACGACGGAGGAGGAGCAGGCCGCGGGGCAGGGCATGTGGCGCCTCGTCGACCGGGACGAGGGGCTGCGGGACACCACGATGGAGGGCCTCGAGCGGCTCAAGCCGGTGATGCCGACCGCCGTGCACACCGCGGGCAACTCCTCGCAGATCTCGGACGGCGCCGCGGCGATCATGTGGGCGTCGAAGCGGATGGCGCGGGCCCTGAAGCTGCGGCCGCGCGCGCGGATCGTGGCGCAGGCCCTGGTGGGCGCCGATCCGCACTTCCATCTGGACGGTCCGATCGACGCGACGCGGGCGGTGCTCGGCAAGGCGGGGATGTCCCTGAAGGACATCGACCTCGTGGAGATCAACGAGGCCTTCGCGTCGGTGGTCCTGAGCTGGGCGCAGGTCTTCGAGCAGGACCTGGAGAAGGTGAACGTGAACGGGGGCGCGATCGCGCTGGGGCATCCCGTGGGGGCGACGGGGGCGCGGCTCATCACGACGGCCCTGCATGAGCTCGAACGGCGGGACAAGGAGTTCGCGCTGATCACGATGTGCGCGGGCGGGGCGGTGGCGACGGGGACGATCATTCAGCGGCTCTGATGCGCTGAGCGATGTTGCGCTGAGCGATGTCTGGCACGGATACGACGAAGGCGGCCACCCCCTCGCCGGGGGCGGCCGCCTTCGTGTGCTTCAGGAGTTCCTCGCGGCTCAGTAGGAGCCGTTGGCCTGCCAGTGGTTCCAGGCGCCGACCGGACTGCCGTAGCGGTCGTTCATGTAGTCGAGGCCCCACTTGATCTGGGTCTCGGGGTTGGTCTTCCAGTCCGAGCCCGCCGACGCCATCTTCGAGGCGGGCAGGGCCTGGACGAGGCCGTAGGCGCCGGAGGAGGCGTTCGTGGCCTTGGGGTTCCAGCCGCTCTCGTGCTCCACGATCTTGCTGAACGCCTTGTACTGGGCGGGGTCCGGGATCATCTTCTTCGCGATCGCCTGGGCCGAGGAGGGCGCCGCGGCGGGAGCGGCGGCCGGAGCCGCGGCCTTCGCCGCCGTGGGGGCGGCGGCCTGGGCCGCGCCCGCGCTGAACACCATGCCGGTCGTGGCGACGGCCACGGCGGCACCGGTGAGGGCCTTCTTCGGGGTGGCGATACGGCGGAGGAGCGTGGCGGACAAAGCGTGGCCTTCCGTGGGGGACATGGTGTCGCGGGCATGCCGTGGACCACGAGGATGTGGCCGGGGGAATGCGTCGGCGCCGGGGGCCTTGCGACCGGCGGCGCCGTGCGACTCGATCCAGAGAAACAGGGCTGCCGCGTCTCCGCAATGACCCCTTTTACTAGTGGATGTCGCATGTGTGCGGAAGGCCCCTCGTGTGATCTGGCTCTCAATCCGCAGGTCAGGGGATGTTTTGACGCGTACGCGCCAGCGGGCCATCTCTACGGCCCGCCCTAGTAGAGGACGAAAGTACTGTGGGCCGCCTCACCGCGAAGGACCCCTTCGGGCGACGGAGAGCCACCGGACGCTTACGCCTTTGGACCGTCAAATGTGACTTGGGCCTCGAACGCGGCCCGGCGCGTGGCCCGGCGCAGCGCCTTCAGGACGGCGGGGCCGAGGGCGAGGCTCAGGAGCACGGTCACCACGGCGCGGGGGAGGTCCCAGCCCAGCGAGGTCGCCAGACAGTACGCGACGAAACGGCCCAGGTTGTCGCCGACGGGGTCGCCGGGCACGAAGGAGACGCCGGTCGCGAGGCCGCCGAGGTAGGGCCAGCCCTGCAGATTCATCACGGTTCCGTACAGGACGGACGACACGGCCCCGTAGGCGGCGAGCAGCCACAGCTCCCCGCGCCCGCGCAGGGTGTCGGGTCCCGGCAGCAGCCCCGCCCCCATGCACACCCACCCCATGGACAGCATCTGGAACGGCATCCACGGACCGACGCCACCGGTCAGGAGCGCGGAGGCGAACATGGACACGGCGCCGAGCACGAACCCGAACCCCGGCCCGAGCACGCGCCCGCTGAGCACCATCAGGAAGAACATCGGCTCGATCCCGGCCGTCCCCGCCCCCAGCGGCCGCAGCGCGGCACCGGCCGCGGCGAGCACCCCCAGCATCGCGATGGCCTTCGCGTCGAGACCGACGTCGGCGATGGTCGCCACGACGACGGCGAGCAGAAGCGGCAGCAGCGCCGCGAACAGCCAGGGCGCGTCCTGCGCGTGTGCGCTCAGCCCTGACTCCCCGCCCGCGATCAGCGGCCACCCGAAGGCCACCACGCCGACCGCGCTGACGAGCGCGAGGGCGCCGATCGAGCGTGGCCCCAGGCGGATGGGGCGGGCCTGGCGGGCCAGGGGGGAACTGCTCATGGGGTACCGCCCTCGGCACCGAGCGCGTCCCGTACCTCCGTGACCGTCAGCCACTTCTGCGGGGCGAGGATCTTGGTGGTCTGGGGGGCGAAGGAGGGGGAGGAGACCACGATGTCGGAGGTCGGGCCGTCGGCGACGATCTCCCCGTCGGCGAGGATCGCGACCCGGTGGGCCAGTTCCGCGGCCAGCTCCACGTCGTGCGTGGCGAGGACGATCGCGTGGCCTTCGGCGGCGAGACCGCGCAGGAGCGTGACCAGGCGGGCCTTGGCCGCGTAGTCGAGGCCACGGGTCGGCTCGTCCAGAAGGAGCAGCGGCGGGCGGGCGGTCAGCACGATCGCCAGGGCCAGGGTGAGGCGCTGGCCCTCGGAGAGGTCGCGGGGGTGGGTGTCGTCCGCGATGCCGGGCAGCAGTCCGCTGACCAGCGCGCGGCAGGTGCCGGGCTCCGCTCCCGCGTCGTGGTCGGCGGCCGTGCACTCGGCGGCCACCGTGTCCGCGTAGAGGAGGTCACGCGGCTCCTGGGGGACCAGGCCCACGTGCCGGATCAGTTCGCGGGGTCCTGTGCGGTGGGCGACCGCGCCGCCGACGCGGACCGAGCCCGCCGCCGGTTCCAGCAGGCCCACCAAGGTGGACAGGAGCGTGGACTTCCCGGCGCCGTTGCGGCCCATCAGGGCCACCGTCTCGCCTGCGGAGACCGTGAGGTCCACGCGGCGCAGGGCCTCCACCCGGCCCCGGCGCACGGCCAGACCCGTGACGCTCGCGGCGGCGGCTTCCGGGGCATCCGTCTTCTTCGTACGCCTGAAGAGGCTCGGGCGGCCCGCCGCCGGTCGTACGGCCGTGACCTCCTCCCGCGGTTCGGCCCCGGCCAGCCGCTCCCGCAGTGCGCCGGCCTTCCGCCGGGCGTCCCGCACCGTCAGCGGCAGCGGGGACCAGCCCGCGAGGCGGCCGAGACCCACCACCGGCGGGAACACCGGCGACACGGCCATCAGCGAGGCGGGGTCGCCGAGCACGGGCGGCTCGCCCGGCGCCGCGAGCAGCAGGACCTGGTCGGCGTACTGCACGACCCGCTCCAAGCGGTGCTCGGCCATCAGGACCGTCGTGCCCAGGTCGTGCACCAGGCGCTGCAGTACGGCGAGGACCTCCTCGGCGGCGGCCGGGTCGAGGGCGGACGTCGGCTCGTCCAGGACGAGGACCTCGGGGTGCGGTGTGAGCACCGAGCCGATGGCGACGCGCTGCTGCTGGCCGCCGGAGAGCGTGGCGATGGGCCGGTCGCGCAGATCGGCGAGGCCGAGGAGGTCGAGGGTCTCCTCGACGCGGCGGCGCATCACGTCGGGGGCGAGCCCGAGCGACTCCATCCCGTACGCCAGCTCGTCCTCGACCGTGTCCGTCACGAAGTGCGAGAGCGGGTCCTGGCCCACCGTGCCGACGACATCGGCGAGTTCCCGCGGCTTGTGGGTCCGCGTGTCGCGTCCCGCCACCGTCACCCGGCCCCGCAGCGTGCCCCCGGTGAAGTGCGGCACGAGCCCGCTCACCGTGCCGAGCAGCGTCGACTTGCCGACCCCGGAAGGCCCGACGAGGAGCACCAACTCACCCTCGGGAACAGCGAGATCGACCCCGCGCACGGTGGGCCCCGCGGCCCCTTCGTACGTCACGGAGACATCCTCGAAGCGGATCATGAGGGCTCCTCGGGGGGAGGCGGGGTGGCGGAATCGGGGGTCGCGGCAGCGGACTCGGCACCGACGGCGGGCGCGGAAGCGGCCTGCCTGGCGGGCGGCTGATCCCTGGCGGGCGGCTGCTGTCTGGCAGGTGGCTGCTCTCCGGCGGGTGCCGTCTGCCGGGCGGGTGCCGGCTCTCCGGCGGAGGGCGGCTCTCCGGCGGGTGCGGCTTGCCGGGTGGGCGGCTGTTCTTCGGCAGGTGTCGGCTCTCCGGCGGGTGCGGCTTGCCGGGTGGGCGGCTGTTCTCCGGCAGGTGTCGGCTCTCCGGCGGGTGCGGCTTGCCGGGTGGGCGGCTGTTCTCCGGCAGGTGTCGGCTCCCCTGCGGGTGCGGCCTGCCGGGCGGGCATCTGCTTTCCGGCAGGTGTCGGCTCCCGGGCGGGTGTCGGCTCTCCGGCGGATGTCGGCTCTCCGGCGGGTGCCGGTGATGCCTTTGTCGCGGGTGTGGGCCTCCGCTTTTCCGCAGGTACAGGCGCCGCCTCACCCGTCGGCACCGGTGCCACGAACGCGGGCAGCAGCCCGATGAGGACGGCCAGTGCGGGCCACAGCGGCAGCGTCGGCGCGGTCAGGGGGACGACCCCGGGGTGCAGGGCGGCCGTGTCGTACGCGGCGGCCCAGAGCGTCAGGCCTGCCACCGCGATGCCCGACCCGGCGACGAGCCAGGCGCGTACGCCCCACGTGTCGGGGCGGTAGCGGGTGCGCACGGAGCGCCGGCCGCCGAGGCGGAGCCCGGCGAGGGCGGCGACGAGGCCGACGGCGAGCACGGGCAGGCCGTACCTCGTGCCGTCCGCCGTGAGCAGGCCGTACGTGCCCACGCAGACGCCCATCAGGCCGCCGAGCGTCAGGGCCGCCGTCGCCCTGCGCACCCCGGCCGGAACCGGCGCGCTGCGGCCGAAGCCGCGCGCGTCCATCGCGGCGGCCAGCGCGACCGACCGCTCAAGGGCGCCCTCGAGGACGGGCAGCCCGACCTGGAGCAGTCCCCGGATGCCCTTGTCGGCGCGTCCGCGAAGACGCCGCGCGGCGCGAAGGCGCTGCACGTCCATGATCAGGTTCGGTGCGAACGTCATCGCGACGACGATGGCGACCCCCACCTCGTACAGCGCGCCCGGCAGCGACTTGAGCAGCCGTGCCGGACTGGCCAGGGCGTTGGCGGCGCCGACGCAGATGAGGAGACCGGCCAGGCGCACCCCGTCGTAGAGCGCGAAGAGCAGCCCCTCGGCCGTCACCCGGCCCCCGATCCGCACCCCCTTCGCCCAGTCGGGCAGCGGCACCTCGGGGAGCGTCACGATGACGTGCGTACCGGGGATGGGGGAACCGAGGACGACGGCGAAGACCAGCCGGATCGCGATCACGACGAGGCCCAGCTTCACGAAGGCGCCGTACGACCGCGCCCACGGGGCCGAGGTCCGGCGGGCCGCGACGACATAGCCCGCGACGCCGATGAGGAGACCGATCAGCAGGGGGTTGGTGGTGCGCGACGCCGCGACGCCGAGCCCGAGCGCCCACACCCACCAGGCGCCGGGATGCAGCGCGTTGCTCCGGTGCGCCTGGGGGGCCAGGCGCCTGCGCAGCGCACCGGGAGCGGTGCTCGGGTGGTCGGTCATCGTGCGGTCAGCCGCGTCGGCGGCGTGCCTGCCAGAGGGCGGCCCCGCCGAGCAGGGCGATGGCGGCCACGCCCGCGATCAGACCGACGGAGGGGCCACCGGAGCCGCTCTCCTCGTCGCTCGCGGCCGGCTTCTTCTCCGTGGCGTCGGACTCGCCGTTGCCCGAGACCTGCTCGCCGCAGCCCGACTTCGGATAGTCCGCGATGGCGCACAGCAGGGCGTTGCTGTCGTAGCGCAGGGGCTTGGCGACCGCGGCGAGCGCGTCCGCGCTGGTCGCGTCGTCCGCGATCTGAGCGCAGGCCGTACGCGCCTTCGGCGGGCTCTCCCCGTCGGGGGCGTCGCCCGGCGTGCCGAAGTCGATGACCAGGGCGATCCGCTTGCGGTCGTCCTTGGCGGGGGTCTTGGCGCAGATCGTGTCGAAGTCGGCGGCGCCGCGCGGCTTCGCGGCGTCCTTCGAGTCGGCGGACACGGCGAACCGGAAGCCCTGGACGGCCCCGTCGTCGGGGCGCGCGGTGCTCGGCCCCTGGCTCGCGTACGCCCAGCTGGAACCGTCCCGGTCCCAGAAGGACCAGTAGCGGTACCCGGCGGCCTGCGCGGGGGCGGCGGTGAGGACACCGAGCAGGGCGGCGAAGAGCGCCCCGATCACCAGGCGCCCGCACCGCGCGCGACCCCGCGTCACAGCTGCTGCTTCTTCTTGTTGCCGCTGTAGAGGAAGCCGATGCCGATGCCGGCGACCATGCCGACGCCGATGATCCACCAGATGCTCACGCCGCCGTCGTCGCTGTCCTTCTTCTCGTCGGCGGCCTTCTCCGTCGCCTGCGGGGCGGGCCCCTGTGCGCCCAGCTGCTTGACCAGGTCCGCGCCGCCGAAGTCACGCGGGTCCAGGCCGGCGGCGCGGGCGGCGAAGATCAGATGGGCGTAGGCGGCGGGGCCGGACTTCTCGGCCCACTGCGCGGAGTTCTTCGCCAGCCACTGGGCCGACTTCTCGGCCTGCTCCGGCTGACCGGCCGCGGCGAGCGCGAGCACGGAGTCGGCGGTGTTGCCGAGGTCGGGCATGTTCTTGGCGCCGGGCATCGACGACATCAGGTGGTCGTCGCCCTTGGCGAGCGTCTTCAGGAGGTAGCCCGTGCCGTTCGACGCCGCCTGCTCGGCGGTGTCGGCCTTCGCGCACTTCGGGGCGGCTTCCTTCTTCTTGGCCGCGTCCACGACCAGGCCCTTGCCGTGCGCGCCGAGGACGCCGGCCGCGGTGGCGTCCGCGTTCGGCGAGAGCTTGCCGGACTTGACGTCGGCGAGGCCGAAGGCGCCGCCGTCCTTGCCACAGCTCATCGCGAGGGCGGGCAGCGCGTCGTACGGGGACTTGCCGTCCTGCGACTTCACCGACTGCGGCTTCTCGCCCGCCGCGACGAGCGCGCCGATGACGATGCCGGTGGAGTTGGCGTCCGAGTCCATGCCGGGGCTGTAGCCCCAGCCGCCGTCCTGGTTCTGCACGGACTTCAGCCAGTCGACGCTCTTGCCGACCGTCTTCTGCTGGCCGCCGAGCGCGGCGAGCGCCTGCACGGCCGACGCCGTCGCGTTGCTGTCGAACATCGTCTTGGAGCCGCAGGGCTCGCCCGCGTCGGGGCGGTAGGCGGCGTAACCGCCGTTCGTGCACTGCTGCCCGGTGAGCCAGTCGACGGACTTCGCGGCGGGCTTCACGCCGACGGAGTCCTGGGCGAGCAGGGCGTACGACTGCCGGAACACCCCGTCGAACTTGGGGTCCGCGTCGCCGTACAGACCGGAGGGCAGCTTGGCGGAGGGCGACGGGGACGCGGTGTCCGCGAAGGCGGCCGGGGCGGCGGCCGAACCGAACACGGCGACGGCGGCCAGGACCGCTGCGCTGCGGCGAACGTTCATGATGCGGCGGGTGCCTCTCCCTGCGGGGGAGCGGGGCAGCACGGGCGCGTGCGGGCACGGGCACCGGGCGGCTCCGGCTCCGTATACCTCGACGGTGCCGGTCATCGGCGGTTCCGATGACGCGAGCCGGTCACGTTCCGTACGAGGCGATCCGGCTCTCCACCGGTCCTGAGGACCGTGGATCACGGCTGCGGGTCAGCGCCGGATTCGCACCGGCTTCCCCCCGTACGGGCATGATGACGACGGGGCCACTCTACCGGCCCGTAGGGGACGGGCCCCGAGGCGGCCGCCCCCGGCAGGAGGTCACACCGCGCGGTACCGCACGGGATCGTGGCCCACCGCCTCCGCGCGCCCCAGCTTCACCAGGCGCCGCACATGGGCCTCGGCCTCGGAGACCGCGATGTTCCGCGAGCCGTAGCGGATCTGGGCCCAGGGGCGGTTCCACTCCATCTGCTCGGCGAGCTGCCAGGGGGTGAGGGGCTCGGCGAGGAGGGCGAGCAGATCCGTCAGGCGCTCCTCGTGGTGGGCCAGGATCTCTTGGACGCGCCCCGGGGCGTCGGTGAACGCGTACTGGTGGGCCGGGAGCACCTCGGCGACCCCCAGGCGGCCGATGCGCTCCAGGGAGTCGAGGTAGTCGCCGAGCGGATCGGTCACGGTCTCGTCGTCGGGGTCTTCGTACAGGCCGATGTGCGGGGTGATCCCGGGCAGGAGATGGTCGCCGGAGAACAGGCGGCCGTGGCCGGGCAGTCGCGCCGGGTGCTCCTCCTCCAGGTGCAGGCAGACGTGGCCGGGCGTGTGGCCGGGGGTCCAGATCGCGCGGAGCCTGCGCCCAGGCAGTTCGAGGAGCTCGCCGGGGGTGATGCCGCGGTCGGGGAGCGCGGCGGCCAGGCCGGGCAGCCGGGGTGCGCGGCCCGCGTCACGGGCGGCGAGGAGAGGGGCCAGATGGTCGGCGGGGGCACCCGCGGCCGTCAGCTTCTCCACCATGTAGTCGAACCAGCGGGCGGGCGGCCCGGTCCGGGTGCGGCGCACGACCGAGGCGTCCGCCTCGTGCATCGCGATCCACGCGCCCGACGCCTCGCGGACCTTGGCCGACAGGCCGTGGTGGTCGGGGTGGTGGTGGGTGATGACGACGCCGTGCACCGCGTCGGGGGACGTGCCGCAGGCCGCGAGGCCCTCGGCGAGTGCGTCCCAGGAGGTGGGGTCGTCCCAGCCCGTGTCGACGAGGACGGGGCCGGCGTCCGTGTCCAGGAGGTGGACGAGGGTGAAGCCCAGCGGGTTGTCGGGGATGGGGACCTTGATGCTCCATACGCCCCCGCCGTGCTCGGTCACCTGCGGTTCGGTCACCTGCGTCATCGGGCGCCCTCTTCTTCTCTCGTTCGTCGCTCGACCGTAACTAGAACTGGTTCCAATGATCGCCTAAGTCGACCGTTTCAACAGG
Source organism: Streptomyces sp. NPDC051214 (assembly GCF_040682375.1). Lineage (NCBI taxonomy): Bacteria > Bacillati > Actinomycetota > Actinomycetes > Kitasatosporales > Streptomycetaceae > Streptomyces > Streptomyces sp. NPDC051214. The sequence continues at coordinate 770,033 of NZ_JBFBAT010000002.1, forward strand.
CTACTTGAGCCTTGCCCTCCGTGGACTAGTGGAACTAGAACTGGTATCAGTTCTGAAACAGTGTCAGAAAGCGTGCCGCGCAGGCGGATTCCCGCAGGAGGCAGTCACCATGACCGAGCTCGTGGAACACGGACAGCTGTTCATCGGCGGGGAGTTGGTGGACCCCCACGGCAAGGACGTCATCGAGGTGGTCTCGCCGCACACCGGCCAGGTCTTCGCACGGGTGCCGCACGCCGCGCCCGCCGACGTCGACCGGGCCGTCGCCACCGCGCGCAAGGCGTTCGACGAGGGCCCCTGGCCCCGGATGACCCTCGACGAGCGGATCGAGGTCGTCACCAGGATCAAGGACGCGTTCGCCGTGCGGCACGAGGAGATCGCCCGCGTCATCAGCTCCCAGAACGGCACCCCGTACACGTCGAGCGTGATGGTGCAGGCCCTCGCCGCGATGATGGTCTGGGACTCGGCGCTCACGGTCGCGAAGAACTTCACGTACGAGGAGGCGCGCGACGGCGCCCTCGGCAAGATCCTGGTCCGGCGCGAGCCGGTCGGCGTGGTGGCGGCCGTGGTCCCGTGGAACGTCCCGCAGTTCACCGCGGCGGCCAAGCTGGCGCCCGCGCTGCTCGCCGGGTGCCCGGTGATCCTCAAGACCTCGCCCGAGACGCCGCTCGACGCGTACATCCTCGCCGACATCGCCACCGAGGCGGGGCTGCCGCAGGGCGTGCTCTCGATCATCTCGGCCGACCGCGAGGTGAGCGAGTACCTCGTGGGGCACCCCGGCGTCGACAAGGTGTCCTTCACCGGCTCCGTCGGCGCGGGCAAGCGCGTCATGGAGGTCGCGGCCCGCAACCTCACGCGCGTGACACTGGAGTTGGGCGGCAAGTCGGCCGCGGTGATCCTGCCGGACGCGGACGCTTCGGCGGCGGTCGCCGGCATCGTCCCCTTCGCCTGGATGATCAACGGCCAGGCGTGCGTGGCCCAGACCCGCATCCTCGTGCCGCACTCCCGCCACGACGAGTTCGCCGAGGCCTTCGCCGCCGCGGCCGCCGCGCTCAAGGTCGGCGACCCGCTCGACCCGGAGACCGAACTGGGCCCGCTGGTCGCCAAGCGCCAGCAGCAGCGCTCGCTCGACTACATCCGCATCGGCCAGGAGGAGGGCGCCAAGATCCTCACGGGCGGCGGGCGTCCGGCCGGGTTCGACGAGGGGTGGTACGTCGAGCCGACCCTCTTCGGCGGCGTCGACAACTCGATGCGCATCGCCCGCGAGGAGATCTTCGGCCCGGTCATCTGTCTGCTCCCGTACGGCGACGAGAGCGAGGCCGTGAAGATCGCCAACGACTCCGACTACGGGCTCAGCGGCAGCGTCTGGACGGCGGACACGGAGCGCGGCATCGACATCGCGCGGCGGGTGCGCACCGGCACGTACTCGGTGAACACCTTCAGCCTCGACATGCTCGGACCGTTCGGCGGCTACAAGAACTCCGGCCTCGGGCGGGAGTTCGGGCCCGAGGGGTACGGCGAGTACTTCGAGCACAAGATGATCCACCTGCCCGCGGGGTACGGGGGGGCGGGTGCCTGATGGGCGACCGCTGGCACGTCGAGGTGGACCGGTCGGTCTGCATCGGCTCCGGGATGTGCGTGATCACGGCGCCGGGCGGCTTCACGCTCGACTCCGCCCGTCAGTCGCACCCTCAGGACCCCGAGACCGACGCCAACGAGAAAGTGCTCGAAGCGGCCGAGGGGTGTCCGGTCGAGGCGATCACCATCACGTTGTCCGGCAGCGGGGAGGTCGTCTTCCCGCCGGAGGACTGAGGGGGTCCGCTCCTGCGGCGGAATTTACTTGTGTGACGCCCTCTGAGCCGAATTGTGTACGTTCTGCGGACGTTATGTGTGCTCGAAAGTGTGCGAACAGGACTTTACCCATGCGTTCCGCATGCCCGATCGATGACATCCGTGACTGTCCGTCCCCTTTGCGGCCTGGAACTCTCTGAGCCAGACCACATGGGGAGGAGACGTTCGTGGACAAGCGGTACGAGGTCTACTGTCTGGCGGACAGGCACTTCTACGAGACTCCGGACCGCTTGTCCGTGGGCAAGAGCGCCCCTGAGTTCGAGACCGCGGGCCGGGCCGTGCCGCCGGGCTGGCGGTCGGTGCGCAAGGGGGACTGGCTCTCGCTCATCCCGCTCGGCGCCGACGGGGAGCCGCGCCCCACGCCCGCCCAGGGCTGGAAGGTCCACGCCTCCGCGACCCTGGACAACGCCGACCGCATCGGCGCGATCATCTGGGACCACTGCGTCGAGCGCGGCATCCCCTTCAAGTTCGTGCCCGCCGCCCACCTCCTGCACCTGCGCAACAGCAAGTACGCGGGCCGCGACAACAGCGGCAAGTTCGCCACGATCTACCCGGACGACGAGACACAACTGCAGTCCGTCCTCACCGAGTTGGGCAAGCGCCTCGAAGGGTTCGACGGGCCCTACATCCTGACCGACCTGCGCTGGGAAGAAGGGCCGCTCTACGTCAGGTACGGGGCCTTCACCCGGCGCATGTGCGACAACGGCAAGGGCACGCTCGTGCCCGCCGTCGAGAACGCCGAGGGCACGCTCGTCCCCGACTCCCGCGACCCGGCCTTCCGGGTGCCCGACTGGGTGGAGCTGCCCGCGTTCCTCGCACCCCAGCTGGCCGCCCGCAACACCACCACCGTCGGCGACCTGCCGTACCGCATCGAGAAGGCCCTGCACTTCTCCAACGGCGGCGGGGTCTACGCCGGCACCGACACCCGCGACGGCCGCAAGGTCGTCCTCAAGGAGGGCAGGCCGCACGCCGGTCTCGCCGCGGGCGGAGCCGACGCCGTCGCCCGGCTCGAACGCGAGAAGGCCGCCCTGGACAAGCTCTCCGGACTCGGTGTCGCCCCCGAGGTCAGGGACTGGTTCCTGCTCGGCGACCACCGCTTCCTGGTCATGGACTTCCTCGAGGGAACCACCCTCAACTCCTTCTTCGCGCACCGGCATCCGCTCCTGGTCAGCCGGCCCGACCCCCAGGCCATCGCCGACTACACGGCCTGGGCGCTGCGCATGCACCGCTGCGTCGAGGAAGCCGTCACCGCCGTGCACGCACGCGGCGTCGTCTTCAACGACCTGCACCTCTTCAACATCATGGTCGCGCCCGACGAACAGTCCGTTGCGCTCCTCGACTTCGAGGCCGCCGGCACCGTGGGCGACTCCGGGCGCCAGGTCATGGCACACCCCGGGTTCGTCGCGCCGCCGGACCGCACCGGCGCGGACGTCGACCGCTACGCCCTCGCGTGTCTGCGGCTCGCCCTCTTCCTGCCGGTCACCTCGCTGCTCGCCGTCGACCGCGGCAAGGCCGCGCACCTCGCCGAGATGATCGCCGCCGAATTCCCGGACGTACCGCAGGAGTTCCTCGCCGAGGCGGTGGCGGAGATCCAGCGCCCCGGCACGGGCGAGCAGGCGCCGGTCCTGCGGGCGGGAGCGCCGGAAGCCCTGGGGGAGGGCGTCCCGAAGGGGGACAGGGCCGGCGCCGCCAGGACGGCGGGGGCGGCCACCGTCTTCGTCGACCCCGCCGACTGGCCCCACAGCCGCGACTCGATGGTCAAGGCCATCCTCGCCTCGGCCACCCCCGAGCGCGACGACCGGCTCTTCCCCGGTGACATCGCCCAGTTCACCGACGGCGGCGGACTCGGCATCGCGCACGGCGCGGCCGGAGTGCTGCTCGCCCTCGCCGAGAGCGGCGGGGAACGCTACGAGGAAGGCGAGCGCTGGCTCCTGAAGCACACCGAGCCCGCCACACCCGGCACCCCCCTCGGCCTCAACGACGGCCTCGCCGGCATCGCCCACGTACTCGACCGGCTCGGTCACCGCACCCGCGCGCTCGACCTGATGGAGACCGTCCTGAGGGAGAACTGGCAGCGGCTCCCCTCCGACCTGCACGGCGGCCTCGCCGGCCTCGGCCTCGCCCTCGACGCCCTCGCCCACAGCACCGGCGAGGAGGCCCTGGCCCAACACGCGCTCCGTGCGGCACAGTTGCTGGCCCAGCGGCTCACCTCCGACAGCCCGCCGAACGCGCGGCCGCGGGCCGGGCTGCTCCACGGCGCCACCGGCCCGGCCCTCCTCTTCCTGCGGCTCTACGAGCGCAGCGGCGACACCGCGCTCCTCGACCTGGCGGCACACGCCCTGCGCGCGGACCTCTCCCGGTGCGTGACGCGGGCGGACGGCGCCGTCCAGGTGGACGAGGGCTGGCGGGCCATGCCCTACCTCGGCGACGGCAGCGTGGGCATCGGCATGGTCCTCGACGACTACCTCGCACACCGGGACGACGCCGGGTTCGAGGAGGCGCGGACGGGCATCCTGGCCGCCGCGCGCTCCCGCTTCTGCGTCCAGCCGGGCCTGTACCAGGGGCGGGCCGGACTGCTGCTCCACCTCAGCCGCAGCACCGCGCCGGGCATCACGCCCGGGGACATCGACGGGCAGATCGCGGCACTGGGCTGGTTCTCCATGTCCTACGAGGGCCAACTCGCCTTTCCCGGAAACCAGATGATGCGCCTGTCGATGGACCTGCACACCGGCACGGCGGGCGCCCTCGTCGCCCTCGGTGCCGCGCTCGGCGGGAGCGACGCGCACATCCCCTTCCTGCCGCCGCTCCGGCGGCCCCAGAGCCGGTCCCGCGCTTCAGCGGGGTCGTGACACCACCCAAAAAGGAACACTACGTCCCCAAAAGAGAGGGAAGATCATGACGCTTCTCGACCTGCAGAGCATGGAGTCCGACGAGATGACCGGTGGCGGCGGCGGTGGCGGCGGCGAGAGCACGGCCAGCCTGCTGCTCTGCTGGAGCGAGGTCAGCCTGGTCATCTGTCTGTGACGCGCATCCGCGCGTAACCGGCACGGCATCAGACGGCCCGGGCGGTGCCTCCTCCAAGGGGGCCCGCCCGGGTCCGCCAGCGTCGGCCGCCGAGGCGGGGACGCCCGGCGGCGGACACGAGACCTGTGAGGACCCGGACCGCATGGCGACCACGACCCACCGTCTCCGTCCTCGTCCGCCCGCATCCGATCCTCCGCACGCGTCCACCACTCTGCCCGCGTCCGACACGGGTCTGCTGCGCGAGGCGACCCGCCACAGCGCCGCCCGCTGTGCGGCGCTCTTGCTGTGTGCCGCCGGGGGCGCGGGGGCCGGCCTGCTGCTGCCGTTCGCCATCGGCCGCGCCCTGGACGCCGTGCTCGCCGGACATGCCGCCGGCCGCGTCGGCGCCGACGCCACCCGCTGGATCCTCGTGTGCGCGGCGCTCATCGGCGCCAGAGCCGTGCTCGACGCCGTGGACGGCGTCCTCACCGCGACCACCAACGCCCGCACCACCGCCTGGCTGCGCGCCCACCTGACCCGCCACGTCCTCGCCGTCGGCCCCCGCACCACCGCACGCTTCGCCCCCGGCGACCTGGTGGCCCGCCTCGTCGACAACGCGGCGCACGCGGGCGTCGCGCCCGCCACGCTCGCCGGGCTTCTCGCTGCCCTGGTCGTGCCCGTCGGGGCCGTGGTGGCACTCGCCCTGATCGACGCCTGGCTCGCCGTGGCGTTCATCGCCGGGGCGCCCGTACTCGTCCTGCTCCTCCGGGCGTTCACCCGCGCCACCTCCGACTGCGTGACGCGCTACCAGCAGGTCCAGGGTGACATCGCGGGCCGTCTCAGCGAGGCGGTCGGCGGGGCCAGGACCATCGCGGCCGCGCACACCGAGGACAAGGAGGCCCGGCGCGTCCTCGGGCCGCTGCCCGAACTCTCCCGGCACGGACACCGTATGTGGCGCGTCCAGGGCCGCTCCCAGTCACAGGCGGCCGCGGTCGCTCCCCTCCTGCAGATCGCCGTCGTCGCGGTCGCGGGCCATCTGGTGATGGGGGACCGCATCTCCGTCGGCGAGTTGCTGGCCGCGTCCCGGTACGCGGTGCTCGCCACCGGCATCGGCATGCTCGTCGGCCAGTTGGGGGCCCTGGTGCGGGCCAAGGCCGCGGCGCGCCGCCTGGGAGAGGTGCTCGCGGAACCCTCTGCTACGTACGGCGACGCGGAACTCCCGCCCGGGGGCGGCCTGTTGGAGCTACGAGGGGTCAAGGTGACCCGCGGTGAGCGCACCGTGCTGGACGGCGTGGACCTGACCGTCCCCGCGGGCCGCACGCTCGCCGTGGTCGGCCGCTCCGGCGCGGGCAAGTCGCTCCTGGCGTCCGTCGCGGGCCGGCTCGCCGACCCCGACGAAGGGGACGTATGCCTGGACGGCGTCCCGCTGCGTGCGCTCGGCCGCGAGGAGCTGCGCCGCGAGGTCGGCTACGCCTTCGAGCGGCCCGCGCTCCTCGGCACGACCCTGGAGGGCACCATCGGCTTCGGCGCCCCGCGTCCGACGCCGTCCCGCATCCGTGCGGCGGCCCGCGCGGCCCACGCGGAGCCCTTCATCACGCGCCTCCCCGACGGCTACGCCACACCCTGCGCCGACGCGCCCCTCTCCGGCGGTGAGGCCCAACGCCTGGGCCTGGCACGGGCGTTCGCGCGAGGCGGCCGGATCCTGATCCTGGACGACGCGATGTCGAGCCTCGACACGGTGACCGAACACCACATAGCCGAGGCCCTGCTCCACCACACCCCGCACCGCAGCCGCCTGATCATCGCCCACCGCGCGGCGACGGCGGCCCGCGCGGACGTGGTCGCCTGGCTGGACGGCGGCCGGATCCGGGCGGTGGGGACGCACGCGGAGCTGTGGGAGCGGGCGGAGTACAGGGAGGTGTTCGGCGCGTGAGGAAAGCTTCTGGCGGCCGGGCGGCGGGCGGATCGGCGGTGTCGGCCTTCTCGGTGCAGCCGGGTACCTACCGGCGCGGCGCGCGGTTCCTTCTGCGCCGGTGGCCGGTGGTGCTGCGGCTCGCCCTCTGGTCCGTCCTGGAGACCGGCCAGACCTTCCTCACCGGATACGCCCTCGCACGCGCTCTGGACGACGGGTTCCTCGCGGGGCGCGAGGCGGTCGGCCTCGGGTGGCTCGGCGCCGCCGGGCTCGGCGTGATCGTGGCCGCGTACGGCACGGGGCGGGTGTTCCGCGCCATGGCCGACCTCGTGGAACCGCTGCGCGACACCCTCGTACGACAGGTCGTGGGCCGGGGGCTGCGGGAGGCCGACGGAGCCTCCGTGTCCCGGCTCACCCAGCAGGTGGAGATCGCCAGGGACACCTTCGCGGGTCTGGTCCTGGTGTCCCGCTCCTTCGTCTTCACGGCGGCGGGCGCGCTGATCGGCCTGTTCTCGCTGGCCCCGCTCCTCGTCCTGGTCGTCGCGCCACCGCTGCTCGCCGGAATCGCCCTGTTCGTGGCGAGCCTGCGGCCGCTGGCGCGGCGCCAAGAGGAGTTCCTCGTCGCCGACGAGGGCATCGCGGGTCAACTGGGCACGGTCGCACCGGGGTTGCGTGACGTCGCCGCCGCCGGCGCGGAACAGGACGTGGCCGAAGACCTCGACCGGGGTATCGCCGCGGAGTACGCGGCGGCCGGTTCCCTCGCCCGCTGGGGCATCCTGCGCACGGCGGCCCTCGTGACCGGCGGCCAGCTCCCGCTCGTCCTGCTCCTCGCCACGGCCCCCTGGCTACTGAACAACGGCGTCACACCGGGCGCCCTCGTGGGCGCGATCGCCTACGTCACCCAGGCCCTGCTCCCGGCCCTCCACAACCTGATCCAGGGCTTGGGCACAAGCGGCTCCCGCCTGGCCATCGTCCTACGCCGCCTGACGTGGGCCCCGGAGCCGACGGAGGAATCCGAGCCGCCGGGGCCGAAAGAGGCTGCCGCCGCCCACGACACGGCAGGGGCAGCCGCCGGAACATCTGCACGCGGCGGCGCGCCGTCACGGGCCAGCGGGCCCACTTCAGGCGGGACGCCAGCTGCGGGCGAGGGGCTTGCCTATGGCGGGGGGCCTGCCGCTGGCGGGACGCCTGCCTGCGGCGGGGTGCCTGTTCCTGGCGGGATGTCTGCCTCCGGCGGGGCGTCTGTCCCTGGCGAGGCGTCTGCCTCCGGCGGGGCGTGCGTCCCTGGCGGGGCGCCTGCCCCCAATGGGGCGCCTCTCCCCGACACGACGTCTCCCCCCGGCCGAACGGTTCTCCCTGGCCGGGAGCCTTCTCCCGGTGCACCCCCCGCGCCCGGCCAAGCCCGCTCCCCTCACGTGCCCCCCGCCCTCCAGCTCTCCTCCGTCACCTTCGCCTACGGCCCCCAAGCCGAGCCCGTCCTGCGCGATCTCTCGCTCACCGTCCCTCGCGGTGGGCATCTGGCTGTCGTCGGGCCCAGTGGGATCGGGAAGTCCACCCTTGCCGGGCTTGTGGCCGGGGTGCTTGAGGTCGGGAGTGGGGTCGTTCGTGTCGACGGGCGGTCCGTGCGGGGGCAAGAGGCCGTCGGGCGGCGGGTGTTGATACCGCAGGAGGCCTACGTCTTCAGTGGCACGGTGCGTCAGAACCTGGAGTACCTGCGGGAGGACGCCGTCAGCGACGCGGAGTTGCTGGCCGCCGCGCGAGCCGTCGGGCTCAGCGCGGTGATCGAGCGGCTCGGCGGTCTCGCCGCCCCCCTCGACCCCGCCGCGCTCTCCGCCGGCGAGCGCCAGCTCATCGCGCTGACCCGCGCCCATGTCTCGTACGCGCCCCTCGCCCTGCTCGACGAGGCGACCTGCCACCTCGACCCGGTGGCGGAGGCCCGCGCCGAGCGGGCCTTCGCGGCGCGGCCGGGCGGCACCCTCGTGGTGATCGCCCACCGCATCAGCTCGGCACGCCGCGCCGACCGGATCCTGGTGATGGACGGAACGTACGCCGTGTGCGGACGCCACGAGGAGCTGCTCGGCAGCTCCCCCCTCTACCGCGAGCTCTCCGGCAACTGGGGGCCGGCGAACGGGGACCTACACCCAGCCCTCGACCCGCGAGATCCGGATCGCGTCGATCCTGTTCCGCGCCCCGGTCTTGCGGGTGATCGCGGCCATGTAGTTGCGCACCGTCCCGTTCGTCAGATGCAGGCGGTGCGCGATCTCGGCGACGGGCGCGCCCCCGGCGGCCAGTGAGAGCACCAGTAACTCCCGTGCGGTGAGCGGCATCTGAGCTGCCTTCAGGAAGCCGAACCCCAGCGTCTCGTCCACGAACCGCCGGCCGGCGGCCACCTGTCTTATCCCGGTGAGCAGCCGGTCCGGCGGGCTCGCCTTGTCCACGTATCCGAGGGCCCCCGCATCCATGCAGCGGCGGAGCAGCCCCGGCCGGTTGCCGGACACCAGGACGAGGAGCGGGCAGCCGAGGCCGCCGGAGACGGGATGGGACTGCTCCCCGAACTCGGCGGACGCATGGGCCACGTCGCCCTCGGGGTCGACCACGCAGACGTCGGGACGCACCGCCCCCGTACGGTCGCGGGCGTTGTGCCACGGTGCATGGGAGACCTCCAGGTCCGGCTCACGGGCGAGGCGTTCGGCCAGAGCCGATCGCAGAAGGCAGGCGTCGTGCACGAGAAGTACCCGGATCACGCTTGGTTCCTCCAGGTTCCCGCTTGAGGTCCCGATGGCTTCGTACAGCACGTAGCCATTCATAGCGGCGCCGACGGCTCGTACGGACGCGATAACTGGCCAAGCGGGACCAAGGAGAGGCTCAGGGGCGCAACGGCCGGGAGCGCGTGCGCCCCCCATGCAACGGTTCGGGGGTTAGGCGTCACGGGTTCCCGGGCAAACGGGGCGGCGCACAGATCGACCCCCGCTCGGCCCTACGCAGCGCCTCTACGCAGCCCCTACGCGGCCTCGGGAGACGTCAGGTCGATGAGGCGGCACACCATCTCGATGTCGATCTTGACCTGCGCGATCGAGGCCCGCCCCGAGAGCCAGGTGATCAGCGCCGAGTGCCAAGTGTGCTCGATGACCCGGACCGCCGAGAGCTGCTCGGGGGTCGGCGCGTCCGCAAGGCCCATCGCGTCCAGGATGATCGCCGTGGTCAGCCGCGAGACCGTGTCCACCTCGGGGCTCACGGAGCGGTCGGCGAACGTCAGCGCCCTGACCATCGCGTCCGCCAGGTGCGGCTCGCGCTGCAGGGCACGGAAGGCCCGCATCAGCGTCTCGGCGCACCGCTCGGCGGGCGTCTCACCCGCGGGCGGGCGCTTACGGATGGTGGTGTGCATGTGCTGCAGCTGGTCCTGCATGGTCGCGACCAGCAGATGCACCTTGGAGGGGAAGTAGCGGTACAGCGTGCCGAGGGCGACGCTGGAGGACTCGGCGACCTCGCGCATCTGCACCGCGTCGAACCCGCCCCTGCTCGCGAGTTGGGCGCTCGCGTGCAGGATGCGGCGGCGGCGCGCCTCCTGCCGCTCGGTCAGGGGCGGCGACGCCGGATCAGCTGCTGCGACTTCCGCTGCCTTGGCTTCCGCTGTCATATGTCCCGTTGTTCCGTCGTCCCGATCGGGTTACGTGGTGGGCCAGCATGGCAGGGCGCCTGCCGTGGCGCGAATCACCTGATCCGGGCCTTACAGCGCGGCTACCTGCCGGTAGATTCAATGCTCGTTCAGCGATCATTCAACGATCAAGTCTGAAACTTGTTCTAGATTACCGTCCCGGCGTAACCTCGCGGACAACCGCAGGAAGAAGGGGGCCGAGAGTGACCGCTGAGGCCATGGAGGCGGGCCCCCGGACGGGGCCGCACGCCGATGGTGATCGTCCGTTGCGCATCGCTCTCCTCACGTACAAGGGCAACCCGTTCTGCGGGGGCCAGGGCGTCTACGTACGTCACCTCTCGCGCGAGCTGGCCCGCCTCGGCCACAGCGTCGAGGTGATCGGCGCACAGCCCTACCCCGTCCTGGACGAGGGCCTCGAAGGCCTCGGGCTCACCGAGCTGCCGAGCCTCGACCTCTACCGCTCGCCCGACCCCTTCCGCACGCCCAGGCGCGCCGAGTACCGCGACTGGGTCGACGCGCTCGAAGTGGCGACGATGTGGACCGGCGGCTTCCCGGAACCCGCGACGTTCAGCCTGCGCGCCCGCCGCCATCTGCGGGCCAGGCGGGGCGAGTTCGACGTCGTGCACGACAACCAGACGCTCGGATACGGCCTGTTGGGCGACCTCGGGGCCCCGCTCGTCTCCACGATCCACCACCCCATCACCGTGGACCGCCGCCTCGAGCTCGACGCGGCGCCCGACTGGCGCCGCCGCATGTCCGTGCGCCGCTGGTACGCGTTCACGCGCATGCAGAAGCGCGTGGCCCGCCGCCTGCCGTCCGTACTCACCGTCTCCGGCACGTCGCGCCAGGAGATCGTGGACCACCTCGGCGTACGCGAGGACCGCATCAGCGTCGTGCACATCGGCGCCGACACCGACCTCTTCTCGCCGGACCCCTCGATCCCCGAGGTGCCCGGACGCATCGTCACGACGTCCAGTGCGGACGTCCCGCTCAAGGGCCTCATCCACCTCGTGGAGGCGCTGGCCAAGGTCCGCGCCGAGAACCCCGCCGCCCACCTCGTCGTCGTCGGCAAGCGCGCCGAGGACGGCCCCGTGGCGCAGGCCATCGAGCGGTACGGCCTCGAGGGCGCCATCGAGTTCGTCAAGGGCATCACCGACCAGGAGCTGGTGGACCTGGTCCGCTCGGCCGAGGTCGCCTGCGTCCCTTCCCTCTACGAGGGCTTCTCGCTCCCCGCGGCCGAGGCCATGGCCACCGGGACGCCCCTCCTCGCGACGACCGGCGGCGCGATCCCCGAGGTCGCGGGGCCGGACGGCGAGACCTGCCTGGCGGTACGCCCCGCCGACCCCGGCGCGCTCGCCGCCGGACTGAACCGGCTGCTCGGCGACCCGGAGCTGCGGGCCCGCCTCGGCGCCGCCGGGCGTGAGCGGGTTCTCGCCAAATTCACCTGGGCCCGCGCCGCCCAGGGCACCGCAGAGCTGTACCGCGCGGCGATCGCCACCAACGCGGCCCCGCAATCCGGCCGCCCCCCGGCCACCACCCCGACGTACTCCGGGAGCCATCGCTGATGCTGACCGTCGACTTCACCCGCTTCCCGCTCGCCGCGGGCGACCGCGTCCTCGACCTGGGCTGCGGCGCGGGCCGGCACGCCTTCGAGTGTTACCGGCGGGGGGCCCAGGTGGTGGCCCTCGACCAGAACGCCGAGGAGATCCGCGAGGTCGCCAAGTGGTTCGCCGCGATGAAGGAGGCCGGCGAGGCACCCGCGGGCGCGACCGCCACCGCGATGGAGGGTGACGCGCTCAACCTGCCCTTCCCCGACGCCTCGTTCGACGTCGTGATCATCTCCGAGGTGATGGAGCACATCCCCGACGACAAGGGCGTACTCGCGGAGATGGTCCGCGTCCTCAAGCCCGGCGGCCGCATCGCGGTCACCGTCCCGCGCTACGGCCCCGAGAAGATCTGCTGGGCCCTGTCGGACGCCTACCACGAGGTCGAGGGCGGTCACATCCGCATCTACAAGGCGGACGAACTCCTCGGCCGGATGCGCGAGGCGGGCCTGAAGCCGTACGGCACGCACCACGCGCACGCGCTGCACGCGCCGTACTGGTGGCTGAAGTGCGCGTTCGGCGTGGACAACGACAAGGCGCTGCCGGTGCGGGCGTACCACAAGCTCCTCGTCTGGGACATCATGAAGAAACCGCTGGCCACGAAGGTGGCGGAGCAGTTGCTCAACCCGGTCGTGGGCAAGAGTTTCGTGGCGTACGCGACGAAGCCGCACCTGCCGAAGGCCGACGCGAAGACCGACGCGTGACGAGCCCGGAGCGGACGGAACACCTGGTCCTGCCGGGCGTCCTGACGGCGGATCAGGCCACGCGGACGGTCCGCGGGATTCTCGCGGTCCAGCGCGAGGACGGCGCGATCCCGTGGTTCCGCGGCCACCACCTCGACCCCTGGGACCACACCGAGGCCGCCATGGCCCTGGACGCGGCGGGCGAGCACGCGGCCGCCGCCCGCGCCTACGACTGGCTGGCGCGGCACCAGAATCCGGACGGGTCCTGGTACGCGGCGTACGCCGACGGTGACCCGCACGACGTGACGGACCGGGGCCGCGAGACGAACTTCTGCGCGTACATCGCCGTGGGCGTCTGGCACCACTACCTCTCGACCGGCGACGACACCTTCCTGGACCGCTTGTGGCCGACGGTGGTGGGCGCGATCGAGTTCGTGCTCGCCCTCCAGCAGCAGGGCGGGCAGATCGGCTGGAAGCGTGAGCAGGACGGGACACCGGTCGACGACGCGCTCCTGACGGGCAGTTCGTCGATCCACCAGGCGCTGCGGTGCGCCCTGGCGATCGCCGAGCAACGCGAAGAACCGCAACCGGACTGGGAGCTCGCGACCGGCGCGCTGGCCCACGCGATCCAGAGCCACCCCGAGCGCTTCCTCGACAAGGACCGCTACTCGATGGACTGGTACTACCCGGTCCTCGGCGGCGCGCTCACGGGCGCGAAGGCCAAGTCCCGCATGGAGGAGGGCTGGGACCGCTTCGTGGTGCCGGACCTCGGCGTGCGCTGCGTCATCCCCAACAACTGGGTGACGGGCGGCGAGAGCGCCGAACTCGCCCTGGCCCTCTGGGTGTTGGGCGAATCGGACCGCGCCCTGGAGATCCTCCAGTCGATCCAGCACCTGCGCGACCCGGAGACCGGCCTGTACTGGACGGGCTACGTCTTCGACGACGGGGCGATCTGGCCGGAGGAACTCACCACATGGACGGCGGGCTCCCTGCTGCTCGCGGTGGCGGCCCTCGGCGGCGACGAGGCCACCTGCGCGGTCTTCTCGGGCGAACGCCTCCCCGTGGGCCTGACCCCGGAGTGCTGCGGCGCCGCCACAGGGGGGCAGTAGCGGCGCCACAGCGGCGCCGCTGCCGGGGGGTGACAGCGGCGACCGGGGTGGTACGTACGGGCTCCTCCGCTCAGTAGCGGCGGAGGCGTCCTGCGATGGCGTGGCCCACGAAGACGTAGACCAGTGCCGCGAGGCCATAACCGCAGACCACGCGGGCCCAGGCCTCGTCGAATGTGAACAGATCGTGTGACCAGCCGGCCAGCCAGCGGGCCACGTCGTGGATGAACTGGACGAGGTCGTTGGCGCGGTTCGCGTCCAACAGATACATGAGGATCCACAGGCCGAGGATGATGGCCATCACGTCGGCGACGATGACGATGACCCTCGCTGCGGTGCTACCACGTGCTTGTCGGGTGGACATAAAGACCGTGTACCTGGCCCGGCCCGGTTGAAACCCGGACGGGCTCGCCCGAGTGGCGGTCCCCGCCGACCGGGGTGAGGCTGCCGGGAGAGCTGTCCGCAGGCTGTCCACCCCCCGGAGGTCCCCGTGTTGCCGTCCGCCGCGACCGTACGCCGGTCTCTCGTCGCCCCTGTGCTGTGCGGTGCCCTGATCGCGGGGGCGACCGGGTGCGGGGGTGACGACGCGGACGCGGCGGCGCCCTCATCGGCGCCGTCGAGTTCGAGCTCCGCCGAGAAGCAGAAGTTCGCCAAGACGCGGTTCGTGGCGAACGCCGGGATCGCCGCCGGGGCGACCTACCAGTGGATCGTGAAGCCCTTCCGCGCCGGCAAGTTCAAGAAGGGCGCCGACGGGCGCAAGTTCGCCCTGATCAAGGCGGGCCTCGCCGGCACCCTCGCCTACAACCGCCTGAAGGCGGCGTCGAAGAACGCGAAGGGCGACCCGGCGCTGGCCAAGGCGGTGGCTCCGCTGACGGCGGGCATCGACGCCCTCAAGGACCTGCCGTCCAAGCTCCGCAAGGGCGACTCCACGGACTCGGTCGTGAACTCCTTCGACGACGTCATCAACCAGGTGAAGGACGCGGGGAAGGGCGCGGGCGCGGAGGTCAAGGACAAGGTGCCTTCGGCGGGGGAGCTGGCGAAGGGGTAGGCGCAGGCACCGAGGGCGTCGTCAAAGGCCGGACGGGCTGAGCTACCGCACCAGCTCGGCCAGCGTCCGCAGCGTGAGACGGTCCGGCGCCAGTACCAGCAGATCCGTGACGGGGCCCTTCCGCCACAACTCAAGCCGCTCCGCGATGCGTTCCCGCGGGCCGACCAACGAGATCTCGTCGGCGAAAGCGTCCGGAACCGCCAGGACCGCCTCTTCCCGGCGCCCCGCCAGAAACAGCTCCTGAATGCGCCGGGCCTCCGCCTCGAACCCCATCCGCGCCATCAGATCTGCATGAAAGTTCCGCGCGGAGTGCCCCATCCCCCCGATATAGAACCCCAGCATCGCCTTGACCGGAAGCAGGCCCTCCGCAACGTCGTCGCAGACCTTCGCCCGCGCCATGGGCGCGACCATGAAGCCCTCGGGTGCGCCTTCCAGCGAGGCCTCGTACACATCCGCCCGCATCGGTGACCAGTAGAGCGGCAGCCAGCCGTCCGCGATCCGCGCCGTCTGCGCGATGTTCTTCGGCCCCTCCGCACCGAGCAGCACCGGCAGATCCGCCCGCAGCGGATGCGTGATCGGCTTCAGGGGTTTGCCCAGGCCGCTGCCGTCCTCCCCCTGGTAGGGGTGGGAGTGGAAGCGCCCGCCAAGCGCCACCGGCCCCTCCCGCCGAAGCACCTGGCGGATGACGTCCACGTACTCCCGCGTCGCGGTCAGCGGCGACTTCGGGAACGGCCGTCCGTACCACCCCTCCACCACCTGCGGCCCGGAGAGCCCGAGCCCGAGCATCATCCGCCCACCGGACAGGTGGTCCAGGGTCAGCGCGTGCATCGCCGTCGTCACCGGCGACCGCGCCGCCATCTGTACGACCGCCGTACCCAGCTTGATCCGTGAGGTCTGCGCCGCGATCCAGGTCAGCGGGGTGAAGGCATCGGAACCCCACGCCTCGGCCGTCCACACGGAGTCGTATCCGAGCCGCTCGGCCTCCTGCGCGAGTGCCACGTGCCCGGGGTCGGGCCCGCGCCCCCAGTAGCCGAGTGCGAGTCCCAGGCGCATGCCCATACCCCGATCCTTTCTGACGGTGCGTCAGTTCGGTGCAGGATCGCGACTGTACGACAACGGCCCCCCGCCCGGAAGGGCGAGGGGCCGCGAGGTGTCGCGAGGTACGCGAGCGATCAGCCGCGCTGAATCCCCGTGGTGTCCTGCAGCACGCCACGACGGCCGTCCTGCGTCTGGGCCACCAGGCCGGGACCGCGCTGCTCGACGGCCAAGTACCAGGTGCCGGGCGCCAGTTCGGCGATCGGCGTCGGCGAACCGTCCTCCGCGTACAGCGGACGCGGCACCGGCACGGCGAACCAGAACGGCGAGAAGTCACCGGTGGCCTGCGCCTGCCCGGGAGGCGGCGTCTGCTGCTGCGGCTGACCGGGCTGACCCGGCTGGGCGCCGAAGGGCTGACCCTGCTGCGGCTGACCCGGCTGGGCACCGTACGGCTGCCCCTGCTGCGGCTGGCCCGCACCCGGGTACCCGTACCCACCCTGCGGCTGACCGCCGTAGGGCTGGGGGGTGGGGCGGGGGGCGCCGACGAGGGGGGCCTTGAGCGCCGGAACCAGTGCCGTCGCGACCGCGGCAGCGGCCAGGACCAGGGCGGCGATCAGGCCGAGGATGAGGCCGATGCCGGCCTCGGGGCCGCCGGAGCCACCGCTCAGGCTGTTGTCGAAGAAGAAGCCGTAGGACTGGTCGGCATCGAAGATCGCACCGATCGAGCTCCAGGCGGCGGCGATGGTGAAGGCAACGCCGAGCTGGCCGAGATCGAGGCCCGCGACCTTGCGCGGCTGCGGAAGCGCACGGCCCACGACGATGAGCGCGGCACCGATGATCCCGAGCAGGTACACGCTCAGCAGCAGGTTGCCGTTCTCCCAGGCGTTGGGAAGCTTGTCGCTGTCGCCGCCGTCGGCGTCAAGGGTGTTGAGGAACGATGCGATGAAGAGCAACACCGCTGCCCCGATCACCACGCCGTCGCCTCGAGTGAGAGAGCGGATATTCACTTCAGGTCCTTCGTAAGTCGTCTCGTCGGTGGAGGCGTCGCTCGCCCCAAGGTCGTGGTGCTGAGCGCGGGGATGGCCCCCCATCGTACGGAGGACATTATCGTTCACGCCGCTGGGGTGTCTGCTCGGGATAAAGACCAACCAACCCGTTATCCCCGACGAACCAACCCGTTATCCGCGCAGAAAGCTCACGATTCCGTCGGAGATCCCCTGCGCCGCCTTCTGCCGCCAGGCACCGCTGGTGAGCAACGCCTCGTCCTTCGCGTCGCGCATGTTGCCGCACTCGATGAAGACCTTCGGGACGGTGGAGAGGTTGAGTCCGCCCAGGTCCTTGCGCACGTCGAGGCCGGTGCCGTCGCCGACGTAGTTGGAAGGGGCGCTGCCGGTCGCCCGGAGGAATGTGCCCGCGATGCGCTCGCCCAAGTCGCGCGACGGGACGACGATCTCCGAGGTGTCCGCGGCGCCGGACTTCACCGATGCGGGAAGGATCACATGGAAGCCGCGGTTGCCCGCGGCCGATCCGTCGGCGTGCACGGAGATGACGGCGTCCGCGTGGGCGTTGTTGCCGATGCGGGCGCGCTCGTCGACGCAGGGCCCCCAGGGGCGGTCGCCGTCCTGCGTGAACTTGACCGTGGCGCCCTGCTTCTCGAGCAGCGTGCGCAGGCGGCGCGAGACGTCGAGGGTGAACTGGGCCTCGCTGTAACCGTTGTTGGTGGAGGTGCCCGTCGTGTCGCACTCCTTGCGGTGCGTGCCGACGTTGACGAGGCGGTTGATCTCGGCGGTGTGCTTGCCGTTGCCCGTGTTGTGACCGGGGTCGACGACGACCACCTTGCCCTTGAGCGGCCCGGAGGCGGCGGGGCGGGTGGAGGATTTCGGGGGCTTCGACGCGCTCGGCTCGTCGCTCGCGTCGTCGTCGCCCTTGTCACCCTTGCCGTCGTCCTTCTCGGAGGCGGACGGGGAGGGCGCGGCGGAGGACGAGTCCTGCGCGGACTGGCTCGTGGAGGGAAGCGTTCTGGGTGGCTGACTGCCGCCGGGTCCGCTCGTCGCCTCGTAGATGAGCCATCCCGCGAGGGCCGTCGGCACCAGCGCGGCGAGCGTCACCGTGAGAGGGCCGCCGGTGAAACGGCGGGGCGGGCGTGGGGGCTGGCTGTCCGGACCTACGTACGACACGAGAGCCACCTTACGGGCCGTTCACGTGCTCCGCAGGCTCCGTGAATTCTCCGCCCCTTCCGTGTCAGAGGCGATCTGTCCGCCCCCGTTCGCACCGTGTGTGAGACGCGTGTGAGACGGGGCGGCCCCAGCTCGGTGACTCCACCACCGGCCAGGGCCTGAGTCCGAACCCTGATCACAACAGGAGACAGACCTATGCCAGACCGTACCTTCAGCGACCCCGTACGCGATCTCCTCGCGGCCATCAGCGAGACCCTCACCCTCCCCACCCCGGCCTACACCGTCGAGGACCTCTGCAAGTACGAGACCGCCGTCACCCAGCGGACGCACCTCATCCAACTGGCGATCCGCGACATCCTCGCCGACGACACCCACGGGGCGCAGTGGGAGGCCGACTACCTGCGCCGCCACGGTACCGGGCCGGTCCGGTACCGGACCTCAGAGCAGTGGCTCGCCGACCTGGAGCAGGCCCCTGCCGCAGACACCGCCGAGGCCGGTGAGGGCCAGTGAGCGCCGAGCCCCGCACCGTCACCCTCGTCACCGTCGACCGCGGCCCGGTGACCATCCCCGAACCCGCATGGTGCGCCGGACACAGCCACCACGACCCCCGCACCACGTACGCCGAGATCATCCACAGCGGCCCGGACATCGCCCTCACCTTCCGGAACGCCACCCTGCTCACCGCGAGCATCGTCCAGTCGCCGCACGCCAGCCGCTCCGAGTACCGGCTCGGCGGCCGCATCGAGGGCGCCTCGGTGTTCCCGCTCGGCGAGACCCTCGACCCGATGGGCCTGTACGACTTGGCCGCCGACCTCGTCAGCTACGCCGCTGGTCTGCGCCGCCTTGCCGTGGAGTTGAACGAGATCTTCCTCGGCGGTGAGCGATGAGCCAGCGTGACCCTCTCCTGTGGGCCGCGCTCCTCGCGGTCCTCGTCGTCCTCGCCTCGGCCGAGTACGACCTCGCGCGCGCCTGCGGCTTCGGCCAGTACGTAGCCGCTGGTGTCCCGGCCGCGCTCGACATCTACGCGGTACGCGCGCTGCGGGCCCGCCGAGACGTCCTGGTGGTCGTTGCCGCGCTGATCGCGGTGAACGGCGCGAGTCACCTGGTGGCGTCCGAGCTGCTGCCGGTGAACGTGCCGCTCGTCGTCGCGGTGTCGGCCATCGCGCCGCTCGTACTGTGGCGTGTCCACCGGCTCAGCGAGGTCACCACACCGGCCGTTGCGGAACCGGTGGCGGCCGTCGGTGGGCAGATGCCGGAACCGAGTTCCGCCCCGGTGGAATCAGCGGAACCGATCACCGTGGAGCGGGCCCCCGAGCCCTTCGACACCGCACCTACCGTGCCGCTCCTCGGCCCCTGGACACCCGTGGCGGAACTGCGGGGCGGAACCAGCGGAACCGAGGGCGGAACCGGCGCTGACCTGCTCGGCGATCACTTCGCGGACGCCCACAACGTGATCACTGAACCGGTGGCGGAACCAGCACCGGAACCGGGTTCCGCCCCCGAGCCTGAGAGCGGAACCGGCGCCGAGGACATTGAGACCGTCGACAGCAGCAACACCACGTTCGCGGCCCGCGTCGCCACCGTGCGGCACTGGCTCCAGGACGAGCCGGAACTCACCGGAACCGAGATCGGAACCAGGCTCGGCGTCTCCGACGGATACGGCCGGCGCCTGCTCCGCACCGCGCGGGACGACTCGTGATCCTCGCCGGATTCTTCGCGCTCGCCGCTCTCGCCGCCCTGCTCGGCCTCGCCCTGGTCGACGTCCGCACCGTGCCACCGATCACCGGCACGTGCGCCCTCATCCTCACTCTGGCCGCGCTCGCCGTGGCCGTCCTCCGCTGAAGGAACCCACCGTGAACTACGTGACGTTCGGCGGCGTGACCGTCGGACTCTGCATCCTCGGCTACCAGTTGATGTCCTGGTGGCCCGGCCGCAAGTCCCTGATGAAAGACCCCCTCAAGCACGCGTCCAAGCTGCTCCCGTTCCTCCTGTCCTGGTGCTACGGCTGCCTCACCACCCTCGGTATCGGTGGCCTCATCGGCACCGCATCCAGCTCGGTCCTGGGCTTGTCCAACTGGCTCGGGGACGCGGCCCTCGTCTGGGGGGTCGGGGAGTCTGCCGGGCAGTTGGCCGGGGCCAAGACTTTCGTCCCGCTGTCCACGCCCGGCGGGGCCCTGGTCCTGATCGCCACCGCCGTGTTCGCCGCCGCGATGAAGAAGGCCGGTGACGAGACGCGCGGCCAGCTGAAGCGCGGCGCGTGGTGCGGCATCACCCTCGGCACGAGTGCGGGGGTCGCGGGGTTCGCCGCGGTGCCGCTCGCGCAGGCCGCGAACTGGTGCGGCGAGCACGTCTATCGGGCGTTCTGATGATGGCCAAGGAGGAGCCGGTCGAGGAGCCGGGGGAGCCGAGCCGGACGGCCGGCGGATGCGTGCTCCTGGTCCTCGCGGTCGTCCTGGTCGCGGTGGTGTTCATGGTCTCGCCCACGGTCGGGCTGCTCGCGTTGTGGGCGGTCGGGACTCTGCTGCTGTGGCGGGCCGCACGGCGTATGTCCGTTTCGTCGGCCACTCCCCCACCGAGAGGGGTGGCCCCCGATTCCGACATCGATGCAGCTCGCAGGCGCGCACGCGCGAGAGGGGCTTACGACCCGAACGGGGTTATGTGCGTCTACCACGCACCACGCGAGGAGGTGACCGAGACCGACTCGCAGGCCAGCTAGACACCGGGGCGGCCGACTGCTTCCAGGCGACCCGACCGCCCCGGATCACCCATCCCGATCACACGAGACAGGAACCGCCATGATCTCTCGACTCCTCGCCGCCGCGCGGCGGATCGCCGTACTCCGTTACGAGCAGCCGCCCTTGGATCTCTGCCTGAACTGCATGGGCTACTTCCCGCCCGGTCACTTCCCCTGCAACTGACCCACTACGCCTGTAGTGTCAGGCGTGCCGCCCGCACTGAAACGGCCCCCGAGATTCCAGACCTCGGGGGCCGTTCCCGCGCGTACGGGCAGGGCGCGGACACGTGAACACACCCCGCGAACGCGCACCGGCCCGGCCGCTCGCCTGGGAGGTGGACACGACCGGGCCGGGCACCCGCAACCGGTACGCGCTGTGTGATGAGCAAGCGCACCAGCCGCGGGGGTGTGACGAGCGGCCCGCCCCCCATGCTCGCGCCGGGCGGGCCGCCCCTTCCTGCCGTGGCCAGTCCGACGTAGCCACGGCAGGGGGTCTAGCGGGTGGTGCGCCGGACGTAGGACGGCGCCTTGGGGCACTTCTCGTGGATGCGGATGACGTAGCCGCCGGCCGAGATACTGACCTTCGCCGCGGTGGTGAACTTCTGCCCGGCCGTGATCGGCTCGTCGCAGCGCCAGCAGAACCGCGTGCCCTCGCTCATCGCCGCGTGTCCTTCAGCGCCTGGCGCAGGGCTTGGCCGTCGGCGCAGTGAGCCTGGTTGTCGTAGCACTGCAGGCACTTCTCGGTGTGGTCGAGGAGCGCCTTGTGTGCGGCGACGACGGCGCAGGGGCGGCAGGAGCGGGGGAACCAGCGGACGGGCGATCCGTGCGCGTCTGTGTCCCGCACGCCGAGGTCGTAGGCGGTCGCGTTGTTCAGGGCGACGGCGCACCATACACAGGCCCTGCCTCGCACCTGCTGATCGGACAGCTCGCCCGGGTCGGGCAGGTGGACCGGCGGCGCTTCGAGCGTGCCTCCTGCGCCGCTTCCCACGGCGGATCCCGGGCCCGTACTCTCGCTCACGTCGACTCCTCGATAGTCGGCCACACCCCGGGACCGGTCGCACGGTCGCCGGGGCCTTTCGTCACGGATCACGCTCTTCCTATTTCCGTGTCTGCCGCGACGACGGATGCGACGTCATATCGGCGACATGCGGGGCGTCATTTCGGTGTCATTCAGCAGCTCTCGCGCGTACCTTCGATCACATGGCGACACCGAACGGAACCCTGCAAGCGGTCCGAAAGGGACTGCTCATGTCCCAAGACGAGTTCGCCCGCGCCGTCCGCGACGCCGGGCAGCAACTCGGCCAGCCCAACGACGCGTCCAAGCGGCTCGTACAGCGCTGGGAGTCCGGCGACACCGCCGCACCCCGCCCGCTGTACGCGCGCGCCCTGGAGCGCGTCACCGGAATGCCCATCGAGGCCCTCGGCTTCGGCGCGCCATCCGTGGCCGTCACGGAGGACGGGCAAGGCGGTCACGACCTGGACGACGCGACGTTCACCGTGTCCGCCGGCCAAACGGCACCGCACGCTGCGCCTCGCGGCAACTTCACCGGGGTGTGGCTGTCGACGTACGAGTACGTGTCGAGCGGCCGTGACGACGCGGTGTTCACCGGGAAGCACTACGTCGTTCTGTTGCAGCACGGCAACCGGCTGACCGGGCGGAGCCTGCCGAATGCGTCCCTGAACCCGGACAGCCCGATGACTCTGGATCTCCAGATCGACGGGGCGACCGTGACGGGCACGTGGACGGAGCAAACGGCCTCTGACGGGTACTACCGGGGCGCCCGGTACTTCGGGGCGCTCCAGATGCTCGCCGAGCCCACAGGGCGGCGTATGGCCGGTAAGTGGGTGGGGTTCGGCAAGGAGTTCGACGTGAACACCGGGCCGTGGGAGCTGCGCCTTATGGACTCTTCGACGTCGAAAGCCGTGCTCGACCAGTACAACCGGGTCCCGGAGTAGGGGCGGTGCCCGCGGCCTGCGTCGCGGGCACCTGCTACTCGCCTAGCTGCGCGAGCCGGACGACCGGCCGCACCGCGGCATGGCCGGCCAACAGGAGCCCGCCACCCGGGGCCATGCCCTCGACCCACGACCAAGCCCCGGGGCCCCCTTCGACCACCTCGAACCCGAGAGCGGCCAACGCGTCGTACCGGTCGAGCAGCGAGGGCGGGCCTACCGCGTCCGGCCAATCAGCGGCGAGGGTCGACAGCTCCAAGTCGTCGCCCTCGCCGTACGCGACCCGCAGTAGCCACCGGCCGCCCTCGTACTCGCAGTCCCAGCCCAGCGCAGCCCACATTCGTGGTCACTTCCCCAGGACGAATTGGACGTTGCCGCCACGCGTTCCGATGATCTCTCGCATGCGGCTGACGAAGAACTCGTCAAGCTCGCTGTCTCCGAAGCTGACGCGTACGTTGCGGGTCCCCGCAGAGGCGTGCGAGGCGCTGCCTGCGGTTCCGCCCATGGACATGGCCATGGACGCGGACGGGGTGGGCGTGGTCACGAGGTTCGCCATGGCGGTATCGAGGACGCCCGCGTTCTTCTCGACCCCCTGCGCGATGCCCGCGGGAATCCAGTGGCCCACCTGATCGGCCATGAGGCGGGAGGGGGAGGAGATGCCCAGGGCGGACGCGATCGGGCCCGGGATCATCGACTTCGCGAAGGAGATCAACTGGCTCTTCAGCCAGCCACCCATGGCCTTGATGCCGTTCCACAGGCCCCTGACCACATCCCGGCCCTTGGACACGAGCAGGCCCGACAGGGAGCCGATGGCGGAGGCGATCCGCTTCGGCATGCCCCGCACCCAGGAGATGAACGAGGCCGCCCGCGAGGCCGCCGCGGAACGGAACGCGTTGAAGCCAGCCGAAGCGGCGTTGCGCAGGGAACCCGCGAGGCCGGCCAACGCCGCACCGGCCTTGCCGGGCAGGCCACGCAGCCACGACACGAGCGAGTTGAACTGGCGGACCGCGGCGTTCTTCGCGGCGCCGAACCAGCCGCCGATCATGCCGGGCAGACCGCCGAACCAGGCAAGGGCGGTCTTGATCCCGGCGATGGCCGCAGCGATGGCCACCTGGACTTGCGCCCACACCGTCTGGACGATCTGCCGGAACGCCGCCGAGCGCTGGTAGGCGATGTAGATCGCTGCGGCGAGGGCCACCACAGCGGCGATGACGAGGCCGATGGGGTTCGCGGCCATGACCGTGTTGAACACCAGCTGAGCGGCCGCCCACAGCTTCGTAGCAGTCGAGGCGAGGCCCATCGCCGCGGCGTACGTCTTCACGCCGAGCGCGACGACGACGAACCCGGACCCGATCGCGGTGAGGACCCCGGGCGGGATCTTGTCCACGAGCGTGCCGAGCCAGGTCGCAGCCTCCCCCGCCAAGCCGATCAGCGGTTCCAGGGCGGCGGCCACGCCCGCGAGGATCGGCCCGCCGAGCTTGGCGAGCGCGCCCACGAGCTGCCCGACGACGGGCAGGAGAGACCCGATGGTGCCGAACAGTGCGGCGATGGCGGAGGCGGCGCCGTCGGAGCCGCCCGCAACGCCCTCGAAGAACCCGCCGATCCCGGCTCCGAAAGCACCGAGGCCACCGGCGAGGGCCTCTATGACGGGCTGCGCGGACTGGAGCGCCTTGACGAAGCCGGGCATCACCCCGGACGCGAACTGGCCGAACCCGTCGACCAACGGGCCGATCATGGGGGCGACCGCGGCGAACGCCATTCCGATCTGCGGGGCGAGTCCGTCGAAGATCTTCCGGAGCTGCGCCGCCGCTTGAACGAACGGCTTGACCAGCGGCTGAGCGAGCTTGGTCAACTCGCCCTTGACGTGCTTGCCGAGGGAGGAGAAGGCGCCCGCTACCTGCTTGTTCTCGGCGAGGATCTTCGCGCCGAGGCCGATCACGGCGAGCGGCAGCAGCGCGAGGGCGCCGGCCGCACCGACCGCGGCGACGGAGGAGACCGCGGCCATGACCGCCATGGCCATGCCGATCTTCCCGATCCAGGAGATCGCCTGGCGGGCGCCGTTGCCGATGCCGTGCGAGAGGCTGCGGCCCATGCCTTCGCTCTCGTTGACGAACCGGCCGTTCATGTCGCGGAGTTGCCCGTTCACGTCGCGGGTGAGGCCACGCATGCGCAGCTCGGCGCGGGTGAGGGAGCGGGTGAACGGGGCGTCGTCCGCGCGGAGGCCGGCCACGAGTTCGCCGAGGTTGAGCGCCACGACTCAGCCCTCGTCGCGCAGAGGCTGGCGGCCCTGGCGGGCGGCCTCGTTCCGCACGTCCTGCGGGAGCTTGTCCCACGCCGCACGGTCGTACCGCAGCGCGGCGGCCAGGCCCGGCACGCTGTCGAGGACACGCTTCGTGCTCTCCCCTCGCAGACCGAGGATCTCTGAGGCCCGCCTCTGCGCCTCACTTTGGCCAGCCAGCGCGGCGGCGAGGATCGCACCTAGGACCGCGCCGGCATGGACCGCCTCGGCGCGCCCCTGCCCTACTGCCGTGACGCCCACGGGCGGGAAGTTCTGCCCCATGAACCCGTAGTCGCGGGACGGCCAGGGGTTGCGATCGCTGCGACCGAGCTGTTCGTTCATGGCGACCGCGTCGTTGGCCACCTCGCGGATCGTCGCGTCTCGCGCGGCAGACAGTGCGAGGAGACGCGTCGCAGCCTCCAGAACGTCCCCCGCGGCGTCCACGATGCCCTCTGTGGAGTCGTCGGCGACCAGGGTCCGTGCGCGGTCGCCTACGGCCCGTGCGCGGGCGTCCAGGTCGACGCGCTGCGCCTCGGCGAGCTTCCGCTCAGCGGCCGTCACCCGCAACTCGGCGAGCTCGGCCAGCTGCTTTTGGCCGGCCATCTGCTCGCCGGTGATCTCGGAGTCACCTTCGCGTACGCGCTCGGCGAGCGTGTCGATCAGGGCTGCGGCTTCGGTGGCCTCACGGCGGGCCGTGTCGAGCTGCTCGCGGGCCTGCGCGGGGGTGAGGGGTTCAGGCTGCATCGTGGCCGCCTTCCTGCGCCTGGCGGGCGACGTACGCGGCGACGATCTCGCGGCGGGCGGGGCTGAGTGCTGTCCATCCGGCGGTGCCGTGGAGTCGGGCGTCAGCTTCGAGCTGCTGCTCACGGGCTTCACGCTCCGGGCGTGCGGCCTCGGTTGCGGCTTCGTGTCCGGCCTTGCGCCGTGCTTCGACGGCGCCGAACAGGTCAGGCCTGCGGTGCTGGTCTTGTGATCCCATCTCAGCCCCGCTCACAGGAAGTAGTTCCGCTGGGCGGGGTCGGCCACGTCGGCCGCGATGCTGCTGTGGGTACTCGTACGCACGGCTTGGTTCTTCAGCTTCACGACCGCGGCGAGGTAGTCGGCGTCCGGGGAGCCTGCCTCAACCACGTAGTTGTTCTTCGTGAAGTAGTCGATGTGCGGCTGGCTGTCGGTGTAGGCGATGCCTGCGACGAACCAGGGGGTGTTGGGGTTGTCGGTCTGCCAGGGGCCGTCAGCGCTGTTCGGTTTGTTCCCTGAGGTGATCTTCATCATCGGCATGTGCGGGCTCCTCGAACCGGAAGGAATCGAGGTCGCCGCGCGTCGTCACCCAGATCCGGCCGACCTGCCAGGCGCGTAGCCGACCGGACCCTAGGAGGGACGTCGCCGTACGTCGGGAACACCCGATGATCTCGGCGACCTCATGCGCTCCGAGGATCTCCAATCCGTCAACGGCGTTGCCTTCGGAGGAAATCGGGGCGGGTGAGGCGCCGGATGCGGCCCTGTGCAGGGCGTGGAGGAGTGAACGAGCTTCCGGGCTCAACTCCCCGCCGCTCGTGCGGTTCTGTGCTGCGAGGTGGCCGACCAGGGCGGCGAACACGCTGTTGGCGAGGCGGGCCGGGACGCGGACCGAGCCGTCCTCGGCGAGCAGCTGCTCAGGCCCCGTCGGCATCGGCCGGCCTACCGTGTCCGGCCGCGCGGGCATCGAGCTGCGCGAGGATCTCGGCGGCGCGCGCGTCACCTCGCCGGATGCCTTTGCGGAGCGTCGCCCGGAACGTGTCCTCCTGCGCCTTCACGGCAGCCCTCTTGCGGGCGCTACCGTCCTCGGCCTTCTCTGCCTTCGCAGCGAGGGTGTTGAGGCGCTTGGTGGCCTCTGAGACGACCGCTTCCAACTGAGGGAGGAGCTCGGGGTCGTGGCGCGTGCCCTCGCGGTAGAGGCGAGCGAGAGCGCGACGGAAACGCATATTCGCCTCGTCCAGGGCGGGGCGTCCGGGGTAGTTCGGGACGGGGTGCGGCATGGGGGTTCCTCTCGTACATGTACGCGGGTGTGATCACACGGAGGGCGCTGTAACCGGGTGCGCGCGGCGGTGTGCGGTTGTCTGGCCTGCTTTCTCCTCGCGTGCGCGCGCGAGACGAGAGCTGCCGCGACCGGACGGTCTACGCGCGCGTGCGCGAGCGACAGAGAGCGCCGGAGAGCGACAGTCAGTAGATGAGGTCGTACTCGAAGCTGACGACGACCTTGGGGTTGTCCGCCTTCGGGTGCAGTTCTGAGTGCACGTAGCGGTAGGCCGTCTCGTGCATGGGCCGACCTGCCTCGATGAAGACGGCTTCCACCTCCACATCGGTGGGTTCGCCGGGGTAGTGCCGCTCGACGGTGGCCCAGGCGATGATCCGAAGCTTGTCGCTCGTGGTGACGTTCTCTCTCTTGTCGGGGTACAGCTCCGTGATCGTCGTACGGAGATACGCGTCCGGGTGTGCCGGAATGATGGTGAGGATCTTGCTCTCGAACGGTTCGGTCACTGTGGGCTCCATACGTAAAGGGGGATTAGAGAAGATTGGGATTATTGGTGTTGACCTGCGGTTTCACGTTGGGACGATTGAGAGAAGATTGGGACGGATGGCGGGACGAATGCCGCCCATGCGTCCCGCCATACGTTCCATCCGTCCCGCCTGAGACAGATGGCGAAAGCGCAGGTCGGGCCCATCTTTCTCATCCGTCCCATTCGTCTCAGGGTGTAGGCGCGAGAGGGTCCGGCTCCTCGGTCGGAGCCGCTTCGGGCAGGTGCCAAAGCGACGTTCGGGCCTTGCCGAATCCGCTCTGTTTGGTGATCAACCCGAGCTTCGTCTTGGCCCGGTAGACAGTCGTCCGGCTGTAGCGGCGCTTCTCCGCGTCCTTCAACACGTCGCCGCTCTCCGCCGCCCCGCCGAGGTCCATGAGGTAGTCCCTCAACCACATGCGGACCTCGTCGTTCTCGGCCCTGTCGCCGGACGGGGTGATCTCGTCGCGCATCACGTCACGGACCGAGGTGCTGGTCTCCGGGCCGAGGACGAACCGCGAGACGTACGAGGGGCCCTCTTCGGTCTCGACCGTCACCGGCTGGATCACGTACGAGTGAGATGGCAGACCGAGGCGGCCGAGGTTGTTCTTCTCCAAGGACATGACGAACCGCGGGTCGCCGTCCTCGGCGTCCTCGCGGGCGAAGGCGATCATCGAGCGGATGAGCTGGCCGAAGGCGCCGGAACCGGCGAGGCGGGCGAGAGGGTCGGCGCCGCCAGACTTCGTGAAGTGGGCGAGGCCGAGGATCGTGAAATGGTGCCGCTCGGCGGCGGCTACGAGGGGCTCCAGGGCCTCGCGGACCTCGGCGGCCCGGTAGTCGTTGATGCCCTTGTCGATCAGCGACAACAGCGGGTCAGCCACGAGCAGGGCGACGCTGTAGGTCTCGGCGGCCTGGCCCACGAGCGATGTGTCCGTGGGCAGCGTGAGGCGGGCTCGCGGATTCTCGTCGTCCTGGACGGACACATGGAACACGAGGTCGAGGTCTGCTCCTGCGGCGATGAGCCGGGGGGCGATCGTGTACGCCCACGAGTCCTCCGTGGCCGCGTAGATGACGCCCCGCGGCTTGCCGAACAGCTCGCCGGGGAGGTCGCCGCGCGTAATGCGAGCAGTGAGCCAGACCGCGAACTGAGACTTTCCGAGACCAGGACCGCCGGCCGCGATACACAGGGAGTACAGCGGCACTCGGCCGTGCGACGTGGGCGGGGCACCCTCCGGAGTGGTGTCCCACAGCCACCTGACGGGCCGAATGCGGATCTCGGAGGCGGGGCGAAGGACGAGACCGCGCGGTGCGACCTCGGGTAGACCGTCATCCCCTGAGGGCTCATCTCCCGGCCACGGCCCATCGTCCGTTACCGGCCTGAGGACCGGCTCGGTCGCTTCTGCCGCCGGGGGCGCGAGTGGAGTCGCGTTGTGGACGGGCTCAGGCTCGGGGGCGGCCGGGATGGCCCGCGGGCTGATGCCTGCGGGCCATGCGCCGGGACGCCGTTGTTCCGTCGTCACTGGTTTTGCATCTCCGTTGCGTATGCCGCCGCTGCTCTGCTGATCACGTTGGCGATGGCGTCGAGGCCGAAGATCAGGCCGTAGCTGTCGACGTATCCGCGCTCGCTGCGGTCGGCGCTGCCGGTGACGGTGATCTGTCCGCAGTGCGCGAGGGAACGGCCGATGGTGGTCGCGGTGTGGACTTGCATGACGTGGCTGTGACCGCAGTCGAGGACGACGTGAGCGCCTCGGGGGAACGGCCGGTAGTACTCGCTCAGGAACCCGGCGTCGAGGACGCCGTGACGGGCTTGGAGTGCGAAGTGGTGTTCGGCGCGTACGACGGGCCCCCGACCGGTGAGGTGGCGGGGGCTGTCGTTGCCGTTCGGCCGAGTCACGCTCGAGCCTGGCGGGTCACGGGCCACTCGGCGACGGCCGGCCACGGACGCCCGGCGGCCTCCCGCATGGCCTCGTCCGAGCAGCATGGGCCACAGATCTTGATCTCACGGTCCGGGGTGGCCCTCGACTTGCCGGGGAGGTCCATCTTGTTGCGGCACCGGGGGCAGTCGTCGTACTCGGCCGCGACCGTCTCCAGGGCGGTCTCGATGTCCTCGGCATACAGGTTGACCATTGCCCGCAGCGCCAGCAGCATCACGGCCTTGTCCGGGCTCTCCGCCATGGCGATATCGATCGCGTCGACGGCCAGCGCGAACGCGGCGTGCGCGGTCTGCTTGTCCTCGGGGTCGTCGAGCGGTGTGCGCGCGGGATGCAGCTGGTCGGCGACCTGGCGGCGGTGGGCGACGAGGGCGACCAGGCGGGTGGTCTCGTCCTGAACCTTCTGATCGATGCGGGCGAGCGCGGTGGTGCCGTTCCCCTGGCGGAGCATGGTCGTCTCGGCCATGTCGTCGCCAGTGTCCATCAGACGGCGGACGCTGGCACTGGCCGCGTGGAACTCGCCGGGCGCGTAGTCCTCGCTGCCGATGTAGATCACCGGTGCCGGGTTCGAGTCGTTGCTCAGGGCGGCGAACCCGACGTCGAGCAGCTGCCCACCGCTCTTGTTCACGGCCTGGTGGCCGTGGTTGCAGTGGTCGTAATGGCCGGGCTCGGCCACGGTGCAGACGCCGGACCAGATGGGGCACACAGCGGGCTCGGCGAGGAACTCGGAGACGCTGATGCCCTTGGCGTTCATCTGCGCGCGGAGCCGAGTCTCGGCATCCTCACGGCTGATCTGCGTGGGGTCGTACGCGGCAACGATCCGGCCGCCCTCGTGGCCCCACACCCCGAACTCGCCGCGGTTCAGCTCGGCCTCGCGCAGGAGTACGGGGCTGGTCTCGTGCTGGCGGGCGGTGTCGGCGTCCGCCAGGAGTGCGGCGGCCTCGGACGTTCGCAGGGCGGCCTGTACGGCGAAGGGCAGGTGGCCGGTAGGTGCGGTGGCGTTCTTGTCGATGGTGGTCGTACGCTTCACGTGAAGCTCCTTTCGACGGCCGCGCACACGGGGTAGGGCCCCGCGCGGCCGTCGTGCTGTTCAGGGATGGATGGCTTGGTGCTTCCGGCCCCCGGCTCACAGGCGTTGGCGCGCCTGCTGGGGGCCGTACTCATGCGGCTTCGAGGAGTCGGACGAGGCTTGCCGTCACGACGCGCTTCGAGCCGAGGTCGAGAACCCTGAGCGGGGCCTCGCCGCGTCGGACCAGGTCGTACAGGTTGCTCGCGCTGATACCGAGCGCCTTTGCGGCCTGTTCCACGCCGACCGTGGCTGGCCAACTACGGATCTCATCGAGGGTGGGCGGCTCGGACGTCATTGCGCCTCCCGGAGCGCCCGCAGGGCATCGACGTAATCGATCAGAAGGCGGCCGCGAGGCGACCGGCTCCCGGTCTCCCAGTGACCGATAGCCGCCCGGGTGACGCCGAGCACCTCGGCAACGTCCTGTTGGGACAACCCCGCTGCCGTACGCAGGGATCGTCTTTCCTCGGGCGAGGGGAGTTCGGTGCGAACTCGCAGACGAGAGCGGATTCTCTCCGCGACCGTTTCGGGCATGTAGCCACCCTGGCAGACGTGGCCACATTCTGCAACCACCCCTGACGACCTGGTTAGATCACCTGGTGATTCAGGGTGGCTCGTTGACTGTTTGTAGCCAGGTCTGCAATCCTCACCAGGGTGACTTCCGGAAAGAAGAAGCTCCCCGGCATTCAGCTTCCGGGAGCACAGATGCGCCTCGGTCTCGACATCAGTGAGACGGAGGACCCCGACCGCTTCACCTTCCACGCAAGGCCGGCAGTCGGGGAGGATCGTGTTTGGAGGGCGTCCGGTGACGTCGTTCGGACTGAGCAAGGCTTGAAGATTGTTCGGATCGAGATCGATACCGACCCAGAGGACACGAACGGCATCACCGGCACATTGATGCGCCGCATCCCGCTAGGGACCCTTCTTGACTACGTCCGTGGGCGAGTTTCGGAGGCCACTGGGGCGCAGCTGCCCGATGCTGCCCCGGCGCGGCGTGCTGTTCCCGCAGGCCGTACGGCTATGACGGATGAGTTGCTGCGTGCGGTGGCCTTGGCATACCTACGGGAGACGGCCCCAGGGCAGCCGACGGGAGCCATCCGGCGAATGGCGGGAGAATTCGGGCGGCCGGAAGAGACCATCCGGACGTGGATCGGCCGTGCCCGTAAGGCCGGTTGGTTGGGGCCGAGCGCGAAGGGTCGCGCCGGTGCCGAACCGGGTCCGCGGCTGGTGGCTGAGGAGTAGGGCAACCAGAGGGCGGGGAGGGGGAGACGTGGCGGAGATCAAGAAAGTCACGCTGGCCAACGGCAAGACTCGATACCGGTTCGTCATCGACGTCGGCCGCGACGCCACCGGCAAGCGGAAACAGCTGACTGTCACCTGCGACACCAAGAAGGAAGCGCAGGACGAATACGCCCGCCTCCGCAACGAACGCCGCACCGGGCAACTCATCCTCCCCAGCAAGATGACCGTCGCCGAGCTCATCGACGCCTACCTGAAAAGCAAGGCCGAGGATCTCGAAGAGACCACGCTGGACGGATACCGCAACCGCCTCGTGCACGCCCGTGAGTACCTCGGGGAGATCCGTCTCCAGGCCCTCACCGAGGACGACGTGGAACGGTTCGTCGCCTGGCTCCTCGTGGGCGCACGCCGCCGCGGAGGGCCCAAGGGGACGGGCCTGCGGACCCCGACCGTTGACGGCGTCCTCGGCCGCTTCCGGGCAGCCCTGCGGTACGCCGTGCGCAGGCGGTACGTCGCGCGGAACGTCGCCGAGTACATCGAGGTCCCCCGGAAGGCACGTAAGGCTGATCGTCGCGACAACCAGCGCCCCGACCCGTGGAACGTGGTCGAGGTCAAGGAGTTCGTCGTCGGTGCCCGCGAGGATCGGCTCTTCGCCCCGCTGCTGCTGTCCCTCATGGGCATGCGCCCCGCCGAGGTGGCCGGCCTCCGGTGGGCCGAGGACATCGACTTCCGGGCAGCCACGTTGGACGTCGCCAACACCCGGACCATGCTGCGGAACTCCAAGGTCATCGAGAAGGACACCAAGTCCGAGGCGGGGGAACGCACCCTCCCGCTCCCCGAACCCGTCCGCCTCGCCCTGCTGAGCTTCCAAGTCCTACAGGAGGCCGAGCGCGCCACCATGGGCGCCGACTACGTGAACTCGGGATACGTGTTCGTGGACGAGATCGGTCAGCCGCTCACGACCCGGCACCTGCGTGAGGCCGCTTACCGGCTCATGACGCATCTTGAGCTGCGGCGCGTGCGGCTGTACGACGCGCGGCACTCCTGCCTGACGTTCCTCGCGGTGAACGGCGTCCCTGACGTCGTCCTCGCCGCGTGGGCCGGGCACACGAACGCCGCTTTCACGAAGCGAAAGTACGTGCACCCGACGGCCGCCGACATGGGCGCGGCCGTGACCCACCTGAACGAGCTTCTCGGGGTCACCGAGACCCGCTCTGACCCCGCGATGTGAGAGAAAGTGAGATATCCGCCGTGACGTAGACCGCGAAACCGCCTCTGAACTGCGGTGATCTCGGGATCGGTAGAGCACGAGAGCGACTCTAACGGGGAGGTCAGATCCCCGCTCCCGTTCGGCGCAGGACGCGCAGGGAGTCGGTTGCCGGGAGTTCGGTGAAGGCGCCGGACTCCAGGGCCCTGAGGTAGACGCGGTACGGGGCCTGGCCCGTCATGATGTCCGCCGGGTCCGGGAAGACGTCGTGGATCAGGAGCAGGC
Source organism: Streptomyces sp. NPDC051214 (assembly GCF_040682375.1). NCBI lineage: Bacteria > Bacillati > Actinomycetota > Actinomycetes > Kitasatosporales > Streptomycetaceae > Streptomyces > Streptomyces sp. NPDC051214. The sequence continues at coordinate 803,328 of NZ_JBFBAT010000002.1, forward strand.
CGCCCTCCGCGAGGTGCGGGGCCCAGCCCTCGTAGTCGCCCGTGGCGTGCTCGTCCGTGTGGCCGCCGTCGATGAAGACCAGGCCCAGCGGTCCGCCCCACGCCTTCGCCACCTGCGGCGAGCGGCCGACGATCGCGATCACGTGGTCCTCGAGGCCCGCGTGGTGCAGCGTGCGGCGGAAGGTGGGGAGCGTGTCCATGCGGCCGACCTCCGGGTCGACCGTCGCCGGGTCGTGGTACTCCCAGCCCGGCTGCTGCTCCTCGCTGCCGCGGTGGTGGTCCACGGTGACGGCCGTGACGCCCGCCTCGCGTGCCGCGGCCGCGAGCAGGATCGTGGAGCGGCCGCAGTACGTTCCGACCTCGAGGAGCGGCAGGCCGAGCGCCGCCGCCTGCGTGGCCGCGGCGTACAGGGCGAGGCCCTCGTCGGCCGGCATGAAGCCCTTGGCCGCCTCGAAGGCGTCCAGGATCTCCGGCGTGGGCTGGGGGGCGGCCATGGGGGTCCTCCTGGGCGTCCGAAAAGCGGTGGGTCTCCGCCGTGGGCCGACCTATGCTGCCGCATGGTCCGGCTGATCATGGAGGCGGGGCCGTGCGGAGGAGTGGAAGGCGGCATGACCATGCAACTCGTACCGGCGGATCCGACGGTGCTGCATCCGTTTCCGGACCAGCCTCGCGTCGTGCTGCTGAAGCCGCTGGTTCAGTCTCCGCTGATCGAGGTGGGGGAGTTCTCCTACTACGACGATCCGGACGACGCGACCGCCTTCGAGACGCGCAACGTCCTTTACCACTACGGGCCCGAGAAGCTCCGTATCGGCAAGTTCTGTGCGTTCGGGACGGGGGTGCGGTTCATCATGAACGGCGCGAACCACCGGATGGACGGACCCTCGACCTTCCCGTTCCCCATCATGGGCGGGTCGTGGAGCGAGCACTTCGACCTCATCAGCGGGCTGCCGGGGCGGGGGGACACCGTCGTCGGGCATGACGTGTGGTTCGGGTACGGGGTGACGGTGATGCCCGGGGTGCGGATCGGGCACGGGGCCGTCATCGCCTCGGGGTCGGTCGTCGTGGACGACGTCCCGGACTACGGGGTCGTCGGCGGCAACCCCGCCAAGCTCATCCGCACGCGGTACAGCGAGGACGAGGTGGCGCGGCTGCTGGCCGTCGCCTGGTGGGACTGGCCCGCGGAGCACCTCACCGAGCATGTGCGGACCGTGATGTCCGGGACGATCGAGGAGCTGGAGAGGGTCGCTCCGGGGGCCTAGCGGCAGCCTACAAACGCCGGACGGGCTGGATTTCCAGCCCGTCCGGCGTTTGATTCCTCCCCTACGCCAGCACATCCCTCCCGCCCGCAGGCAGCAGCAGGTCCATCTCCACCGCGTCCGCGCGATACGCCGCCGCAGAAGCAAGCGGTGCGTGGCCGGACGCCGTGGCCGCGAGGACGTACGAACCGTCGCCCGGAACCGGGAGCGAGTAGCGGCCGGCCTCGTCGGTGAGCGCCGACCCCGCCTGCCGGCCCCTGGGGTCGATCAGCGTGACCTTGGCACGGGCGACCGGCGCCCCGGAGGGGCTCAGGACGCGGCCGTGGAAGCCGGCCAGAGCCTCCGTGGCCGCGCGCAGGTTCGCGTCCTCCTCGCTGCTGGCCCGGAGCTGGGTCTTGACCGAGCGGCGGGCGGAGGGCAGGAAGAGGGCGAAGACCAGGCCGAGGGCGACCGCACCCGTGGCGATGAGGAAGGACGTGCGGAAGCCCGTCATCGTCGGGACGGCGACGCCGCCCACGTGGTTCGCCGTGTTGGCGAGGACCATGCCGATCACGGCGGACGAGACCGACGTACCGATGGAGCGCATCAGCGTGTTGAGGCCGTTCGCCGCGCCCGTCTCCGAAGCGGGTACGGCGCCGATGATCAGTGCGGGGAGCGAGGAGTAGGCGAGGCCGATGCCCGCGCCCACGACCACCGCGATGATGACCGTCTGCCAGGCGGCGCTCATCAGGCCGAGGCCCGCCCCGTAGCCGATCGCGATGATCAGCATGCCGAGGATGAGGGTGACCTTCGGGCCGTACTTCGCCGAGAGACGGGCGTAGACGGGGGCCGTGAACATCATCGTGAGGCCCAGCGGCGCCACGCACAGGCCCGCGACGACCATGGACTGGCCGAGGCCGTAGCCGGTGGCGGTCGGGAGCTGGAGCAGCTGGGGCAGGACCAGCGAGATCGCGTAGAAGGCGACGCCGACCATGATCGAGGCCAGGTTGGTGAACAGGACCGCCGGGCGGGCCGTGGTGCGCAGGTCCACCAGCGGCGCCTTGAGCCGCAGCTCCATCACGCCCCAGAGGACGAGGACGACCGCCGCCGCGCCGAACAGGCCGAGCGTCATGCCCGAGGTCCAGCCCCAGTCGCTGCCCTTGGTGATCGGCAGGAGGAAGAGGACCAGGCCCGCGGAGAGGCCCGCGGCGCCGAGCCCGTCGAACGTCCCCTGCGCCTTCACCGTGCTCTCGGGTACGAAGAGGACGGTCAGGAGCATCGATATGACGCCCAGGCCCGCCGCGCCGAAGAAGAGGGTGTGCCAGTCGGCGTGCTGCGCGGTCAGTGCCGCGAGCGGCAGCGCGAGGCCGCCGCCGACGCCGATGGAGGAGCTCATCAGGGCCATCGCGGAGCCGAGCTTCTCGCGGGGCAGCATGTCGCGCATCAGGCCGATGCCGAGCGGGATGGCGCCCATCGCGAAGCCCTGGAGGGCGCGGCCGACGATCATGATGACGAGGTCGTCGGTGAAGCCGCAGATGAGGGAGCCGACGACCATCACGGCGAGGCTCGCGAGCAGCATGCGGCGCTTGCCGTAGAGGTCGCCGAGGCGGCCCATGATCGGGGTCGAGACGGCGCCGGCGAGCAGGGTCGCCGTCATGACCCAGGTGGCGTTCGACGGCGTGGTGTCGAGCAGCGTCGGCAGGTCCTTGATGACCGGCACCAGGAGCGTCTGCATCACCGCGACGACGATGCCGGCGAAGGCGAGTACGGGGACGACTCCGCGGGTGCCGCGTTGGTGGGTCGTCGACTGCGTCATTACGTGGGGCCTCCGGGGGCGGTGCAAAGGCTGGCAGGGGTACGTGCAATGCGAACCTGTTTCCCTGGGCGACTATTCCGACGGATGTCGTACGAGGGGAATTCTTGACCTGTTGTTAACCGGCCGGTTAAGGGGGCGTCGGAGTGGGCCGCATCTGACCCTGCGTCAGCCTTCCGGAAGATTGGAACGTGTTCTAGTGTGACGCCGTCCCGGAAGCTGCTACCGGCGAGGACGCGCATGGGTATCGGAATCACGCAGGAACAGCGGGAGTTGGCGGCGGCGGTGCGGGGCTGGATCGCCCGCGCGGTCCCGCCCGAGGAGATACGCAAGCTGCTCGACGCGCCGCCCGGCACCGGGGGCAGGCCCGCGCACTGGGACGGGCTCGCCGAGCAGGGGCTGCTCGCGGTGCACCTGCCCGAGGAGTGCGGGGGCGGGGGCGGCGACCTCGTGGACCTCGCGGTAGTCCTGGAGGAGGCCGGGCGGGCCGCGCTCCCGGGGCCGTACCTGGCCGCCTCCCTCGCCTCGGTCGTCCTGCACCGGGCGGGCGCCGCCGGTCTGGCCGCCGACCTGGCCTCCGGGGAGCGGATCGGCGCCGTCGCGCTCGGTGCGGGCACGCTGACCGCGGTGTCCGTGGCGGACGGCTACCTCCTCGACGGCGCCGCGCCGCCCGTGCTCTGCGGGGCCGACGCCGACCTGCTGATCCTGGCCGCCGAGTCCGCCCGCGGAACCGTGTGGCTGGCCGTCGACGCGGCCGAGCTGACCGTACGTACGCAGGAGAGCGCCGATCCCACGCGGCCCACCGCCGAGGTGACGGCGGACGGCGTCGAGGTGCCGGCCGGGCGGGTCCTGGGCATCGACGCGGCACTCGTGCGCGACCTGGCCTGTGCCCTGTTCGCGGCGGACGCGTGCGGGGTGGCGGCCTGGGCGCTGGAGACCGCCACCGAGTACGCGAAGGTGCGCGAGCAGTTCGGCCGACCGATCGGACAGTTCCAGGCGGTCAAACACCTCTGCGCGGACATGCTGGTCCGCCTCGAGCAGGCGCGAGCACTCACCTGGGACGCGACACGAGCGTCGGACGGTCCCGCGCCGGGCGGTCTCGCGCTGGGCGCTCCCGCGCCTGGCGCTCCCGCGCCGGACGGTCCTTCGGCGGGCACGGCATCGCGGGACGCCCTCTCGTCGAGCAGCCCGCCGCCAAATGCCCCCGCGCCAAATGCCCCCGCGTCGGACGGCCCCGCGTCGGACGCTCCCGCGTCGGACGGCCCCGCGCTGGATGCCCCCGTGCCGGACGCCCCCGCGCCGGGCGCCCCGTCGCCGGACCTGTCGTCCCTGGACACGCCGCCTCAGTATGTGCGCAGCCTCGTTTGCGCGCTTGCCGCCGGTGCCGCCCTCGACGCCGCGTACTCCTGCGCCAAGGACGCCATCCAGGTCCTCGGCGGCGTCGGCTTCACCTGGGAGCATGACGCGCATCTGTATCTGCGCAGGGCACTCGTCGCCCGGCAGTTGCTCGGTGCCGGGGACGCGCATCGGCTGCGGGCGGTGCGGCTCGCGGAGGGTGGGGCGCGCCGGGAGCTGCGGATGGAGCTGCCCGAGGAGGCGACGGCCTACCGGGAGCAGGCGCGCGAGGCCATCGCCCCGGCCCGCGGCCTCGACCCGGCCGCCGCGCGCAAGGCCCTGGCGCCCACCGGTTATGCCGCACCGCACCTGCCCGAGCCGTACGGCCTCGGCGCGGGGCCCGTCCAACAGCTCGCCGTACAGCAGGAGTTGGCGGCGTCCGGGGTGCGCGTCAGCGATCTGGGGATCGCCACCTGGGTGGTGCCCTCCCTCATCGCGTACGGGACACGGGAGCAGCAGGAGCGGTTCCTGGCGCCGACGGTCAGGGGCGAGGTGCTGTGGTGCCAGCTGTTCAGCGAGCCCGGGGCGGGCTCGGACCTGGCCTCGCTGCGGACGCGGGCCGAGCGGGTCGACGGCGGCTGGCGGATCAACGGCCAGAAGGTGTGGACGAGCGCCGCGCAATGGGCGGACCACGGGATTCTGCTCGCCCGCACGGACCCGGACGCCCCCAAGCACAAGGGTCTGACCTACTTCCTCATCGATATGAAGCGGGCCGAGGGCGTCGACATCCGCCCGCTGAAGGAGATCACCGGGGACTCCCTCTTCAACGAGGTCTACTTCGACGACGTCCTGCTGCCCGCCGACGCGGTCGTCGGCGAGGTGAACGACGGCTGGCGGGTCGCGCGGCACACGCTCGGCAACGAACGCGTCCACATGGCCGACCAGTTGACCTTCGACACCGGCCTGGAGGCGCTCATCGAGCGCGCCGCCGAGCTCGACGGCGCCTGCCGCGCGCGGATCGGCGCGCTCGCCGCCGAGGCGCACGCACTCGCCTGCATCGGCCTGCGCACGACCATGCGGCAGGTCGCCGGGGCGGAACCGGGGGCCGGGGCCTCCGTCCGCAAGCTCGTGCAGACCCCGCATCAGCAGAAGGTCGCCGAGCTGGCCCTCGAACTGCTCGGCCCCGCGGGCGCGGTGCGCAAGGGCGCAGGGGAGCGGGCGCTGCACGGCTTCTTGATGTCGCGCTGCCTGACCATCGCGGGCGGGACCACGCAGGTGCAGCTGAACGTCGTCGCGGAACGGCTCCTCGGCCTGCCGAGGGACCCCGAGCCGCACCACCCGGAAGGAGCCGGACAGTGAAGGCGTACATAGTCGGCGTCGGCATGACCAAGTTCGAGAAGCCCGAGACGCGGGACTGGCAGTACTGGGACATGGCGAAGGAGGCGGGGACGAAAGCGCTCGCCGATGCCGGGATCTCGTACGAGGACGTGGAGCAGGTGCCGGTCGGCTACTGCTTCCAGGCCTCGACGGCGGGCCAGCGGGCCGCGTACGAACTGGGCCTGACCGGCGTCCCCGTCTACAACGTGAACAACAACTGCGCGACGGCGTCGACCGCGCTGATGATGGCGCGGCAGTTCGTCGAGGGCGGCATCAACGACTGCGTGCTCGCGCTGGGCTTCGAGAAGATGGCACGCGGCGCGCTGGGGGGTGGAAGCGACGGCGGCGACTTCAAGACCTCGCCCGTCGCGCGGCACTACGGCGTGATGGCGGCGCGCCACGGCTTCGAGATGACCCCGCCCACCGCCCAGATCTTCGGCAACGCGGCACGCGAGCACATGGAGAAGTACGGCACGACCGAGGCGCAGCTCGCCGCGGTGGGCGCGAAGAACCACCGGCACTCGGTGAACAATCCGTACGCCCAGTTCCAGGACGAGTACACGGTCGACGAGATCCTCGCCGCCAAGACCATCCACCGCCCGCTCACCAAGCTCCAGTGCTCGCCGACCTCGGACGGGTCGGCCGCCGCGGTGGTGGTGTCGGAGCGGTTCGTCGAGCGGCACGGCCTGGGGGAGCGCGCCGTGGAGATCGCCGCGCAGGCGATGACCACGGACACGGGGGAGTCCTTCGACTCGGGCTCGTGCATCGACGTCGTGGGGCAGCCGATGTCGCGGGCGGCGGCGCGGCAGGTGTACGAGAGGTCGGGGCTCGGCATCGAGGACATCGACGTGATCGAGCTGCACGACTGCTTCTCGATCAACGAGCTCCTCACCTACGAGGCGCTCGGCCTGTGCGGGCCGGGAGAGTCGGGAAAGCTCGTCGAGAGCGGCGCCACGACGTACGGCGGGCGCTGGGTGGTGAACCCCTCGGGCGGCCTGATCTCCAAGGGGCATCCGCTCGGCGCGACGGGCATCGCGCAAGTGGCCGAGCTGACCTGGCAGTTGAGGGGCGAGGCGGACGCGCGACAGGTGGCGGGGGCACGGGTGGGGCTCGCGCACAACATCGGTCTCGGCGGGGCCGCGGTGGTGACGCTGCTGCGCAAAGCGTGAGAAGGGGGGCGGGGGAGGGACCTGGGTCCTAGGACCCGCGGCGGAGGGTCTCTGCGGCGAAACCCCGATGCATGGGGCATGCACTCCTGAGAGCATGGCTGTCATGGTCCAAACGCCCCCCGACACTTACATGCCCGCCGCCTCACGGAAGTCCGCCCCCGTGTGGGCGGTGGTGCTCGCCGCCTGCGCGGGCCAGTTCCTCGTCGTCCTCGACGTGTCCGTGGTGAACACCGCGCTGCCCTCGATGCGGGCCGACCTGGGCATGAGCGCGGTGGGCCTGCAGTGGGTGGTCAACGCGTACTCGATCGCCTTCGCGGGCTTCATGCTGCTCGGCGGGCGGGCCGGCGACCTCTTCGGCCGCAAGCGGATGTTCCTGGTCGGGCTCGCGCTCTTCACGGTGGCCTCGCTCGCCGGCGGCCTCGCGCAGGCCGAGTGGCAGCTGCTCCTCGCGCGGGCCGTGCAGGGGCTCGGCGCTGCGGTGCTCGCCCCCTCGACCCTGACGATCCTGACCTCCGCGGTGCCCGAGGGGCCCGCCCGCATACGGGCCATCGGCACCTGGTCGGCGGTCGGCGCGGGCGGCGGCGCGGCGGGCGGCCTGGTCGGCGGAGTCCTCACCGACCTGCTCTCCTGGCGGTGGGTGCTCCTGATCAACGTGCCGATCGGCGCGCTCGTCCTCGTGGCGGGCGTGCTGTGGCTGACCGAGAGCCGCGCGGGCGGCAGCCGCAAGCTCGACCTGCCGGGCGCGATCCTGGTGACGGGCGGGCTCGCCACCCTCGCGTACGGCATCGTCCAGACCGAGGAGCAGGGCTGGACGGCGGCCGAGACCCTGGTGCCCCTGGCGGCGGGCCTCGCGCTGCTCGCGGCGTTCCTGGTGGTGGAGGCGCGGGCGGCGGTGCCGCTGATGCCGCTGAAGCTGTTCAGGGTGCGGTCGGTGTCGGCGGCGAACGCGGCGATGTTCGTGTGCGGCGCGGGAATGTTCGCCATGTGGATGTTCATGACGCTGTACGCGCAGAACGTCCTCGGCTACTCGGCGCTGAAGGCGGGCCTCGCCCTGATCCCGTCCTCGCTGACGATCGTCTTCGGCTCGAAGCTGGCGCCCCGCCTGATGCCGGTGCTCGGGGCGAAGAACGTGTCGCTGCTGGGCATCATCGTGGCGTCGGCCGGGTTCGGCTGGCAGTCGATGATGACGGCCGACGGCGCGTACCTCACCTCGATCATGCTGCCCGGCATCGTGATGATGTTCGGGGCGGGCCTGGCCGCGACACCGCTGGCCTCGCTGGGCACGTCCGGGGCGGCGCCGGGCGACGCGGGCCTCGTCTCCGGCCTCATCAACACCTCGCGCACGATGGGCGGGGCACTGGGCCTCGCGGTGCTCTCCACGGTCGCGGCCTCACGCATGGGCGGCTCCACGAGCCCCGAGGCCCTGACCGAGGGCTACGCGGCGGCGTTCAGGACCAGTGGGTTCATTCTGCTTGCGGGGGTCGTGGTGCTGCTGGTGTGGATGCCGAGGGAGAAAAAGAGCCCGTCCGGCGTTTGATGACGAACTCGGCGGAGCCGGTGATCGAGGGTGCCGGGGGCCGCGGGGCCACAAGCCATGACCCGGGTCAAGGCCCAGGGGCCAGTCATAGCCAGCCCCGTTGCCTCGCCTCCCGTACCGCCTCCATGCGGTTGCGCGTCTCCGTCTTTCCGATCGCCGCCGAGAGGTAGTTCCGTACGGTCGACTCCGACAGGTGCAGCTTCTCCGCGATGTCGGAGACCGTCGCGCCGTCCACCGAAGCCTTCAGGACGTCCGCCTCCCGGCCGGTCAGCGGGCTCGGCCCCGCGCTCAGGGCCGCCGCGGCGAGCGCGGGGTCGATCACCGTCTCGCCCCGCAGCGCCTGCCGGATCGCCTCCGCGAGGTCCTCCACCGGGCCGTCCTTGACCAGGAACCCCACCGCGCCCGCCTCCATGGCCCGGCGCAGATAGCCGGGCCTGCCGAAGGTCGTGAGGATGAGGACCCGGCACTCCGGGCACTCGTCCCGCAGGTCCGCCGCCGCGTCGAGCCCGCTGCGGCCCGGCAGCTCGATGTCGAGGAGCGCCACATCGGGGCGCGCGTTCAGCGCCGCGTCCACGATCGCGTCACCCGCGCCCACCTGCGCGACGACCTCGATGTCCGCCTCCATGCCGAGCAGCAGCGCGAGCGCGCTGCGCATCATGCCCTGATCCTCGGCGAGCAGGACTCTGATCATGGGGTGCGCTCCTCCAGGAGGGGACCGGAACCAGGACCGGAACCGGGGCCGGGGCTCGGCTCGGTGACCGGCAGCTCCGCCGTGACCCGGAACCCGCCGCCCGGTGCGGGGCCCGACCCGAGGGAGCCGCCCGCCGCCGCGAGGCGTTCGGCCAGGCCCTTCAGCCCGCTGCCGGGCGTTCCCGAGCCTACGCCGCGACCGTCGTCGGTGATCAGCAGCCGAGTCCGTTCGGCGGTGCCCGTCACCTCGATCTCGCAGCGGGACGCCCGCGCGTGGCGTACGACATTGGTGGCGGACTCCCGGACGACCCAGCCGAGCAGCGCTGCGGTCTGCGGGGCGAGCGGCGGGCCCGACTGGCGCACGACGGCCTCGATGCCCGCCGCGTCCAGGAGGTCGCGGGCCCGGTCGAGCTCGGTGGCCAGGCTGCCCTCGCGGTAGCCGGTGACCGCCTCGCGGATCTCGGTCAGGGCCTGGCGGCCGACGGACTCGATGTCGGAGACCTGGCCGAGCGCGGCGTCCAGGTCGCGGGGCGCCAGACGCCGCGTCGCCTCCGCCTTCACGACGATCACCGAGAGCGTGTGGCCGAGCAGGTCGTGCAGGTCACGCGAGAAACGCAGCCGCTCCTTCTCGACCGCGCTGCGGGCCAGCTCCTCGCGGGTGGAGCGCAGTTCCTTCACGGTCTCGGAGAGGGCGAGGATCGCGGCCGTCACCATGACGGAGATGAACGTGCCGTACGCGATGCCCGCCGCGTCCCACCCGTCCTTGAGACCGCCGACCACCGCCGCCGTGATGCTCAGGGCGAACGCCGCGGGAACGAGCTGCCGGCCCCGGAGCACCGACCCTGTGGCCAGGCCGAGCAGCGGGAAGAACATCAGCCAGCTGCCGCCGTAGCCGATGGCGAGGGCGAGGGTGACCGCGGTCAGCGCGAGCAGGAGCTGCCGGGTGACGCGTGCCTCCCGCGCCCTTTTGTCGAAGGCGCGGAACACCACGCTGATGTAAAGGGAGTTGAAGACCAGCAGGCCGAGCCCGCCGAGCCAGGGGTTGCCCGTCTCGCCCTGGAGGACGTTGGAGAAGGAGCCCATCCCCATCAGGAGCCAGGGCAGCATCGCGAAGCCGTTGGGCGGGCCCAGGTCCTCGGGTCTGCTCCGGCCGGACTTCTCCCGCGCCCGCGCCTCGGCCAGCTGCGCCCTGCCGCTGTGTTTCCAGCGCGCGAGACGTGCGTGCCGCTGCCAGAAGTCCTTCACCGCCATCGTTTCTCCTGTCGCGCCGTGGCGCCTCGTCCCAGGCTGCCGACCCTACGGAGCGGGGGCGGGAATCCGGCAGATGTGGTTGTACGGACTCGGCCGGTACAAATGTCACGGGCCGGGCGAGGCGGCCCGCCGAGCGAGATCTGACGTGACGTCAGGAGTCTTCACAACTACCGGGCCCTCGGCTATACATGGGATCGCCGGACTGGAACGCGTTCTAGAACGGGCTCCTTCCGGCCCTGTTGCGACCTCGGTGCGACCGACGGTGCGGACGGCCGCACCGAGGTCTTCAGACCGGCCAAGGAGCTGCCACCCCATGCCCATCGATGCCGCGAAAGCACTGGCCGCGGAGCCCAGGTCGGCCGAGATCTCCTGGGATCACAAGGACATCCAGCTCTACCACCTGGGCCTCGGCGCGGGCGTCCCCGCCACCGACCCCGACGAGCTGCGCTACACCCTGGAGTCCAGGCTGCACGTCCTGCCCAGCTTCGCGACCGTCGCGGGCGCCGGCATGGGCGTCGTCGGCGGCCTCTCGTCCCCCGGCATCGAGGTCAACCTGGCCGCGGTCCTACACGGCGGCCAGAGCATCACGCTGCACCGCCCGATCCCGGTCAAGGGCGAGGCCGTCACCACCTCCAAGGTGGCCGCCGTGTACGACAAGGGAAAGGCCGCGATCCTCGTCCTGCGCACCGAAGTGGGCGACGCCGAGGGTCCGTTGTGGACGAGCGACGCCCAGATCTTCGTACGCGGTGAAGGCGGTTTCGGCGGCGAACGCGGGCCATCGACCCGCCTCCCCGCCCCCGAGGGCGAGCCCGACAGGACCGTCGAGCGCCCCGTCCGCGAGGAGCAGGCGCTGCTCTACCGCCTCTCCGGGGACTGGAACCCGCTGCACGCCGACCCCGAGTTCGCCAAGCTCGCCGGCTTCGACCGGCCGATCCTGCACGGTCTGTGCACCTACGGGATGACGCTCAAGGCCGTCGTCGACACGGTGCTCGGCGGCGATGTGTCGCGGGTGCGGAGCTACAGCACCCGCTTCACCGGGATCGTCTTCCCCGGCGAGACCCTGCGCATCCGGATGTGGCGCCCGCGGAGCGGCCGCGTCCAGGTCTCGGTGACGGCCGCCGAACGGGACGACGCGCCGGTCCTCGCCGACACGATCGTCGAGCACGCCTGAAGCGCCGTAACGCCTGAAGCGCCGTACCGCCTGAGTTTCGTACGAGAGGAGCCGCACCATGCGCGCAGCCGTACTGCACGAGATAGGCCAGGACAAGCTGGAGGTCCTCGACGACGTCGAGGCGGTGGGCTTCGGCCCCGGCAAGGTGAAGATCCGGGTGCGGGCCACCGGCCTGTGCCACTCCGACATCTCCGCGATGAACGGCGTGCTGCCGCAGCCCGCACCCTTCATCCCCGGCCACGAGGGCGCGGGCGAGATCGTCGACGTCGGTGACGGCGTGAGCGGGATCAGCCAGGGCGACCGGGTCCTGGTGTGCTGGCTGCCCGCCTGCGGCCAGTGTCCGGCGTGCAAGCGCGGCCAGAGCCAGCTGTGCCTCGCCGGTTTCATGAACGCGGGCACGCCCAACTTCAAGCGCCCCGGCGGGGACGTCTTCGGCTTCGCGGGCACGGGCACCTTCACCGAGGAGGTCGTGGTCGACGCGGGCTGCGCCGTGCCGATTCCGGACGACGTGCCCTTCGACATCGCGGCCCTGATCGGCTGCGGGGTGACGACGGGGCTCGGCGCGGCCATCAACACCGCGAAGGTGGAGGCCGGTTCGTCGGTCGCCGTCATCGGCTGCGGCGGCGTCGGCATCTCCGCGATCCAGGGCGCGCGGCTCAAGGGCGCGGCGCAGATCATCGCCGTCGACCCGGTGGCCTCACGGCGTGAGGCCGCGCTGCGGTTCGGCGCCACGGAGGCCGTCTCCCCGGACGAACTCGCCGACGCCAAGCAGCGGATCACCGCGGGCGAGGGCTTCGACTACGTCTTCGAGGTCGTCGGCAAGTCCGCCACCGCCCGTACGGCGTACGAGACGACGCGGCGCGGCGGCACGCTGGTCGTCGTCGGCGCGGGCGCCATGGACGACAACCTCCAGCTGAACATGTTCGAGCTGTTCTTCGACGAGAAGAGGATCCTGCCGTCCATGTACGGCGGCGGCGACGTCCTGCAGTCCTACGAGCGGGCCATCGCGCTGTGGCGTGCGGGGCGGATCGACCTGGAGAGCCTCATCACCCACCGGGTGCCGCTCTCCGAGATCAACGAAGCGCTTGACCAGATGCGTACGGGCGTCGCGCTGCGTACGTGCATCGAGATCTGAGAGGACTTCGATCCCTGATGGCACAGCCATTGCCACGGCCACTGGACGGTTTGGCCGCGATCGTGACGGGCGCGGGCCGCGGCCTCGGCCGTGCGGAGGCCCTCGAACTCGCGCGGCTCGGCGCGAGCGTCGTCGTCAACGACTTCGGAAAGACGGGCCGTGACGGCTCGGGCGAGGCGTCCGCGACGCCCGCCGAGGAGGTCGCCGCCGAGATCCGCGCGGCGGGCGGGCAGGCGGTCGCGCACCTGGGTGATGTCGCGGACCACGAACAGGCGCGCGGGCTCGTCCAGTTGGCGATCGACACGTACGGCAAGCTCGACATCCTGGTGAACAACGCGGGCATCCTGCGGGACCGGATGATCTTCTCGATGAGCGAGAGCGAGTGGGACTCGGTCATCCACGTCCACCTCAAGGGCCACTTCAACACGTCCCACTTCGCGTCCGTGCACTGGCGCGAGCGGTCCAAGGCGGCGGGCGGTCCTGTCTACGGCCGGATCGTCAACACCTCGTCCGAGGCGTTCCTCGCGGGTTCGGCGGGCCAGCCGAACTACGCGGCGGCCAAGGGCGGCATCGTCGGCCTGACGACGTCGAGCGCGCTGGCGCTCGGCAAGTACGGCGTGACGGCGAACGTCATCTGCCCCCGGGCGCGGACCCGGATGACGGAGGACGTCTTCGCGGGCTACCAGGAGCCGGGCGCGGGCGAGCTGGACCCGCTCGCCCCCGAGCATGTGGCGCCCCTGGTCGGCTACTTGGCGTCACCGGCCGCGGCCGGGGTCAACGGCCAACTGCTCGTGGTGCACGGCGGAATGGTGGCGGTGGTCGAGCGCCCCAAGGTGGCGGCGAAGTTCGACACGGCGAAGGACGTCTTCACGTACGAGGAACTGGACGAGGCCCTGTCGCCCTACTACGCGGGCAGGCCCTCCGGGGAGACGTTCGCGGCGTCGGAGGTGCTGGGGCTGAAGCGGGGCTGATTCGTCCCCAACCCCGCCCCTTCCCGAAAACCCGCTCTGGCGCGGGGGCCTTGGTTGCCGTCAATCACCGGCTCCGCCGAGTTCGTCCTCAAACGCCGGACGGGCTGGATTTTCAGCCCGTCCGGCGTTTGAGGACAAGGCCCCCGCGCCGAGCGGCCCGCGGCGGAGCCGCAAATGTCACAGCCGGGAAGGGGCGGGGTTGGGGAAAGAGTCAGTTCTCGTCGCCCTGCCGACGATGCCGGCCCCGCGGCGTCACCGCGGGAGTGTCACACTCGGCCACAGGCCCCCGATGCCTGCCGGCACCGGAGGTACCCGCCGCCTCCCGCGGCTCGGGATTCCGCTCGGATTCCGTACGTATCTCGGTTCTGGTCAACACATTCACCCCGTAAAAGCTGTGACTCTGTAAAGAAGATCGTTCGGTGCAGCCGGGTGAGTCTAACCAACCCCCGCGCGCCCGTTGAGAGGCGCCTGCTGCAACGGAACGGGCCGCGCGGCAACCGCCGCGGGCGGGGCGGCCGGAGCGGGAGGTTCCAGCTCCGCGACCCCGCACGGAACCGCCTCCGTCACATACGGAAGACGCAGCGCACCCTCCCGCGTCCACCACCCCGAACCGGCCAACCACCCTTCGGGCGCGGCCAGTTGATGCAGACGACGCTCGGCGGGTCGCCACAGGCCGAGCCAGCTCCCCGCCGCCCCGTCGATCCGCAACGCCACCGCACAGCTCTCCGGCATCAGCGTCTGACCGGGCTGTATGGCGAACGGCGTCACCGCGAGATCGGGCAGGCGCAGGCACTCGGGGAAACGCACCGGGCGCGTGCCGCCGAGCACCCCCCAGCCGAGCCTGTCGTGGCCCGGCGCGTCCGAGCGGATCAGGAGCAGCCCGCTGTCGGGGTCCGCGAGCAGCAGCCGGTCGTCGCTCTCGTCGGCGATCTGAAGGAGGGGCGACACCTCGCCGCCCCGCTCCAGGTCCACCGCCACCGTCTTGACCCGGCCGCCCGACTCCCGGTCCAGGGCCAGCATCCGGCCTTCCCCGTCCAGCCAGACCCCGCCCGAACAGTGCCCGGGGATCTCCGCGACGTGCTCGGGACCGAAGGCGCCGCCCGCCACCAGCCACAGGGCGGTCGACCCCGCGCCCACCGCGAGCGCGTACGCGTGACCGGCCGCCGGTGAGGGCGGCAGCAGCGTCAGCCGGGACGCGCCGCACTCCACGGCGCCGAGCGGGATCTCGCCGGTCTCCGGGCCCGTCGGGTACAGGAGCGCGAAGGCGTGCCGGCCGTCGACGATGCGGTGGATCAGGACCCGGCCGTCGGCCATCGGGAGCACCTCGGTGCCGGGCTCCTCGGGCTGATGGCCGGGCAGCGGCACCGCGTACGGCTCCGGGGAGTCGAGGGTCCAGCGCTCGGGGAACCAGGAACCGCCGTCGAGGGCGAGACGGGCGGCGTAGGCGCCGTCGGCGGTGATCACCGGGGGCGCGGGGGGCGCGGGGGGCGCGGGGGGCGCGGCGGGGGCCGGGGGAGACGTCGGCGCGGTCATGGGCTCGGGCTCAAGGGTGGGCGCTGTCATGGGGGAACCTCCGGGCCACGAAGCTAGTTTTCGTACGCGCTGCCGTGGCACCTGTGGACGCCCGTTTCACACAGAAGGGTGGCGGTGTACGGATTCGCCTGAGGGGGCGGGGGTGGTTGTGCTGGGTGAGGAGGGCGCGCTTAAGGTAAGGCCCACCTAAGTGATTGCGGGCCTGCGGAAGCGGCAGCAGCACACCCCCTGGAGCTGGAGCACCGATGGCACCGCTTGCACCGTTCTCACCGTCCTCACGGTCCGCGTCCTCACGGCCCGCGTCCTCACCGTCCGTACGACCCCGCCGCCACCGGGGCACGGCCGCCCTCGCCCTCGCCGTGGCCGGCGCGCTCTCCCTCGCGGCCTGCGGGTCCGGCGACGACTCCGGCAAGTCCGGCGACGGCACCGGCAGCAAGGCCGTCGCCCAGGGAGGCGAGGACTTCTCCAAGGCCGCCGAGCAGACCGCGAAAATGGGCACGACGGCGAAGCCGGGCGCGTTCCCGCGCACCATCACGCACGCCCGCGGCAAGACCGAGCTGAAGGCGCAGCCCAAGCGGGTCGTGGTCCTGGACGTCGGCGAGCTCGACAACGTCGTCTCGCTCGGCGTGAAGCCCGTCGGCTACGCCCCCACCGAGGGCGACGACGGCATCCCCGGCTACCTGAAGAAGGACGCGGGTGACCCCAAGGACGTGGGCACGATCAACGCCCTCAACCTGGAGGCGATCGCCAACCTCGAGCCGGACCTGATCCTCGGCAGCGAACTGCGCGCCGCCAAGCTCTATCCACAGCTCTCCAAGATCGCCCCGACGGTCTTCTCCATCCGCCCCGGCTTCACGTGGAAGGAGAACTACCTCCTGAACGCGGCCGCGCTCGACAAGACCGCCAAGGCGAAGACGGAGCTGGCCGCGTACGAGGAGAAGGCGAGGTCCCTGGGCCGGGACCTCGGCGACGACAAGCCGACGATCACGATGCTCCGGTACATGCCGGACCGCGTACGCCTCTACGCGAAGGCGTCCTTCATCGGCACGATCCTCGCCGACACCGGCCTGCCCCGCCCCAAGAACCAGCAGGTCAACGACCTCGCCACGGAGATCAGCACCGAGAAGATCGACGAGGCCGACGCGGACTGGATCTTCACCGGCGTCTACGGCGACCCGAAGAAGACGGGCCGCTCCGAGGCCGAGAAGAACCCCCTGTGGAAGAAGCTGGACGCGGTCAAGGCAGGCCAGGCCAAGAACGTCCCGGACGAGACGTGGTACCTGGGTCTCGGCGTGACCGCGGCGAACGAGGTCCTGGGGGACCTCAGGGACAACCTCGTCAAGTAGCACCCCGTAAGCCGCGGCGGGGCCGTATCCATGTGTGGCTTCGCCGCGGGGCGCTCAGTAGCAGGCCGTAGCGGTGCGTAACGCACGCCATGCCGGGAGCGGCGGGAAGGTAGCCTTTCTCCGTGCCCCGTCTGTCTGAAGTCATCGCCGCCCTCGACGCCCTGTGGCCCGCCGAACTGGCCGAGAGCTGGGATGCGGTCGGCACGGTCTGCGGAGACCCCGACGCGGAGGTCTCCCGGGTCCTGTTCGCCGTCGACCCCGTCCAGGAGATCGTCGACGAAGCGGTGAAGCTGGGCGCCCAGCTCCTGGTCACGCACCACCCGCTCTATCTGCGCGGCACGACGACCGTCTCGGCGGCCACCTTCAAGGGCCGCGTCGTCCACGACCTCATCAAGAACGACGTGGCGCTGCACGTCGCGCACACGAACGCGGACCGTGCCGACCCCGGTGTCTCCGACGCCCTCGCGGGCGCGCTCGACCTCCGGATCGTCCGTCCCCTCGTACCCGACCCGGCGGATGCGCACGGCCGCCGCGGCCTCGGCCGGATCTGCGAGCTCGAACACCCCCTGACGCTCCGCGAACTCGCCGACCGCGCCGCCGAGCGCCTGCCCGCCACCGCGCAGGGCATCCGCGTCGCGGGCGACCCGGAGCAGCTCGTCCGCACCCTCGCGGTCAGCGGCGGCTCCGGCGACAGCCTCTTCGACGACGTACGCGCGTCCGGCGTGGACGCCTTCCTCACCGCGGACCTGCGCCACCACCCGGTGTCGGAGGCCCGCGCACAGACTCCGCTCGCGCTGCTCGACGCCGCGCACTGGGCCACCGAGTGGCCGTGGTGCGAACTGGCGGCGACGCAGCTCGATCAGATCTCCGACCGTCACGGATGGGGACTTCGCGTCCACGTCTCCAAGACGGTCACCGACCCCTGGACCGCCCACGCGGCCTCGAATACCCACACCACAGGAGCCCCCAACTGAACGCCGCGCCCGCCGACCAGATCCGACTCCTCGACGTCCAGGCACTCGACGTACGCCTCCAGCAGCTGGCGCACCGGAAGAAGTCCCTGCCCGAGCACGCCGAGATCGAGTCGCTGAACAAGGACATCGCGCAGCTGCGCGATCTGCACGTCGCCTCGACGACCGAGGAGAGCGACTGCGCCCGCGAGCAGACCAAGGCGGAGCAGGACGTCGACCAGGTGCGCCAGCGCGCCAACCGTGACCAGCAGCGCCTGGACTCGGGTGCCGTGACGTCCCCCAAGGACCTGGAGAACCTCCAGCGCGAGATCGCCTCGCTCGCCAAGCGCCAGGGTGACCTGGAGGACGTCGTCCTCGAGGTCATGGAGCGCCGTGAGTCCGCCCAGGAGCGGGTCTCCGAGCTGGCGGAACGTGTCTCCTCGGTCCAGGCGAAGATCGACGACGCGACGGCACGCCGTGACGCGGCGTTCGAGGAGATCGACGGCGAGGTCGCCACGGTCACCAAGGAGCGCGAGGTCGTGGCCGGTTCGGTCCCCGCCGACCTGCTCAAGCTCTACGACAAGCTGCGTGCCAAGGAGGGCGGCGTCGGCGCGGCCAAGCTCTACCAGCGGCGCTGCGAGGGCTGCCGCATCGAGCTGGACATCACCGGGGTCAACGAGGTGAAGGCGGCGTCTCCCGACACGGTCGTGCGCTGCGAGAACTGCAGCCGCATCCTGGTCCGTACGTCCGAGTCGGGTCTGTAGGGGACGGTGGCCGTGCGGGAGTCTGTCCGAGAGGCTGTCCGGGAACTGATCGTCGAGGCCGACGGCGGGTCGCGGGGCAACCCGGGGCCCGCGGGTTACGGCTCGGTCGTCATCGACGCGGCCACGGGGGAGACCCTGGCGGAGGCCGCCGAGTACATCGGCGTCGCGACGAACAACGTGGCCGAGTACAAGGGTCTTGTGGCCGGCCTCAAGGCGGCACACGACCTTGACCCGACCGCCTCGATCCGCGTCCGGATGGACTCCAAGCTCGTCGTCGAGCAGATGTCGGGCCGCTGGAAGATCAAGCACCCGGACATGAAGCCGCTCGCCGCCGAGGCGGCGCGGATCTTCCCGCCCGCCCAGGTGACGTACGAGTGGATCCCGCGCGCGCAGAACAAGCACGCGGACCGGCTGGCCAACGAGGCGATGGACGCGGGCAAGCGGGGCGAGCGGTGGTCGGCGTCGGATTCGACGGCGGAGCTGGATGCGGGGGCGGCGCGCAATGTCGCGGCGCGGGCTCAGCAGGTACCCCCGGCTGAGCCGTCGCCCCAGGCCCCGCAGGCCCCCCAGGCCCCGCAGGCCCCGCAGGCTCCGCCGGTCGGCTGGGCGGCGCCCGCTGACCTTGGCGCCCCCGCGACCTTCGTCCTCCTGCGGCACGGGGAGACCGCGCTGACGCCCCAGAAACGCTTCTCCGGGAGCGGCGGCTCCGACCCCGCCCTCTCCGAGGTGGGCCGGGAGCAGGCCGAGCGCGCGGCGGCGGCGTTCGCGGCGCGGGGCACGATCCAGGCGATCGTGTCCTCGCCGCTGAAGCGGTGCCAGGAGACGGCGCGGGCGGTCGCCGCCCGCCTGGGCCTCGACGTACGGGTCGACGACGGTCTGAGGGAGACGGACTTCGGTTCCTGGGAGGGCCTCACGTTCGGCGAGGTGCGTTCGCGTCAGCCGGAGGAGCTGAACGCTTGGCTGGCGTCTCCGGAGGCGGCGCCTCCGGGGGGCGAGTCCTTCGCGGCGGTGGCGGAGAGGGTCTCGGCGGCGCGGGATCGCCTGACGGCGGAGTACGCCGGCCGCACGGTCCTCCTGGTCACGCACGTGACGCCAATCAAAACCCTGATCCGCCTGGCCCTGGGCGCCCCACCGGAGTCCCTGTTCCGCATGGAACTCTCGGCGGCGTCGGTCTCAGCGGTGGCGTACTACGCCGACGGCAACGCCTCGGTACGCCTCCTGAACGACACGTCACACTTGCGTTAGGCCCTCGGGCGGGGGGGTGCCTCTATGTCGTTCGTCAAGGCACCCCTGTCGGGTTTGGGGTGGTTCGGTATTGCTGGGGTCACGCGGCGAGCTCGACGCTTCTC